>NZ_CP017260.1:1989272-2735158 GCF_001735745.1 Formosa sp. Hel1_33_131
TCGTGAATGTCGTAATGTCTCAAAAACTGAGAGATCGCACGCACCGTATTTTGTTTATTGATAGAATCGTGGTCGGAATTAAAAAACTTCAAACCACTACCAACAGAGACTTCGATATAACCATATAAATCATTCAAAAACACCTTATGAATCATTTCTGCAAGGTCCTTTAATTTAAGACCATTAATATCAAACCCGACATCTTTCACTATGGAAGATGGAATCCCGAGCGAATAAAAATCCAATCCGGGAATGTGTTCCTTTGATTTTCTGTATTGTTTGTCCAACAAATTAACCAAATACCTACCAAGCCAAGATTTTCGACTCACACAATGCTCAGTCCCATATTTTGCCGTCAAATATTTTTTTAAATACGATTTTACAGGAACGTGAAGCGTTACTAATTTACTCATAAACAATCTGATTTATAAGCTATTAAGATACGAAATTCTACTAAATTCCTGTACTTTTTATCTCATAACTTTTCCCAGAAATGAGTTTTTTAAATGTCCTTTTTGTTCCAGTAGTAGGATATTGCACTTCAAAATAAGAAACGCCTTGTTTTTTTAAAGTTTCAATAATTTTTAAAGAAGCAGCTAAAGTACCATCGGTTTTCACATCCACCAAAACCAGAGTCGGTACCTTTTTCACCAATTTTGAGACTCTTTTTTTGACTGTTACTAATTTTTCAGTTGCCATTTTGTATATTTTTTTAAGTTCTTACAAACATACTTCGCTCCAAAAAAATAAAATAGGACAGTTTTTTGAGTAGGGCTCATTTTCAAAGCAAACCGTTCATTTGTTCCAAGATTCTACTTAAAATACTGATAATAAAACAGTTACACCTATGAACGCCTTTATTTTTATCTTGGAACATAATGAACGACACAATCCATGTTCCAAGAAATCTTGGAACAATAAAAACGCTGTTCATTTTGTTCCAAGATTTTTAATATAAAATTAATAGATTAAATACATACTTAACTACTTAATAATTAAATAGTTATAGTAAATAATAAATACAATCTTGGAACAAATGAACAAATGAACGGTTAATCCCAATGGTTTTTAGTTTTACTAGTTTTTTTAAATATGGGGGTGTGGGGGTTTGGGTTTTTGGATGGAATTGAATGGATGGGATGGAAGGGATATAAATAGGACCACAGCACGCGCCACTGGTTTATGGGTTCATAGGATCTCTAACTAAAAAAACCGCCCGAGGGCGGTTTTGAAAAGGATTTTTAATTCATTGTTAGCGATCGATAAAAGCTGTATTATCCCGACACATAGCTCCGTTAATACGGACTTTTGTTGACATATACGGTAGTTAAGCACAAGCTCTATTGAGTGCTTCGATTGTCCATTTTATTGCTGTATTAACATCCCCGTGTTTGCCATTATCTCCCATCCCTTGACAGTATGGTAATAATTTATGGTCGTGTCTGTGATAATTTCCTCCTACTATTCCATTGTCAAACACTACTTTTTTCCATAACCATTTTCGAGTTAAGAGCCAGTGCTTAACACGTGGTATAGTTAATTGGGGTTTTTCTGCGTTATTCATCATTTGTTATATTTATTAAATTTCTACTAAATCTGTAGGTTGTCGGTATCTAATCCCCAACTAACCATACCACCATCCGTTAACTACAAGCACTACCTTCTTCTACCAACCAGAGATTAGGAGACATAAAAGGCTCTAAATCATAAGGTCGTTTACCATCGTGCAAGGCATATTTTATTCCGCTAATATGTTCCAATTTTACTACGGTAAATACAGAGCCTTGAACCGTATCTACTTTATCGCCAACATATATTTTTTTATTATCTCTAGTTTTTACACCTGTATATTCTTTTTGTTTCATTTCGTTTCTAATTAAGCTTAGTACTACTATCTTGTTTGCTTCGATATAAGCAAGTGCTTCTTTGCCATCTATCCTAATTTTGTTTGGTTGTTCTTTATATCTTTCGTGATTAAACTGCACATACGCCACTTTAGTTTCTCCGTGTCCACAACAAGCGTTCATAACATTTTTTAAAGTGCCAATACACCCATCGTGACCTTCTGGTGTTCGGTGCTTTTTACAATGCAAACAAAATTCTTTTCCTATGCCATCTAGGTAATTACCCATAATTTTAAAAGTTGCTAGCAAGGGCTATAATTCATCCCTTGCTAATGTTAGTATTTAATTTGATAGTTCGTTTTGTATAGGCACGAAATCATAGCCCAGAGCCGTTATAAAACATTACCTTATTTGGTAGTGTCATATACGGTTTCTGTTTCACCATTCGGTTTTCTTTTCCTTATTTTTAAGGGGTCAAAGTGTTTCATGTTTGTAATCCCAACTGGGATGTCGTACCAATCATTTGGAAAACCTAAACAACAGTATTCTAATTTCTCGCCTTCTTCAACCAACGGTAACGGTTTTATAACATCGGATATAGGCAAATTATTTACTAATCTTTCGTACATTTTATCAAATACCTCATACTTTTTATCGCTGTTAGTTATCTCCATTCCTTTAATGAATAACCATTCTAAAGCACTTTTTTCTTGTTTTGTAAATTCCATTTGTTTAGTCTTTTTAAATCCGTAAATAATCAACCCATATCTGCGCACCGTTATAAACTATGCTTTGGTTATTGCTTTTTTGCGAGGTTTAGGTTGTAAATATTTAATGCATTTTATAAGTTCTTCAATTTCTGCAATGTTCTGCTTTAAATCTTCAGCGTATTGCTTCTTTTCTATTGTATCTAATTCAGGGTTGTTTATGCCACAAACATTACTGCCTGCACAATCTTGGTTGTGGTTTAATTGGCGCATTAAATATTTTATGATGGTCTGTTTCATTTTATTAAATTTCGTGCTTATTTTCCGCACATTTCATATACAATTCCGTTACTTCGCTAAGTCGGGATACTTTGCGGAGCGGGTGATTCTTATAGAGTAATCAAAATATTTAACTAAAAAAACATTCTTTTCATTTCGGTGTTGTCACTTTCCGATGGAATGAGATAAGGTCTTAAGTCTAAAGCCCCACATATCTCTAAGTACACACCTAGCGGCATTGGTGTTTTGATTTTGAAATAACCTATCAAAGTAGGCTCGCTTACTTCTAGGATCACCACGAGCTTTCTGATGGTTACTTTTTTTTCCTTCATTCTTTTTTTTAAGTAGGACATGATTAGCTGCTGCCCTACTTTTGATGCTTGCTTGTAGTTTTTCATTTATGCTTTTTTAGTTTTTGTTATCCAAGTATTCAGAGGTTGATTAATTGATTTCAACTCTTCATCGCTCCAATCTGTATGTTCGCCATCAACAATCTTACATAGCTCATACTCATGTCCCTCTTTAAAATCAAAACTATTTACATCTAGTTTTTTAAAAGCATTGTAAGCGTCTTTTAAGTCGTCAAATTCTGTTTTGATTTTTGCGTTACCATAATTTAAGTCTAGTTCTTGTGAATTTTCGTTTCTCCACACTAATTTGTAATTTTTCATAATTTTTGGGTTTTTGGGTTATTTTTTTTAATAATTATTACATTTAATTTAAGGTAGTTGCTTCCTTGCAACACTTCGAAGATACGTGTTAACTTAAATATATACAAGTTTTATTTGAAAAAACTTTAGTATTTTAATGCTTTTTATGGAATTATCAATAAATAAGATGTTTTATTGAATATTATTTAAAGGTTTTTACTCTTTTTTTGTCCATCTCGTTCCTATGAAGATGATTAGAGCTATCATTTCTATTGTAAAAAGTGTGATCAATGTTTTCATGTTTTAAAATAGGTGTTTTGCTTTTTTGTTTATATTCCAAGCCTTGAAACACTCGATAAAAGTTGTGTTATCCCGTGATATATACCCGTTAAGACACCTTTTAGTACGCATATACGGTAGTTAGCCACAAATTCACTCAATTTCGGTGGTTTGTTTGGCTTTTATACACTTGTAACCTTCTCGTTTAAATTTTAGCCAAGAACATCTTTCACCATTCCATAGCTTCATCCACTTTTCAATTGAAGCGGTTCTTGTTCTTTCAAATGTGTATGGTAATATAAATGTTCCGTTCATGGAAGCTATTACCCATCCTTTATCTATTTCTTTTGATTTCATATTTCGTTTTTTTTAATCCGTTCATCAGTTGCTAACATTATCTATAAATGCATTGAAACGCATTATAGATTTAGCGTTGTAGCTAATGCCTAAAGAGCTTTAAGTCTATCAATCTCGGCAGCTATCAACGCACCAGCTTTTTGAAGTTCACGAATACGATCTTCAGGTGTCGGTTTCCACCACTTTCTTTCAAATGGCCAAATATGTGGTGTGCTGTCATAACCTTCTGATGTGGTTCTCCTGTAAAGTTCAGCAGAAGCATAAGCTGCTGCTGCGTGTGCTAAATCACCAGTATTGTGCTGTGCATCGTGTTCGGGTGTCCAGCCTTCTTTTTCAATTTGTCGCTGCCTTTCTTCGGCAATTAATTCAATTCCAGTTTTCATAATTAAATTTTCGTTTAAGGCACTGGCTACAACAATGTATAAAAACAAGCCGCTGAAAAGCCAGTGCATAATTTCAGCGTTTGTCGTGGCGGCCAGATTTTTATACTTGGCCGGATATAGGCAAATTATTTACTAATCTTTCGTACATTTTATCAAATACCTCATACTTTTTATCGCTGTTAGTTATCTCCATTCCTTTAATGAATAACCATTCTAAAGCACTTTTTTCTTGTTTTGTAAATTCCATTTGTTTAGTCTTTTTAAATCCGTAAATAATCAACCCATATCTGCGCACCGTTAACTGCAAGGCTACGATAAAGCTCTAATCAACATTATTGCTCGCAAATTCGCCTCATTACTTCCTTCTGCCGTTCCATTTTCATCTCTACCATTCCAAAGATTTTCAGGGAACACATAAACAGAATATTTTTCTACTTTTTCCAATAGCAATACACCAAGTTCGGCAACTGTAAAAGCAGAGGAGTTTTCTACATTATAGCCATCTTCAAGTTGCAGTTCGCTTTCATCTGTAATTAAATAAGGTTCGGGAGCATCTTCACCGTGTTCCCAATAAAACTTTGATTCTTGTTTTACACCTAATTCTTTCAATTCTTTCGCAAATTCGGCATTACATACTTGCTCTTCTAATTTCATTTTGTTGTTATTTGACACCTTTTTTACTTCATCAATTAAAGTGGCTTTGTATTCTCCTGCTAATTCTCTGTTGCTAAATGTTAATTTAGTTTTCATAGTATATGTTTTAAGGTTATACCAGTAATATACGACTGATTTAAAGTAATTAAAAGCTTTGTCGATAAAAGTTGTGTTATCCCCACACATAGATCCGTTAATACGGACTTTTGTTGGCATATACGGTAGTTGTAAACAAGCCGCCAATCTATACGCAAGTGTTGTGAAAAGGGCGGCCAGTTCACAACACTGCATATAAAAAATAGCTTGGCCATTACTTTTTAATCAACTTTCGGCCAGTACTTTATTTTCTTGGCCAACGCTTTTAATTTCGTCAACTAATAAACCCATCTTTCTAATCCATTGGCCATCTTCTAAAATTTCAAGTGGGCAAAATTCAGATAGTTCGACCATATTAACAAATTTGCCATTATACAACCTAGAGTGAAAGTCACAATGTAATATTTCCCCACTTTCGGCCACCCAAATTTTTTGCATATCGTGGCCTAAATCTGCAAGTATCAGTTCTTTAAAAGTTGTCTTGGCCAACCATTGGTCAAATTCCTTTTGGTTGTTAAATTTCTCGGCCACATACTTCGGTTTTAATTCAATTTTATTCATCATTTTTGGTTTTATGGCCAACGCTTCAAAAAAATAAAGTGAGGATGGCCTGTTTATATTTATTAATTTCCGTGCTTTAACACGCTACTTTTTATATGCTTTTCGTTATAAAAACTTAAAACTCCCAAAATTAGCAACCACCGTATAAGGGTCTCCAGTAATCGTTGGGTCCGTAATTAGTTCTGTTTTATATCTGTGCAATAAAAAAGGCACTCCATCCACAGAATAAAACCGTTTTTTTACAGAGGCATAGTCAACGCATTTACAGCGTTCTTTGATAAAATCACTAAATTCCAAAGGAGTCTTAAACTCAAATCCCTTACGTTTCAATCCAGCAATAGCATAATAATCTAGGGACCTGTTTTGTTTATATCTGAAACCTTGAATTAATTCATCTTGTATATTGCTAATGAATTCAAGCTGTTCGTTGAGTTCTTGATCTGTATATTTCATTTTAGATGTTTTTTTGTTCATCAATTTTCTTTTGAGCATCAAAATAATGCGCATATCCTTCGTGTATTTTTTCAGTCCATTCCGTGCCTTTAGAGTGGTACATTTTTTTACCTTCAATGATTTTAGAAGCCCCTAACGAGAAATCTTTAAGCTCATTGAACTCAACCACTAAAAAATAGAACACGCCGCAAGGCACTGGGTAAATGCGGATGCCTAAAGCGTTACAAAACGCCATACGTTGACTTTGTTGGAGATTCATATATCTGCTTTTATGTCTGTTAATTCTTTACTAAACAACCCGGGATCTTCGTCCTCGGGGTCTCTGTCCGTATTTTGTTCCAACGTGACCAGTCCATTTTTACGCATCATAGTGTAATTGAAAGCATAACAACTCTGAGATCCTGCCGCCCCAAAATGTTTGGAAGGAACCAGACCAATAAAATAAGGGCGCGATTTAAAATAACTGCGCAGCGTGGTCTGTCCAATCACATCAATTCCTTCGCGCTTGGTTGCTTCTTTGTTATAGTCTTGATAAACGGTCTTTAAGCGCAAATACAAAATTTGATCGCCGTTGCTGTTTTTGTACTCAACCTTTCTTCTGTTTTCAGTAAGATTAAAAGTCGGATCTGTATCAATTTTAAAATCTTTTTTATCATTAATCATTCCGTGTTCAAACATATATGTCACAATGTTCCAGAATTCAGTGAGTCCATTACTATCCGAAATCAATTCAGAATTATCAATAATCAATTTCACACAAAGCGTTTCAACTTCAGCTTCCGTAAATGGAAATTTTATTTTATCCTTTAAAATAGCATAAGTGGTATAAAGCATCGAAACATTTCCGAACATACGCTCCTGATACGTTTCTGAGCTTAGAAGCTTTTTTAAATGCCGCTCCGTTTCAGCGTGGACCAATGGCAACCTTTGCTCAAAATACGATCGATGCTTCACAATTTTAACCACCAAACTACTGATCCCAGAATTACTCCAGTTCAATAATTTATTATATTCAGACTTCTCTTCAGCAGTAAAACCTTTTACTTTGTCCAACAAAAACAACTGCGATATAGTTCGAGTAGCCAGTGCATTTTCATTATACGTTGGCATAAACTGTCCGGCATAATAAACCGCAGAATTAATTTTGTCAATCGAACTTCGGTTCGTTCCAACGCCGTTTCCTTTCTCCCGTCCGTTTCCATTCCAAACCCCCATCAATAGATCCGCAACCTCCGGACGTACCGCCTTATCCTTATATTCGTCACAAAAATTAACTGCATTCGTAGTCCGGGTGAGCCTCCGAGACAACCCAACGTGTGTGGCTTGTGTCAAATCCAGAGCTGGCAACCGATAATAAAAGAAGTTTTGCAGGATCTTTCCAAACCCCGATTTTCCAGAATCCTTTTCACCAAAACCACCCAACAAAGGGAAAAAATCGTAATGCGCCAAAAAGAGATCCCGAAACAACGCCCCAAAATTAAAGAGAATACCAGTAATGCCTTTCTCTTTAAAAACAAGAATCATTTGTTTCTGCCAATCCTCTAACGTAATACCAGACTCCTTATAAACAAAATACCGGTCATTCTCGTACTTGTCATCGCCCTGTTGGTTGTCTTGATGCATCACTGAAAATGCCGGAGAATAATAATTATCTATTTTTTGATTATATTCGTTTTCAACCGCATCAATTCCTTCTAAATTCATGATGCCGTATTTATTAACCGATCTGAATTTCCCTTCCCAAAACACCCCATTCGCAAAGGCATAAAAACCTTTGGTATTCCATCCCATCGTCAGCAGCTCGAGTGCCGGTTCAAATTCTTCTTCAAATCGATACACAAATTTGTCAAAATGTTCTGTTCGTACACCATTATGAGTCAAAAACATGAAACCGCCAATACGAAAAAGGTATTTTCTAAAATCATTGAAATTTGCAAGCATATCACTATCAAAATCAATCAGTTTCTTTTTGCCTCTTAAATTAGTGATTTCACAAAGGCGTTTGTTTTCCTTATCTCCTTGTATATGGAACAGGGGTTCCATCTTAAAAGTAGTCCCTTGAAAAAAGGTGGTGTTTGTGGTTCTTTGGAAATGGTAAGAATTGCCAACCGTTACAAATCCATGACCTTCCATATATTCATCTTTATCTGCACCATCAGGCAAACGAACCCCACGCATCGAAAGCTTGCCGCCTTCAGTTTCTTTGACCTCCGTGGATTTTACTTCAAACTTTCCAATTTCAGCCTTGAGCGTAGTGGCTCCAATTTGCAATAATTTTGCAACTTGCTTCACATACTCCGTCCGTTTTACCTCATGCTTTATTAAAAATAAGGTTTCAGCCACATCCGTCACCGCCTTCGCTTTTTTGTAAGGATCAATTTTTTGTACCTCACTTAATTCTTGTGTTTTTTGGGCTTTCAGTTGTCTAATATTTTTGGAAACATCTTTGTTTGTTTCTTTGGCGGCTTTCAGTTCATCGCCTTTCAAATCCGTTAAATCAATTTTAACATTCAATTCTTCTTCAATCAACAAATCAAACTGTTTTGTAGTTGAGTCCAAATCTGCTTGATACCGATCGCGAATCATTTCAAATTGAGACGCTTTATACAACACGGCATCCTGTTTGTTGTCGTTGATCCAAGTATGCATATCTAACTGAATCCGTGCAAAGCTGTCTGGATCTTCTCCATCCGGGAGGATGCAGATCGATACATTCAATCCATAAGACAGACACAAATCAATATCACCATCTTTTTTGAGCATCGTCCGTAAGCCTGCTGGGTCACCATCGCGCAATAAAATAACTTCTTCAGCATATTTTTTTAAAAGCTGCACATGTTTCGTTGTCAGAGCCGTACCGCACGATGCTACCGTGTTTTCGCAATTGTGCTGGTGCATGGCAATTACATCCGTATAACCCTCCGTTAGAATGACCGCACCGAGCTTGTTAATCGTTCGCTTTGCTTGGTACAACCCGTATAAAATCGAAGATTTGTCATATATTGGATTTTCCTTTGAATTCAAATATTTATAACTCGAGTCAAGTTTTGGATCGTTCGACTGACGGCCGCCAAAACCAACAACGGATCCTTTTTCGTTGTGGATTGGAAACATGAGGCGGCTTCTAAAAAAATCGTAGGTAGAAGATTCTTTTGTTTTTATCAACCCTAATTCTTTGGCCGTCCCAACAGTGGCTTTTTCAATCGCCCATTTAGTCAGCTTGTTTTGGTCGCAACTGTACCCTATTTCAAAATTGATAAGACTGTCCTCGTCAAAACCTCGATCGGCTATCATTTGCTTTGCCCAGTGCGACGGTTTCAATTTTCGGAACGCGTTCACAAAACTGCGATTTGCTTGTTTTGTAAGCGTGTACATTTCTGTTTTAATATCCCTTTGTCGTTGAACTTCTGGAGTCACAGCTTCTTCATCCAAAAAAATGTTGTGAATTTTAGAAATGATTCTCACCGCATCCAAAAAATCTACAGATTCATGTTGCATGACAAATGCAATCCCATCACCACCAAAGCCAGTGGAATAGCATTTAAAAATCTGTTTTACTGGAGATACCACAAACGAAGCTGTTTTTTCTGTTGCAAAAGGAGACTTGCATTTATAATTACTTCCGGCTTTTTTTAATTCCACAAAATTAGCAATCGTTTTTACGATGTCGGATTCTCTAACTCTGTCTATGGATGCGTTGCTATAACTCATTCTTTGATTTTACTAGTGTATTATAATATTCTTGGACGTTCATCTTAGGTAAAAACACCGCTTTTTGAGTGGTATTAAAGACGGATAATTTTAAACGCTTCTCAATTTTGTTTTCAATCGGGGTTGAGAATTTCCGCCTTAACTTCAATCGTTTTTGTAAGTTTCTTTTGTATGTTGACATAGCGGTTTAGTTTAGTTCTATAATAATCATTTAACCCTTTTTTGTCTTTAGAGCTAATATTCTTGTCTTGGTCGGTCAAACTCATCTGATGCTTCAGCTCGTCGATGCGGTTGTTTATATACGTGATTATGCTCATTATTTTTTAGTTTCACTTTTCAGAAACGCGCTAAAAGCTTTCACTTCAGAAGGTTTGAATTCATTGGGCGTTCTGGTGATTAAATTAGAATTACTGTCTCTGTACACTTCCTTTCCATTGATGGAGTAGGTGTCGTCGCCTGTTTTTTTAATTTCTATGACCATAATTGAAGTATTTCTTGATACAAACAGTATGCATTATAGCACGTAAAAACCCCGATAGCAATCCCCGGTACACCCCAGATCACCAACCATTTTTTTTCATTTCTTTTAAAATGATTTATAAACTGAATGGCATAAAAAACAAGCATCGCAATCCAAATAATTTGAAGTACAATAAATATAAATAGGTGGTTCATGATTTTTATTTTTATTTGGGATGATAGAGAGAAGGCTTATAAACTCCCTATCTGCCCCAAATTGGTTAACTTTTTTTAGCCTTTTTGGTTATATTAATTTGCAAACGATGCTCCGCAGTCATGACAACTAAAGCTGTTATATCCATCAGAACAATGATTTGCAACTTGCTCTAAATTATTACTATTACACATTATACAATTGCCCATCATGCTATAATTTTATACTGAATTGATAAATAGAGTAATTCCGTTTTAGTCGTCACCCCAAGGGCCCTAAACAGTCGAGACTTATGAAAGTCTAGTGTTTTGGTAGTCACCCCAAGCGCGGCCGCAATGGCTTTGTCTGGGAGGTTATCGGCTATAAAATCAACGATCACCAATTGGCGAGGTGTGAAAACATGATTTTTGATGTTTATATTTTTTGAATCCCATAACAAGCTAGGACAGTTCCGGGAGTCTCTAAAGTTTTCGGATGGGGCTAGTTTCCCGTTTTTGATGTCTGGAGTTGCGTCGAGGCTTCCGTACATATAATAAGTGTACAATTCTACTTGTGTACGTAACTTATCAGACACTTCGGACAAAAAAGCAATGGCCGTATGGTCTTTTAAATACGCGTTTTTTAGAAGTGTATAATAGTACAAAGGCAAATCACTGAAGTAGTGATTATTCCCATTTTGCATCCAAAGGACTTGCTTTGTTTTTCGGACGCCAATAAATTCAAGGTTTGAATCATTAGGCATGAGCCCAGCAATTTGTGGGTAAGCTTTAAAATTTGTAATTTTGACATTGTTAATCATAGGTTTAAGAATTTGATTAATAAAAATTAAACATCCGCAGTTCCAGCTGCGGATTTTTTATGCAATAAGTTTTCTCTTTTTTGTTGTAGTGCTAATCGTTTATCAACGACTCTATATATAGCTGCCTCAATTACATCATGGCTTTCACCATTCATCACATTTGTAATATGACTGGTTGAGTAGGACTGACCGCCCTTGTTAAACTCTTTAGAAGTATTCAATTCTTCTTGAATCAAAGGAGCGCATCGATACCCTATGATGTTTTTAATCGATTCTTTGTCTGTGGCTGTTATCATGGAAAAACCCTATTTGTTTGTTTCGTTTTTTTCTTTTACTTTACTGACGTATTACTGACACAAATATAGCATATAAATATACTAGTATCCAAATTTATGGTAAATAATTTTACTAATATTAAAAAAAGAATACGTCAAATAGCTAAAGACAAGAACATTAGCTATGAGAAATTATATAAAATAATTCAAATGACAGACGGAAGTTTTAAAGGTTCTGCCATAGATAGGCCCATAAATTCTGACGCAATAGTAAAATTATATACTCATTTTCCAGACATTAATTTAGAATGGTTAATCACTGGCCAAGTGAAAACCCCCACAAATGCGGTTCATGAGTCGTCCAATACGCCCGATTTTAAAGCGAAATACTTAGATGTCGTAGAAAATTACATGATACTTAATAATGAAAATTCCGAGTTAAGACAGGAACTGAAAACCTTAAAAAAACAATTATTAATTAAAAATGAATAAATAACCCCCTAATTTAATACCTACTTATTATGAGAAACACAATTACAGCCGTCCTTTTACTTTTTATGAGTTTTGGTTATGCTCAAATTAAAAAAATAGAAGTCACCAAACCAACAAGAATTGGCAAAGTTGGTAACTTTGCTGTTACAGAATTTTTTTGTGAGAAGGCAAATAACACTTATAGATTTACTTTTAGAGATATAAATTACACCCATTTAACGGAATACAAATCTTTTGAATTTGACGATATAGACAATGCTTTTGAAAATTTATATAACCTAATAATTGAAGGATTTAATAAACCACCAAAAGATGACGTTTTTATAGAATTGCCTGAAGGTGTTTTAAAGCTCCATTTTATTAAAGCAGTTGGAATTGTAAATATGAATATGGATTTCTCTAAAAATGGTATATCTGGTCTCTCGGGCTGGCTAACAAAAAGGAAAGTAATTAAGTTATTTGGTAAAAAGAAAAAAAAGAAATGAAAAACGAGAATTCAATATCATTTAAGATCACCGAAAACGAAGACGACGGACTTTCTTTAGCCATCGAGAAACTACTCAAAAAAGAGCGTTTGTCCCAACAGATTCCCAATGAGAATATAACTAACTGATAGTCAATATCAAAAATGGTACATTATAACCTTGCCGAGGTCACGAATGAATAGTACAAACAAAAAAAACACCAAGCTTGCTTGAGTGTTTTTTTGTTTGTACTATTCTCAAAGCGGAGCTTTGTCAAGATCATGGAATAATCTTGTTAAGTTCCTTAGAAGTAAAAATAAAGAGCTTGTTTTTTTATTAGAGTTTTCAAGCAGAAACAAAAATAAAAATCTATGATTTTTGGCTTTCTATTTAGACTACGGAGCTTTGTCAAGATCATGGAATACTCTTGCCGAGGTCACACTTGATACTCAATAAAATGATTAAAATGGGTGTAATATATGACCGCTCAAATAAAGATCACTATTTACTTTGATACAAAAAGACTAAAAAACAACCCTTACTTTGTTACAAAATATATTATATTTGCACTTACTTTATAACATAGTATATTTTGATTTTAAAAAGACATCTTACAGCACAATTGCATAAATGGAAAATCAAATCCAATCGAAAACCTTTAATTGTTAGAGGTGCAAGACAAGTTGGGAAAACTACTTTGATCAATGCCTTTTCAAAAACTTATAAAAATCGCTTATACCTTAACTTAGAGAAAAAAGCAGATAGCCAGTACTTTGAACAAACGGATAATGTAAATACAATCATTGAAGCTCTATTTATTTCAAATAACATCATTTCGAAAGATATCGGTAATACAATACTTTTCATTGATGAGATACAAGAACAGCCAAAAGCAATACAGCTTTTGCGATATTTTTATGAAGAGGCTCCTGATCTTCATGTTATAGCAGCAGGTTCTTTACTCGAATTTGCACTTAAAAATGTTAAAAGTTTCCCTGTAGGAAGAGTTGAGTTTTTATATCTATATCCTTTTAATTTTATAGAATATTTAGAAGCAATTGATCACAGTACAGGTCTAGAACAACTAAATAATATTCCTATAAATAACGTTGCTCATAAAACGTTACTCGATTTGTTCAATAAATACACCATTATAGGTGGAATGCCAGAAGTAGTTAGTCAATTTGCCAAAAGTAACAGTATCGTCGATCTCTCCTCTATTTATGAGAGTATTTGGAGTTCCTACATTAGTGATTCAGAAAAATATACAACGAATACAACGGCCAAAAATGTGATTAAGCATATTATGTCATCAGCGGCATATGCTGTTGATGAGCGAATTAAATTCCAAAATTTTGGCAATTCTAACTATCGCTCAAGAGAGGTTGGCGAAGCAATGCGGAATTTACATCAAGCAAAGGTTATTCAACTTATTTATCCAACGACTGCTACCGAACTTCCTATAATACCAGATTTAAAAAAATCACCTAGACTGCAATTTTTGGATACGGGCATACTTAATCATATTTTAGGTATTCGAGCAGAGATGTTGGTTTTAGAAGATTTAAGCCAAAGTTATAAAGGTGCTATTGTACCACATATTGTAACTCAGGAAATCATTTCTATCCAAAGTAATAAGTCCGAATTACCTAGTTTTTGGGTAAGAGAAAAAAAGCAAGCATCATCTGAGGTGGATTTGGTCTTTGCGATGGATGGAAAGCTAATTCCAATTGAAATTAAATCAGGAAGTACGGGCTCATTAAAATCACTTCATCAATTTATAGAACGCACAAATCATCCCTATGCTATTAGGATGTTTGCAGGGGAGTTTTCAATACAAGAAACAAAAACACCCAGCGGAACCCCATACTTACTGATGAATCTACCTTACTATTTAGGAAGCCTAATTCCTCACTATGTCACCTATTTTATAAAAAACTATCAATTATCTAAAACATAATTAATCCGACCTAGGTCATTTAAAAACAAAGCAAGCTCAAAATAATGAGCTTGCATTTTTGAATTTGTAAAGGTGTTGATTTCATATAAAGTCCAGAGAGTAGCCTTTGATATATGTTTCGATCATTAAATAAATAACACATAAAAACATTAAAGCCCATATAGCTGCAGTTTTATACTTTTTATCTTGATAATAGATGCTTATTAAAGTGCCGTAGCCCATAAGTAGTACAATATAAATAATTATTATCATGTGTCTTAATTTATCGTTTTATGAATCTCAAAAACCTTAACGCCTGAGTCCTAAATTCATTGATTTGCGGATAAGGACTAAAAGTTGTAATTTTGTAATAGTTAACCATAGATTTAATTTTTTGCGAATAATTTAAAGTTTCGAGATTGCAGTTACATCCGCGTTTTTTTTATTGATTAGGAATCTTCTTTTTTTTTGAATTTTCAAACACTTTTTGACAACTCTGTAAATAGCCGCTTCAATGATCTTATGTTTTTCACCGTTCATTACATTAGTGATATGTCCTTTAGAGTAGGGCGCACCAACTTTATTAAATTCGTTACTATCAATTAATTCCTTTTGAATGAGAGATGCATATGGATGTCCGATAACGCTCTTTATTGATTCTCTGTCCGACTTATTAATCATAGAAAAATTCTATTTTTTTATTTCATTTTTTTCTGTTACTTTACTGATGTATTACTGTTGCAAATATAATATAAATATCTAAAAAATAAAAATAATTATCTAATTATTTAATGACGCATAAAGAAAAAATATTGCAATATCTTAATTATAAGAATATAAAGCCCACTTGGTTTTGTAGGACTTGTAAATTTTCTAATGGCTTTTTAGACTCTGGAAAGTCTTTTGGGACGGACAAATTAGCTATTATTTTAGATAATTATAAAGATTTAAACGTGAAATGGTTGCTTTTTGATGAAGGCGATATGCTTTTATCGGACACAAATATTGTAAATGAACCTCATTCAAATTACGGAAAAGAGGTTAAAGAAATGCTTTACGACCAAATTGAAAAAAACTTAATATTAAAGACCAAAAATAAATCTTTGCAAGAAAGCATCGAGAACTTAAAAAAAACGGATCAATAAGTTTCTGATTAAGTCAAATGTTTCTCCACTATCAAACATTTTTTTTTACAAATCCACACGATTTGATATTTTCCTTCAAAATATAAAACCAGTTAACTATCTTTGAGTTTTAATATACAGATGCAAGAAAAAATTATTGTTACAGGCGGTTGTGGTTACATTGGGTCCCATACAGTCATCACATTGATTAACCACAATTATGAGGTGGTGATCCTTGATGATTTGTCAAATTCCAATGTTCAAATTTTAGATCGAATTGAAAAAATTACAGGCGTTAGACCTCATTTTGAACAGGTCGATTTGAAATCTTCTGAAGCAACCCAAGCTGTTTTTAAAACCCATAAAGATGCAAAGGCAGTCATTCATTTTGCAGCCCATAAAGCAGTGGCGGAATCCATTCAAAATCCGTTGATGTATTATCAAAACAATCTTTTTTCATTAATCAATACATTGAAAGCGCAGCAAGATAATGGCATCAATCACCTTATTTTCTCGTCTTCGGCAACCGTTTATGGAAACCCTTCCACAATGCCCATTACCGAAGATGCCCCTACCCAACGTTCATTTTCTCCTTATGGAAATACTAAAAAAATTGCAGAAGAAATTCTAGAAGATTTCACCAATTCACAATCAGAGATATCCGTCATTTCATTGCGTTATTTTAATCCTATTGGAGCGCATGAATCCGGACAAATAGGGGAGTTCCCCACAGGAATCCCAAATAATTTAATGCCTTATATCACACAAACAGCTGCAGGTGTGAGAGAAAAACTAATGGTATTCGGAAATGATTATCCAACCAAAGATGGCACGCCCATTAGAGATTACATCCACGTGGTGGATTTAGCAGACGCTCATTTAAAAGCACTCCAAAGACTCCTCGATCCATCGTCCACTCAACCCCTAGAAGTTTTTAATTTGGGAACAGGAAAAGGGTACTCGGTACTCGAAATGATCAAAGCTTTTGAAGCGGTGAGTGGAAGCCCATTAAACTATGAAATCACAGAGCGAAGACCTGGCGATGTCCCCGAAATGTTTGCATCTACAGCCTTGGCGAAACAGGTGCTGAATTGGGAAGCAACCCGTGGTTTACAAGAGATGATTCAGTCTTCATGGACTTGGGAACAAAACCTTAGAAACGAGCTTTAATAATTTACACAACTATTTTAAGAGTTAATGGCAGTCGTATTGTGAATCGATTTGTTGTTCTGTGACCATTTCTGAAGGCGATATGTATTTAATCCCCAGCCCCATTCCGCGCAGAATAAATAATAAGCCAATAACCACGACAAACACGGGAATGGCTTTTAAGATGTTTTGTTTTGCTTTTCCTTTTAAAAAATTCCCTAGATAAATTGCAACCGTCATCAACGGAACGGTACCCAGTCCAAACAGCACAAGATACAAGGCACCATACGTCGCGCCACCACTTGCCAAGGAACCAAACACCGCCATATAAACCAATCCACAAGGCAACAAACCGTTTAAAAACCCCAATACAAAAAAGGTTTTAGAACTCTTTTTTTTCAAATGTACACCCATCGCACTTTTCAATTTTGCGACGAGCGCATACAATGGCTTTGAAAAATTATATTGACTGAATATTTTTGAAGGGATTAAAATCATCACAATCATACTCACGCCAATAAAAATGGATAATTGCTGTTGAATGCCAAATAAATTCAGACTTTTTCCTAGCAGTCCAAACACAAAACCCAGCAGTCCATAGGTGAACAATCGTCCTATATGATAGCTTAGTAATTGAAAAATGCGCTTGCTTCTGTTTGTGCGATCAAGAGGTAATAAAAACGCAATTGGGCCACACATTCCAATACAATGGAAACTTCCTAACAACCCGAGGACAAGTGCTGACCACAACATTAATACACGATTTTTTCTTTATACATAAACGCTTTATCTTGATAAATCCAGTCAATGGTAATGTTCCAACGGCCACCTATCAAATTTTTATCTGGAATGTGTAGTTTACGATCCTTAAAAATGAGTGGTAATTCAAAATCCAACTGCTGATTAGAAGGTCTGTAGAGCGCAATGGTTCCTTTAATTTTTGAGGTATCAAATTCTGTAGGGAATACAATCAGCCATCCAGTTGGTACTTTTTTACTCTCTATTTTTTCGATAAGATTTTGCGTATTTGTTTCCGCATCGATCTCGTTTTGATACGCCATTTCTTTGGCATAATAATCCTCTGTGACCAGATCATGACTGAATTTTTCATCCGTACTCATTGTAATTACAAAGTAGAGAATAAAGCTAATAAACCCCAGCATTACAAATACAATTCCTGTTCCCCAATTCCATTTCATTTTTTTCATCTGTTTTTATTTATAACTTCTAGGTCCTAAAAAGGCGGTGGTGATGGTTTCAATCAGCCGCTCACCACTATAAATCCCTATTTTCAATCGGTCTTTGTCGCCCGTTAAGGCGGCGGCATTTATTTCTATAAACAATGTGCCTTCGGCAAATTTTTCTTTTTCTATTGTAAAATCACTGTGAGACACTAGTTTTATAGTCCCTTTATGGGATAGCAATTCAAACCGAATTCCATCGATATCCGCAACGGTTTTATTGAAAATTTTATAGGTATAGACATTACTGATGATATTATTTTCTTTGTGTTCATACAATTCCCCAGGCAATCTAAGAAACTGTGCTTCTACATCATTGCGCAAAAAAAGCATCCCAATGAGTACTACTGTGACAATCGCCAAGACTGCCGTATAGCCTTTGAGGCGTGGCGTAAAACTGAACTCTTCTTTCTTTTCAATTGCGTCTTCACTGTCGTACCGAATGAGTCCTTTGGGCAAATCAACTGCTTCCATCATATAGTCGCAAGCATCAATACAGGCGGTACAATTGATGCACTCTAACTGCGTGCCATTCCGAATGTCAATGCCAGTGGGGCAGACGTGCACACATGCAAAACAATCAATACAATCGCCTTTGCCCGTTTCGGGTCGCTCTTCGTTTTTTTTAAACTTCGCCCGTCCCGCTTCTTTTTCACCCCGTTTATGGTCGTATGCAACTACAATGGATTTGTTGTCTAGCAACACCCCTTGCAAGCGTCCATACGGACACACAATTATACACACTTGTTCTCGAAACCAAGCAAAAATAAAGTAGAAAACAGCAGTGAAAATAAGGAGAGAAATAAGTGTGCTTTGATGTTTTAAAGGTCCATCTGATATGTAGCCTAACAGTTCGTCGCTCCCTATGAGATAGGCAAGAAACACATTAGCAATTAGGAAGGAGATGATAAAAAATACGATCCATTTGAGCACCCTTTTTTTTATTTTTTCAGCGTTCCAGGGCATTTTTGATAAGCGGATTTGTTTGCCTCTATCTCCATCAATCCAGTATTCAATTCTTCTAAAAACCATTTCCATAAAAATGGTTTGAGGGCAAATCCAACCGCAAAATATACGCCCAAAGGCGACCGTAAATAAAATGACAAATACCACCCCAACAATCATCATAATCACAAAGAGGTGAAAGTCTTGTGGCCAAAATGGAATCCCGAAAATATTAAATCGCCGCTCTAGCACATTAAACATCAAAAATTGATTGCCACCTATTTTGACAAAGGGTGCCGCAAATAAAAATACAAGTAAAACATAGCTTACATATTTGCGGTAGTCATACCACTTTCCATCTGGTTTTTTAGGAAATACCCAAGCGCGTTTCCCTTCGGTGTTTAAGGTTCCAATTGTATCTCTGAAATTATCTTGTCCTTGTTCTGCCATTATGGGGTCTTGTTCGATTTTCTTAAAAGGAGTAGGAAAATGGCATCAAAAACTCCGACTACCGAATGCTTTGTGTCTGGAGGAATCTCAAAAGAATCGAAGCGTTCCAGTCGATAACTAGACGTTGCCGTATTAAAATCGATTTCCCCTTGTACCACCATGATTTTTGCTTTAGAAGTGGTTAGATTTTCTGGCAATTCAACACCCCTCCGCAACCCGATGACAAGGAGTGTTTTGTCCGCTTTATCATAGATTTGCTTGATAAGCGGTTTTTTGCTTTTTGAGAGCGATTCGGATATTTCATTTATGACTAGCATCGGGTTGTTTTAAATTCTCATCACAATTTTAAGTTTATAGTGTCAAATACGATTTCTTTAATTTTATTATCATTGATTTTCCTCACTCTGGATCCACCCATAATTCGCCTTCAGCGTCTTTAGGTTCGGCAGGCGTGGTTCCTTGAAAACTCAATACATAACTGGCTACTTGCGCTCTTTCCAAAGGTTTTAATTCGTTTTTCCAAGCAATCATTCCTTTTCCACTTCGGCCTCCTTCTGAAATGGTATTAAAAATGTTTTTAATACCGCCTCCTAATATCCAGTGTTCATCGGCTAGGTTAGAGCCAATTCCGCCACCGCCATCTGCTTTGTGACACACCGCACAGTTCGTTGTAAAAATAGTTTTACCCGCTTTTAAATCTCCACTTTCTGTGAGCAGGGTGACGGTACTTGCATCCACTAGATTTTTAGCAGTTTTTTTCCATTTTTCAACTTCTATTTTTGCGTCAGCAACCGCAATTTCGTATTCTTCAATTTGATTGTAATCGTTCAATACTTCAAAACGTACGAGATACACAACGGCAAATAAAATAGTGCCATAAAAACCATAGACCCACCACGGCGGTAATTTGTTGTCCAATTCTCGGATGCCATCGTAGTTGTGATCTAAAATAATTTCAAACTCTTCTTCGACGGCTTTGCTGCCTAAAGCAGCTTTGTATGTTTCTTTGAACCATGTGAATTGGTTTGCTTTTTTTAAGGCAGCTTTTTCGTCATATCTCTTTTTGGCTTCGGGTGATAGCGTTTGGTATAGAATCCTTTGCAAAGCACCCACACATATTTCTCCTGCAATATGCACAAAAATGATAAACCCATAGATCCCCCACAGCCAAGGTTGTTCAATAAAGGAAGAGGTTTCATCGGTAGTGCCAATCCAGTTCAAAAATAGAAATCCAATGAGGGCGACTCCAAAAACCCTTAAAAATGATGCGGTTGTTTTCATAACAGTGATTGATTTGGGTTGATAGTATCGTCATTTAAAGGGAGGTTACTCACTTCTTCAATATGTGCTTTATTTGCGGTAGCCACCCACCAGAATAGCACCACAAAAAAAATGAAGAATATAAGTAATGAAATCATGGGGTAAATTTGTACGCCATCAATGTTCTCTAGGTTTCCTTTTACATATTTTAACATAGCTTATTTATTTAAATCTATTAGGGATGTAGCACCCGTTTGTATTTTTATATCGGTTCCAAGACGTTGCAAATATGCTATCAATGCGACCACTTCACGGTTGCGCATTTCAATAAAATCTTCATCATTTTGTTGTGCATATTTCTTGTCCGCTTCATAGGTTTTTGCAAAATCGGGATCGTTGTATAAATTTCGCTCTATTTCAGTGCCTTGTTCTAGCATCCATTGTTGAGCCCCTTCTATTTCTTCTTCTGTATATGGAACCCCAAGTGAGACCATCGCTTCCATTTTCGCTTCCGTATCGCTTTTATCTAATTCACTATTAATAAGCCATTTATAAGCGGGCATAATAGAACCTGATGAGGTCGTTTGTGGGTCGTAGAAATGGTTCAAATGCCAGTTGTCACTGTATTTCCCACCGATACGTAAGAGGTCAGGCCCCGTCCGTTTGCTTCCCCAAAGAAAGGGGTGGTCGTACACAAACTCGCCCGCTTTGGCATATTCGCCATAGCGTTCGACTTCACTTCTGAAAGGACGTACCATTTGAGAGTGACAGCCCACACAACCCTCTCGGATATAAATATCTCGACCTTCTAACTCTAAAGGTGTATAAGGTTTAACACTCGAAATTACAGGGATGTAATCATCCACAATTAAGGAAGGTATGATTTGTACTACCCCACCAATGAGAATGGCGATGGTTGCAAAAATGGTTAATTTCACAGGGCGTCTTTCCAACCAAGTGTGGTACGCTTCTTTTGAAGTTCGCTTCTTCGTGACTTTTTGAAGTGATGCTGCTTCGGCAAGTTCATCGGTGACTTTAGAGCCTGCTCTAGCGGTTTTTATAATATTGTAAACACCTATTAACGCGCCTACAATAAACATGGTACCGCCAATAGCTCGCATCCAATACATTGGAATGATTTCCGTGACTGTTTCTAAAAAATTACCATACGTAAGCGTTCCATCTGGATTGAATTGTTTCCACATAGAAGCCTGAATAAATCCTGCCACATACATTGGTAAAGCGTACATAATAATTCCTAACGTCCCGATCCAAAAATGCCAGTTCGCAAGTTTGGTGGACCACAGTGTTGTTTTGAATAATTTGGGAACCATCCAATAAACCATTCCAAATATTAAGAAGCCGTTCCATGCCAATGCTCCCACATGAACGTGTGCAATCACCCAATCGCTAAAGTGCGCAATAGCGTTTACATTTTTAAGAGAGAGCATCGGCCCTTCAAAAGTGGCCATTCCATAGCCAGTGATGGCAACCACCATAAATTTTAAAACAGGATCGGTACGGACTTTGTCCCACGCCCCTCGCAAGGTGAGGAGTCCATTAATCATCCCACCCCAAGACGGCGCAATTAGCATGATTGAAAAAGCAACCCCAAGGTTTTGTGCCCAATCGGGTAGGGTAGAATAGAGAAGGTGATGGGGTCCTGCCCATATATAAATGAATATTAAGGACCAGAAGTGAACGATGGATAATTTATAGGAATATACAGGTCTGTTGGCAGCCTTCGGTACAAAATAATACATCAATCCAAGAAATGGGGTGGTTAAAAAGAATGCCACCGCATTGTGTCCATACCACCATTGTACCAACGCATCTTGTACGCCCGCATACATCGAATAACTTTTGAGCGCACTGACAGGAATCTCCATACTGTTAACGATGTGTAATACGGCAACCGTTACAAAGGTTCCTAAATAAAACCAGATAGCAACGTACAAGTGTCGCTGTCTTCTTTTTAAAATTGTTCCTATTAAATTGGCACCAAAAGCCACCCAAATTAATGCAATCGCAATGTCAAAGGGCCATTCTAATTCTGCATATTCTTTGGAAGTTGTATAGCCTAACGGCAGTGTAATTGCTGCGCCGACGATAATGGCTTGCCATCCCCAAAAATTTAAATTGCTTAACCAGTCTTTCCACATTCGGGCTTTAAGCAAACGTTGGGAAGAATAATAGACGCCCGCAAAAATGGCGTTTCCAACAAATGCGAAAATCACGGCGTTGGTATGTAAGGGACGCAAACGTCCAAAACTCAGCCATGATATGCCATCTGTGAGATTGGGAAATAAAAACATAAAGGCCAAAAGAAGCCCAATACTCATCCCTACAATGCCCCAGAGCATGGTGGCGATGATAAATTTACTTACAATCTTGTTGTCGTAATAAAATTTCTGTAATTCCATAGTTACTTTAGTTGGTCAGTCATTAGTGTTTGTTCGTTGGTTTTGGGAGCGATTTGAGGCTTTTCTTTGATGACTTCATCTTCAAAAAGCATGCGCACAGAGGGGGTGTAAGTGTCGTCATACTGACCGCTTTTTACCGATATGATAAAGGCGACAAAAAAGAGGAGGGCGACAATCACACTTATTGCTAGAAGTAAATAAATAATACTCATAGTTGTTTTAAATTAGGATGCGAAATTACCATTGATGATTTTTTTAAAAGATGACTTTTGTCAGCTTTGGTATTTATTTATAAAATAGTTTCAAATGTCATTCGTTTGTGTTTCGATTAAATTTCCTTCCAAGGCTGTATGTGTAAATGGTGGTAAATAGGACAATACTTATGGAACTTAAAGGCATCAGAATAGCGGCAACAATCGGTTCTAGATGTCCTGAAACCGCAAAGCCCAAGCCGATAAGGTTGTAGCACAATGAGAAAATAAAGGCATACATAATGACCTTTTTTCCTTTTCGGGACAGTGTGATAAATGCTGGAATGTCTTTAAAGCGAGTGGCCTCTAAAATACCGTCACAAGCAGGTGAAAATACATTGATATTTTCTGAAATTACCAGCCCAACATCGCTTTGCGCAAGTGCACCCGCGTCATTTAAACCATCACCAACCATCAGTACATTTTGGCCCTTTGCTTGCAGTGCTTTTATATAATTGAGTTTATCGATTGGTTTCTGATTGAAAACAAGATCAGTATGTGGAGGAAGTATCTCATTTAAATGGTTTTTTTCGCCTTCATTATCTCCAGAAAGTACCGCAAGTTTACAGTTTTTCGCCAGTGATTGAAACACGTTTTGCATGCCTTTGCGATAGTCGTTATAGAAAATATAGCAACCTTTATAAGTATCGTTTGTACTGATATGTACGGTGGTTTGATTTTGTGTTGCTTGATTACATTCAGATTGGTCACTCGCCACAAACGCATAGGAACCAACTTTGATTTTATTTTGATCGAGAACTCCAATAATTCCTTGTCCGATTTCTTCCTGAAAATCATCGAGGGTGTGAATGTTATGTTCCAGAAGTAAATGGTATAAGGAGCGACTCAAAGGATGGTTGGAGGCACGAAGGGTGGAGGTCAGTAAGGACTGCTCTTCTTCTGTAAGTTCGATGCCTTCATAGGTAATTACATTTTTATAGTTTGTAGTAAGTGTGCCTGTTTTGTCAAAGACAACGGTGTCAACATTCGCAAGTTGTTCAATCACACCACTGTTTTTGACGTAACATTTATGGGTTCCAAAAATGCGTAACAGATTTCCAAGTGTAAAAGGAGCTGCAAGTGCAATGGCACAAGGGCAGGCAACAATGAGTACGGCCGTAAAAACAGTCAGTGCTAGTGAAGGGTTGTAAATCAACCAAAAGAGAGTTGCTAAAAGAGCAATACTCAGAATGCTTATCGTAAACCGTTTGCTTATTTGATTTGTGAAGGTTTGAAAACTACTTTTGCCGTTTTTACTAAAAATTTCATTGGACCACAGTTGGGTGAGATAACTTTGTTCAACAGATTTTAAGACGTCCATTTCGATCACGCCACTTTGCTGTCGTCCGCCAGCAAATAAGTGTTCTCCGGGTTGTTTAGAAACCAGGTCAGCCTCGCCGGTAACAAAGCTGTAATCTATTAAAACAGTTCCCCTAATTAAGACGCCATCCACAGGAATCAATTCGTTATTTCTAATGATGATTCTATCGCCCGCCACTAAATCATAAACTTGTGCTTGCTCTTCTTGAGAACCTTTGTGATCTTTAGAAGTATTGTTTTTTGTCAATCGGGTGACCGCAATCGGAAAGTAAGATTTGTAATCCCTTTCGAAAGAGAGAAAGGCATAGGTTTTTTGTTGAAAAAACTTACCCAACAATAAGAAAAACACCAATCCAGCCATACTGTCCAAAAATCCAGAACCCCAGTTCATTGTAATCTCAACAGCTGAGCGTATGAAAAGCACCAAAATACCGATGGCAATAGGAACGTCGATATTTAAGAGTTTAGAGCGGATACTTTTGTAGGCCGAAACTAAATAATCACTCCCTGAATAGAATGCGACAGGAATTGAAAATATTAAAATCAGCCATCTAAACACAGGTTTATAGCGGTCCAACCAAAACTCGGATACTTCAAAATATTCAGGAAACGACAAAAACATAATGTTCCCAAACGCAAAACCAGCGGCCCCTAATTTATAAATAAGACTCCGATTGATGGCAGGTGTTTTGGCGTCGGAATCGTTTAGGGATATATTAGGTTCGTAGCCAATTTTACAGAGTATAAGAACAAGTTGGTGAAGCGTTAATTTTTCTGAGTCGAAGCTAACCCGAACCTTTTTCTTAGGAAAATTTACTTGTGTGGTTTTTATATCAGGGTTTAATTTATTTAAATTTTCGAGGATCCAAATACAAGAACTGCAGTGGATGGATGGAATGACAAACGAGACTATTTTTGTAGAGAGCTCGTCAAACTCTAGAAGCTTTTTAGCAATTGTTTCATTTTTCAGATAATCAAACTTGCCATCAAATTTTGAGGGAATACTTCCTGGTGATGTTTCCAATTCGTAATAATACGACAGGTCGTTTTCGTTTAAAATATCAAAAACGGTTTTGCAGCCATAACAACAAAAACAATGGTCTTGATGCATGATGGCAGTGATTGTACATTCATCGCCGCAATGGAAACACACATCCATAGGATATCTAAGTTAGGTTATAAATTCATTTACAAATATGTAGATAAGCATCTTTAAAAAAGATGACTTTAGTCACCCTTTTATATTTGAAGACCCTCCCTGTAAATTCTATTTATTTTAAAAATTTAACACTTTTTTCTTCCAAATTATATTAATAATGTTACTTTTATTACATGGAAAACTATAAAGATGACCGATGTGAGAATTGCCTAGTAAGGCAATTAAACGCGCAGAAGTCTCTTAATAAGGATCAATTAAAGCGTATTTCAGACAGTAAAATTTCTAAGTCCATAAAAAAAGGAGAGGCTATATTTGAGGAAGGTGAAAAGCTAAATGGTGTTTTTTGTGTTCGTAATGGCGTGTCCAAGCTTTCTAAAATGAGCGATAATGGAAAAGACACCATCATCAAAATAGCTACTCGTGGGGAGGTCTTAGGACAACGCTCCGTTATTACAGAAGAAAAAACGAATCTAAGTGCTTTTGCTGTCAACGATATGGAAGTCTGCTTTATTCCTAAAGTTCATCTACTGGAAAGTATTAATGACAATCCTGGTTTTGCAAAAGCAATCCTTCTTCAAATGGCAAAAGACCTTAAGTTTGCGGATAATGTGATTGTCAATATTGCTCAAAAAACCGTCAAACAGCGTTTGGCTGAGGCGATACTATACCTTGATGAAAATTTTGGAGTCGATGCTAATGGCTTTATCGCAATGACACTGACTAGAGAGGATATTGCAAATATTGTAGGAACCGCCAAAGAAACCTGTATTCGAACATTGACGAGCTTCAAAAAACAAGGATGGATTTTTACAGAAGGTAAACGCATTAAAATAGAAGACCATAATGCGCTTTTGAAACTCGCAGAAAATAGATAGATATTAAAATTCAACACTCACTTCATTAATGAAAGACCACACACAAGATTTAAAATCATACATCACGGATGTTCCCGATTTTCCGAAAAAGGGAATTATATTTAAAGACATCACTTCGTTACTCGAAAGTCCAGAAGGCGTAAGTCTCTGCCTAGAGTCGCTTCTGTCGGAGCTAAAAAATAAACAAATAGACAAAGTTGTGGCTATTGAAGCACGCGGTTTTTTCTTTGGAATGCTGTTAGCTCAGTCCCTAAACGTGCCGTTTGTGCCCGTTCGAAAACCAGGGAAATTGCCTCGTAAAGTGATTACTCAATCTTTTGATTTAGAATATGGGTCGGATGTATTGGAACTGCATGAGGATGCGATACAATCGGGAGATAAAATTTTAATTCATGATGACGTCTTCGCCACTGGAGGCACTGCTGAAGCGGTGTGTAAAATGGTAGAATCTTTAGGCGGTCAGATTGTTCAATGTAATTTTATCATGAAACTTGATTTTCTTGAAGGCTCTAAAAAAATAGGAGCTTACCCTGTCTTTGCTGCGATGCGTTATTAATCCAACGCTTTTTTGGTCACATACAGCCGCCAACCAAATAACGCCATTTGTAATTTTGTTGCTTTGCTAAGATCAATTCGTTTTTTAGTCAAACTTGGAAGGATCCATTTATTGACTTTTGCGAGGGTTTTAAAAACTGCTTTTGAATTCATACTCCAAAAATAGAAATTCTTCTTCTAATTTTACACAAATTTCATATCTTAGATTTATCTTCGTAAAAAATAAATAAACGTATGGATGTTGTTTGGATGCTGTTTGGATTTGGTCTTCTGGTTATAGGGGGTGAATTTTTGGTACGTGCATCTGTTGCCTTGTCGTTTAAGCTCAATATTTCTAAAATGGTGATTGGACTCACCGTCGTATCTTTCGCCACCTCGCTTCCAGAACTTCTAGTCAGTTTAAACGCCGCCTTAAATGAGTCCCCATCTATTGCGATTAATAATGTTATTGGTTCCAATATTGCCAATATTGGATTGGTTCTTGGAATTACCGCTTTGATAGGAACGATTTATGTGGATAAAACATTTTATAAAATCAACTGGCCTGCACTGATGGTTTTTTCGTTTGCTTTTTATTATTTCTTAAGTAACGACCTAAAATTAGACGCCGTTGAAGGCGCAGTTTTGTTTCTTAGTTTACTTCTTTTTATTGCCTATTCGCTTAAAAGATCAGAAGGAATTGAAGCCGATGATTCTATGGATGCCTTGACGATGATCTCTAATTTCAAAATCGTAATATGGTTAATTATTGGTGGTGTTGCCTTGTATTTTGGCGCCAAATGGTTGGTTGACGGTGCTGTTGTGATCGCTCAAAAAATAGGAGTGAGTGAGGCGGTAATTTCGGTCTCCGTCATTGCGGTCGGCACGAGTATTCCTGAACTTGCAGCTTCTGTGATTGCCGTGCTTCGAAAAGAAAAAGCAATTTCTTTAGGGAATTTAATAGGCTCTAATATTTTTAATATTGGTTCTGTTCTTGGACTGACAGCGATGATCAAACCGATAGTAGTTGAAGATGCTGAAATTCTTTCAAGAGATATTATTTGGATGCTCGTATTTGCCGGGCTTTTATTCCCATTAGCATTGATTTTTAAAGGGCATGAAATTAAAAAAATAGAAGGGTTTTTACTGGTCTTTCTGTATGGTGTTTTTATTTATGCCGTATTTTCTTAAGCTTAAAATTAATTTAATAAAACAATAATTTAAAATAAAATACTATGAATACTTATGAATGTAAAGAATGTGGAATGGCTGTCAAAGCGAGCTGTGGAAACTGTGATGTACCTTTAGAAAACGGAATGATTGATCTTCCAGATGGTTCACAAGTTCAAGTGTCTAAATGTCCAAAGTGTGAGGGTAAAATCAAGTCGCCAATGTGTTGTGGTGCGGATATGAGTTGTAATCTTTAATGACAAGTAGATTTTAATAAAATCACTTAGAAAAGATTAATTAATCATATAACTACTTAATTCTTCTGTACTCGTTGTGGTTGATGAAGTTGCAACTGTGCCCGTTGCACCTAATTGTTGGATCAGTAAAATGACTTCATTACTCAGCTGAAATCCTTGTGTGCTTTCAGTACGAAGAAGACCAATATCGCCGCCATAATAATAACGAACGGTTAAAACATCTTGAGGTTGGATAACGTTGATGGTTTGGCTCGTTCCAAAAATTATAACTGTACCTGTGACTGATATGTTAAGTTTTAAGGTCGCCTCATACACATTTGTGTACGTCATGCCATTCACGGAGGTCGTTGGGTAGAAATTCTCTTTTTTAGTGGTTAAGGAATAACTTATTTCAATCGGAACCATGGTGCCTTGGATGTCAATAATTTCAGAAAAACTATTTGACATATCGGATAGGACTTCCCCGTCAGAAGCGTCTAAGTCTAAAATCGTCAGGTCATTAATTGCAGGCATTTGAGTGAGAGGAATGTCAAGAGGAATATCTAATGTTCCCGTGTATTTTAAGGTAGTTGCGGTTTTAGACAAACTTCCGTTGACTAAAAGAGTATTCATTGTACCAAGTGCAGCCATGCCACTGTTTGCTTGGTATGTAAAAGAACTCGCCGTTGAGGTTGCTATATATAAAGAATCCGTTCCTGTGAAATTCATTGCAGGAGTGTCAGCACTCGTGCTTTCCACGTCATAAATCCAATAATCTCCTAGTGTGGTTGGCGTATAATTTAAAGGATCTGGGTCTGGATCAGGATCTGTCACTTCGATGTCTGGATCTTCACCTTCGTCGTAGGTTTCATTTGAACAACTAAAAATACTTAATACAAATAAAAATAAAATAGGTTTTAGAGGGCTCATAACGCTTTGAATTTGATGTAAATATAGAAAAAAAATCAAAACAAGAAATCTTAAAAAAAATCTTCTGCTATTTTAAATTGATATAATGAATACTTCTTAAAAACAAAAAACCCACTCGTAGAGCAGGTTTTTAAAAATTGTAAGGATAAAGAATTTATTTTTTATTAACGTTTTGAATGTATTTATTCAAGGCCATTGTCATTGAAGGCATTTCGGTAGTTGGTGCAGAAATATCCACACGAAGGCCTTTATTTTCAACCGCTTTTACGGTCGTATTGCCAAACACAGCGATTCGCGTATCATTTTGTTTGAAGTTTGGAAAGTTGTGAAATAAAGAATCAATTCCAGAAGGACTGAAAAACACCAAGATGTCATAATACACATCTGCTAAATCAGATAAATCACTGATGACGGTATTATAAAACACGGCTTGTTTCCACTTCACTCCAAGTTCGTTCAGCATTATTGGAACGATCGGTTTTAGTTTATCAGAAGAGGGTAATAAAAATTTCTCTTCTTTGTATTTTTTGATGAGTGGAGAAAGGTCCTGAAAATTACGTGTACCAACATAAATTTTACGCTTACGATACACTACATATTTTTGTAAATAAAAAGCAACTGCTTCCGATTGGCAGAAATATTTCATGCTATCTGGCACTTTAAAACGCATTTCTTCAGCAACTCTAAAGAAATGATCTATAGCATTTCTGCTCGTCATAATGATTGCAGTATAACTTGAAAAATCAACTTTTTGTAATCGCACTTCTTTAGCTGTGACCCCTTCCACATGAATAAAGGGACGGAAATCAATTTTTACTTTTTGCCTGTCTTGCAAATCGAAGTAAGGAGAGTTTTCTACTTTTGGTTCGGGTTGAGACACCAAAATTGTTTTTACTTTCATAGATCAATTACTCTAAAAGGTTAATTTATATCTTACGAAAATAGCTTACACAATAGTATGTATGGCCCAATTTCGAGAGTGCAAAGATACAAAATAAAATAAAATAAATTATTGATAAGTAGTTTTTGATGCGTTTTAATCGATTTTATCAATCCTATCAATAGAATTAACCCAGAAATCACCAATATCAGGACTAACAATGTGTGGTTGTTTGGGACTCCAAATATTAATAAGGAATTGAGAGGAAGTAACACAACCCCCAAAAAGTTTAAAAAACTAATTTGTTGAAATACATAACTATGAAACAATTTTGGAATGTTAAATAAATAACCAATTCCTAATTCTAACAAAATCTTGAGCAGTGCTCCAGCTCCTAGTATGCCTGCGAGTTTTAGAAACAGTAGGGCGTCTATTTCTAGATTCTGTACGAAATGCCTGTAGGTAAGTATCCCGATAAGCGAACCGTTGATGCAGAAATTTATAAACAATACGATGTCAAAAGGATCCAAAAACTTATGATCCTTGAAATAGATTCTCAAATAATTGGAGTTCCCAAAGAGTCTTAAAAAGTCTGTAAATCGATTGAAATTTAAAAGCTTAGCACTTACAATAATAGCAAGACTAAATACAATAATTGTAGTATATAAATCGTTAAATAGAACCTCTCTAAGCATACACAAATCTATGAAGAATATTTATAAAAAGAGTCCGCTAAAAATATCTTACTTTTGCTAAAATTTTTCTACTGAATGCAAGACGCCATTGTCATCATACCTACCTATAACGAAATTGAAAATATTGAGGGCATCCTAGCGGCTGTGTTTTCTCAATATAAAGAGGTTCATGTGTTGGTTGTAGATGATAATTCACCAGATCAAACGGCTCAAAAAGTAGAAGCGCTTCAAGGTACTTATGCTGACCGTCTTTTTTTACTAAAACGAAGTGGAAAACAGGGATTAGGCACTGCCTATATTGAAGGATTTAAATGGTGTTTGAGTCGTTCCTATGAATTTATTTTTGAGATGGATGCCGATTTTTCTCACAACCCTCAGGATCTTCAACGACTTTATGACGCCTGTAAGTTACAGAATGCAGATGTGGCTGTAGGGTCGCGTTACATCAAAGGGGTGAATGTTGTCAATTGGCCTTTAGCAAGAGTCTTACTTTCCTATGGTGCCTCACTCTATGTTCGCATTATTACAGGGATGAAAGTCCTCGATCCCACTGCAGGTTTTGTGTGTTACAAACGAAAGGTTCTTGAGACCATCGATTTGGAGGCTATAAAATTTATTGGTTACGCATTTCAAATTGAAATGAAATATACTGCGTACAAAAAAAACTTTAGTATCAAAGAAATCCCAATTATCTTTACCGACCGACGCTATGGAGTTTCTAAGCTGAACAAAGGCATCATAAAAGAAGCTATTCTAGGAGTCATCAAAATGCGATTAAAAACAATTTTAGGAACATCATAAATGCACAAAAAATCTATACTCATAAAAAATGCGCGTATTGTCAACGAAGGTGAGATCTTCGAGGGCGATGTGTTAATTGAGGATCAATATATCAAAGAAATTTCAAGCTCCATCAGTGTTAAAAACTCCAATATCACGGTTATTGATGCAGAAAATAATTATCTTATTCCAGGGGTTATTGACGATCAAGTACACTTTAGAGAGCCCGGTTTGACACACAAAGCCACGATTGAAACAGAATCCAGAGCAGCAATTGCAGGCGGGATCACCTCTTTTATTGAGATGCCAAACACCAATCCGCAAGCCACTACCATTGAGAAATTAGAAGACAAGTTTCAGATTGCTGCAAATACATCGTCTGCAAACTACTCATTTATGTTTGGTGGCACGAATGATAACTTGGACGAAATATTAAAAGTAGATCCGCTTAAAGTCGCAGGGCTTAAATTGTTCTTAGGATCCTCAACAGGGAATATGCTTGTTGACAATTCAGAAGTTTTAGAAAAAATATTTAAAAGCACCGACTTATTGATATCCGTTCATTGTGAGGACGAAGACACCATCAAAAAAAATACGGCTCTTTATTTGGAGCGCTATGGCGAAGACATTCCTATCAACTGTCATCCAGAAATTAGAAGTGCAGAAGCCTGTTATATTTCATCGTCAAAAGCGATTGCCTTGGCAAAAAAAACAGGGGCTCGCTTGCACGTGTTTCATCTTTCAACAGCAAAAGAAACGGCTTTGTTTTCAAACAAAAAACCACTAAAAGATAAAAAAATCACCGCTGAGGTTTGTGTACATCACCTGTGGTTTTCAGATGAAGATTATGACAAAAAAGGCACTTTTATCAAATGGAATCCTGCCGTAAAATCAGCCAACGATAGAGATGCATTGTGGAAAGCCCTTTTGAACGATAAAATTGATGTGATTGCATCCGATCATGCACCGCATACCCTTGAAGAAAAATCAAACACCTATACCAAAGCACCTTCTGGCGGGCCGCTTGTACAACATGCGCTAGTAGCCATGATGGAAGCCCATCACAACGGACGGATCTCGATTGAAAAAATGGTGGAGAAAATGTGCCATAATCCTGCAATATTATTTCAAATTGAAAAAAGAGGCTATATTAAAGAAGGGTATTTTGCCGATTTAGTACTTGTGAACCCAAACAATCCTTGGACAGTAACTAAAGATAATTGTCTATACAAATGTGGGTGGTCGCCTTTTGAAGGTTCAACCTTTAAGTCTCGTGTCACACACACCATCCTCAACGGGACGGTTGTGTATGAAAATGCAAATTTTACAAACCATAATGCAGCCATGCGTTTAACATTTAACAGATGAAAACAGTCCTTTTAGCAATCAGTATTTTGTTTTTTATGTCCTGTGAAAACTTAGATATGAAAAAACCGTCTAATTTGATTTCGGAAGATCAAATGGTTGAAATACTATATGATGTAGTGCTTATCAATTCTGCAAAAGGAGTGAATAAACAATTACTACAAAAGAACATCAATAACCCTCAAGCCTATGTTTATGAAAAACATAATATTGACAGTCTTCAGTTTGCAGAAAGCAACGCTTATTACACCTTTAAAAGTGATACTTATAAATCTATATATGAGAAGTTAGAGTTGAAACTAACAACTCAAAAAACGGAATACGAAGCGCTGCTTGAAGAGAAAAAACGTATTAAGGATTCCATTAGAGAGCGTAAGAAAACTAAAATTGACCCCTTGAATAGTGAGCGTCAAATGAAATTTGAATCTAAACTGAAACGTCCTTCGAAAAAATTTGACACACTTCAGAAACGACCGAAGAAATAGGATTAAATTTAAACTCGGTTTCAGACTCTAAAAATTTATTTGAACTGTAATAGCTTTTACTCCTTAAAGTTTTACTCAGATTTTTAGTAAGGAGTCTTTTTTTACCTCTTAATTTATGTTTCAACCAATCCAGTCGCCATGCGAAAGAGAGCATCCATTTACGCGCTATCTTTTTGGGAGGCGCTAGTTTGAAAGCGTTTGAAATTAATGTTGTGAAATCTAAAAAAGAAAGGTTCTCTGCAACCATAATATAACGTTCATTTTTGCGGTCGCTATTCATTAAAGAAACCATTCCTTTTATAACATCAGTGACACCCACATAGCCAGAAACGCCTTCTGTGACATAGCGAAGTCCCTTGTAAACACGCTTAAACAAACCACCACTTCCAGAACGAAAAAACCCAGGGCCTAAAATCACGCCAGGGTTCACAATCACACTTGGAACACCTTCTTGAATACCACGCCAAACTTCCATTTCAGCTTCATACTTTGTAATCGCATACACACTTTGATGGTCTTCTGGATTCCATGTCGTTTCTTCCGTTATTTTCACAGGATCATACCCCATCGTGGCGACAGAACTCACATAGCACAATTTCTGAATGCCGTTAATAACACTCAGATTTACAATGTTTGCGGTTCCTGAAATATTTGTTTCTCGTAATTTATAATAATCGTTTGGGTCAAATGAAATTAAGGCGGCACAATGGTACACATGCGTTACGCCTTTAAAAGCTTCAGCAAGTTTTGGAAGGTCATTTAAATCAGACTGGACCCACTCAATTCTATCAAACTGAGCATCAACAGAATCTGTGTAATAAGAGAAGATGTGCTTCACCTTTTCAATAGTTTTTTGGCTACGATAGAGGGCGCAAATCTTTTGTTGAGACTTTGTAAGTTCAAACAACAAATGACTTCCGACCAATCCTGTACCTCCCGTGACTAATATCATACCACTAAATTACTATTTTTTCTTTTCTCGTCGCTAATGAATCTGTTATCTTTGTCTTAATTAAATTTATTAGAATGGCCAGTAATTTTATTGAAGTCTTAGGTTGGAGAGGAATGATCCATGATGTTATGCCCGGAGCAGAAGAACATTTGTTAGAACAAATGAGAAGTGCTTATGTCGGTTTTGACCCCACTGCGGACTCTCTACACATAGGAAACCTTGTACCAATCATGCTGTTGGCGCACTACCAACAATGTGGACACAAGCCATTTGCCTTGGTTGGAGGAGCTACTGGAATGATTGGAGATCCTTCAGGGAAATCGACGGAACGAAATTTTCTAGACGAAAAAACACTGCGTCACAACCAAGAAGCCATAAAAAGTCAACTTGCTCATTTTTTAGATTTTGATAGCGGTGAAAAAAATGCCGCCGTCCTTGTCAATAATTACGACTGGATGAAAGACTTTTCATTTTTAGCTTTTATTAGAGATGTAGGAAAGCATATTACAGTCAACTACATGATGGCGAAAGATTCTGTGAAAAACAGAATTTCAGCAGAAAGTTCCGATGGGATGAGTTTTACAGAGTTCACCTATCAATTGGTACAAGGCTATGATTTCCTTCATTTATTTAAGGCACACGACTGTACCATTCAGATGGGCGGTAGCGACCAATGGGGAAATATTACCACAGGTACGGAACTCATCAGACGTGTAGGAAATGGAAAAGGATTTGCAATTACCTGTCCTTTGATCACAAAATCAGACGGTTCAAAATTTGGAAAAAGTGAAGGTGGAAATGTATGGTTAGATGCCAAACGAACTTCGCCTTATAAATTTTATCAATATTGGTTAAATTCCAGTGATGATGATGCCGAAAAATACATTAAAATATTTACGTTTTTAGAAGAAGAAGAGATTAAATCGCTCATTGAAGCACATAAAGAACAACCCCATTTAAGACAACTCCAAAAACGTTTGGCACAAGAAATCACTACGATGGTGCACAGTCAAGCTGATTTTGAAAATGCTGAAAAAGCCTCTACTATTTTATACAGTAAATCGTTTAAAGCAGACATTCAAACTTTGGATGAAGCCACTTTTTTAGATGTATTTGAAGGCGTTCCAACGGCGGATGTTTCAAAAACACTTTTAGAATCTGGTTTAGATATGATCGCTGCACTCTCCGCAGAAACAAATTTTTTAGCCTCCAATGGCGAAGCGCGTCGGGCATTAAAAGAAAATTCAATTTCGGTGAATAAAGAAAAAGTAGGAGAGGACTATAAGATTTCAAGTTCTGATTTGATTAACGATACCTATGTGATTATCAATCGTGGGAAACGCAGCACCTTTATCATTCGAGTGGTTTAAAGCACCATCAAATTACAGCCTCTAATGTCGGACTGATCAAAGCGACCTAAAATTTCAAAACTGCCATCGGGCTTCATTTTACCTAAATCTTGAGTGGCAATAAACGCACAGGAATTGATGTTAGCCAAGTCAACAATATTCACCCCACCTGATTTTCCAATTGGTTGAATGGTCAGTGCATCTTCTGGATCTCTTGTCAGAATTTTCATCCATGGTGGTGTGTCAAAAACACCATTTCCTTTAGAGTAGGCTTGCGACAACAACTCCGTCATTCCGTATTCGCTATGAATGCTGTCCACGCCAAATCCTTGTTTCAAAATTTCATGTAATTCCGATTTCACAAGTTCTTTTCGTTGGCCTTTCATACCACCCGTTTCCATGATGATGGTGTGTTTTAATTTGAATGAATGCGCTTCAATCAAATCTAATAACGCATAAGAAACCCCCATGAGCAAGGTTTTTTGACCTTTAGCTTCTAGGGCAATTAAGGTATTTTTCAGGGCTTCTAAATCGTGCAGATAAAATCCACTTTCAGGCTGTTTGGACTGTTCAATCATGTCATTAGCCATATAGACCAAAGACGAGCCTTCGCGCTCCAAATAAGAAGGTAACAGTGCTAATACAGTGTAGTTTTCAATGTTTCCATAAAACGATTTGAACCCACTTCTAAAACTTTGTTTGTAAACCTCCAAATCACTCACATGGTGTTTGCTCAACACACTCCCTGTGGTGCCACTGCTTGTAAACGTGGCTTCCGCTGCTTTGTTAGTGGATACAATGGTATGGGTTTTGAAAAATTCAATCGGTAAAAAGGGAATCTGTTCTACAGAGTTGACTTCACTTGGGTGTATATAAAGTAAATCACAAAACGAGCGATAGACCGAATTATGTTCAAATTGAAATTTGAACACGTCTAAAGCGATGGCTTTAAAATCGGCTTCGGATTGGATGTTGAAAATTGAATTGTTGATGTTCATGTACATTAATATTCCAAAACAAAAATAGCTAAAAATTAAAGAGCGTTACCATCGGGCAACGCTCTTTTAAATTATTTTAAAAATGAATTATTGAATAATCAATTTTTTGGTACTGCTTGTTTCATTTTGAGTTAGCTTTATAACGTACATCCCTTTGTTAAGCGTTGATACATTCAAGCGATCATTCACGACCAAAGCATTAAGGACTCGCTTTCCAAGGACATTAAACACTGTTGCTTGAATGGCTCCAGGGTTATTTGAAGTTATGTTTACAGAACTCCCTTTTGTGGGGTTTGGGTATAGGTTGAATTCATTTGTCTCGAATTTAGTTGATGCCAATGTTACTCCTGCAAAAGTCTCAGAGATTTTTAAGTTATCAATCAAAACACCCTCATTTGTACTGGAATCAGATTGTCTAAGTCCAAAGGAACTTATTGATGTACCTGGATCTGCAGCATCTTCCCCCAGTATAGACGTGTCTCCTTCAGAAGCGGCATCAATCCATAGCGTTGCAATATTAAGATCTTGGTCATATTTTACAATGATCCTATAGTCTGTATCAAAACTAAGATCGGTCGCCCAAACGGAATTTGCTGTATTGGCAACTGTTGCAATTCCAACAGAGAAATCACCTGTGCTGGATGGAGGAACAATATCCACTTTAGCTCTGAAGCTAGAGCCTTTCAATAGTGCAAAATACTCATTGTCTGCTCCCGATATTGGTGCCATTTGAAAAATGACAGAAAAATCAAATCCAAAATAAATTGTACCCGAAACAGCTATAATTGGCAGTACAACATCTTCACTTGGTGTCCCGTGTTGTACGACTGCTTTTCCAGAGTTCACCAAAAGGTCTCTAGCGGTACCTCCGCTCGTTTTCCAGCTACTGTTTCCAACAAGGCTTCCATCAATATACGTAAAGTTTTCTGAAATAGGTAAGGGGAGTGCGGGCACACAAACGGGTGAAGAGATACTAGAACTCAAATTACAGATAGCTCCGTCTTGAACGCTTAACACAATGTCCACCCCTTCACTGATGCCTGTGATTGTAATTGTTCCAGTTGCATCCGATGTTGGGTTCCCACTTGTCAAATCGACAGACCCAGCACTCGACATGACCGTATAGGAAGACGTTCCGCCTCCGATAAAAGCGACCTTAGCGGTATAGGAGTCAGTCCCTGAAGTGACAGCGTCGCAAGTGGTATTGATGCTTGTTAAATTTAAGTCACAAGTAGTAGCATTATTATCTTGTCTGAATGTGATATTCTTGACTTCATAAGTGCCATCCGGTTTTCTTTGAACAGATTGGGTAACGCTTGAAGCATTTTCTTTTTCGTTGTATTGAACACCTCCAATAACAGCCAATAAACCAGTGTCATCTGCGTCAGCGGTATCATATACAACACCACTCAATAAGTTTGCATTAGTTACTGCGGTTCCATTTGGGAAATCACTGGCATTCCCTGTATATATGGCGACGGCATCGGCACCGTTTTGAATCTTATTTGAAGTCCCTAAATCAATATCAGAAGCTGTAGCAAGAGCAGTGTTTGCTAGAATAAATAAGCCGTTAGCACCCGTAGATTTCCCATCCAAATCATAAGCGGCATAACTGGAGTCGTTACTTCCGTTGTATAAAACCACCACAAGACCGTCAAGGGCTGTGTTAGGAGTGTGTTTAATTTCAATAAACTCAGCAGTATCCGTCCCAGGAGTGTCAGTATCTACCTCGTTGATCACTTGTCCAAAAGACAGGGTCGTCATTATAAGTGATAAGATCAGGGTGTAGAACTGGTTCATGCGGATAGATTTTAAAAAGGATTTCCCGAAATTAAAAAATGATCCCAAATTCTCAAATTTTTTAATAATTCGTTAACAATTTATTATCAGTGACTTATGGGGTTTTAGCGCCATTGAGTTTAGATACCTCGACATAGTGTTTAAAGTATTTATAAATAATTAAAACAAAAAATACCTAAAACAAAAAGAGCGTTGCCAACTGGCAACGCTCTTTAAAAGTATTTAAAAAATTTAGATTACTGAATAATCAATTTTTTAGTAGTTGTTGCAGCCCCTTGTGTCAGCTTCACAATGTAAACTCCTGTGTTAAGAGTTGATACATTTAAGCGTCCATTTGCTACAGAAGCATTAAGAACTTGTTTTCCAAGAATGTCAAATACATTCGCTTGTACAGTTTCCGATCCAGTTGAAGAGATGTTTACAAAACCACTCTTGGCTGGGTTAGGATACAAGTTGAATGCGTTTAGAGCCTTAGGAGTCTCTGTTGATAATACGTTATAAACATCATCCCATGAAGTTCCTAATCTTAACTCATCCATAACGATTGAAGGTGTTTCAGTTGCTGAATCCTGACGAACCATAAACTGACTTAGCGTGTTGTTAGTAGAAGTTGAAACTTCAGTAATATCAGCAGTTGGCTCTACTTCGTCCCCTTTGTTTATCCATGCACTTGTAGTGTTGTTATCAAGGTCATAACTAAATACGACTAAGATCGTTTCGTTCAATGCGTAATCAGTTGTAGGTGCATCTACTTGAGTTAAAGCACCACCAGCACTGATTCCAATTCTATAGCTAGTTGCGCTTGTTGGAGAAATCCAAAGTCTAGAAATATAACTTCCGCTATCCGTTCTTAAAACACCAAAATACCCATCAACTGCAGCGGCATCAAAAGCAGTCACTTTAAGTAAAAAACTAGCATATATTGAACCTGTACTCGTAGGAGTGTAATGTACAACAGGATCTTTTCCTGTACCATCAAATGAAATTGAACCTGCAAGCCCTGCAGTTCCTAAGTAAGAAAGGCTGCCATTTTCTGTTAATACCTCATCACCAGAAAAGTAGTTGGTCCAAACTTGTTGATCTCCTAAATTTTCTCCTGCTGTATATGTGAAACTTTCTACAAATGGAAGTAGTTGACTTTGGTAAGTAGTAAACGTTGAAGTTGCAGTTACAGGCGTTGAAAGTGAAGCATCACTATTATCCACAAGTTCTACAGATATACTGTGAGATCCATAAGACAATCCAGTTAAAGCAATAGGGGTTGTGTCATATTGAGTCACACTAGCACCGCCATCAACGGAGTAATTAATATGTCCATCACCAGTGCCATTAGCGACATTAAAATTTTGAATACTTAAAGTAACGTCCACATCTTCACCTTCAGCATAATCTCCAGATCCTGGAGATACAATGGATAAAGCAGGATTGGCTACCGATTCTTTAAATACTGAGAAATCATCCCAATAAACGACACCACCAGAGTAAGTTCTGACTTCAAAATAGAAACCGTCCGCTGCCGCAGGAGCAGTTACAGTGGTTGTGTACTGTGTCCATGCACCAGCATTATTACTAAAATAAGCATCATTTGGACCTCGTAATTCACTAGCATTGTCATTTATACTTTCTCCAGCAGCTTTCCAGTAACTCCAAATTCTAGCGGTAGTCTCATCTCCAGAAGCAACTTTGTACCAAAGTGAGATCGTGTAAGAAGCACCAGGAATTATACCGGTAATTGTTTGTCCAAGATCTTTTGTTCCTCCAGTATGTTTTGCAGAGTTAGCACCTCCGTGGAATTCTACTGTTTCTTGTTCTGTGTTCTCTATTTTCGTAAAACTTGTTGGAGTGTTTGCATCGTCCCAAGATTCAAAATCGCCGTTGAGCATTATTTCTTGCCCAAAAGACAGGGTCGAAATTGTAAGCGCTAATAATAAAATGTAAATTTTTTTCATAATTAAAAAGTTTTTGGTTAAATTTTGTTGACTCAAATATAGAAAAGATTAAACAAATATTAAATAGTTTCCTAATTACTTAACAATTTATTATCAACAATTTATGAGATTCTCGGTTCGTTATATTAACATTATCATGTTGTTACTAAAGTGTTATTAAATTTATATGTTTCGTTACGGCACGTAATTTTCCTATCTTTATAAAAAATATGATACTTTAAATAAATGAGTAACGCGTCTATAAAAATCCTGTTGGTTGATGATGAGCCAGATATCTTAGAGATTTTAAGTTATAATCTATCAGCGGAAGGTTATCACATTTCAACAGCTTTTAATGGTATCGAAGCCGTGAAAAAAGCTAAAAAACACCAACCGCATCTGATTATTATGGATGTGATGATGCCCGAAATGGATGGCATCGAAGCCTGTGAAAAAATCCGAACCCTTCCCGAACTAAAAAATACCATTATCACTTTTTTAACCGCGCGTGGCGAAGATTATTCCCAAGTCGCTGGATTTGAAGCAGGAGCCGATGATTACATTACAAAACCCATCAAACCAAAAGTGTTGGTCAGTAAAATCAAATCGTTACTCAGACGTCTGAACGATGCTGCGCCCGAAGTAAATTCAGAAGTGATGAACATAGGTGATTTAACCATCGACAGAGAAGCTTATAAAATCATTTCTAAAGGCGTCGAAATTGTGTTGCCACGAAAAGAATTTGAATTGTTATCTTTGCTCGCATCCAAACCTGGGAAAGTATTTAAAAGAGACGAAATTCTCGATAAAGTATGGGGAAATGAAGTCGTTGTTGGTGGGCGAACCATTGATGTACACATCCGAAAACTGCGCGAAAAAATTGGAGATGATTCTTTTAAAACAATCAAAGGAGTAGGGTATAAGTTTCAATCTTGATGGACACTAAAATTAAAAACTCTCATAAATTTTCTATACTAACAGCGTTGTTCATAACGGTTACACAAACGCTCTTATTGGGTGTTTTTTTGTTTAGCTTTTCCCACGTAGAAGCGTCTTTTCTTTTATTCTGGTTCCTCTGTTCGTTTATGTTGACTTATCTAATCCTTCATTTACGACTTGAAACTTATGTCTTTAATAGTATCAAAAACATCTACAGAGATCTAACACTTTTAGATGCAGCTTCTTTTAATACCAGTCCAATCACTACCGATATGGAAAGCTTGTCTAAAGAAATTGACACCTATGCCAAGAACAAAAAATTAGAATTAGAGGCCTTAAAAATCCGAGAAGAATACCGAAAAGAATTTATAGGCAATGTGTCTCACGAACTGAAAACCCCGCTTTTTACAGTGCAAGGGTATATTTCAACACTGATTGATGGCGCAGCAGACGACCCAAAAATTAGAGATAAATATCTCAAACGGGCTGATAAAGGCGTCGACCGATTGATCTATATTGTGAAGGATTTAGACATGATTACCAAACTAGAAGTGGGCGATGCGAACCTCACCCTTGAAACATTCAACATCATTGAATCCATCACCAATGTGTTTGATTTGCTCGAAATTAAAGCAGAAAAGAAAAACATCTCCTTATTATTAGATACAAATTATCCAGTCCCTATTTTGGTGACTGCCGATCGTCAACGCATCCAGCAGGTGCTTACCAATTTGGTGGTCAACTCTATTAAATACGGACATCAAAATGGTACCACCGAAATTAGTGTAGAAAATTTAAATTCGGACAAACTCATTGTTCGAGTGACTGATAATGGCGAAGGCGTCGAAAGTAGCCATTTAACGCGGCTGTTTGAGCGTTTTTATCGCGTCGATAAAAGTGGCTCTCGAGAAGAAGGCGGTTCTGGTCTTGGCTTGTCCATCGTAAAACACATCATTGAAGCCCACGAGGAAAAGATCTATGTGGAAAGCAAATTTGGGATTGGAAGTGAATTCTCCTTTACACTTCAAAAACAAAACGAGTAATCCAGATTACTTTCCGTATTTTTGCCAAAAATTATTAGAAGTGGGCAGTAAAAATAAACTCAAACGATTCAATGAAAACGATACATTTCACAATGTATTTCAACCCAAACGCGAAGATTTAGTCGATGCGGTCTATCCGCTTAAGGGACAATGGAATCAGCAATTTTTTAAAAACAACAATCCGTTGGTCTTAGAACTCGGATGTGGAAAAGGCGAATATACCGTGGGACTTGCGGAACGCTATCCCAATAAAAATTTTATTGGAATCGATATTAAAGGCGCCCGATTTTGGAGAGGCGCCAAAACCGCCATTGAAAACGAGCTTCCCAATGTGGCTTTTATTCGTGCGCAAATAGAATTGGTAGAACAACTGTTCGCGACAAATGAGGTCGATGAAATCTGGATTACATTTCCAGACCCACAAATAAAATACAAGCGTACCAAACACAGAATGACCAACGATGCGTTTTTGAAACGTTATAAAAATATCCTAAACGATGATGGGATCGTGCATCTAAAAACAGACAGCGAATTCATGCACGGCTATACCTTAGGGCTTTTGCATGGACAAGGACATGAGGTGCAATATGCCAACCACGATGTGTACCGCCAAGAAGGCAGCCCCGAAGAAGTGACTGCCATTCAAACCTTTTATGAAAACCAGTATTTAGCCACTCAAAAAGCAATTACGTATATTAGATTTAAAATCAATTAAATTTTGGATATATCTATTGTATTTCTTTTGGGTCTTTCGTTCGCTTTTGTCGGAGTCATTCCTCCCGGAATGCTCAATATGTCGGCGGCCAAAATCAGCCTAAAAGAAGGGCACGTCCGAGGCTTTGTGTTCTCGATTGGTGTTTGTGTCATTGTAGGCGTTCAAACCTATTTAGCATTGATATTTGCCAAATACTTGAACCAACACCCCGATGTGATTGATGTTCTAAAACGAGTTGCATTGGTTCTTTTTATTTTAATTTCAATCTACTTTTTTCTCCTAGCCAAAAGCAATGCAACCCCCCAAGAAGTTGACACTTTTAAAAGCAAAAAAAGTCGCTTTTTTCAAGGTATATTGATGTCTGCCCTTAATGTATTTCCGATTCCCTATCAAGCGTATATCGTCACAACATTGTTGTCATACCAATTACTTTCATTGGACAATCTCTCTATAGGATCCTATATTGCAGGCGCAACTTCAGGAACTTTTATAGCCCTTTATATTTACATATTATTTTTTGATAAAATTAAAAGTTCAAAAATCACATCGCCCAAGCGGATGAATTATAGCATTGGAATTATTACCGCAATCGTCTCGATTACGACCTTGATAAACATCCTAAAGACCCCCTAGTTTATATGCACACAGAACCTCATTTTTTTGATAAATGTTACGAGGTAGCGCGCCAAATTCCTTATGGTCGAGTCACTAGTTATGGTGCCATTGCCACTTACCTTGGGGCTGCGCGAAGTGCACGCATGGTTGGTTATGCCATGACGGCTTCTCACGGGAAAGATGTCCCCGCACATCGAGTGGTGAACCGAATAGGTCTATTGACTGGAAAACACCATTTTGAAGGCACCAACCTGATGCAGCAATTATTAGAAAACGAAGGCTTACAGATTATAGACAACCAAATTCAAGAATTTGAAGCTGTGTTTTGGGATCCTGCAAAAGAACTCTAGTTTTATAGTGTATCATTTCCTAAAATCCACTTCTGTTTTAAAACATTTCACTGTATATTTGTACTTTAGAATCCATCTAAATTAGAAACTTTGAAATTTAACAAACAAGATATTGAGCAAGCGCTCAAAACGATCACAGTTCCAGGCGAAGGTCAAAATATGATCGAAAGCAAAGCTGTCAAAAATATAATGGTTTTTGCAGATGAGGTCATTGTGGACATCACCATTTCCAATCCAAGCCTACAAGCCAAAAAACGAACGGAAGTTGACATCCTCAAAACCATTCATGAGTTGGTATATGCCAAAGCAAAAATTCAAGTGAATGTAAAAGTGGAAGCAGTAACTCAACCTAAAAATGAAATCAAAGGGAAGACCATTCCTGGAATTCAGAATATAGTCGCCGTTGCTTCTGGAAAAGGAGGCGTTGGTAAATCGACCGTGACTTCGAACCTTGCAGTGACACTTTCCAAAATGGGATTCAAAGTAGGGATTTTAGATGCCGATATTTATGGGCCATCCATTCCTATTATGTTTGATGTCCAAAACGAAAAACCTCTTGCGGTCAATGTTGATGGAAAATCAAAAATGAAACCTGTTGAAAGTTACGGTGTTAAAATTTTATCCATAGGATTTTTCACAAAGTCCGATCAAGCGGTTGTTTGGAGAGGGCCGATGGCTTCAAAAGCATTGAATCAAATGATTTTTGATGCAGCTTGGGGAGAATTGGATTTTCTTCTTATTGATTTACCTCCGGGAACAGGAGACATTCATTTGAGTATTATGCAATCCCTACCAATCACAGGCGCGGTCGTGGTAAGTACTCCACAAACCGTGGCACTTGCCGATGCCAAAAAAGGCGTTGCCATGTTTCAACAAGAAAGTATCAATGTGCCCGTTTTAGGAATCATTGAAAATATGGCCTATTTCACTCCAGAAGAATTGCCGGATAACAAATATTTTTTATTCGGAAAAGAAGGTGCGAAGCATTTGGCCGAAGATTTAAAGATTCCATTTTTAGGAGAAATTCCTTTGGTACAGAGTGTCAGAGAAGCAGGAGATTTAGGCCGACCAGCCGCCATGCAAGAGCACACTCCTATTGAAGCAGCTTTCAATACAATCACTCAAAATGTAGCGCAAGAAGTAGTGCGTAGAAATACAGCATTGCCTCCTACAGATGCAATTAAAATAACCACGATGGCAGGCTGTTCTGCGGTCAAAAAATAAAGGCTATGAGTTCAGAAGAAATTAGACTAAATGTTCAAAAAGCTTTAGATGAAATCCGTCCATATCTTGAAAATGATGGCGGTAATATCAATCTCATTGCCATCGAAAATGATGAAGTGGTCAAAGTGCAGTTAGTCGGTGCTTGTTCTTCTTGCAGTGTCAATCAAATGACCCTCAAGTCTGGCGTTGAAATGACCATAAAAAAATATGCACCACAAATTCAGTCGGTCATAAATATTGAAGATTAAAAAATGATTGAAACGGATATTTTAATTATAGGTGCAGGGCCTACAGGGTTGTTTACAGTGTTTGAAGCAGGACTTCTAAAAATGAAGTGTCATTTAATTGATGCCTTGCCACAAGCTGGCGGACAGTGTTCTGAAATTTATCCCAAAAAACCGATATACGACATTCCAGCATATCCCGAAATTTTGGCGGGCGATCTCACCGATAAATTATTGGAGCAATGCAAACAATTTGAGCCCGGTTTTACGTTGGGCGAACGCGCTGAGACCATCGAAAAGCAAGCCGATGGTTCCTTTGTTGTCACCACTAACAAAGGAACGCAACACAAGGCGCCCGTAGTAGCGATTGCAGGGGGGCTTGGTAGTTTTGAACCCCGCAAACCAAAGCTTGAAAACATAGAGTTTTACGAAGATAAAGGCGTCGCTTATATGATCAAAGACCCTGAAGTCTATCGAAATAAAAAAGTAGTCATTTCGGGTGGGGGTGACTCTGCTTTGGATTGGAGTATTTTTTTAAGTGAGGTTGCAAGTGAAGTCACTTTAATTCACCGACGGAATGAATTCCGAGGGGCTTTAGATTCAGTTGATAAAGTTCAAGAATTAAAAAATTCAGCTAAGATCAATATGATTACGCCTGCGGAAGTGACTGCTTTATATGGAGACACCCAGCTGGAAGCAATCGAAGTAACCAAGTCTGGAGAAGCGCCTATCCGAATAGAAACGGATAGCTTTATCCCCTTATTTGGACTGTCTCCAAAATTGGGACCTATTGGCGATTGGGGTTTAGAAATTGAAAAAAATGCAATCAAGGTGAATAATGCCCTTGATTATCAAACAAATATACCGGGTGTTTTTGCTATAGGAGATGTCAATACCTACCCCGGAAAACTAAAACTTATCCTCTGTGGTTTCCACGAGGCCACCCTCATGTGTCAGGCAGCTTATCAGATTATAAACCCTGGGAAGCGCTATGTTTTAAAATACACCACTGTAAGTGGAATTGATGGTTTTGATGGGACTCGTAAAGAAGCCCCAAAAGCCGTTGTAAAATCAATAAATTAATGGATCAAGATGTACAAATAAAAATCACAGATCGTGATGGACAATTACATGAAATCGCCGCCCCAGTTGATATGGCTTTAAACTTGATGGAAGTGGTTCGGTTGTATGAATTAGCGCCTGAAGGCACTATCGGAATTTGTGGAGGGATGGCGATGTGCGCCTCTTGCCAATGCTATGTTTTAACGGAGCATTCCCTTCGTGAAATGCAAGATGAAGAAGAAGCCATGCTAAGTGAAGCTTTTAATGTTAAACCGAACAGCCGTTTGGGATGCCAGATTCAAATCACCCCAGAAATGGAAGGTCTTGAAATTGAGTTAGCTCCCGAAGATTAACTCTCGTTTTTCAAACAAAATTTATTCTAAAATATCCAATGCTAAGGGCAAAATCCGCTCTACGAATTTGGTATAAGCAAGTGCTGAGGGATGTAGGTTATCTGAAGCAACCAGTGCTGGATTGTTCAATCCTTCCTGCGTAATATCAGTGATGTACACGTATTTTAAGTTGTTGTCCGTACAATAGGTTTGTGCAAATGAGTTGTACAATTCGAGTTGAGTGCTAATGTTTAGGGCGTTGCTGCCTTGACCGAATGGCGTGTATGCATAATCTGGAATCGAGACTACTATTAGTTTTGAAGCATCGCCTCCAATGAGTGAAATGGCGGTAGTCACAAGTTCTACAAATTCAGTTTCGTAAAGTTCAAACGGTTTGTTTTGATATTGATTATTAACGCCTATCAAAAGCGTGGCCAAATCAAAATCAGTTGGAGGTTCAGCTGTAGAAATGGCGTTTTTCAGGTTGCTGGTAGTCCAACCTGTTTGTGCTATGATTTCAAGATTAAAAGTATCAAGTACTGTAAAGCGTTCTTGTAAACTGTCTTTTAACTGTGCTGGAAACCGACAGCTTTCACAAACACTTTGCCCAATGGTATAACTGTCGCCAAGCGCAATGAGTTTGAAGTTTTGGGGATCCGCTGGAGTTTGAATTTCTGGGTCAGAACTCTCAGCAGGGGTGGGGGAGTCCGTACATGAATTACATCCCAAAAACGCAAGTCCTACTATCAGTGTGAGTACAATTGTTTTTAGACGCATATTTATAAAAATAAATTTATTTAAAGGCATTCAAACCTGTGATGTCAAATCCTGTGATTAATAAATGGATATCATGTGTCCCTTCATAAGTGATCACACTTTCTAGGTTCATAGAATGACGCATAATACTGTATTCGCCGCTAATGCCCATGCCGCCTAACATTTGTCGGGCTTCGCGTGCAATTTTTATAGCCATGTCCACATTGTTTCGTTTTGCCATTGAGATTTGTGCGGTCGTTGCACGGTCTTCATTTCTCAATACGCCCAAACGCCATGTTAATAATTGTGCTTTGGTAATTTCGGTAATCATCTCCGAAAGTTTCTTTTGTTGCAACTGAAATTGACCAATTGGTTTGCCAAATTGAATGCGTTCTTTGCTATATCTTAAAGCGGTATCGTAACAGTCCATTGCGGCACCAATGGCACCCCAAGCGATTCCGTAACGCGCTGAATCCAAGCAACCGAGTGGTGCGCCGAGTCCAGATTTATTAGGTAATAAGTTTTCTTTTGGAATTTTAACATTATCAAAAATAAGCTCGCCTGTTGAGCTTGCACGTAACGACCATTTGTTGTGCGTTTCAGGAGTTGTAAACCCTTCCATATCCCGTTCTACAATCAGTCCGTGAATACGGCCTTCTTCATTTTTTGCCCAGACAACTGCGACGTTCGCAATTGGAGAGTTTGAAATCCACATCTTCGCACCATTTAAAAGATAATGGTCGCCCATATCTTTAAAATTAGTGGTCATTCCGCCAGGGTTACTTCCGTGATCGGGTTCCGTCAATCCAAAACAACCAATCCACTCGCCACTTGCAAGTTTTGGCAAATATTTTTGACGCTGTTCTTCATTTCCATATTTCCAGATAGGATACATGACTAAGGACGATTGCACGGATGCGGTACTTCGTACACCAGAATCACCACGTTCGATTTCTTGCATGATCAATCCATAAGAAATTTGATCCAAGCCTGCACCACCATATTCTGTGGGGATGTAAGGTCCAAAGGCACCAATTTCTGCTAAACCTCCAATAATCTGAGTTGGAAATTCTGCGCGTTGCGCATACTCTTCTATAATAGGAGAGACATCTCTTTTGACCCAGTCACGAGCTGCACTTCTTACGAGTTTGTGCTCTTCAGATAATAAATCATCTATATTGTAATAGTCAGGTGCTTCAAATAAATCTGCTTTCATCGGTACTTTTTGTTTTTAATTCAATTTTAGATATTCAAAAATGAGAATTAGATAATATATATACAAAAATACTTATTCCACTTGAAAATTCTACAATTTTAAATAAAAATCTTTGGTCAGATTGGTATATTCTTTTGTGTACTGATGACGGGCGATCTCAATAATGAGTTCCTGTGTTTTGATGGTTTGTTTTTCAAACGTAAAACAAATCAAACTGCGCTTTACAGGGCTTGATTCTTGTCCTCTGACTTGTAAGATATGAGAGGGGTATAAACCTTCTTTTGCTGCCAACTCAATAAACGAATTTTCTTCACTAAACGGAATCACCAGATTGAACTGTCCCGTAGGGGATAGTAATTTAGAAACCGATTTTAGAAGTTCAGTGAAAGGCATGGCATCTTCAAAACGTGCCTTGTTGCGTTCCTCATTTTCTGTTTTAAAGGTGTCTGTATAGAAAGGTGGGTTTGAAATAATCAAGTCATATTGATCTTCGATTTCTTCTGTAAATTCATCCAGTGATGCATGGTAACAAAACAAACGATCGCCCCAATCGGAGGCTTCAAAATTTCCAACACATTGCTCGTAGGCGGCATCGTCAATTTCGATTGCGTCGATAAGTTCGGCTCCGCTTCGTTGTGCCAGCATCAATGCTAAAACGCCTGTACCAGCACCAATATCTAAGATGGAATTGGGTTGTGAGTCCAAACGTGCCCAAGCACCTAATAAGACGGAATCCGTCCCAATTTTCATCGCACAGTATTCTTGTGAAACGCTGAACTGTTTGAATCGAAAGGGCTTCGACATTATTCTAAGTATAATTCAATCAAACCCGGAGGGGTGTTGACCGTAATTGTTTTGGCTTCGCGATCTAGGTTTTTAATAAAATCGTCATTCATAGGAATCAAGATTTCAATCCCTTCTCGGTCCACTTCAAACAAGGCTTGAGAGGTAGAATCATTCACACCTTTGACGGTGCCTACAGGCCCAAAACTCTCATCGTTCAATTGATAGCCAATAATTTCATGAAAATAAAACTTCGTGCCGTCCAGTTTTGGTAGCAAATCTAAAGGCAAGTAGAGATCGCATTTCATTAAGGCATCTGCGTCGGCTTCGTTAGTAACGTCGTCAAACTTAAGTCGGAGTAAATCCGATTTATGCAGTTGCGATTTTTCAATAAAAAAAGGAATCAAAGTTCCATTCACTTCGATGAAAATAGCATCTAAGTTTTCGTAAATGTCGGGTTGATCGGTGTCTAGTTTTGCGAGGAGTTCTCCTTTGAAACTATACTTTTTCACGATTTTCCCTAAATAAAAACAGTCTTCTTTTGTCATGATTTAATGCATAAAAAAAACCTGACAAAAATTGCCAGGTTTTAAAGGTATAAAAAAATTTTATTTTTTTATTTTTCTTCAGTAGCTGGTGCTTCTGGAGTCGCTTCTTCAGTTGCAGGAGCCACTTCAACAGCTGGAGCTTCTTCAGCAGCAGCCTCAACAGCTGGAGCTTCCTCGGCAACAACTTCAGGTGCAGCTTCTTCAACAATAGGAGCCGCTTCTTCAATTACTTCTTCTACAACAGGTGCAGCAGCAGCAATACGTGCTTCATTGGTTGCTTTTTCAGCTTCAAATATTCTAGTAACTTCAGCGTCTTTAGCTTTTTCTAAATCACTTTTCTTAGCATCTACTTTAGATGTTTTATCATCTACCCAAGCTTGAAACTTAGCTTCTGCTTGCTCTTCAGTTAAAGCGCCTTTACGAACACCACCAACAAGGTGATTTTTCAACATTGCACCTCTGTAAGATAAAATTGACTTTGCAGTATCTGTAGGTTGTGCTCCATTTTGAAGCCATTTTACAGTCCCGTCAATATCAAGTTCAATTTGTGCAGGGTTGAAGTTTGGATTGTAAGTTCCTAATTTCTCAAGGTATTTACCATCTCTTTTTGAACGAGCATCGGCTGCTACGATCCAGTAAAAAGGTTTTCCTTTTTTACCGTGTCTTTGTAATCTAATTTTTACTGGCATAATAATTAATTTGTGAGGTTCTCGACCTCGGTTATTAATGAGAGCGCAAATATACTATATTTTTACTTTCTACAATCTTTTGTTTATTTTTTTTATACTTTTGAATCCAGATATCAAAGTGACCGATTATTGATGAATTCTGTCCCTTTTTAAAAAAGAACTTTAGTTATGAAAAAACTCCTCATGTCCCTACTTATAGTATTGACCCTTTTTGGGTGTCAAGATAATATCCAATCGAGTTTACCTGCTTTGCAAGGTTTAAAAAACGGTGATTTCACATGGCGGTCTTCCGCATCTACAGTGGTGGTAGCTGCCGATGGTACACTTACATTCACGGGATCGGATGGGTATGGAACCATGACGCTTCAAATCCCTACTGTGGCTTTAGGAACGTTTCCTTTAGGGGAAAATACCACGGCTTTAGTGACGTATTCTGAAGATGAATTTTCATATTCCACCAACAATAACGGCAATGCAAGCATTGTGTATGTGAGTGATGGTGCGATCATTATTGACGAACTAAATACAGTCACAGGAACCGTTACAGGTACTTTTTATTTTAATGCTTACACTGCCGACGGCGAACGCGTTATGAATTTTTCAGAAGGGGTGATTTATAAATTGCCTGTTACGGAAGGAACGTTGTAGGGGGTATTTCGCTAAGTCGGGAAATCGAAGATTCGACGCAGTCAAACTTTGCAAGAAATTGGTGTCACACGAAGGGATAGACTTCGTCGAATCTTCGATTTCGTGCATGAACGGGCGTTAACTGGTTTGTTTTATTCTGCAAGAACATTCGTGATGCTCGTTAATGTATTTAATTGATTCTATGCAGAGTTCTTTTAAAACCGAAATATTGATGTCAGAAAGTCTTTTCACATAAACACAAGCCTTTCCCATTTTGAATTTACCGAGTTCAGCTAATAATAATTCACTTTTTTTTGTATCAGAATAAACGTAGAGCGAGAACGCTACTTTTCTCGGTGAAAATCCAAGAACTGGCGCATCGCCTTCGTGTCCGCTTGCATATTTGTAATGGTAGTTGTCGAATCCGATAATTGTCGGCCCCCACATTTTGGGTTCAGCATTAGACCATTCCTGCATCAATTCGATCAAACGAAAACTATCCACTTTTTTCTGTTCGTTATCAACGTATGAGTTTATGAAATCAGTGACGTTTTCTCCTGTGTAAGTTGTCTTTGTTTTGGCCATAATTCCGATTTTGATTATTGCCTTAAAATTTTTTCCATCTTTCTACCTTTTGCCAATTCATCAATTAGCTTTTCCATACGTCTGCATTGTTTATACAATTCAAATTCATCCTCTATTTCTTCAATTCGATACCCACAAACGACTCCTTTAATCAAGTGTGCGTTTGGATGTATTTTAGCTTTTTGAAAAAATGTTCTAAAAGTTACTTTATCGTCGATAAGTGCTTGTAATTTACCTTCATCAAATCCAGTTAACCATTCGATTACTTGGTTTAGTTCATCCTTGGTTCTTCCATTTTTTACCAATCTATTCAGGTAAAGTGGATAAATAGATGCAAATATCATTTTTGCAACTTTTTCATTTTTTTCGGCTGTTACTTTCATCTTTATTTGATTTTGACTTATTTGGTGCTAACGCCGCGTTATACGCCGCGACGTTTTGGGTTTTGAGTTAAAGGCATCACGAATATGAGCGAAACAATGCCCGAGTGCACAGCAAACAAGGACGTTATATGAAGCGAAAACGTCAAAGCACCGTAGAACCTGTTTTTGGAACGCTCACTCAGAAACTGGTAAGAAGTGAGGCAAAATCACTTGCTTTTGTTTTTTTTAGAAATACCCCTCTTTATAAAGGTGTTTTGGTCTAGCGTAAGCCCTTCGAAAAAACAATACAGTACACTCATTTTTTAGTAAGGCATCTCATACATCGACTTGAAAAGGAAGATTTTTCACTTTTTTAGAGGACTTGTACAACGGTTACCGTTGTTATCACACGTCTTAGTCATTATTATTTTGTTATAACTATGTGTTTTTTTCATAATTGTATAGGGCATTATAATTCCAGAAATAGAATTTCTAACCAAATAAGAAGGCAGGCATAAAAGAATCATTTTAGCTAAAAATTTATTTTTCAAATATTTTTTAGAACCTTTATAAAGTCTTTTAAGATTTGGCATAATTGCTAATGATTTATCTTCATTGGTGTTTATTTCAAAACCTTTTATTTTAGAGACTTCTATCCAATATGAAATCTTATGAAATTTATTTACAGCGAGAGCTTTTTCACATAATGACACACTTTCTTTCATTAAATGACTCTTACCTTCAATATCTGTAACTCTAAAAGCATCATAGATAATAAACTTACCTCCTTTTTTAAGAATTCTGTTAACTTCTTTCATCAAAATTTCTATATTTTCAGAATGACAAAGAGTTTCCACTGCAAAAACTATATCAAAGGAATTATCATTAAATGGAATATCTTGAAAACTTCCATAATTAAAATTTAAATTATCAAATTGTTTCTCTTTTTTCTTCGCATAATTTAGCTGTGTTTCTGAAATATCAATACCATAAAACTTAGAAAAGTTGTGCTTTTCTGCTAATATTTTCGAGTTAAATCCTTTTCCGCACCCAAGTTCTAGAACTTTATTATTTTTTTTTACTAAGTGACTAATTTCAACTGCTTGTGTATAATACCCTTCAATATTATAAATTCCATCATAATTTATAGCCATATGAACAGACCCTTCTTTTGAATGAAAGAGACTGAAGGCTAAGCTACTATATTTATAGTATTTCTTAATTATTGAATCATCAATTTTTTGTTTTTTAAAGGAATTCAAATTAAAAACGTTTTTAATGCTAATTAAATCGTTTAATAAATTATCTTCTTTCTGAAAATGTTTGTTATCCATATAGCTTGTCTGTTTGTATGTGTGGTAACGCCGTGCTATACGCAGTGACGTTCTGGTTTTTGAATTTATGCATCTTTGATGCGATTAATTAAAAAGACAAAAAATAGTATCAAATTACGTTGTAGCGACTTGATATGCACTGTTTTGTTCGATACTACCTCAAGGTAATAAATAGCTATTTACCTAACTCCTACAACGACCGCTATTTGGTAGAGCGCGGCGATGAAGCGTAGCTTGTGTTAACTCCTGGCATTCTCATAAGCTTTGTTCTTTTAGTAATTTAATCCAAATGCCCATAGAGGAATTACGTTTAAGTACCCAAATTCAATATCATCCTTTACTACAAATGATTTTCCATCTTTCTCAATTTGTTTTTGGTGTTTGTTTTTACCTCCAACTTCAAACGTATAATTATCAATGGAAAAATCAGCTTTTTTTGAAGAAATCACATCATTTTTAAGTCGCATTTGATTAAAGAAAAAGGTTTCTCGTAAATTTCCTGCATTTGATTTTTCTCCAGCCAAATTAAAAATGATATTAGTATTATCTAAATAAACTTTATCAACTTTTCCCAATCCACGAATACCACTTGTGTCATTTCTCAACTGCCCTATAAGTCCCGCCTTTTCCATATAAGAGAAATAATCGTCTAAAGAATTTCTACTTACATTAATGATTTTTGAAATCTTGGAAAAATTAGGTTTAAATGGTACACTTTCAGCAATAATAGAAAGCAATTGTTTTAGCTTACGACTTGTTCCAACATTAAGGTTTGCATATTGTGGAATATCTGTTTCTAAGGTTTGTACAATGATTTGTCCTAAACGTAAATTCATCTCACTTTCATTTCCAAAAGGATAGTATCCATTTAGTAGATAGTCATTAAATAATGGTAGCGGGTGTTTAATGTTTTCAAGTTTCACTTCGTTATTGATTATTTGTTCTAACGAATAAACTCCTATTTCGTAATTATGAAAATAGTTTAAATATTCCCGAAATGAGAGACCTTGTAATTTGTAAATTAAAGCACGGCGACTTAAGTCTGCTGAACCTTTTAGTATATCAAGAACCGACGAGCCTGTAAATACAACCTTTAAAGTAGGATATGAATCATAAATATTTTTTAATTCACGCGACCAATCATTGTATTTGTGTATTTCATCGATGAATAAATACTCACCTGCATTTTTATAGAAGTCATCAGCCAATTCAGTAAGTTTATTTTCACTGAAATACATGTCATCTGCAGATACATACAATGCTTTTTTATTGTCTAAATTTTCTTTGATATATTGAAGAATCATGGTCGTTTTACCAACTCCACGAGGACCAATAATTCCGACCATACGACTATCCCAAGAAATTTTCTCGTACAGATAACGTTTAAAATCTGTGGTTGTATTTTGTAAAAGTGTTTCAAATTTCTGATAAAGTATTCTCATGGCTTCGCAAGTTATAGTTCACAAAGATACAAAATGCACATCGAAATCAACAATTATTTTAATTAATGCTCAAACAGAAGTGCAATTAATTGTTTTTTTACTTGGATTGTCAATGACAAGAAAATAATAAACGTCAAACTTATTAGTGTGGTATATTTTCCTTTTGAACTATTTTTAGCACCAAAAAAATGAGCCACTTTCTTTAGAACTTCCCCGTGATGTTTTCAGCCTTTTTTAGTTTATCCCCGCGCTATACGCAGTGACGTTCTGGATTTTGAATTTATGCGGTCTTATTAGTATATTTTTCATTCAACTTTCACTAATTTTAAACCTGTACTTTCCTGCAAACTGCCCACAGCTTCGCTAGTGAGAGTCCCATTTAAAAATAAAGAGACTCTACAAAGAGGTGCAATTGTCAGTGGCCCCTCATCTTACTTTTGGTCAAATGGCTTTTATGAAGATTCAGATTTGGGGACTAAAATCAGTTAAACCTATAAAATAAATATCAAACACCCAAAAAAACATCAAATTTTAACATAAATAATTGATTGTGTTCAATTTATGTTTTAAATCATGAAACAAGAGTGAATTATGTTACAATATTTTATCGTCTTTATGTTCACAATAAGCCTGTATGAATTTGTTCATAATTATTAGTTGGTAGGGCCACACAAACCCCTAAATAGTTTTATATTTAGGATTCCGTTTATAGCTTATAACACACCTATGTATTTAATTTTTGATACCGAAACTACCGGCTTGCCAAAGCGTTGGAATGCGCCCATTAACGACGTTGATAATTGGCCTCGCTGCATCCAGATTGCATGGCAATTGCATGACGACCTCGGAAACTGTATCGAGCATCAAGATTATTTAATACGCCCCGACGGCTTCAATATCCCTTACGATGCCGAAAAAATTCACGGCATCTCCACAGAATTAGCAACCGAGCAAGGTTTGGCACTTTCCGAAGTGTTGGAATTATTCAATGTCGCACTCTCCAAAACCACCTTTGTGGTAGGTCAAAATTTAGGTTTTGATTTGAACATTATGGGCTGTGAGTTTCACCGACTGCAAGTTGCATCGCCTTTGAGTGAGCTGCCCGTTTTAGATACTTGTACCGAAAAAACCGCGTCCATGTGTCAGATTCCTGGCGGACGCGGAGGGAAGTTCAAATTGCCAACGCTGACGGAATTGCACCAGTTTTTATTTCATAAACCCTTTGGAGAGGCGCACAATGCCACCGCTGATGTAGAAGCCACTACCCGTTGTTTTTTAGAATTGATTCGACGTAAAGAATTTACGATTGACAAGCTGCAAGCAACCAACGATTATTACGAGCGCTTTCAGTTAGAAAATCCAGAGGAGATCACTCCGATTGGTTTAAAACATGTCAACCTCAAACAAGAATCCGCTAAAATTGCGGCGCGAATCCAACAAGAAAAAGAGTCGGTAACTCCTCAAAAAATTACGACGGAAGTTCCGGAAATCCTCAACGATGCGGAAGTGGTACATTTGCATAACCATTCTCAGTTTTCAGTCTTACAATCGACCATCAGTATCAAGAATTTAGTTGCCGCAGCATCGGATAATGAGATGCCAGCCGTCGCCCTTACCGATCATGGAAACATGATGGGAGCCTTTCATTTTGTCAAAGAAATAGGCAACTATAACAGAGACATTCGCGAAAAAAATAAACTTGCCTTAGAAGCTAATGAACCTGCGGATGCACAAGAAATTAAAGGAATTGTAGGCTGTGAATTTTTCGTCTGTGAAGACCATACCAACAAATCTCAAAAAGACAATGGCTACCAAGTCGTCTTTTTAGCAAAAACCAAAAAAGGCTATCACAACTTAGTAAAAATGTCGTCCAAGGCCTATACCGATGGTTTTTATTATTTACCAAGAATTGACCGAACTATCGTCGAAACCTACAAAGAAGATTTAATTGTTCTGACGGGAAACTTATACGGCGAAGTGCCATCCAAAATATTAAATGTTGGCGAGCGTCAAGCCGAAGAAGCCCTCTTGTGGTGGAAAGAGAAATTTGGAGCGGATTTGTATGTGGAGCTCATGCGCCACAAACAAGAAGATGAAGACCGTGTCAATCCTGTTTTGATCAGTCTCGCCCAAAAACATGCCATCAAATTAGTAGCAACCAATAACACCTATTACATCAATCAAGAAGATGCCAATGCGCATGATATTTTGTTGTGTGTAAAAGATGGCGAAAAGCAAGCCACCCCCATAGGTCGTGGTCGTGGATACCGTTATGGATTGCCAAATCAAGAGTATTATTTCAAATCTTCGGAGGAAATGAAGTCACTTTTTAAAGATGTTCCCGAGGCGATTGTGAACATTCAAGAAGTGGTCGATAAAATTGAACCTTATGAATTGGCACGGGATGTTTTACTACCGAAGTTCGACATTCCTCAAGAATTCGTCAATCCAGCGGATGCTGTGGATGGCAGTAACTTTGGTGAAAATGCGTATTTAAGACATTTGACTTATATAGGGGCCGAAAAACGCTATGGAGAACTCACAGATGACATAAAAGAACGTCTTGATTTTGAGTTAAAAACCATTGAAAACACCGGCTATCCAGGGTATTTTCTAATTGTAGAAGATTTTATTCGGGTGGCACGTTCCATGGATGTATCGGTAGGACCCGGCCGTGGATCGGCAGCAGGTTCTGTGGTTGCCTATTGCCTTTGGATCACCAATATTGACCCCATCAAATACGATTTACTTTTTGAGCGTTTCTTAAATCCAGATCGTGTGAGCATGCCCGATATCGATATTGATTTTGACGATGAAGGCCGTGGTCGCGTCATGGATTATGTCATCCAAAAATATGGATCGAGTCAAGTGGCTCAAATTATTACGTATGGTACGATGGCTGCCAAATCGTCTATTAGAGATACCGCTCGAGTATTGGATTTACCATTAGGAGATGCCGATCGTATTGCGAAGTTGATTCCCAATATGGCGAAGCTGCACAAAATTTTTAACACCCCTGAAAAGGAGTTGAAAGCGAAATTCAGATCCGAAGATATGGAGCTGATCAATCAGTTGCTCAATTTGTCCGATGGCGACGACTTGGAAGCTGAAACGATCAATCAGGCGCAAGTGTTGGAAGGTTCGCTTAGAAATACAGGAATTCATGCTTGTGGGGTGATTATTACGCCCGGAGATATTACCAATTACGTACCCATTGCCACCGCCAAAGATTCCGATCTTTACGTGACCCAGTTTGACAACTCCGTGGTAGAAGATGCAGGACTGTTAAAAATGGATTTCTTAGGCTTAAAAACCTTAACACTTATAAAAGACACTGTTAAAATTGTCAAAGCAAAACACGACATCACACTGGATCCCGATCATTTTCCGTTGGATGACGAATTGACTTATGAATTATTCCAACGCGGGGAGACTGTCGGTGTATTTCAGTATGAATCTCCGGGAATGCAAAAGCACATGCGAGACTTGAAACCCACTGTTTTTGCAGATTTAATTGCAATGAATGCCTTGTATCGACCGGGTCCAATTGAATACATTCCTAGTTTTATTCGTCGGAAACAAGGCGATGAAGAGATTAGCTATGACCTTCCAGAAATGGAAGAATACCTGAAAGAAACTTATGGGATTACGGTGTACCAAGAGCAAGTAATGCTTTTGTCGCAAAAGCTAGCTGACTTCACAAAGGGTGAAGCCGATGTCTTGCGTAAAGCCATGGGTAAAAAGCAAATTTCGGTACTCGATAAAATGAAACCGAAGTTTATCAACCAAGCTGCCGCCAAAGGGATGGCTGCCGATAAATTAGAGAAAATTTGGACGGATTGGGAAAAATTTGCCAGTTATGCCTTTAATAAATCTCACTCCACTTGTTATGCGTGGATTGCCTATCAAACGGCGTACTTAAAAGCGCATTACCCTGCGGAATACATGGCAGCGGTCTTGTCCAATAATATGAACGATATCAAGCAAGTGACCTTCTTTATGGAAGAATGTAAACGTATGAAATTAAATGTATTGGGGCCGGATGTCAATGAGAGTTATTATAAATTTTCAGTAAATCAAGACAATGCAGTACGTTTTGGAATGGGTGCCATAAAAGGCGTGGGTCATGGAGCAGTAAAAACCATTGTGGAAGAACGTAAAAATGAAGGGCCGTACAAGTCTATTTTTGATTTGGCAAAACGCATCGATTTAAGAGCAGCCAATAAAAAAGCATTTGAAAACTTAGCCAATGCTGGCGGATTTGATTGTTTTCCAAACACCCATCGAGCACAGTATTTTCAGGACGAAGGAGATGGAGTGACCTTCTTAGAAAAAACCATTAAATATGCCAATCGCTATCAAGAAAATAAAAACTCGGCGCAAGTCAGTTTGTTTGGAGAATCGAGCGATGTTCAGATAGAAGAACCCGAAATTCCGCCTTGTGAAACATGGGGAACGATGGAAAAACTCGCCCGAGAAAAAGAAGTCGTAGGAATTTATATTTCTGGACATCCTTTGGATGATTTTAAACTCGAAATGCAAAATTTCTGTAATGGCGATATTTCTGTGTTTCGTGACATGCCAACTTTTATAAATAAAGAAATTTCTTTTGGAGGTGTGGTGACCGATGTGCAGCACCGTGTGAGCAAACAAGGAAAAGGCTGGGGCACGTTTGTCATAGAAGATTATATGAACACCCACGAATTTCGAATCTTTGGGGAAGAGTATTTGAAATTTAAACACTTTTTGATGCATAATAATTTTGTGTTTGTGCGCGCCTTAATTAAAGAAGGTTGGACCAATCGGGATACGGGGGCTAAGGGCGATCCGCGCTTGCAATTCAATAGTTTTCAGCTGCTTCATGACATCATGGAGTCCTATGCTAAAAAACTATCCATCCAATTAAATATAAAAGAAATCTCCGAAGAAAAAATTCAAAGCATTAAAGAACTTCTACAAATGCACTCGGGAAATCACAACCTGAAATTTGTAGTTTATGACGATGAGGAGGAGTTGAAATTAGAAATGAGCAGTCGCTTACAAAAAATTAAAATATCGCAAGAATTGTTGGAAGAATTGAAAGCGCAAGAGGTGTTTTATAAATTAAATTAAGGGTTTATAGCAATCTACAATCCAATCATAAGTAAAACAAATCGTGCCCCGCTGTGATTTAGTTATATTTTTAATTAATTTTGTGACTCAGTAATTAATAACTATCATTTAAAATAATAATATTATGGCATTAGAAATCACAGACGCGAATTTTGAAGAAACAGTTTTAAAAAGTACAAAACCTGTCTTGGTTGATTTTTGGGCAGCATGGTGCGGTCCTTGTCGAATGGTAGGGCCTATCATCGAAGAAATCAGTACAGAATATGGCGACAAAGCTGTTGTAGGAAAAGTAGATGTCGATGCAAACCAAGAATTTGCAGCTAAATATGGCGTGCGAAATATTCCAACGGTGTTGGTATTTCAAAACGGTGAAGTTGTAGGGCGTCAAGTAGGGGTTTCTCCAAAAAACGTTTATACTGAAGCGATTGATGCCTTGTTGTAAAACATCTTTTAAAAAGAATATTAAAAAGGTTTGTCTTATTGGCAAACCTTTTTTAGTTTAGAGCCTATGGATATTCAAAAGGAATTACAAGAAGCCTCCGGGTTTTTAAACTTTGATTTATTAGCTAAATCCATTGTAGAGGGCTTTATTTCTGGCATGCATAAAAGTCCTTTTCATGGGTTTTCGGCGGAATTTGCCGAGCATAAAATTTACAACAATGGCGAAAGTACGCGCCATATCGATTGGAAGTTGTTTGCCAAAACCGACAAACTGTACACCAAACGCTATGACGAAGAAACCAACTTGCGTTGTCATTTGATTGTCGATAATAGCAGCTCTATGCATTATCCGAAATGCAATCAACCCTCCATCAACCAATTAAATAAAGTTAGTTTTTCAGCTTTGGCGGCTGCGGCGATGATGCAGCTTCTAAAAAAACAACGCGATGCGGTGGGTCTGAGCGTCTATTCAGATGCCATTGACTACTACGCCCCAGAAAAAGGGAGTGAACGCCACCATCAAATGCTTATGGACCGTTTAAACACCACGGTGAGTAGCCCTCAAAAGGAAGTAGGCACCAAAACATACGAGGTCTTGCATGAAATTGCTGAAAAGCTTCACCGCCGTTCCTTGATTTTTTTGTTTACAGATATGTTTCAGTCTGATCAGGAGCAGGAACAACTGTTTGAAGCGCTGCGTCATTTAAAATATAACAAGCACGAATTGGTGTTATTTCATGTTTATGACAAAGCCACGGAGTATAATTTTAAATTTGACAATGCACCCAAGCGCTTTGTGGATGTGGAAACTGGCGGGTCTGTGGATTTGTATCCAGAATCAGTTCAAGCCAATTACGAGGCTGCTATAGCGTCCTATTTCAAGGACTTACGTTTGAAGTGTGGGCAGTATAAAATCAATTATGTAGGGGTCGATATTCAAGAAGGATTCGACAAAATCCTGACCACGTATATGGTGGAGCGACAGAAATTTATTTAATTTTCATTTTAGTTGAAAATAAAGTCAAAAATAGTTGTGTAATGAAAAATGCAGTGTATATTTGCAACCGCAATAACGCAACGGTTTGGTAGTTCAGTTGGTTAGAATACCTGCCTGTCACGCAGGGGGTCGCGGGTTCGAGTCCCGTCCAGACCGCTAAGTATCTTTCAAAAGATGCATATAGTAAATAAGACGTTGTGTTGTGATAATCAAATGATTATCCGTGGTTTGTGACAAACCAGTGAGAAGCTTTCCTGAAAATGGAGGGCTTTTTTTATTTTGTACAGTCTTTGTACAGTGAAATAATGTCTATTTCCATTTTACAATCTTCGAAGTAGTATGCTTATATTATAGATGAATTTTAGTCTATTGAGAGATCCTCTCCGTGAAATTTAGCATTATTTATATTGGGTTTACAACGATATATTATATATTTGCACTAATTAATAATAATCACACAGCGTTAATTAATAACTATAACACAACATCAAATAATAATAATCACACAACAGTAATTAATAATATTGTCACGAATTTAATTTAAAAAAAATGGCAACTCCAGGAGAGAAATTAGCAAAATCATTAGAAAAACTAAAGGCGATACAAGATCGAGGTTTGATTGCGATAAAAGCATCTGATTTAACCAGAGGACATAGAGAGCGGTTGGTTAAAAATGGATTTATTCGAGAGGTCATTAAAGGGTGGTATCTTGTAGCTCCTCATGATACACAAAAAGGAGATACGACTTTCTGGTACTCTTCTTTTTGGGGGTTTTGTTCAAGATATTTAGAAGATCGTTATGGGGATGATTACTGTGTGTCAGCGGAACAATCTCTTTTGCTTCATGCCGGAAATAACGCTGTCCCAACACAACTAATCATACGCTCCTCAAAAGGAAATAATTCACCCACTTCTTTATTATTTGGCACCTCTTTATTTGTCATGAAATCGCCTTTACCAAATATTGCTGAAATAGAAGAAAAGCACGGTATTAGAATTGTGAACCTGCCATCATCTATAGTACATTCTACACCTTCAATATTTACCAGACAAGCGATAGAAGTGCGAACAGCATTACTAATGATTAAAGATGCTTCTGAACTATTAACTATTCTACTTGATGGGGGACATTCTACTATTGCAGGCAGATTGGTTGGTGCTTATAGAAATATAGGACATGAAAAGATTGCGGACACTATTTTAAAAACCATGAAATCGGCTGACTATGATGTTAGGGAAACGGATCCATTTGGAACATCTACACCAATTAAGCTTGATTTAAGGGAGCGTTCACCTTATGTGAATCGCATTAAATTGATGTGGGAAGCCATGAGAAAAGATGTCATAGACGTATTTCCAAAAGCTACGGGGATGTCGAAAGATGCGAATGCCTATATGAAGGGTATAGAGGAAATCTACACAACAGATGCTTACCATTCTTTATCTATAGAACGATATACCGTAAGCATTGAATTAATTGAACGCGTGAGAAGCGGTGCGTGGGATGCAAAAGAGAATGAAGCAGATCGTAAACAAAAAGATGCCATGGCTGCACGGGGTTATTGGCAGGCATTTAAGGCTGTAAAAGAAAGTGTAATTCAAATTTTAACAGCTGAAAATTCAGGAACAGTAGTTGATAGAGATCATGGAGATTGGTATCGAGAATTGTTTTCTCCTAGCGTCGCAGTTGGTTTACTGAAAGTTTCAGATTTAGCTGGATACAGAAATGGACAGGTTTATATAAGCCAATCCAAACACACACCCATAAACAAAGAAGGTGTCCGTGATGTCATGCCGTTGCTCTTTGAATTATTGGAAAATGAAAAAGAGGCGAGCGTAAGAGCCGTATTAGGGCATTTTATTTTTGTATATACACATCCATATATGGATGGTAACGGACGTATGGGGAGGTTTTTAATGAATACTATGCTTGCTTCTGGAGGCTACCCTTGGACTGTAATCCCAGTTGAAGAACGGGATAGATATATGAATGCTCTAGAGCATGCTAGTTTTGGTCAAGATATAAAACCATTTGCTGAATACTTGGCCTATTTGGTGGGTGCTGGATTAAAGGGTGAGCCAATAGCTAAGTAGGTCTAAGTTAAAAAAGTACAAATAGTAAATAAGAAGTAGTGTATTGACAATAAAACGATTACATGTATTTCGCGACAAGCCGGTGAGAAGCTTTCCTGAAAATGGAGCTTTTTTTTATGTTCAGCCCTTTCCCAAGTCTACATACTCTATAGTTGTACTTAATGCGGGACAAAAAGTCACATATTACTTTTATTTGAACTATTTTTTGTATTTTTGGTACACATAATAGTCATTAGAGATAAAATGTCCGATAACAAGAAACTTGTAAAACTTCCTCCAAAAAGAGAGAAAGTAGAAACAATTGAAATTCTTCGTCAATTGAGTAAATCTTCAAATTCATTAGGAGAATTAAAAGGAATTGCTAAAACTATTCCTAATCAGGAAATGTTAATTAATGCAGTTGTTTTACAGGAAGCTAAAGATAGTTCAGAAATAGAAAATATTATTACAACTCAAGATGAACTATACAAAGCTCTAGCAACAAACACAAAACAACCAACTCAAATTAAAGAGGTTATAAATTATAGGAGTGCCATTTTTTCAGGTTTCGAGTTAATGAAAAAACAAGGGTTTTTAAAGTTAAAGGATATTGAAACAATTCAAAAAACCATTATCGAAAATAATGCAGGAATTCGCTCAATGGCTGGAACTGTATTAAAAAATGATAAAACTGGAAAAATTGTCTATACTCCACCACAAGAAAAAGACGAAATTTTAGATTTATTAGGTAATTTCTTAGAACATTTTAATGTTAAACAGAATGATTTAAACCCATTAATTAATTTAGCAATTTTACATTATCAGTTTGAAAGTATTCACCCTTTTTATGATGGAAATGGAAGGACAGGAAGAATTCTAAACATTCTATACTTAATTATAAACGATCTTTTAGACATTCCTATTGTATATTTAAGTTCATATATCAACGAAAATAAAGCAGATTATTACCGTTTGCTAAATACAGTTAATAACACAAACGAATGGTCTGAATATATAATTTATATGCTGAAAGCTGTTGAAGTAACATCAAACAGAACTATTGAGAAAATAAATTCTATAAAAATACTATTAGATGAAACTATACTATTTGCACAAGAAAAAGAACCGAAAATTTATAGAAAAGAATTAATTGAATTACTATTTGAACAACCGTATTCTAAAATAGAGTTTGTAGTAGAAAGATTAAACGTTGAGAGAAAAGCTGCTTCAAGATATTTAAAAAAAATGGAAGAAATTGGAATATTAGCTTCTCAAAAAATTGGAAGAGAAAACGTCTACGTAAACACAAAATTGATAGAAATATTGAAAAAGCACTAAGTACAACAAGCCGTGTACAATTAATTGCTTTTGTTCCAGCTTACTTACGAAAATCCTACCGGATTTTCTACCTTGCCTGCGGCAGGCAGGTTCGGTTTGTGTTTACTAAATTAGGTACTTGAAATACGCAACCAATCATACACAAATCCGTTAAACAAGTAGATATATAAAGTTAAAAATATTAGCGTCATTACCAAATAAACGCAAAAAAAAGACTGCCTTTTCAGACAGTCTTTTTTTTAATAAATTGTTTTATAAATCTTAGCTCTTTGTAAACTCAAAAACTTGACCACCGAGATCCAATTTAAACCCAGTTTTCTCAGCATTAAATTGAACTTTAATTCCAGCTTCACCCACAGAAAATTCACCATTACCTTCACTTTCTAAAGGTAAAGGTTCTTCGCCTTCAAGGTGTAATTCAAGGATTCCATTTGCTTCAACAGCAGTTACTTTCATCGGGAAACCTGGAGCCGTATAATCCCCTAAATAGTCCGTTAAAATCTCTACACTAGCAGTGCCATCTGTGGATTTCCATTTGTTATTTTTTGTATTTGAATCTGGCAATGCAAAGTCGGGATCAATCACCACTCTTGACAACTCTTCTGTTGTATCTACTTTAAAGGACCAAGACACATTGCGTTTCCAAATCTCAACAGGCAGTGTTTTTCGGGTCACTGTTCCGCTTTTAGTTTTGATTTCAATAACCACCGGCATCGGCATTTTCTCTAAATTTTCAATCGTAATGATCGCACCTTGCGTTGGGTCATTTTTAACATATTTAACCTCAGTCACCGCTTGATCTAATTTCCAGCTGTTAATGAACCAAGACCTCCAAAACCACCTTAAGTCTTCTCCTGATACATTTTCCATGGTTCTAAAGAAATCATCTGGCGTCGGGTGTTTGTAAGCCCAACGATCGATATAGGCCGTAAAGGCTTCATCAAAACGTTCAGGGCCTAGGATTTGCTCACGCAATAGTACCAGTCCTGTACCTGGCTTGTAGTAGGCCAAAATACCTAAGTTTCGTTCTTTTAAGTTATCTGGAGATGTGTAAATCGGTTCGAGTCTGTCATTCACAAACACACTAGACATACGGTGCATATTTGATTTAGGCTCTTCATATTCTCCGTTATTAAATGCTGCGGTACTTAGAGAATTAATAAAGGTATTGAACCCTTCATCCATCCAAGCGTGTAAACGTTCGTTAGATCCGACAATCATTGGAAACCAAATGTGTCCAAATTCATGATCCGTCACACCCCATAAACGCTCTGTTTTTGATTCAAAATTACAAAATACAATTCCTGGGTATTCCATACCGCCTTCGTTTCCAGCAACGTTAATCGCTGCAGGGTAAGGATATTCAAGCCATTTCTCAGAGTAATGCTCAATAGAAGCTTTCGTGTATTCTGTAGAACGTGTCCAAGCATCTTCTCCTACACTTTCTACAGGGTATGCAGACATGGCGATGGTTTTCTTTCCGCTCGGTAAGTTGATACGTGCAGCATCTAAAATAAAAGAAGCAGAAGACGCCCAAGCGACATCTCTCGCATTTTCAATTCTAAACTTCCATGTGAGGGTCGCTGTATTGGATGGTCGTGAGCTTGGTTGCGTCACTTCCGATTCCGATCGAATCATCACAGTCGCATCGCTTGCTTCTGCTGTTTTTAATCTATTTTGCTGTTCAGCAGTATAGACTTCAGAAGGATTTAAAAGCGCTCCTGAACATACTACCAAGTGAGTTGCGGGTGCTGTAATGTTGACATCAAAAGTTCCGTATTCCAAATAGAACTCACCTGCACCTAAGTACGGAAGTGTGTTCCATCCACTCACATCGTCATAAACACTCATTCTAGGATACCATTGTGCCAAAGTGAAAATACGGCCATTTTTGGTTTCTAAAACACCCATTCGATCCGATCCATAATCAGGAGACGTAAATGAGAAATCGATTTTGATTCCAACGGTTCCGCCATTCGCTTCTAAGGCAGTAGGAAGATTGACTTTCATACGTGTATCTACAATTGTGTAAGTAGTATTCACTTCTGTAGAACGCCGTCCTTTATTGTAAATAAGTTTGATGGTGTTGATGCCGTAACCCCCATCAAAATCTTGACCCTTGTCGCCATTTCGGCTTCCACGTAAGGGAACAATCGCCTTTCCACGAGAATCGAGTTTAAATAAATTTTGATCCAATTGCATCCACAAAAAATCCAATGCATCTGGACTGTTGTTTGTGTAAGTAATGGTTTCCGACCCCGAAATTTCTTTCGTAGTTTCGTTTAAGTTCACGTCGATACTGTAATCGGCGCTGTTTTGCCAATAGGCATGTCCTGGTTTTCCGCTCGCTGAACGCGTTGCAGTCCCATTTTTACTATAAAAATCATGCCCAAAAGCATCGTTATAGTTGTAGTTAGAAGGTTCTTTTTCTTGTGCTATCAGGGATGACGACAAGAGAAATAAACCACAAAGTAGAATAGAAAAATACTTGTTCATAGTAATAAAATTTGTGTTATTAGATGGTGAATTTAATATAATTTATAAAATATTGATTAAAAATTTTGTTAAAAGCGATTGGATGTTAAAATACGACGGATCGATGCTCCCAAATTATAGAGATAAAAACACCTAAATAGATGATAGCCACCACGAATTTAATAAACGCAGAGGTTAAGAATCCTAACAAACTTCCAAAGGCAGCTTTCAAGGCGGTTCTGGAATCGGCTTTGTTTATCAATTCTCCAACGAAAGCACCTACAAAAGGTCCGATAATAATACCGCCAGGAATTGGAGCCAGCAAGCCAATGATGAGTCCAAGGGTAGTACCAATCATTCCTGCTCTGGTGCCGCCAAATTTCTTCGTGCCGATGGCTGGAATGATGTAATCTAAAATCCAGATTAAAACAGCCACAATCAGCGTTATAATAAGCGTTACAACACTGACCTCAATTTCGGGCATTAAGTACAACACCAAAAGCCCGATCCAACTTGTAAAAGGCCCTGGTAAAACAGGCAAAAAGCTTCCAACGATTCCTAGAACCATTAAGGAGGCAGCGACTATAATTAAGAAAATATCCATACGTTTTATTTATTAGACTCTAAGGGTGCTCCAATGTTACAAAATTTAACAGTTTGTTAAAAGAATTTAAAAGTCATTTTATACACAAATGACTATTTTTGCAGCAAATATTAAACTATGGAATCCCTTAAGGAACTTATTGAGTTGTTAACGCTTGAAAAAATCAACAGCAACACCTATATCGGAAAAAATTATCAAGCGCCGTGGGGCCGTGTTTTTGGGGGTCAAGTGTTGGCACAATCTCTGCATGCCGCCTATCAAACCGTTCCTGAAGATCGCTATGCACATTCCATGCACGGCTATTTTATTTTGGGTGGAAACATTGATATTCCCATAAAATATGAAGTTGATATCATCAGAGATGGTGGCAGTTTCACCACCCGTCGTGTGGTTGCTTTTCAAAATGAAAAGGCAATCTTTAATATGTCTGCATCCTTTCAATTAAAACAAGAAGGAGTTGACCATCAAATTTCGATGCCCAATGTATTTCCTCCAGAAGAATTGATGGATAGCCATAAACAAATAGAACAATTTAAGGAGGTCATTCCAGATACCTACAAGCGTTACAAGGCCTTTTTACCCAAAGTATTTGAATTTAAGCCCGTTGATAATATGCTTACCAAATTGGTTAAAAACAGTCCGCCTTATGACAATATCTGGTTCAAGACTTGTGAAGAACTCGCGACCAATATTCCGCTTCAACACCAGTTGTTGGCCTATGCTTCGGACTATAATATTTTACGTCCTGCATCCATGCCGCATCGCGAATTTTTAAACTCTAAAGAAGTGTTTTATACCAGCTTAGATCATGCGTTGTGGTTCCACCGCGATTTTGATATCAGTGAATGGCTTTTGTACGCCATCGACAGTCCGAGTGCTTCTAATTCGAGAGGGTTTTCAAGAGGGAGTATTTTTGACTCCAAAGGAAATTTAATTGCCTCCGTTGCTCAAGAAGGCTTGATGCGGATCTTGGATCAAGGGTCGAAAGTTGGGACTATTTAATTTAAATACTTTACTTTTTTGTCTTTAGAAGGATATTTCTATTTGGGTTTTTTAATAGATTTTTTGTAACTTTGGGTATAAAATTTAGAATGATGACTACAATTTTAGTAAAAATTTCTATTGAAGATTTAAAGCCTCAAGAACTCGAGGCCTGGCATCAACATAAACAAGAGGGATATGCTGACTTTGTAGATTTAAAAGAATTGTATATTTAAAAAACTCGCTTCATTTCTTTTTGAAACGTCTCAAAGTCGACCTTGTCAGCTATCAATTTTAAGGAAGTATTGACGACTTCTGAAACCGTCTCCGTCTGAAATCCCAGTCCAATGGCTATTTTGCGAAGCATCGTCACTTCGTGCGCATCTTTGATGTCATCGGCATACACCATCCGTGCCAAATCATACAAGCGCTCAATGCGTGACGCTTGCGATATTGGGGGATTGATGGGGTGCAATTTGTAATTTTTAAAAATGCTTAAATAGGTTTCTTTTGAGATACCTAAGTTGTGAGCAAGGCGGTCTAAAAAATCTTTTTCTTCTTGGCTTATGATGTTGTCACTAAAAGCGACTCTCACAATGGAAGCAAAATGATCTTGATTTCGAGTGGTGAAACCACTATTAAATAGGTCTGAAAAGGACATAGGTTATATAAATTTAGGTACACAAACTTACATGTTTTTTTTGAATTTTAGTTTGATTTTTTAAAAGGATTAACTCTTAATAAAAATCAAATTCAAAGACTATTATTATATCTTTGCAAAAATTTTCTAATTGAGTAAAACCATTCTTTCTCAAAAGTTTGAACAGTCTTTGATTCATCAAAATCTGAGCACTGCCATATCCAAGTCCAAAGAAAAAACACATTTAAAAGGCGCTTTAGGCTCTTCGTTGTCCTTCACAATAGCCAGTGTGTTTAAAACCGCCAAGCACCCCTTTTTGTTAATTTTTGATACCAAGGAAGAAGCGGCCTATTACTTGAACGATTTGGAGGTGTTACTCGATGACAAAGAAGTCTTGTTCTATCCAGGAAGCTATCGCAGACCCTATCAAATTGAGGAGACAGACAACGCCAATGTGTTGTTGCGCGCTGAGGTATTGAACCGTATCAATTCTCAAAAAAAACCAGCACTCATTGTTACCTATCCCGAAGCGCTTTTTGAAAAAGTGTTGTCCAGAAAAGAACTTGAAAAATCAACGTTTAAGGTAGCGGTGGGTGAAGAATTGAGTTTAGATTTTTTCAACGAAGTCCTTTTTGAATACCAGTTTAAACGCGTTGATTTTGTCACGGAGCCAGGCGAATTCTCTGTGCGGGGTGGGATTGTAGATGTGTTTTCATTTTCGCATGACGAGCCCTACCGAATTGAATTTTTCGGCGACGAAGTGGACAGTGTTCGAACGTTTGATATTGAATCGCAACTCTCGATAAAACCAATTAAAAAACTTCAAATCATTCCCAATATCGAGCATAAATTGCTCAATGAAACACGCCAAGGGTTTTTAGAATATATTGCTTCAAATACGGTGGTGTTTACTAAAAATATTCCTGCATTTTTAGCAGCAACAGATACGCTTCAAGAAAAAGCTTCCGAGGCGTATAATGAATTGTCGGCGACCCTTAAGCACAGCCGACCGGAAGATTTGTTTTGCACGTCTGCTAATTTCAAATCGCAGTTGTTGGATTTCTCGGTGGTTGAATTTGGAACGACCGCTGTTTTAGCAACTAAAAAGGAACAGCAATTGGAGGTTCAAGTCAGTCCTCAACCCTCATTTAATAAACAGTTTAATCTGATTATTGAAGATTTAAATACCCATCACGATATGGGGTATCAAAATTATATTTGTTGTTCCAATGCCCAACAAGCCCAGCGGTTTTATGATATTTTTGAAACCGTAGATGAAGATGTGCAGTGTCAAACCATTGTGTTGTCTTTGTACCAAGGATTTATCGATCACGATAAAAAAATGGTCTGTTATACCGATCATCAGATTTTTGAACGTTACCATAAATTTCACCTCAAAAACGGGTTTTCCAAAAAGCAATCCATTACTCTTCAAGAATTAACCAAACTCGAAATCGGGGATTACATCACCCATATTGACCATGGGATTGGAAAGTTTGGAGGCTTGCAAAAAATTGATGTAGAAGGCAAAAAACAAGAAGCCATCAAACTGTTTTATGGCGAACGTGACATCTTATATTTAAGCATTCACGCCCTTCATAAAATCACAAAATTTAATGGGAAAGACGGAAAGTCTCCTAAAATTTATAAGCTAGGTAGTAAGGCCTGGAAAGTATTGAAGCAAAAAACCAAATCAAGGGTTAAAGAAATTGCTTTCAATCTGATAAAACTCTATGCCAAGCGCAAGTTAGAAACGGGTTTTAGATACAACCCAGATACTTCGATGCAGCTTGAATTGGAAGCCTCTTTTGTGTTTGAGGATACGCCCGATCAAATTACTGCCACAGCCGATATCAAAGCGGATATGGAAAGCGAACGCCCTATGGACCGTTTGATTTGTGGCGATGTAGGGTTTGGAAAAACCGAAGTTGCTCTGAGAGCCGCTTTTAAAGCTGTTGACAATGGAAAACAAGTTGCCATTTTGGTGCCGACCACCATTCTGGCGTTTCAGCATGCCAAAACCTTTAAGGCACGTTTGAAAGATTTTCCTGTCAGAGTTGATTATATCAACCGTTTCAAAACCACCAAACAACGCAAAGAGACCTTAGAACAGTTAGAATCTGGGAGTTTGGACATCATTATTGGCACGCATCAATTGGTCAATAAATCCGTGAAATTTAAAGATTTAGGGTTGTTAATTGTCGATGAGGAGCAAAAATTTGGAGTGGCAGTCAAAGAAAAACTCAAAACCCTTAAAGACAATGTAGATGTGCTCACGCTCACTGCGACCCCAATTCCTCGAACGCTTCAATTTAGTTTGATGGCAGCACGGGATTTATCGGTTATTACAACGCCACCACCCAACCGTTTTCCGATTGACAGTATTGTTATTCGTTTGAATGAAGAAGTTATTCGGGATGCGATTCAATATGAAATTCAACGGGCGGGACAAGTTTATTTTATTCACAACCGTATTGAGAACATTAAAGAAGTCGCTGGGCTTTTACAACGTCTGGTGCCCGATGCCAAAATCCGTGTGGGGCATGGTCAAATGGAAGGGCGGAAGTTGGAACAACTCATGCTCGATTTTATGAGTGGAGAGTTTGATGTTTTGGTCAGTACCACCATTGTCGAAAGTGGTTTGGATGTACCCAATGCCAATACGATTTTCATTAACAATGCCAATAATTTTGGACTGAGTGATTTACACCAAATGCGGGGCCGTGTCGGTCGAAGTAACAAGAAAGCGTTTTGTTATTTTATTACACCCGATTTTCATGCCATGACGGATGAGGCGCGCAAACGTATTTCAGCTCTTGAGCAATACACTGCTCTTGGAAGTGGATTTAATATTGCCATGAAAGATTTGGAAATTCGAGGCGCTGGCGATTTGTTGGGAGGCGAGCAAAGTGGATTTATCAATGATATTGGATTTGAAACCTATCAAAAAATACTGAATGAAGCCATTGAAGAACTCAAAGAAACCGAGTTCAAGTCGCTTTATAATGAAGATATAAACACCAAGGAATTTGTAAGAGATGTCACTATTGACACCGACTTTTCTTTGTTATTTCCAGATGATTACATCAACAATATTACCGAGCGTTTAAGTTTGTACACCCAACTAAATACCTTGAAAAACGAAGCTGATTTACAACTCTTTGAACGGGATTTAATCGATCGATTTGGCGCACTTCCAACGCAGGTAGTAGACCTTTTAGACAGTGTGCGTATCAAGTGGTTGGCAACGACTTTAGGCTTCGAGAAAATTGTCATGAAAAACCACAAATTAGTGGGCTATTTTATCAGTGATCAAGAAAGTCGTTTTTACCAAAGCATTCATTTTTCAAAAGTATTGCAATACGTTCAAGCACATCCAGAAACCTGTACTGTGAAAGAAAAACAAATGCGTCTCGGGCTGCGTTTGTTGATGAGTTTTTCTAAGATCAATTCGGTGCAACAAGGGCTAGAAGCCTTAAAACCAATCTTGACATAACACTTGGTTTTTGTCGGAAGATGATTATATTTGAGCTTATAAATAGTAAGCCCTATGTTTAAATACCTTCTTTATTTCAGTCTTATCAGTCCTTTTTTAGGGATGGCACAACAACAGGTCAAAGGCGTTTTTTCGCCTGCCAGTAAATTCAAAGCGACCATGTTGTATCAGCTTTCGGCGGGCAATGCGACCTATGTGAGTTATGGCAGCGTGAACGCACAAGGCGAAATGCAAATTGACCTTGGCGCATCTGTTCCTGCGGGGCTTTATAAGTTGGTCTATGCCCTCCCACAATCCGAACATAATTTTGAGTTTATATACAACGGAACCGAAGCGGTTGAATTTAATTTTGATAACGAAACAGGAGTTGTATTTACCAATTCCAAAGAAAATCAGCTACTGCAAGGCTATACTCAATCAATGGCTTTTGCTCATAACGAATTAATGCAACTGTACGCACAACCGACCATGGATGCTTTGATTTATAAACACCGCGTTCAAAAAATAGACAGCCTTCAAAATTCGTACGAAGCGCTGTCCAAAGGAACGATCGCTGCACATTTTATAGCCGCCAGCAAGCCCTATATTCCTAACACGGTAGAAACAGCAAACACCTATATTTCAAATGTGAAAGCGAATTATTTTAAAGCCATTGATTTTCAAGATACCATCCTCCAAAGTTCTAATTTTATAGTCGATAAATCACTGGATTATATACTCCGAATGCATCTTTCTGGAACACCTTCATTTCAGGGATATCAAGCCAATATTGATGCGGTTTTTAAGGACTTAGGAACAACCGATGTGTCCTACCAATTGACAACCCTAAATACTTTGAGAGAAGCTCTCATCACGGCGGGACACGATGCTTTGGCAGTGTATCTCACCAAAATTTATGTGCTGCCTTTGGCGAAACAAGCAAATGACACGGAATTGATTACGTCTTTAGAAACGTTTATACAGATTGCGATAGGGGAGAAAGCACCTGATTTTATAATAGAAAATCCTTCGGTCATGTCAAAAACGACTCTTTATGACATAGAGGGTGCAACGACTTATCTGTTGATTTTTTGGAGTAGCGATTGTCCCCATTGTTTAAACGAACTTCCCGAAGTCCATGCGTATATTTCCAATCACCCTGAAAAAAACATCGAAGTGGTTGCCATTGGGATCGAGGCAGGTCCGAAACAATGGACAGAAACCATCCAGCCTTGGTCGAAATTCACACACAGTATTGCCGAAGGAAAATGGGCGCATGCCATCACAAAAAGCTATGACATTCAGGCAACTCCAACCTATTTTGTGTTGGATGCTTCTAAAGTCATTACAGCGAAGCCCTATTTATTGAAAGATTTGAAAGCAGTGTTGGATCAAAAGTGATAAAATGCATTTTCAATATGCTCCAATTCAGAACCTTGATCTGTGAGTACAATCGCGATGATATCAAAACGCACTTCAACTTCTAAATCTCTGGACGTCACAAAATAATCCACTGTTTTGATAATGCGTTGTATTTGTGCAGGTTTCAGAAATTCTTCGGGCGCTCCAAAGTCGGAAGTACTCCGGGTTTTGACTTCTACCGCTGCCAAACAGTTGTCTTTTTGTGCCAAAATATCCACCTCGCCTTTTAGATAGCGAAAGTTTTGCGCTAAAATCCGATAGCCTTTAGAGATCAGATACTCCACCGCCATGCCTTCTCCAGAAATACCACGATTGTAAGAATCAGACATTGTTATTTTTTTAGAAAATCATAGTCGCGTTCTACTTTGGCAATACGCACTTTGTACTGGCTATACCATGTTTTTTGTCCTTTAATCTGTGCTTTTTGATGGTCCAAATTGTCTTTCCAGTGTTTGATGGATTCTACATCGCGCCAATAGGATAGTGTCCACCTCTTTTTTAAGGGCTTTCTCTCTTTTTTTGAGTATGCCAACCTTAAATTTGGTACAGATTCAATATGTGATTTTAGACAACTCAATTAATATTTTTTCATCTTTTTAAGAATTATTAAACCCGACATTTACCCGACATTAATTTCGATAACTCTAGACTTAACCCCTAATAAACAAGGGTTTAATCCCGACACTAATCCCGACATTTTAATACCTATTTTTTTAACCGTTTAATATTCATAGCCTTCTACATTAATAACATACTTCGTAGCCCTTCCATTACCAATTTTTTTAAACATTTTAAATTCAACAAGTTCTTCAATATCCCTTAACACAGTCCTGTCTGTAATATCAAACATCTCTCTATAAGTCTTATTTGTTATAACTTTATTTTCCTTAATATATCGAATCGCTTTTACTTGCCTCTCATTGAGGTCTAATTTCGATAAATAGTGTTCGTTGTAAATATCCTTAAATAGGGTTACAGTTACACCACCTTGCCGCTCTTCAATAAGTGGCTCTAACAGTCCATAGTTTTTGCATTCTTCAATTATTTTCAATGTGCCACGACCCCAAGCTTCAATATGCCCTCCTTTATAAAACACATTTGCCATCAATCTATTTCTAGGAATTGAACGATGGTCTTTCCACAAGTCATCAAGAGTCAAACTTTCTGGCAGTTCTCCAAAATTTGAAATAGAAATTCTATCATTATAAACCTTTACAGTTATCGGAGAGATTCCGTATTTTTTGTGTATGATTGCGTTAAATAAAATTTCTCGAATGGCATCGTATGGATACTCTGGCGGTTCTTTTCTGCTAAGCCCTTCATATTTAATATTTCTAAAAATGTATTTCGAATTGAGTAGTTCAAGTGTCTTGTCCGCCAATTCAAAAGCATTGGTTTCAACAACGTCTTGAGTAATTAAATCTGACGGTGAATTGCCGAACTTACCTATTTTCAAATAGGCAGTAGTGTAATATCGTTGTGGATTTTTCCCGAACAATAACAATGCAGCTCTGGTATACCTACCACTTTGGTTAACTAATTCAAGTTTTCTCAAAACAGTTTCTGTATCGGTATCGTAACCAATCGAGGGTAATCTTCCGGTATCAATGGCTTTCTTTTTAAAGGATTCGACAGCCTCAAGATTAATATCTTCAATAGATGCGTTATCCATAGTGACAGCATCCCACGTCAGGTTCTTTTTCTTCAACAAAAAATCTTCTAAAGCGGTACTATTTAATAATTGATTCGTACTACCGCTTCTTAAGTAGAATTTCCCTTTATATGACACAGGAGAGGAAAATGATTCAACTGCTATTTCAATAAAATAGTTATCGTTTTCTTCATGTAAATTCACATCACAAACAATACCAGTCGTATCTTTAATTTTGTTAGGCAACTCGTCCATAAGTTTTTTATACTTATCAACTCCAACTACATTTCCATTGTCATCTTTACCTACATATAAAACACCACCATTGGCATTAGCAAATCCACTAATCCATTGCAGATATTCATCTCGCCACGATTGTTTCCATTCTATGTTTTGTTGTTCAGGCATGTTCTTATCCTAATAGAATCCATCTTTAAAATCAAAGGTATGATAATTTTTAAACATAAAATATAAACTGCATTTGTTCATCGTTTTTAGCGTGGTAACAACACATCCGTTATAAGGGACAGCTTAGCGTAAAAGAGTCGTAGAAGTTGCACCGCCATGCCTTCTCCAGAAATACCACGATTGTAAGAATCAGACATTGTTATTTTTTTAGAAAATCATAGTCGCGTTCTACTTTGGCAATACGCACTTTGTACTGGCTATACCATGTTTTTTGTCCTTTAATCTGTGCTTTTTGATGGTCCAAATTGTCTTTCCAGTGTTTGATGGATTCTACATCGCGCCAATAGGATATGGTGATTCCAATCTCGGAACTGGCATGTTCCATGCCCAAAAAACCGTCTTGTTGAAGAGCGAGTTCACTCATAAGCGCATCCGTTTCGGCATAGCCTTCGTTGTCATTTGTTCTTACAGAAGTGAAAATAACGGCGTAATAGGGGGGTGGGGGTGTGTTTGAAATCATCATAAAAAGTTTACTCTACAAATAAGACCCGCGTTTTTGATTTGGTCACATGGAGTTGAATTTTACGTCCAAAATAGAGGGCACGATTTTCAAATTCATGTCCTGCAGGAAATCCAAAGGCGACGGGTATATCCGTATCTTTGAGTACCTCCAAAATCAAAGCTTCAATGGATTGTCCCCAAGCAGGATTGTTGGTTTTCAGTTGACTCATATCGCCAATAATCACACCGGCACAGTGCTTAAAATAACCCGCACGTTTCAAGCTTTGTAACTGTCGATCGATATGGTATTTGTGTTCGCCAATTTCCTCGATAAAAATAATTTTTCCTTTGGTATCAAGTTGTGTGTCACTTCCTAAGGCGGCGGTTAATAAAGATAAATTTCCGCCTACAAGTGGCCCCATTGCATCTCCTGATTTGTTGTCAGAATATCCTTCAATTTCATAACTTTTTAGAGTTCCAAAAAGTGCAGATTTTAAGGTCGAAACAGAGTGTTTTATGGCGGTAGCATCATCGGTGAGGTTGATGCACATCATAGCGTGCAGACTCTCATATCCCATGTTGTTTAAAGCATTGTGCAATACCGTTACATCTGAATAGCCAACGATCCATTTGGGATGGATTTTAAAACCTTCAAAATCCAAATTATCTATAATTCGTAAAGTACCATAGCCGCCGCGTGCACACCAAATGGCTTTGATGTTTGGGTTGTCCAAGGCGGTTTGCATGTCGCTGCAGCGTTGGGCGTCGGTTCCTGCAAAATGATGTGATTTTGTTTGGAGGTGGTCTCCAAAAACGACTTCCAATCCCCAACTATTTAAGAGGGTTTTGGTTTTTTGAATCACTTCGGCATCTTGTTTTAAAATACCTGCTGGCGCAAGCACGGCAACCGTGTCTCCTGATTTTAAATAGGAAGGGCGAATCATTTCTAAGGATTTATGAGAAGTAAAAGAGGATGTGTTTGAGGAGTTCATAAGCGTCTTGTTTGGTTCTGAATGGATCAGTATTAAAAGGCACCACATTAAAGTATTAAGCATCATTTTGAAGGGCTTTTTGTAAAGATAGGAATTTCTATAAAATTCTGTTTCAAATTGGACGTAATTATATGTATTTTTGTACGAATAATTCAGATACAATGTCAAAACGTTTTACCATTACTGCCGCTTTACCTTACACGAATGGACCCATTCATATCGGCCATTTGGCGGGGGTGTATGTGCCTGCGGATATCTATGCACGTTACTTACGCTTACAAGGGCACGATGTGGCTTTTATTTGTGGAAGTGATGAGCACGGTGTACCCATTACCATTAAGGCTAAAAAGGAAGGCGTGACCCCACAAGATATTGTCGATCGTTTTCATGCGAATATCAAAACCTCTTTTGAAGATTTTGGAATTTCGTTTGATAATTACTCCAGAACTTCTGGGAAAATTCATCACGAGACGGCTTCTGAATTTTTTAAAACGCTGTATGATAAAGGCGATTTTATTGAAGAAACCACTGCTCAATTATACGATGCGGAAGCCAATCAGTTTTTGGCCGATCGCTTTGTGGTTGGGACTTGCCCAAAATGTGGCAATGAAGAAAGTTATGGCGATCAGTGTGAGGCGTGTGGAACAACCCACAATGCCACGGATTTAATCAACCCAAAATCCGCCATCACGGGTGCAGTTCCCTCTTTAAAAGAAACAAAACACTGGTTTTTACCACTAGACAAACACGAAGCTTTTTTAAAAGAATGGATTTTAGACAGGCATAAAGCCGACTGGAAACCCAATGTTTATGGGCAATGCAAATCATGGATTGACGATGGTTTGCGCCCGCGTGCCGTGACTCGCGATTTGGACTGGGGCATTCCTGTTCCTGTGGAGGGTGGCAACGGAAAAGTGTTGTATGTGTGGTTTGATGCGCCTATCGGATACATCTCTTCTACCAAAGAATGGGCCCAACGCGAAGGTAAGGATTGGGAACCGTATTGGAAAGATAAAGACACTACACTGGTTCATTTTATAGGAAAGGATAATATTGTATTTCACTGTATTATGTTTCCAGCAATGCTCAAAGCGGAAGGGAGTTATATCCTTCCCAAAAATGTGCCTGCCAACGAATTTTTAAACCTCGAAGGTCAAAAACTATCCACCTCCAAAAACTGGGCGGTGTGGTTGCCCGACTATTTAAAAGATTTTCCTGAAAAACAGGATGTGCTGCGGTATGTATTAACGGCTACGGCACCCGAAACAAAAGACAACGACTTTACGTGGAAAGATTTTCAAGCACGTAATAATAACGAGCTGGTGGCTATTTTTGGAAACTTCATTAATAGAGTTCTTGTATTGACCAATAAATATTATGAAGGCAGTGTGCCAAGTCCAAAGGCGTTTTCTGAAATTGATACCGAAACTTTAGAAAAAGTAAAAGCCTTTCCTGCAACGCTCTCAAAATCGATAGAGCGTTACCGTTTTAGAGAAGCAAGTCAAGAATTGATGAACCTTGCCCGACTGGGAAATAAATATTTGGCGGATGAAGAGCCGTGGAAAGTCATTAAAACCGATCCGGAACGTGTGCAAACCATTATGTATGTCGCGCTTCAGATTTCGGCAGCTTTGGCCGTGGTGTCCGAACCATTTTTACCAGCATCGTCTCAAAAACTAAAAACAATGCTTCAGTTGCCACCTCACTCTTGGGCAATGGTACAAAGTGGGGAACCTCTTTTAGAACCTACTCACCAAATAGGAAAAGCAGAACTGTTGTTTGCTAAAATTGAAGATGCTGAGATTGAGCAGCAGTTAGAAAAATTAGCTCAAAGTAAATTAGCAAACACCATTGCCAATAAAGTGGTAGAGCCTCAAAAAGAGACGGTTGCTTTTGAAGATTTTTCAAAGTTAGACCTCCGTGTGGGAACCATTATTTCGGCTGAAAAAATGCCTAAAGCCAAAAAATTATTGGTACTTCAAGTGGATACAGGCATTGATGTGCGGACCATTGTTTCAGGGATTGCCGAGAGTTTCACTGCGGAATCTGTGATCGGGAAACGTGTCACTGTTTTGGTGAATCTCGCCCCGCGTGCGTTGCGTGGCGTCGAAAGTCAGGGAATGATTTTAATGACCGAAACCCCCGAAGGAAAACTTGTTTTTGTCAATCCAGATGTAGCACAGGAAACTGCGAATGGGTTGAAGATTAGTTAGGGAAGTTTAAAGTGAACGCCACGCTTTAGCGTGGCGTTCACTTTTTTCACCACCCCAGACCTCCGTAGCTCATGCGTTTCCCTTACCAAAAGTAAGGTAATAAAACGCTTAAAATCAGGGGTTTGAAAACAAAAAAATCCCGTTCCGTCCATTATTTGCCCGTTTATTACGTCAATCAGCTGTTTGTTACATAGTGTTTTTATATTTTGGATTTAATTGCTTAATTGTACTTGAATTTGTAAGGTAAATTCATTTCAGATAAAAAAGTCTCTCCATTAATTTGGAGGGGCTTTTTTTGTGGATTCCGTTTGGAGAAAGAGTCGCAAAAATTAACATCAGTCTTACGCTCTAGCTCTCTTTAGTCTTGATTCTTTGTTCTTTCCATTTTCATCTTCATACTTCATACTCGATACTTAGTACTCTTTAGTCTTTACTCTCTTTTCTATTCTCTCTTTTCTATTCTCTCTTTTCTATTTTCTATTTTCTTTGTTCTTTCCATTTTCATCTTCATACTCGATACTTAGTACTCTTTAGTCTTTACTCTCTTTTCTATTCTCTCTTTTCTATTCTCTCTTTTCTATTCTCTCTTTTCTATTTTCTATTTTCTTTGTTCTTGATTCTTGATTCTTTGTTCTTTCCATTTTCATCTTCATACTCGATACTTAGTACACTTTACTCTATTTTCTTTCCTCCTCAAAATTCTTCATTTTTAACTTTTCGTTTTCCATTTACCACCCCAGACCTCCGTAGCTCATGCGTTTCCCTTACCAAAAGTAAGGTAATAAAACGCTTAAAATCAGGGGTTTGAAAACAAAAAAATCCCGTTCCTTACACTATATGACCGTTTGTTACGTCAATCAGCCGTTTGTTACATAGTGTTTTTATATTTTGGATTTAATTGCTTAATTGTACTTGAATTTGTAAGGTAAATTCATTTCAGATAAAAAAGTCTCTCCATTAATTTGGAGGAGCTTTTTTTGTGGATTCTGTTGGATGAAAGAGTCGCAAAAATTAGCAGGGGGGCTTGTCAAGTGGCTTAAGCCCCTTGTAATGGTTTAAGAATTTAGTCATCAGCTCAAGTCTTATGCTGAGGGACGTTGTTCGATAGGATGTCCATATTTGGCATATATAGATATTTTTATTATATTTGATACATCGCTAAAATGAAATAAAATGAATGTAAGTCTCACACAAAAACAAAAAGATTATATCTCAAATCAAGTAGAATCTGGAGATTTTCAAAATGCAAGTGAACTCGTTCGAGATGCTTTGCGTTTACATGAAGTCTATAGACACCGTGTTATTATGGATTTAAGAGCTGAAATTGAAAAGGGGTGGAATGGTCCCACAAGCAAGCGTACGGTTACAGATATAATTAATGAAAAACGTCAGAAAAAAGTACGCTAATGAGAAGCAAGATAACTCATTATCAACTGTCTCAAGAAGCCGATATTGATTTAGATGAAATTTTTGAGTATACTGAGAAAGCTCATGGATTTAATCAAGCTGTAGAATATCTTAACGCATTAGAAATTCTTTTTAATACATTGGTTTTAAATCCAGAAATAGGAAGAAAACGCCCTGAAATAAAGAGGGGTCTCTATAGTATTTCAGAACAATCCCGTAGTGTGTTTTATAGAATTATGGAGACTTGTATTAGAATTGTAAGAGTGCTTCACGGACAAAAAGAGATCCCCAAACATTTTAAAAAATAATATTTTGTTACGTCATTGTTCGTACAGCGCGGCAATCTGTTCAGCACAAGTTTTAGATTCAACAGATTACTTCGTCTTAATACTTAATACTCTTTAGTCTTACGTCCCTTTAGTCTTACGTCTTACGTCTTGATTCTTGTAACTCGTAACTCATAACTCATAACTCATAACTCATAACTCTTCACTTTTAACTTATCATTTATCACTTATCACTTATCACTTATCACTTATCACTTATCACTTATCACTTATCACTTATCACTTATCACTTATCACTTTTAACTTATCCGTTTTGCCTCAAATTCCCGTTCCTTACACCATTGCCTTGTTTTATTACGTCAATGTGCCGTTTGTTACATGATGTTTTTAGTTTAGGAGATTAATAACTTTATTTGTCATAATTCGTTCAATTAAGTAGGTTCGAATTTAGTACTCAAAGGAAAAAAGTCTGTTCATTTATTTGGATGGGCTTTTTTTTATGGACTTTTGGTAACTATGTCATTGGTCTGATTGTTGTTCGATCAGAATCGAAATCCTTAGTAATGACGTGTGTGTTGTCTATTTTCTATTCTCTTTTTTCTCACTTCTCACTTCTCGTTTTCCATTTACCACGCTTTAGCGTGGCGTCCACTTCTTAAATCCATACATCTCCCTTACTAAAAGTAAGGCAAAAACAGACTTTTAGTAAGGATTTCCCTTACCTTCTCTGAGGTTTTTCTTCTTTTGAACTGCTTTTTCCCTTTAAAAACCGCTCATTTTAACACCTCTTAAATCCCGTTCCTTACGCCTTTTGAACCGCTTATTACGTCAATGTGCCGTTTGTTACATGGTGTTTTGAACTGCTAGGGCTTCTCATTTTCTTTGTCAAAGAAACATAAATATTACATGCGTCAAAACTTTACCTTACTTTTGGTTTTATTCAGTCTTTATGGTTTTGCACAGTTGTATGTGCAGGAAGGCACGACCCTCAGTTTGGGAAGTCCACAAGCCGTTCTCAGTTCTCAAGAATCTAGCAATCAAATTAATGCCCCATTCCTTGGTGAGGGCGCACTTATACTCAACAGTGCATCCAAACAACGTCTGACCAGTAGCCAAGATGTTTTGGAACTTCCAACACTGCATATTGAAAACGCCGATTTGGTACAACTCCAAACCGCCTTCAACATTCAAAACCAACTGCACGTTGCCCACGGACAACTGACACTGCTTCACCCCATAACACTTCCAAATCCTACGTCGCTTGTTTTAGGTCAGTCTGCAGGAATTCTTACAACGCCACAAGGACCATTGGTGTACAACACCCAATTTGAAACTTCAAATCCTTTGGCGTTTCTGAACATACAACCCTTCTTACAATTTATAGAACCCAAAACACCTCCAACTACCAATTCTGTAGTGTTGGACTTTATACAGCGTTCCAACTTTGTAACCTTCATACACACTAATTATAATTGGAACTTTAAACCCTCCACCCCTCCACCAAAAGCGGTTTAATAGCAAGAATTAGGGAGTCAGTATTAAGCAAATCTAATTCTTTATGTCACGTAAAACGCCTCAAATGATAAATGAGAATCTGAAGTGCGTGTGTATTGAACAACAACCAAAAAAAACAAACAATTTTTTAACCCGAAGTCCAAAACTTCATACTTAACCATAAAACAATAATTATAATGAAACATTTAAAACAACAACTATTAATGGTGCTGTTTGTAGCATCAGGGCTGATGTCCTTTGCGCAAGTAGGGGTAGGCACCACCGATCCCAAAGCCTCACTAGATGTTAGTGGTGATGCAGCTACTGCCACAAGCGTAGATGGTATCATAGCGCCACGCCTTACAGGTGATCAGCTGAAAGCCAAAGATGCTGTGTACACCACAGATCAAAACGGAGCCATTGTCTATGTAACAGCAGCCGTCGGAACATCCACGGCTAAAACGATCAATGTGACTGCAGCTGGTTATTACTATTATGACAGTACAGTTCCTGTATGGAAGTCAATTGGTGGTGGAAGCGCTTCATCAGCTGGATTGGTTGCCAATCGTGTTGCTATCAGCAGTATTACTGCAGGAGCCAACGGCGTTTATACCGTTACCGATTCTAACACGCCAAGTGCAGCAGGTTCTCCTATATTAGCAACCTATGAAGATGCTGCAGGGAATGTTACTTCTGTAAACATTAACAACCGAACTGCGGGTACTTCCTTTGATGTGACTTTTGCAGCCACACCCGATGCCGCAGGATTTCTTAACTACGTATTTCCAACCGCCAATGTGAGTGTGGTTACAGGAGCCACAGGTCCAGCCGGAACAGCCGGAGCAGCCGCAACAGTCGCGGTAGGTACTGTATCTACATTAGCAGCAGGCGCCACGCCCACTGTTTCCAACTCAGGCACCACAGCCGCTGCTGTGTTAGACTTTGGGTTTGCAGTAGCCTCTGTATTAAAAGGCACACAAGCAACCGATGGTACCAATGCCGCATTTACAATTAGCAATACCAATATTAGTGCAACTTCTGTTGTCACCGTCAGCTACCAAAATAGTAGCAACGAAATTATTAACCACGCCATTACGGCGATTGCAGCAGGTTCTTTTACAGTACAATTTGCAGCCACACCCGCTTCTGGTGGGAAGATCCTTTATACGGTAGTCAACTAAATTTTTAAACCCAATAAAAACAATAAAGAATTAATAATTAATAATTTAAACCATGAAAAACAAGAACTTATTTTTAACCCTTTGCCTTATGGCAATGACGGTCTTTAGTTTTGCACAAGTGCAAAAAATAGACAACCTACAAGTAAATACAACGATGACTCCACCCGTTGTGACTAAAGTACAAATGGATGCCTTAACTCCCACAGCAGGCTTGATGGTGTATTGTACGGATTGTTCTCCAAAATGGCTTTATGTGGCTGATGGATCTAGCTTTGCAACTATAGGAGGAGGGCTAACTGCAGGAGTTATCCTTGCAGCGGGTGAGATATTTTCGCCTACCGGTAAAATATGGATGGACAAAAACCTTGGTGCAGCTTCTGTAGCAACAAGTTCTTCAGATGCAGCCTCTTATGGAGATTTATACCAATGGGGTAGAAAAGATGATGGGCACCAAATACGTACTAGCGCAACTGCTGCTGGCCCTGTAGCTGCGGGTGCAGAAGGTGCAAATTTTATTACCAGTATCACCATTCCTAATGATTGGTTATCTACACAAGATGGTAACCGTTGGTATGGAGAACTTTCTGTAAACGACCCTTGTCCTGCAGGCTATAGAGTACCTAGTGGTTCTGAGTGGCAAGCAGAACGTAATACTTGGGCAACAAAAAATAATGCAGGTGCTTTTACCGCACTTAAACTTCCAGTTGCTGGTTACCGCCACTTCATTAATGGTGCGCTCGGCAACTTGGGTAGCACCGGCGGCTATTGGTCAAGTACGGTTAGTGGTACTTACGCTCGCCGCCTAGGCTTCAGTAGCAGTGATGCCACCATGTACAGTCTCCCTCGTGCTTACGGCTTTAGTGTACGTTGCATTAAGGATTAATAAAAAAGAGACAAGAGTCAAGAGTCAAGAGTCAAGACTAAAAAAAGACTCAGCAGTCTTAAGTACTAAAATTAAAGACCATCGCATTGAGTTGCGGTGGTTTTTGTTTAAAAAGTATTAAGATGAAAGTGGAAAGTGGAAAGTGGAAAGTGGAAAGTTAAAAGTTAAAAGTGAAAAGTGAAAAGTGAAAAGTGAAGAGTTAAGAGTTATGAGTTAAAAGTTAAGAGTTAAAAGTGAAAAGTGAAAAGTGAAGAGTTAAGAGTTATGAGTTAAAAGTGAAGAGTTAAAAGTGAAGAGTTAAAAGTTAAGAGTTATGAGTTATGAGTTAAGAGTTACAAGACGTAAGACTAAAAAGTAATGAGTACTAAGTATTAAGTATTAAGAAAAAAGAGCATAGAGCATAGAAAATAGAAAAGAACACGAATTTAAAACGATATTAAAATGAAAATGATGAAGAAACAAATGATGCTGTTACTAATGGTGGTAACTACAAGCGGTAGTGTTCAATCGCAATCCATAAGCGCTACCCTTACAGCGCATGCAGGGCAACAGATCCGCTTAACAGGATTTAATTATGATGAAAGGTTAGAATTGGCAACAACTGTTGCGGATAGTACAGGAAATTTTGTACTTGAGTACCCAAAAGACTATAAAGGAATGGGGGTTCTAAATACCCAAGATAATAATAGTTTGGTACTGATGCTTACAGAACCAAGCATACAACTAAAAGGCACTCATATAACAGAGTCAGACAGTTTGGTGTATCGCAATAGTAACAACAACACCTTGTTTTTAAACTATGCCAAAGCACGTGGTATTAGAGAAGCGGCTTGGGTAGCTTTAAAGTATTTGCAACCACTTTACCAAGACCAAAAAGAATTGCAAAACCAAACCCAGTTGGCAAACCGAATAACTACAGAAATTGCACGCTTGGAGCAAAAAGACACCGATTTTTTAAAGCAATTAGATGCAGATAGTTATTTGCGTTGGTTTATACCTATGCGTACGCTGGTAAATGAAATGCCAAAAACCTACAACAAATACACAGAACGCATACCACAAAACATCCAACAGTTTAGAAGTATCGATTTTAAGCACCCAAATTTTAAAACATCTGGTTTGTTTAAAGAGCTGATAGAAGGGCACTATTTCTTACTAGAAAATATGGGGCAATCCATAGATAGTATTAATGTGCAAATGAATTTAAGTTCTAAATACCTTATAGACAACTTACAAGAAAATGATAGTTTGTTAAATACAGTATCTAATAATTTATTTAATTATTTTGAAAAACGTAGTTTGTTTAAAGCTTCAGAATATGTATCGCTGTATTTATTAAATAATTCCTATGGGGTTTTAGACGCCAATTTAGTGTTGAAATTAGAACGCTATCGCAAGCTAAAAGTGGGAGCTACAGCACCCGATATTACTTTTGAAAATAAACAAAAGTTAAGCGATTTGAAAACCAATAAATTAGTAGTGTTTGGTGCGAGTTGGTGTCCTTCTTGTAAAACCGATGCTTTAGAACTACTAAAACACTATGCTGCTTGGAAAACCAAAAATGTGGAAATTATTTATATCAGTATAGATACAGACAAAGCTGCTTTTGAAACCGCCTATAAAAATGCGCCCTGGCAAACGTTTTGCGATTTTAAGGGTTGGGACACAGAAGCTGCAAAAGCGTATTGTATTTCGGGGACTCCCACCTATTTTTTGTTAGATGAAAACAACAAAATTTTGGTGCATCCCAATTCGGTAGGACATGCCAATGCGTGGATAGATACTAAGTTTTAAAGTGATGAGTGATGAGTGATGAGTGATGAGTGATGAGTGATGAGTGATGAGTGATGAGTGATGAGTTGTGAGTGAAAAGAAAATAGAACCTGTCATTGCGAGATTTCCTGCCGAAGGTAGGTTTACCTACCGGTAGGTAGGCGCAGTGCGGCAATCTGTTTATTAGGAGTTATTTTAAACCGAGTAAAAACAATAATTAAAATAATGAAAAACAAGAACTTATTTTTAACACTTTGCCTTATGGCAATGACGGTCTTTGGTTTTGCACAAGTGAAAAAAATAGACAACCTACAAGTAAATACAACGCTGATTCTACCACTTGTGACAAAAGTACAAATAGAGGCCTTAACTCCTACAGAAGGGTCAATGGTATATTGTACAGATTGTTCCCCGAAGTCGATTTATATATTTAATGGTTTTTCTTTTATGAGTCTTTCTGGTTCATATCAATTGTCATCCGTTTTTGTATTTACTGCTTTTCCAATAAATAATAAGATTTATAAAAGAGACAAGGCTCTTAATTCATCTGTAGTGCCAATATCTGGGAGAATTGCTTCGTCGTCTAGTATTAGCAGTATTTCATTAGAAGTGTTCAGGAACAATTCATTGCTTTCTACAACAACAGAAGTTCTTAGCAATACAGATAATTTTGGTAATTATACATTTAGCTTTAGCCCAACGATTAATGCAGAACTGGCAAGTTATAAATTTGTTGTAAAATCGAATACAGGTCAAATCCTAAAGCAAGCAGATAACATCGCTTCAGGAGACATCTATATAGTAACTGGGCAATCTAATATCGTAACTCATAGTTCTAGTGTTGGAACCTTTCCATTTACCAACCCCTACATAAGAACTTTTGCTAGTCCTAACAATTTTACAAGTACCATTACAGTAATACGCCCTGCTGCACTTGGTGGCATCGGGTATTGGTTTGCAGAACAGATTGTTACGAATGAGAACATCCCTGTGTTGGTCTTAAATGGCGGTGAAGGAGGAAGACCTATATCGTTCTTCCAAAGAAACGATAGTGATCCCGATAATACTGCTACCAATTATGGTCAATTATTAACTCGGTATAAGTACGCGGGTTATGACCCCACAGATGTCACTTCTATTGTTTGGTATCAAGGTGAAAGTGATGGTTATCAAAGTTTAAGTTACTATACCAATTTATTTGATGCCTTGTACCAAGATTGGGAAGAAGATTACAACCCGGATAGCTATTATGTTTTTCAGGTGCATAAAGGATGTGGTGTTTCAATTACATCACAGATACCAGAAGCACATAGAGGTTTGCAAAACACGTATAGTAACCTAACAACGATTTCTACTAATGGGGCTTTACAAGGTTCCGATAATTGTCATTATTACAACACCAATGGATATGAGGTTTTGGCAGATCGTTTGTATGATATTTTAGATTTTAAATATTACGACGCTACATCAAGCGCTGGAATCTATTCTCCCAATGTGAGCAATGTGAAATTCGGTGATGCGAGTAAAACAACGATTACATTTCAGCTGGTACCTGCATCTGATACATATACCATGGGAAGTGGTATGGAAGATGACTTTTTAATAGAAAATAGTAGTTCAACCGTAACAAGCATAAGTCTTAGTGGTAATTTAGTGACGTTAACCCTCTCAACAGCAGCAACAGAAAGTAACGCTAAACTGACTTATTTAGGAGAGTCTCAGGCAACAGTGCCATATATTTTTAACCAAAACAACAATGGAATGTTAAGTTTTAAAGATGTTTTAATAGGTAATTTTTAGAAATAAAGTATATTGTATATTGATAAATTTTGCAATTGCAATTTCATGAAAAAACTCGAAATGAACGGATAAAAAAAATAAGTATACCAAACGGACCCCCTTCTGGGGGGGTGTTTTATACCCCAGCCCTTAGCGGTCTATTTTACAGCAACCTATAACCTCAAAATGTTATGTTTTTAAAAACCTTTACCAAACATTATGACCTACACCTATTACCCGCAGCCCATTCCAAAATACTGTTGGGAAATTTAATATGGAAGCCTTTTTGGGGCAAGCCAACGCTGCAATCCTACCTTCGGTAGGTAAGCTCATTAAAAGGACTCGTAAGTGTTCAACAGATTACTTCGTCCTGCGTCCTCGTAATGACGGGAGTGTATTGTCATTGCGAACGAAGTGCGGCAATCTGTTTATAAGGAGTTGTATGTGTTCAACAGATTACTTCGTCCTGCATCCTCGTAATGACGGGAGTGTATTGTCATTGCGAACGAAGTGCGGCAATCTGTTTATTAGGAGTTCGATGTTCAACAGATTACTTCGTCGTACCTCCTCGTAATGACGGGTGTGTATTGTCATTGCGAACGAAGTGCGGCAATCTATTTATAAAATCAATAAAAATGCAAAAATCACATGTATATTTTTTAACAAACAAGAATCATACGGTCATTTATATTGGTGTTACAAGCTATTTATTAAAACGAATCTACCAACACAAAACGAAAGTATATAAGGGCTTTACTTCCAGATACAATTGTGATCAACTGGTCTATGTTGAGGCTTTTGATAGTATTGTAGAAGCAATCGGTAGAGAGAAACAACTAAAAGCAGGAAACCGAAAACGTAAAGAAGCATTGATAAATTTAGAGAATCCAGATTGGTTGGATTTAAGTGAGGGTTGGGTGTTCTGTTTTGATTAACGCGTGTATTGTCATTGCGTCTTTTGTGTATTGTCATTGCGAGCGCAGCGCGGCAATCTGTTCAAAAGGAGTTCGATGTTCAACAGATTACTTCGTCGTACCTCCTCGTAATGACGGGAGTGTATTGTCATTGCGAACGAAGTGCGGCAATCTGTTTATAAGGAGTTGTATGTGTTCAACAGATTACTTCGTCGTACCTCCTCGTAATGACGGGTGTGTATTGTCATTGCGAACGAAGTGCGGCAATCTGTTTATAAGGAGTTGTATGTGTTCAACAGATTACTTCGTCCTGCGTCCTCGTAATGACGGGAGTGTATTGTCATTGCGAACGAAGTACGGCAATCTGTTCAAAAGTAGTTGTATGTGTTCAACAGATTACTTCGTCCTTCGTCCTCGTAATGACGGCAGTGTGTTACTTCGTCCTTCGTCCTCGTAATGACGGGAGTGTATTGTCATTGCGAACGAAGTGCGGCAATCTGTTCAAAAGTAGTTGTATGTGTTCAACAGATTACTTCGTCGTACCTCCTCGTAATGACGGGAGTGTGTTACTTCGTCCTTCGTCCTCGTAATGACGGCAGTGTGTTACTTCGTCTTGGTTTTATCTCAAATTCCCGTTCCTTACACGAAACAGTACCTAGGTTACGTCAATGTGCCGTTTGTTACATGACGCTTTTAGGGGTCTGGTTTTATAGCTTTCTTTGTTTAAGAAAATTAACATAAAAATTAACAAAATATAAATAAATTATTTCTTTTAACTCCATGGTTATAGAAAAGTTATATTAAGAAATAGACCAAAAGAGTGCTAGAATTAGAAATTATTTTGATGTAGTATAATAGTTAAATTTTAAACAGTATTAAGTTTTGATGTTTAGAGACGGAGAAAGCCATGCATTTGAGGTGTTTGTTAAAATTCCTTCCATGTATGGTGACACTCTGAATTTTCAGATGGAACATTTAACCCAACCAACTCTAAAACGCGCTGTTACGGGATTTACACAAATAGATGAATTTATGAATGATAAAAATAATGAAGCAGGAACTATGGGGCAAGTCCTCTGTACCGCGGGAGCGGGAATAGACTGACTAGACCCTGTTTCGAAAGCCGATTCAAAATATTTGATTATAATGGAGAATCGGCACTGCCTGCTTTTGAAAAAAGTGAACGCCACGCTAAAGCGTGGTAAATGGAGAAGTGAAAAATGGGAATTAGTAAATGGAAAATGGAAAGTGAAAAGTTAATAATGGGAAGTGATGAAGATAAAAGTGAAAAATGGGAAGTAGTAAGCACAAAGTTAAAAGTTAAAAGTGAAAAATGGGAAGTAGTAAGCACAAAGTTAAAAGTTAAAAGTTAAAAGTGAAAAATGGGAAGTAGTAAGCACAAAGTTAAAAGTTAAAAGTTAAAAGTGAAAAATGGGAAGTAGTAAGTGGAAAGTTAAAAGTGGAATATGACTTAAGACGAAAAGGGACGTAGGACGTAAGATGAATGCGTATTAAGGCTTACATGTCTGACCTTTTAAATAATAATAAAGTAATGAACCAGGGTTCAAGATTTTTCACTTTCCGCTTTCCACTTATCAGTTTTTTTCTATAGTTTTAAATTTTGTTGCTACTTTTGGTTATACTACCTTAGCCTTCATTATTTAAAATGCTTTTATGGCGGGATCAAACATTACCTTAAAACAATTGTCATCTATCTTAGGGGTGTCTATTTCAACCATTTCCAAAGCGTTGAATGACAGCCATGAGATCAGTGATGTGACCAAAAAACGCATTGTGGAGATGGCAAAGTTGCACAACTATCAGCCAAATAAAATTGCAGTGGGTCTTAAATCTGGAAAAACCAATACCATTGCGGTGGTGATTCCGAGTGTTCAAAATAGTTTTTTTGCACGGGCTTTGTATGGCATTGAAAGTCTGATTTCGGAAACTAATTTTAATATTATTGTGTGTCTCACCAAAGAATCCCATGCCAAGGAAGTGGAAACATTTAATATGTTGTCCAATGGTGTTGTGGATGGTTTTATAGTGGCGGTTTGTGAAGAAACACAGAGTTTACAAAATTACGATCATTTTACGAATGTGATGGAAAATGGCAAATCGGTTGTGATGTTTGACCGCGTGATTGATTCTGTAAACTGCGGAAAAGTGACCACCAATGATTTTACAGCTTTGTCCGAAGCCACTCAAAAACTGATTAGTTCGGATCGAAAAAACATTGTGTTACTCTCTACAATTCATAAGTTGAACGTTGGAAAACAACGGACACAAGGCTATTTGAAAGCGATGAAAGCGGCTGGTTTTACGCCTACTGTTTTGGAGTCGGACGAACAGCAGGCAGGTGCCGTGATGGTGGAGTATTTAAATGCCCACCCTGTTGATGCCATTATTGCATTGGACACCGATGCGTCTTTGGCGGCCTTAAAAGCGGTGAAAATTTCTGGAAAGCAAATTCCAAAGGATGTGGCGGTGATTGGTTATGTTAGCGAGCGTATGGCACACAACCTTACGCCAGAATTAACGACGATCAATCAACACAGTTATACGATTGGGAATGCAGCAGCACGCATGATTGTGGAGTCCATCAGAACCAAATCTAAGGAGATTCAGCAAGTGGTGATCAGTTCTACTTTGTCGGTACGCGATTCGTCTTAAAAAACAGGATATTTCATTTTTCAGTTTCTAATGCCATTTCTTCGGGAGTAACTTCAATTACTTTTCCATTCTGGGAAATTACTATGGGCGTTTTTTTAAACTTCTTAAATTCAATCATTTTTGTATGCGCAATCTTCAACCCTTTAGTAACTTTAGCCTCTAAATCAGATAATTCTTTTTTAATTGTCATGATATGTTGTTTTGTTACTCTGATTGTGTTCTTAGTTGTTGTAAATATAAAAAATCTATATTTCGTTAGCAAATGCACTTTAGAGACGAAGTAGAAATTGATAAATTCATTCTAAAAAAACTTTTTGTTTTCGAGTATTCTATGATTACAAAAATTGTTATTTATACGAGGGCTTTACTTCTCACAAAATCCTATATTTGATACAATAAAACATAGACTATCTTTATCTTATGGAAAGATAATAACTTAAGAATAATAAACTTATGCAATCAGAAATTATCATTTATCAAACTGAAGATGGGCAAACTAAAATACAAACACGTTTAGATAATGAAACGGTATGGCTCACCATAGAACAATTGAGTGAATTATTTCAAAAATCACGTTCTACCATTAATGAACATATTTTAAACATTTTTAAGGAAGGAGAACTTGAAAAAGAAGCTTCAATGAGAAAAATCGGAATTTCCGATTTTTCTACCAAACCAACCAATATATACAACCTTGATGTGATTATTTCAGTAGGCTATCGTGTAAAATCTCACAGGGGAGTACAGTTTCGTAAATGGGCAACCGCACGACTTAAAGAATATATCATCAAAGGTTTTACAATGAATGATGACCTATTAAAAGAAGCAGGAGGAGGTAATTATTTTGATGAGTTGCTAGAACGAATCAGAGATATTCGCTCATCTGAAAAAGTATTTTGGCGTAAGGTATTAGATATCTATGCAACCAGTATTGACTACGATTCACAAGTAGAAGAGTCAAAAACTTTTTTTAAGACCATTCAAAATAAAATGCACTGGGCAGTCCATGGCAATACTGCATCCGAAATTATTTATAAACGAGTAAATGCCAATGCCAAGCAACTAGGATTAACCAATTACAAAGGAGAAAAACCAATTAAAAGTAAACGGAAATTGCAAAAAATTATCTTAATAATGAAGAACTCGATGTCTTAAATCGAATTGTTACTGCATATCTTGAAATCGCAGAGTTACAAGCTTTGAATCGCAAGCCTATGTATATGCACGATTGGATTGTACGTCTTGATGATTTTTTAAAAATGACAGGAAATAAGGTGCTTGATAATGCAGGGAGTGTTAGTCATAAAAAAGCCATTGATAAAGCACATGGCGAGTATGAAAAATTTAAACAAAAGGCTAAAGAAGCTTTAAGTAAGGTAGAGGAACATTTTATCAAACAAATAGATGCTACAACAAAACAGTTAAAGAAAAAATAAACTTTCTTTTGTATAAGGATCGTTTAATGAAGTGCTTTAAAGAGAATACTAAATATTTTCACCCTATAGTAACTTTAGCCTCTAAATCAGATAATTCTTTTTTAATTGTCATGATATGTTGTTTTGTTACTCTGACTGTGTTCTTATGTGTTATAAAATTAAAAAGAGAGTCCCAGTGGAACTCTCTTTTTCTTATCAGAAGTAAACTTTCTTACTGTTTGTTTCCCAACATTAGAACTTCATTCACCACCACTTCTGTGATGTAACGTTTTTCGCCTTCTTTGGTTTCATAGCTTCTGGAAGTTAATTTGCCTTCAACCGCAATTTCTTTGCCTTTGGTGACGTAGTTTTCAATGATTTCAGCAGTTTTGTTCCATGCAACGAGATTATGCCAATCTGTTTTGGTTTGTTTTTGTCCATCGGCATCTTTGTAATACTCGTTTGTTGCTAATGAAAATTTTGCTAATTTTTTTCCACTGTCTAAAGTGATAATTTCTGGGTCATTTCCCAAGTTTCCAATTAACTGTACTTTGTTTCTGAGTGTGTTCATGATAAAATAATTTTAAGGTTATAACAGTTTTACTATCGAACGATTCGACACTGCAAAGATGTGATGCTATCCAAATGTTAGTCGGTAATTACCTATTTAATTTCGTTTGTAATTACTTGTAGTCGTTTGTAATTGAATAAATTTTTAGTATATTTCGGGTCTGTAACCAGAAATCAATTGACATGAACCATCCATCACTAAAACTTGATACTCAATAAAAATGCTTAAAATGGATGCACCATGTGACCTTTGAAAAACAATAAATAGATATACATGAACCATCCATTACTAAAATTTGATATTCAATAAAAATGCTTAAAATGGATGCACCATGTGACCTTTGAAAAACAATAAATAGATATACATGAACCATCCATCACTAAAACTTGATACTCAATAAAAATGCTTAAAATGGATGCACCATGTGACCTTTAAAAAACAATAAATAGATATACATGAAAAAGCAATGCCCAGAGTGTAACGATCCAATTATTGGACGAACGGACAAGAAATTTTGTAGTGATGGCTGTCGCAATAGCTATAACAACCGTGTGAATAAAGACCAGAAAAACCTGATCCGAAATATCAACAACCGATTGCGAAAAAATTGGCGTATTCTGGAAGCTCTGAATCCGCATCAAAAAACAAAATCGACACGGGATAAACTTATTTCAGCAGGGTTTGACTTTAATTATTTCACCAGTATTTATACAACAAAGTCAGGGACGGTTTACTATTTTGTGTACGACCAAGGTTATTTGCCCTTAGAAAACCATTATTATGCGTTGGTGAAACGAGAATAGTGTAGTTCAAAACGATTCATTATTCCGTTTACCCCCCCAAAACCCCCGTTTGTTACGTCATTTGACCGTTGGTTACATGAGCGTTGCGAGGAGTTTAAAGGCTGTATATATTTGACGTATGTAATTTAATATCTTACTTAAAAGTTAAATTGGTTAATTTTGAAAAAACATCACATTCGTGATGTTTTTTTTGTTTTAAAACGAACACACGTTCCGTTTATACATTAAATACGTCCGTTTATTACATGAATTGTCCGTTCGTTACATAGTGATTGTAAGAACTGTAAAGGGTATGTATATTTGAAGTGTATAATATCTTTATATTATTAAAAGTTAAATTGGTTAATTTTGAAAAACACCACATTCGTGGTGTTTTTTTTTTCTTAAAAGCGAACACGCATTCCGTTTATACATTAAATACGCCCGTTTATTACGTTAAACGTCCGTTCGGTACATGACGGTTGTAAGAACTGTAAAGGTTATATATATTTGGTGAACGTAATATCTACTTATTACTAAAAAGTTAAATTGGTTAATTTTGGAAAAACACCACCCTCGTGGTGTTTTTTTTTGCTTAAAAGCGAATGAAAAATCAACTTACTTTCAAAAAATCGATTACTTTTGAATCAAAATTTTATAAAAATGAAACAATTAAAATACACAATCTTACTAGCCCTTTGTTTTTCAATGCAAATTCAGGCACAAAACCAGACGACCTTAGTAGCTCATTACAAGGCCTTTTATGCTCAGATGCAACAACAAGGCGATATCCAAGGTGTGATTAATGCGATGACTCACCTCGTTTTATTAGAACCCAACGTAAAACGTAAAGATACGTTAGCAGCGCTTTATATGAACGAAGGGAAGTATGTACAAGCTTTAAATCTAATTGGAGTTGAACTGTTAGAATCAGACACCAATTTAGCAACTGAAGTGAAAGCCGTTAGTTTGAAATCTCTCAACGAGCCCAAACGTGCCATTGAACACTATGAAGTTCTTTACAAGCAAAAACGAACTGTTTCTCTTGCTTATGAATTAGCGGATTTGAAAATCCAAACGGATGATCTTACAGGGGCATCTTTAAACATAACCTACGGAATAGCCAATGCTACAACCGATATGATGAAGCCTTACTATGAAACACAAACGCCGTATCAAGTACCAGTTTTGGCAGGGTTTATGTATTTAAAAGCGATCGCTAAATTTAGAGAGAATCCAGAAACAAATCACGATGCTTCTATTTTAATCTTAAATGAAGCCTTACAATTAGCGCCTAATTTTAATATGGCAAACTTAGCTATTGATGCGATACGCGCACAAAAAGAAGCTCCAAAAACAGAGTAAGTTTTTTTAAAAAATAAGCATAAAAAAAGAGGCTGTCTGAAAAGTAAATAAACCTGTCATTCTGAATTTATTTCAGAATCTCAGAGTATTGGAAATCAATTTGTTTTGTCAATCTGAAACAAGTTCAGATTGACAAAACAAAGTCTTTTCAGACAGCCTGTTTTTTTTGTGGTATTAAAAATTACCAAATCCGAACGCGTTGTTCTTCGGGTAGGTACATTTTATCACCTTCTTTGATATCGAAAGCCTCATAAAAAGCATCAATATTTTTTAGCGGCTGCGTTGCGCGCTGAATCCCTGGCGAATGGGGATCGGTTTTTATTTGTCGTCTTAAAGCATCTTCACGCGTCAAGGTTCTCCAAACGGTTGCCCAAGACATAAAGAAGCGTTGTTCTGCTGTAAATCCATCAATGTCTTCTGGTCGTCCATTGGCATCAAAAAAGAGTTGAAGTCCGTCATAGGCACCAAGTACGCCTCCTAAATCTCCAATGTTTTCACCCAAAGTAAATTTCCCATTGATATACACACTGTCCATTACTTGAATGGCACTGTACTGTTCTGCCAAGGCATTGCCACGTTTTTCAAATTCGGTTAAATCTTTGTCTGTCCACCAGTTGTTCACGTTTCCATCGCCATCAAATCGCGCACCAGAATCATCAAACGCATGTGAAATTTCATGTCCAATTACGGCTCCAATACCACCATAATTAACGGCTTCATCAGCGGTATAATTATAGAATGGAGGCTGTAAAATAGCTGCTGGAAATACAATTTCATTGTTTAAAGGATTGAAATAGGCATTCACTGTTTGTGGAGGCATGCCCCATTCCGATTTGTCAACGGGCTGCCCAATTTCAGAAATATTTTTATTCACACTCCATTGAGAAACAGCCATCATATTTTCGGCGTAGCTATTGCCTTCTTTGATTTGCAATTCAGAATAATCTTCCCACTCGTCTGGGTAGGCGATTTTAACGGTGAATTTATCGAGTTTTTCAACGGCTTTGGCTTTGGTTTCATCACTCATCCAATCCAATACTTGTATTCTATTTTGAAATGCCTTGATGACATTCGCAATCATTTTTTCAGCTTTTGCTTTGGCTTCTGGTGGGAATTTAGCTTCCACATACAGTTTTCCAATGGCTTCTCCTACAGATCCGTTAACGGTTCCGAGGGCACGTTCTTCTGCGGCGCGTTGTGCTTTGGATCCACTCAATGTTTTGCTGTAAAATTCCCAATTGGCAGTTTCAATCTCTGGACTTAAATAGCCCGCTGCATTGTCTAGAGTGCTCCAAATCATTAAGGTTTTAACGTCTTCAATAGGCGTGGTGCTAAGGAAGGTGTTTAAAGCTTTCATATAGGTTGGTTGCATCACTAAAACAGTGTCTAAAGCTTGCGTAACTCCCATGTCCTTAATGAACTTGTTCCAATCGATTTCTGGAGTGATGGTACTCAACTCTTCTATAGAACGTGGATTGTTAAAGTTACGAATGTCACGCCTTTGTACCTTGTCCAAACGAGGTTCTGCCAGTTGTGTTTCTAAAGCAAGTACGCGTTCTGCTGCTGCTTGAGCAGTGGCTTCATCATAATTTATAAATTGAAACATACGGGCAACATGATCTAAATATTGGCCTCTAATTTCTTTTGTTTTTGAATCTTGATCTAAATAGTAGTCGCGTTGCAGTCCTAAGCCTCCAGGAAATACCCAAGCGGTATTCATACTGCTATCGTTCAGGTCTGCTTCAGCACCAATGCCTGCAAAAGGGGCTGAAACCCCGATTGTTTTTGCATAGACGGTTTGCATGTCTGCGATGTTTTGAATGCTGTTAATCGCCTCTAAAAGGGGAACAATAGGAGTGATGCCCGTTGTTGTTCTGGCGACAGAATCCAGTTCTGATTCAAACATTAACAAGGCTTTCTTCTGATCGGAGCCTTCTTCATAAGTACCGAGTTCTTTAGAGGTTTTTATAATATCAAGCACATCTTTACGTGTTGATTTCCGAAGCACTCCAAAACCACCCCATCGCGATTCGTCATCCGGAATGGTATTGGTTTTCATCCAATTTCCATTGACATAGTCATAAAAGTTGTCTTTTGGATTCACAGAGGTGTCCATGTTTTCCAAGATGATTCCAGGAATTTTTTCAGCTTCTGAGAACTGATTTTTCGGTTCGTTCTTGCAGGCATGGAAGCTCAAGAGGCCAAATGCACAGAGTACGGTTAGGTGTTTTAAGTTCATGTGTTTACTTTTTAAGTGATCGTTATACATAGTAGTCTCCCAAATAACTAAAAATGTTACAGTTAAACAAAACAATTAACATAAGTTTAATTTTACAAAATGCTGTATAGTATATTTTTTAGGACTAATTTAAGATGAGCTTTCGAGTGGTTTGTTGGTTGTTTGCTTCAATTTGTAAAAAATAGATCCCACTGGAGTAGGCTTCCATTTGCAATGGAAATGGCGCTCCAGAATTAATTTGTTTTTTAGTGTACACGACTTTTCCAGTGATGTCCGTGACACGAAGATCAAAAGGAGTGCTGTTATTTAATTTAACATAAAACACATCTTTGGATGGATTTGGATATACTGAAATTTGGTCGATTTGAAAATTATCAGCATCCAATGTAGTGCCATACACAAACAAGTCATCGATAACAACGCCTTCATTATTCACCATTTGGTCTGAATGAAATACCATTCTAAAAATCATATTAGATTCTGAGCTAAAAGCTGCTAGGTCGTAAGAGTATGGTGTGAGAGTGCTATCGGTTCCAGTCCATTGTTCGCCAACACAGTTAGCACAATTAGCTAAACTGCTATTGTACCAGTTAAAATCTTCTGCGGTTCCTAGTACATTCCAATCAACTCCTTGGTTTGTTGAATACTGAACATAGGCGACGTCGTAGTCTGATTCTAAATCGAACGCCATTTGAAAATTCAATTCTGGATTCGCAATGGTAGTCAAGTCGTAACAATTAGACACAAGGTAGCCTTTTGAGTTGTCTGCATAATTGCCACTCAAGTTAGTGGCATAGACATTTGTTCCGGATGCCGTTTCATTAAGTAGAGTTCCGGTAGGAGTTCCACGTTGCCAAACATCTCCAGACTCATTAATAACAATAAGTTCGTCACTGGTATTTTCAAACATATTTACTGTTCCAGTTTCGCTAGTTTCATTCACATAAAACGTAATTTCAGCACTGTTGTTGTTGGTGAAAGAATCATTGTTAATGGTAGTTGTCGCAGATAGCGTATGGATTCCTGCGGCTAAAGTCATGTCACCTAAGTCCAAAATAGCGGTCGCTTGGGAGGCGATGGCTCCAAACCATGAGAGTGGTATCTCATTTCCACCGTCAAGAGTATAGGTAATGTCAACAGTGTTTATGCTATTTTGTCCATTATTTAGTACCCTTAATTGTGGAGCGACTGCTCCGCAATTGAGTTGCATACTTATTGGGTTCTCAATAGCAATTAAAAAAATATCGTTAGCTGCTAAAGCTTCGGTCTGCAAATCACTTCGCCAAATGCCACGTCCGTGAGTTGCCGCAGTAATATTATAGTCTGGGATGTTGATACTTAAATCTCTGACATCAGTATTTGGAAGGTTTGTTTCAAAAAGACCCCAATCGTTTGTAGTGTCGTCGTATCTGTAAACGCCTAAGCTTGTCCCAAGGTATAGCGCATTAGTTGGGGAGAAAGGCTGGTGTTTGATAATGTTTTTTGTAACATTAGGAAGCGTTCCTGTGATGTCTGTAAAATTACTCCCTTGATCCGTAGATCTATAAACCTTTCCATCACCTCCGCTTGTGGTGATGTAAAGGATGGTATTGTCATTGTTATTAACTTCAATGGACGTGATATTACTTGTAAAATCTTGAATCAGTGAAAATGTAACACCATGATTTACACTTTTATGAAGTTCATGATGTACGCTACTATTCACATCGTCATAATAAGAAAAACTTACATACATAATATCTGAGTTGATAGGGTCGAGTTCTAAAACCTCAATATTAGCTTCAAAAGTATCTGAGATTTTGGTCCAACCGGCTGAACCAAAGTTGTAAACGCTGCCATAGCCGGCATACAATTCACTGTCTTTGTTTATTGAAAGTGGAGTAATCCAGTTTCCTACTTCATTAGTGGGAGCTCCATAACCATTCGTACTTCCATTTTGACCTGAATTAGTGTTTATGTTTAGACTACCACCGCGCTGCGTAAAACCATAATAGATGTTATCGTTGTTAGGATCAACCACTCCTTCCATCCCATCTCCTCCATGGTAATTACTCCATTGTTGATCCCGTCCAAAACCTCCATTGTCCTGAAGTCCTCCTGCCATTTTATTTGAATCTTGTTTGGATACAGAAATTCTATAAAACTGACTAATTCCCAATCCTGGAGACAAATCCGTAAATGTGCTACCTGCATCTGTCGATTCAAAAATACCTCCATCGGAGCCTACAAATATGCTACCATTAAAAGCGCGGATGAAATGAATGTCAGCGTGGGTGTATGATTCGGTTCGGCTGTACCACTGATTAAGTTGTGAAAATGAATCCCCTCCATCACTCGATTTCCAGACATTTAAACAGCCCACATAAATTTCATTTTCATTGGTGTTAGAAACAGCAATGGCTAAATCATACCAGGATTGATCTCCTTCAAAGATATTAACAGTGTTCTCCATTTGTGTAAAAGTTGTACCACTGTCAGATGATTTGTAAATTCCTTGGTAGGTGCTATCTGAATTTGATGCCACCATATAAACAAGGTTGCCATTCGCTGGCGTGATATCAATAAAAAGACGTCCTGAAGTCGTTGGCAGTCCCTCTGTAATTTGTGTAAACGTTTCCCCTGCATCTGTGGATTTGTAAAATTCATCATTCGTAGTTGCATAAATGATATTTGAATTATTAGGTTTTACTTTGAGGTCTCTAAAACTACCAGATTGTTTGTTTGTCCAGTCATCACCACCATTTACAGATTTAAAAATCCCATTACTGGTTGCAACCCAAAGCATGTTGGTATTGTCTGGGTTTATATAGATTTCAGAGGTTCTGTATGGCGTGTTCGTAGGATTCATTCCTGTTTGCTGCCAATTGGCACCTGCATCTGTTGATTTCCAAATTCCTACACTTGTAGAACTGTTATAGTCATCATCGCCAGTGGCGATGTAAAGAATGTCTGTATTGCTTGGATCGATAGCGATTCCAGAAACCCCAATTTGAGGTAAGAAGTCCGTCAAAGGAATGTACGTAGCCCCCGCATCTGTGGATTTCCAAATCCCACCTGCAGGCGATCCAACATAAATAACATCTGAATTGTCTGGATCCACAATGATGGTATTGACACGACCAAGGTTTGCACTGTTAGTCGATCGATTTAAAAAATCAGTGGGCCCCATAGATTCCCAATCACTTTCATCGGTTCTTACAGCCGTTGAACGTCGTTGTGATTTCTGAGAATTTTTAGCTTCCCATACGTCCCACAATTCTTGAGAGGTTGGTAAAAACCCACCGGCATTCACATAATTTTGCCAAAAGGACTCCCAACGTTTGAAGGGTTTGTATCCACTTCCTTTAACGTCTGTGTCACGGGTTTCCCAATAGGTGTTTCCGGCATCGACAATTTCTTTGAATGTTAAAGGATTGGCTTTGGTGTTTTTCAGGCCTTTCATCCAAGGCGTTCCAGAATCGACTTGCGCATTGGAAAAAAGACAGTAAAAGGTACAGAGTACAATAAGAAGAGTTCTCATAATAGTTAAATTGGTTGGTTAATATAGTTTGTCTTCTTTTTAAGAATACGGTTTAGTGTAAAAAATTAAATTGGTTTTGTAATGCGTTGCGCTTCTTTTTCGCGCGTTTTATTTATTTGAAATATTAAATTGGTATGTGATTTAATGAGATTGACTTTTGTCTGTTCGGCTTCCTTTAAGTCTGTATCCTCCACACTGTAAAGTTCGTGTAATTTACGAGCTAAGGTTTCGGTGACTTTAACACGTGCCAAAATACTGTTTGTTTTTAAGGATTTAGGGACGCTTTTTTTAATGTCTAAAAACAGTTGATTTATATCTTCAATGGGTTGTTTGAAAAAGATAGGATCGCCATTTTTAAGGTTTTTTATGGCGGTATCTAAAAGGGGGTAGTTGGGCCAGTCCGAAAATTCTTCGGGCACTGAACTGTTTGAAACAGGAGTATCTTGTTCTGGAGCTTCTTCTAGCGTATCGAGTACTCTATTAACCTGAGGTAGTGCAGGTGATTTAGCAGGTGCTTCTTTACAGCTTTGAATCCACAGAAGTGCACAAAAGCTTAGAATGGAATAAAGAACTCTGTTTTTTTTAAATTGTAAAATCACTACGCTTTGTTAAGGTTTAATATCCATCACAAATATCCAACTAAATAATTGAAATACATAATATGGATATTGAATATAAAATAGCGTTGTAGATTATTTCACAGAAACCCTATCATTTGTGATAGGATTTAAGTAGATTTTTGATAGGCTATTTGTAAAAGAAGTTGTTCTGGTTTCCTGTTGTCAAAATCAGATAATTTTTCTTTAAAGTTTTTATAAGCACCTTGGTAAGCATCTATTAAAAACAAAAAACTCACAACTTTCTATAAAATAGATTGTTATGAGTTTTAAAAGTGGTGCCTCCAGGAATCGAACCAGGGACACATGGATTTTCAGTCCATTGCTCTACCAACTGAGCTAAGGCACCTCCTCGCATAATGCGGTTGCAAATATAACGCAATTTTAATATTCGCAAAGTAAAATTTTATAAAAAATGGTTTTGTAGATTTACAGTCTAAATGAGAAAGATGAATTTGATAATTGACATTGGAAATACAACAACCAAACTGGCTGTTTTTCAATTAGATAAAATAATAGAGGTTCAAACGATTTCCACTAAAGAGGTGGTTATGGAGGTTGAAAAATTACTTGAAAAGTTCTCTGAAATCAAACATGGTCTGCTGTCAACGGTAAAAACTATGGACAATTTGGAGGTGGAGACGCTCCAAAAGTTGCTACCCATCAAAATTTTAGAGGCTTCTTTTAAGGTGCCTTTTAAAAACTGCTACGATACGCCACTCACTTTGGGTGTGGACCGTTTAGCCCTTATGGCAGCGGTGGTCAAACAGTCTCCTAATAAGAACGTTTTGGTGATCGATGCCGGGAGTTGCATTACCTATGATTTTATGGATGCCGACCAAAACTATCTAGGCGGCGCTATTTCACCTGGAGTAGAGATGCGTTATAAATCACTAGAAGCATTTACGTCAAACTTACCATCCCTCCAAAAAACCATCCCCAATCAACGCATTGGGAGCTCTACCGAAGCCTCGATTCACTCTGGAGTTGTCCATGGAGTCTTACATGAAATAGAGAGTACTATTAAGGTGTATCAAAATAAATATCCAGATTTAACAGTTATTTTAACAGGCGGAGACACAGATTTCTTGTGTAAGCAATTTAAAATTAGCATATTTGCGAATTCAAATTTTCTTTTAGAAGGGCTTAATTTTTTACTAGAATTTAATTCAAACTAATGATAAAAAAGTTTTTAATACTTATAACGGTTGTTTTTTCAAGTCTATCTTTTGCACAACAGGGTTCAAGTTCTCCTTATTCATTTTATGGCATCGGAAGTTTAAAATTTAAGGGCACAGTAGAAAACCAGTCCATGGGAGGATTAAGCGTGTATTCTGACAGTATCCATATCAACCTTCGAAATCCAGCTTCCTTTGCTGGTAAAAATTTAAAGTCTTTTAATAATGAAGCCAAACCTATAAAATATACAATAGGGGGAAGTCATTCTGAGGTAAAGCTTTCTAGCGGTTCACAAACTGATAAGTCAAGTACATCTTCGTTGGATTATTTGGCAATAGCCGTTCCGCTTGGGAAATTTGGAGCAGGATTTGGTGTCTTGCCTCATTCTTCCGTAGGTTATAAATTACAGTCAACGGATGCTGACGATGTTCTTCAATATAAATACAGAGGTGAAGGGGGATTAAATAGAGTCTTTTTAGGATTTGGATACCAACTGTCTGAAGATTTTAGATTGGGAGTAGATGCCAGTTATAATTTTGGAAATATAAAAAATACGAATATTGCTTTTGGGTATAATACACAAGGTGAGTTGTTACAGTATCAGTCAAGAGAACAGAATAGATCAGATTTAGGCGGGCTTACTTACAACTTTGGATTGATCTTCTCAAAACTCATAAAGCCAAACTTAGAGGTGACCGCTTCGGCAACTTATTCGCCAAGCTCCGAACTGACTTCAGCCAATAGCCGAGCCTATTCAACAATCGTAATTGATCCTACAACGCAACAAGAATTTACAATTAATATATCAGAAGTTGATTTGTCTGTTTTTAATTTAGAGACCACTAAATTGACATTACCTTCTAAAACATCTTTTGGTTTAGGGGTAGGAACCCCCAGAAAATGGTTTGCAGGGGTTGAATACACCTTCCTCAAAGCAAGTCAATTTTCCAATCGACTTCTATCTATTGACAATGCAACTTATGAAGATGCCTCCACAATTGCTGTAGGAGGGTTTTATATTCCAAAATTTGATTCTTTTAATCGCTACTGGAAACGGATCGTTTACAGAACAGGGATTCGTTTTGAAGATACAGGGTTGCGGATAAATAATGAAGACATCAAAGAGTTTGGCATATCTTTTGGAGTAGGACTTCCAGTTGGACGTATATTCTCAAATGCAAATGTTGGTTTTGAGATTGGTACACGCGGAGTTAATACCGCCAATTTAGTGAAAGAAAATTTTGTAAAATTTCAGATGAGCTTATCTTTAAACGATCGCTGGTTTGAAAAACGAAAATTTAATTAATCAAGAATACAACCAAATGGCTTTATAAAATAGCCCAAAGTATCTGAAATAAATATAAAAACAGCCTAATGAAAACGAAAATCACCCTTTTAATCGCATTCCTTTTTTTAAGCATCACTACAATCTCTGCACAGAACGAGCAGGATATAGAAACCCTTTCTATTTTTAGTGAATTAGCCAAGTCTAAAAACTACACAGCGGCATACACGCCATGGATGGAAATTAGAAAACGAAATCCAAAATTTAACAAAGCAATTTTTGTTTATGGAGAACGTATCCTAGATTATAAGATTGACAATTCTGAAGGCGAAGAGAAAATTAGCTTCGTCAACGATATGTTGAAACTTTGGGAAGAGCGTAAAGCTGTTTTTCCAAACGTCACTCCAACTGGTGCCTACATGGCAAAAGCCTGCCAGATGGAATATGATTACAGAAAAATTTTAAACAAAACAAACGAAGCGCTTTATACTGGTTTTGACACTGCTTATACGACCGATGCCAAAACGTTTACAAACCCAAAGAGTCTGTACACTTACTTTTCATTGATGGTGGACCTTTACGATTCCGAAGCAAAAACGGCACAGCAATTGTTTTCCAAGTACGATGACATTAGCGAAAAAATTGAGTTTGAAGTTAAAAACTATACCAATAAGCGAAACGCATATTTAGATGAAGAAGGTGTGGTTAAAGAATTGAGTAAAAAAGACGCACGTAAACTTAAATCGTATGATAGCTATTTAAGAGCTTATGATAAAATTGCGGGGAGTATTGACACCAAATTGGGTGCCAGAGCCAATTGCGAAAACTTGATTCCATTGTATCAAAGAGATTTTGAAGAATTTAAAAATGACGGAGTTTGGTTGCAGCGTGCCATGAACAGAATGTATGCAAAAGAATGTAACGACGATCCGTTGTTTGTGAAGATTGTAGAACAAAAAAATGCATTAGAACCAAATGCGGATACCGCATTTTATTTAGGAATCTTAAAAGACAAAGCAGGAAAGAGCTCAGAAGCTTTGAGTTACTACAACCAAGCTGTTGAGCTGGAATCTGATAACTTTGAGAAGTCAAGAATCTTATATAAAATCGCTACAAATTTCAAAAAGAAAGGGCGTTACGGTCAGGCAAGAACTTACTTTATGAAAGCCCTAAGAGCAAACCCAAGTATGGGAAGAGCCCACCTTGCCATTGCAGCGATGTATGCTAAAAGTGCCAATAATTGTGGAACGGATAATTTTTCAAAAAGAGCTGTCTATTGGTTAGCCGCTAAAGAAGCTGCGAAAGCAGGACGCATAGACCCAACAATGAAGAAAAATGCTGCAAAATCTATTGCAAATTATGAAGCCAAGGCACCGACAAAAAGTGAAATATTTTCTTCGGGCCGTGCAAGTCAAGTCATCAAAGTTGGATGTTGGATTCAACGTTCGGTAACGGTACCTTCGCTTTAATGAAATTTGATTCTAACATACTATTAAAAAATAGCGTTCCACTTGCTGTGGTAGCGATGTTTTTTTCTTGTAACAATACCCTAAAAGAAGTACAGGGGCTTGATATTGCCACTTACGCCCCACTGTCGATCGCTCAGGACATCAACACAAAATACACAGACTCAGGCCGCCTCACAGTCATTTTGGTGAGTCCAAAAATGGTCAACTTTACAAACCGTGAGTTTCCGTTTTATAAATTTCCAGAGGGCATCGACCTCACTCTTTTTGATGATGACCAAAATAAAAATACGGTAACTTCTGACCATGCGATTGTGTATGAGAAAACCGATCTAATCGATCTGAAAGGCAATGTGGTTTTGACAACATCCACCAACGATACCCTATTTACAGAACAACTTTTCTACGATCAAAAAAAGGAATGGCTATTTACCAATCAACCTGTAAAATTCAGAACCAAAGACTATATCACCAACGGAATTGGATTTGATTCCAACAAAAATTTCACCAACGCGCAAGTCCTTGAAGTGAATGGGCGCATCTTTATTGATGAATAATTCGTATATTTACTCCACTAATTTTGGTCGTTAACTTAACTCTATAAAAATGAAAATTCTTTCAATTCTACAGTATCTATATTTAGGGTTTGCTGCCTTGTTTCTTTTTGATGCCATTGACAAATGGAACAACGACCGAAATGCAGCCTATATATCTTTGTTCTTTTCTGTGTTAGCTGTCGCGATGTTTTTCTTTCGTAAAAAATTTAAGAAGCGATTTCAAGATCGCGGTAAATTGTAGTCATGACCGGAGACCTCTTGATTATTGTTTTTAGTTTGATTTTATCTGCTTTCTTTTCAGGAATGGAAATTGCGTATGTCTCCTCAAACAAAATTCATATTGAAATTGAGAAAAAACAAGGGGGGTTACTGTCAACATTATTAACCAAAATCACAGCAAAACCGTCCAAGTTTATAGCAACCATGCTTATTGGAAACAATATAGCCCTTGTGATTTATGGATTTTATATGGGAGATATGCTCGTAGAGTGGTTTGCATCCTATTTGCCATCTTCTAGTACACTTATTAACTATCTCTTTACGGAGTTAAGCTTACTGACGCAAACCGTCATTTCAACCCTTATTATATTGGTGACTGCGGAGTTTCTGCCAAAGGTATTTTTTCAGGTTTATGCCAACTCATTACTAAAGTTATTTGCGGTTCCTGCGTATCTGTTTTATGTTCTATTTTCTTTTGTATCCGATTTTGTAATATGGATTTCAGATGTCATCCTAAAATATCTATTTAAAACAGAAGGAGATCAGGTTCAATTAGCATTTACCAAAGTAGAGCTGGGCAATTATATTAGCGAACAAATGGAGTCCGTAGAAGCCCACGATACGATCGATAGTGAAATTCAGATTTTTCAAAATGCCCTTGAATTTTCGGAAGTAAAATCCAGAGAGGTCATGGTCCCTCGTACAGAGTTGACTGCCATCGAAATTCATGATTCTATCAATAATCTTAACGAATTGTTTACCCAAACAGGCCATTCAAAAATACTGGTGTACAAAACAACCATTGACGATATTTTGGGTTACGTTCATTCATTTGATTTATTTAAAGATCCAAAAAATATAAAATCAATGTTAAGGCCAGTAGAATATGTGCCGGAAACCATGTTCGCAAAAGATGTGTTGAACGTCTTAATTAAAAAACGCAAGAGTCTAGCCGTTGTTTTAGATGAATATGGCGGAACTTCGGGGATTATGACTGTGGAAGATGTTATTGAAGAATTAGTTGGTGAAATTGAAGATGAGCACGATACGTTCGAGCTTATTGAAGAAAAAACGAATGAGAACACCTACATATTCTCAGCACGGATAGAAGTGGATCATATCAATGAAACCTACAAACTTGAACTTCCCGAAAGTGAAAACTACGAAACTCTCGGAGGGTTTATTGTCAATCATACCGAAGAAATACCAGAGAAAAATCAAGAAATTAGAATTGAACAATTTCATTTCACCATCAAGGAAGTATCCAATACTAAAATCGAATTAGTACAGCTTGAAATCTTAGAAGAAATTTAATTTAACCCCCTTCGTTGAATTATATTCTTTTCTCCTTTTATTATTTCAAAGAAATTGGTATTTTCGTCCACTATATTAAAAAAATAACACACACTACAAATGGCAGTTTTAAATAAAATTAGACAACGCTCTATATTCTTGATCATTATCATCGCTCTTGCATTATTTTCATTCATTATTGGAGATATATTTCAAAACCTAGGGTCTTCAGGTAAATCGCAAACCGTTGTCGCAACGATTAATGGCGAAGACATTGAACGGGATGCATTCATGAATCAAGTTGAAAACATCCAACGCCAGTCTGGTGGTTCTGTATCAAACACCCAAGCAATGAACCGCGTTTGGGATCAAGAAGTAAGAAACAAAGTCATGCAAACGCAATACGATGCTGTTGGAATCTCCATTGAAAGAGACTATATGCGTCAATTGTTAAAACAAAACTTAGGATCTTTTGAAGAATTCAAAAATGAAGCTGGTTTATTTGATGAAGACAAGCTCAACGAATTTATTGCAAACCTAAAAGCCATAGCTCCAGAAACAACCACGCTGAACGGAAGTGCTGTGAACTATAAAGCATGGACTGATTTTGAACAAAGTATTTCTCAAACAGGCGTTCAACAAACGTATTTTAACCTTGTGAAAGCAGGTGTTATTGGAACCCTTACAGAAGGTGAGTTAGAGTATGTGTTAGAAAATGACAAAGCAGATATTAAATATGTTCAAATTCCTTTTACGTCTATTGCAGACAGTTTAGTGTCGGTTAAGAAATCGGAAGTTGCAAGCTATGTCAAAGCAAATCCAAGCAAATACAAGGTTGAAGCTTCAAGAGATTTAGTCTATGTTCAGTTTAAAGAAGTAGCTTCTTTAGAAGATGAGCAGCAAATCCAAGCGGATTTAACAGCCCTTATTGCTGATAAAGTAGAATTTAATGAAGCTGCCAAAGCCAACGAAACAGTGGTAGGCTTTCAAAATACAACAGATGTAAAAGCCTTTGTAAATGCCAATTCATCAGTTAAATATAACGATGCATATGTGTTTGCATCTAGCTTTCCAACGACTGTTGCAGATCAAATCACAGGGTTGAAATCAAATGAAGTTTTTGGACCTTATAAAGATGGAGCAGCGTACAAGTTGTCAAAACAAGTGGCTAAAAAAATGATGTCAGATTCTACGAAAGTTCGTCACATCCTGATTCCATTTGTTGGGACGGTTCGTGCAGATGCCTCAGTTACCAAAACAGATGCACAAGCAAAAACGACTGCCGATAGTATTTATAAAGTGATTCGTTCTAAACGTTCTAAATTCAAAAATTTACTGTCTTTATCATCTGATAAAGTGAGCAACGAAAAAGAAGGCGTTATTGAATTTGCTTATACAGACGCATTTGCAGAAGAATTTAAAGCCTATGCTTTTGAGAACCCTAAAGGAAGTTTAGGCGTTGTAAAAACAGACTTTGGATATCATATTATTGAAATCTTAGATCAAGGAAAAAAACAAGAAGCATTTAAAATCGCAACGATCGTACAAGAGATTGAGCCATCAATTAAAACAATAGATGGCGTCTTTACAGATAAATCTAAATTTGAAATCGCGGTTGCCAATGCGGATTTCAATGAAGTTGCAAAAGAAAATAACTATACAACATCCCCAGTAAGCAGCATTAAAGAATTGGACGAAACAATTCCAGGTCTTGGTGTTCAGAGAGCTATTGTAAGATGGTCTTTTGAAGAGGGTGTTGAAGTAGGAGACTTTAAAAGTTTCAATACATCAGGAGGTGGTTTTGTAGTTGCTAAGGTAACAGCTGTCAATGAAGCCGGATTAATGAGTGTTGAAAAAGCATCCATTACAGCACTTCCAGAAATCAGAAAAGAAAAGAAAGCGGAACTTATCAAAGACCGTATTACTGCAACCACTTTAGAAGCGATTGCTTCTGACGAAGGACAGACGGTTAAAACAGCCCTGGCTGTAAACATGAAAAATCCAACGCTTTCAGGAGCAGGAAGAGAGCCTAAAGTCATCGGAACGGCTTTTGGTTTAGCAGAAGGAGCCACCTCAAAATTAATCGTTGGTGCCAACGGCGTCTATGCAATTCAATTGACAAAGTTAACACCTGCTGAGCCGTTGCCAAATTATCAAGCATCTGCAAACCGTGTAGGTCAAGCCAAGTCAAGTGCTGTCAATACACAACTTTACAATGCACTGAAGGAAGCATCTGATATCGAAGATAACAGAGCGACGTTTTACTAAGTAGCACATTAAAATACTAGATATAAGAGGACTCAGAAATGGGTCCTTTTTTTTATGCTTTAAAATCTAGTAGAGAGTCTAGCCACATAGGTAATTTTTAAGCTGTCTAAAAAGTAGAAAATCTGTCATTCTGGATTTATTTCAGAATCTCAATTTTTTGAAATTTATTTTGTTTTAGAATCTGAAATAAATTCAGATTGACAAAGCAACCCCCTTTCCTATAGTCTTAGTTTCGATAGTTAGAAATATTTATTTCTTGGCGAATAGTAATTGAGAATACAGAAAAAGCTTAGTTTTTATAAAACCATTTTAGATTCATCTATTAAAATTAGACCCTATTTTTTTGTTATCTCAAAAAATCGTGTAAATTTGATAACATTGGACCCCAAATCTAAATCTTCAATACGCAATTTAACCGAAGTTTTAGATCTAATTTTATTGAAATACGTTTTATAAACTACAGAGGTTTATAGTTGTCTGAGCAAAAATATTTTGCAAATAAAATAAGACACTGATATGTAAAAGAAATAAAGGCACGTTCCTTGAGTCTATCGAAAGGAGTGCGGATATTTACAAGTTACAAAACATTAAAACCAAATTTTATGAAAAAAATTATTACAGGAATCCTACTTTTTACTGCTTTAATTTCACAAGCCCAAGAACTGATTTATGGAATAACATTAGGTGGAAATATTAATGAAATATACTCTAATAGTGCTTTGAATAGCACAATACGTAATGAAGCAGGAACAAAGAAATTCAAACTTTATTTAGGCGGATTTGCTGATTATGGATTTACTGAAAATATTGGAGCAAAAGCACTAATAGCTTTTAACCAAAAAACTTTAGCTGTTGGAGAAGTTGTAGATTTTGGATTTTTAGATATTAGCACAAGCTTCAAATACAGTTTTGGAGATAATTACAGTGATGGATTTTATCTTCTTTTTGGACCAAGGTTCTCATTTTTACTAAATGCCGAATTTGACGGTGAAGATGTTAAGGATAATTTTGAAAACAGTAATATTGGATTACAACTTGGAGCTGGAACTTCAATTTACGAATTTTTAGAATTGGAATTACGACTTGATTATGGATTGACAGCTTTATATGATGTTCTAGGAAATGACAGAAAAATATTTTGCGGAATTTTAGCTCTGAATTTGAATTTAGAAAAACTGTTGAATAAATAACGTTTTGTAACCCCGCTTGCGCCACGCTTTTGCTCATGCCCAGTAAGCGAAACAAAACGAGCAAAGAGAAATAAATGAGTAGAACATATACTAATGAATTTGTTAACGGCATCACGCCAACAGCGTGACGCCAGCTTAGGCTAACCGCCACAAACCATATACAAAACTTGTGTGTAATGCAAAAAACGAACAGAAAGTGAAAATAATAATTGGAGTTTTAATAGTTATAATCGGAATTTTAGCGATATTTAAAAAGCGCAATTTCGGAAAATTAAAAACCTATAAATGGGAAACTGAAAAAGAAAAATTTGAGAAAGATTTCATACAAATATTATCGAAAAACCCGAATTTGGAACATTTGATTATTGAATTTGACTCTTATTATATCCAATATAAAGGTTTTGTAAATAGTAAGGAATTTTATTCAGAAATTGTGAGTAATGAATTTCTGAATGAAACTAAAAAATACTCCGAAAATCAAATTGAGGAAATTTTAAATCTTGAGTTTTCAAAACCGAACGAAAAAGATAATGACGGAAATGTTTCGCCTAATTATACAAAATGGTATAACTTGACAACAATAAATGAAATTGAATTTATTCATAAAGAATTAATCAGAATTTTAAAATCTATTTTTGGTTTGGAAAATGGAAATAAATTTAAAGTTAGATATTAAAAACACTAAACAGAACAAAGAACTGAGCTACAAAAAAACCCCCTCGAGCCACGCTTTAGCGTGGTGCCCAGTAAGCGAAACAAAACGAGCAAAGAGAAATAAATGAGTAGAACATATACTAATGAATTTGTTAACGGCACAAGCGAGACGCCTTATTTCGGACGTTATAGCTCATTTAGATAAACTATAAAGCTCAAGTGTTAATTAAAATTGAGCTAAAAACACTATCTTTATGAGCTAAATAAGTAAATCATGATTACATCAAGAGAGACAGAAATAATTGCAACTATAAAATCAAGAGTAGAATGTTCATCAAAAGAGGTGTTTGATAGTATCTCTGTGGAATTGAGTTATGCTACTCTAAAAAGGGCTTTATCAAAATTAGTTTCTGAAAATTACATTATAACCAAAGGAAAAGGTAAAGGAACTAAATATCTAATTTCACCGGTATATGAGCTGATTCAACCTGTTGATGTTGAAAAATATTACAAAAAAGAGATTGACCAACGTGAAATAAAACAAAATTTCAATTTTGAAGTTATAAATCAAGTACTAAAAAGACATAGTGTATTCACTAAAAATGAACTGGAAAAACTATCATTACTTCATAACGATTATAAATATAATATTGCGCAACTTTCAAACATTGAGTACAAAAATGAGCTAGAAAGATTGGCGATAGACTTAAGCTGGAAATCTTCTCAAATTGAAGGCAATACTTATTCTCTTTTAGAAACAGAAAGATTGTTAAAGGAAAAAGAAACTGCATCGGGCAAAACAAGAGAAGAGGCAACAATGCTTTTAAATCATAAGGATGCTTTGGATTTCATTACAGATAATCCAGATTATTTACTTCCTCTATCTGTTTCAAAAATTGAAGATATACACAGTATATTAATAAAAGAACTTGCCGTAGAACGAAATCTCAGAAAAAGACGGGTAGGTATTTCTGGAACTAACTATCGACCGCTAGACAATGAATTTCAAATATTAGAAGCTTTAAGGAATGCATGTGATGTGATAAACATAAAAGAAAATGTATTTGAAAAAGCATTAATTTCATTGGTGCTGATTTCGTACATCCAGCCATTTATGGACGGAAATAAAAGAACAGCAAGAATCGTAAGTAATGCAATCCTGATGAATGAAAGTTATTGTCCTTTGTCGTTCAGGACTGTTGACTCGATTGATTATAAAAAAGCAATGTTGATATTTTATGAACAGAATAATATTTCAAGTTTTAAAGAGATATTTATCAATCAATTTGAATTTGCAGTGAATACTTATTTTTAGAATGATAAAAAACGAGCTTTAACAAAGTGTCATTTGTACTGCGACTCGCTGTTGCAACACCGCCAATTCCCACTATGCGAAACAAAACGAGTAAAGAGAAATAAATGAGTAGAACATATACTAATGAATTTGTTAACGGTATCATGCCAACAGCGTGACCCCAGCTTAGGCTAACCGCAACAAACCATATACAAACACGTTGGCAACTATAAAAACCAAGGCTTAAATTGAAGATTAATTTGCTAAATTAACTTTTTTGGTGCATATTAGCACCAAAACAAAACAGTATGGCAAGGCAAAGTATTTCTTTCACTGAACCAAATGACGAGTGGTTAAAAAGTCAAGTGGACAAAAAAGAATATTCTACTAAAAGTGAATTGGTGAACGATTTAATTAGGCAAGCAAGAAAACAGCAAAGGAAAATTGATTGGATAAGTGCTAAATTGGAGAAAGCTGAAAATAGCGGATTTACGAATTTGAGTAAAGAACAAATATTAGCGGAATCGAAATCCGTGATTTAATGGCAAATTATAAACTAAGTAATTTAGCGAAAGAAGACTTAATAAGAATTCACCGATATGGAGTTGACAAATTTGGAATGACTCAAGCTGATAAATATTTTGATTCATTCTTTGAATATTTTGATAGTATATCAAAAAATCCATTTTCATTTGAATCAGTCGAGTACATAAAGACTGATTATAGACGGTGTGTTTGTGGTTCTGATAGTATTTATTACAAAATAGGTGATAATAATAGTGTTGAAATTATGTCAATAATTGGAAAACAAGATTTAAAGAATATTTTATAACGCGGAAAAATTACAGTTGCCAATTCCGTATAAACTTTATTGCTGGCTTTTTGCCTATTAGCGAAAGTCCTCTAAATTAAAGCGTGGCAGGTCGGATTTGCTACCTTGCCTGCGGCAGACAGGTTTCGGTTGTATTTTGCGTCATTAGATGCTTAAAAAACAAAACATATACAACAACGATATAAAAGAACTCAAAAACGCCCTCTTTTTTTACAAAATCATTTCTGAATACCCAACAACCGTCGTATAACCTTTGGCCTTAAAATACTCTATAGCAGCTGCGTTTCCGGTTGCTAGGAAGAAGTCACCACCCCAAGCGCCCAAACTCTTAATAGCGCCCTCATAATCCGAAAACAAGGCCTCTTTTAAAGGCGGTTGTTGGATGAGCGTAGAGATATAACCTTCATGCTGTTCAATCAGCGATTCAAAGGTTTTTAAGTCTGTACAATTTAAGAGGTCTAAAGTCAAGCCATTCAGTGCCGAAAAATCAAGGGATTGATTTGCAGTCAGTGTTTTATAGGCTTGAATCCCATCTCTACTGTTTTGTTTTTGATTCCGATGCACAAAAAATAAAGCATCTGAAAATGGAGGTAAAAACTCCACTGGTTTGACCGTTGGTTTTCCTTTTTCTAACTGATATAAAACACCTGTTTCCTGTTGTGCGCAAGCAATGTCAAATCCACTGCCACCAAAAGTCAGTGCCAGTAATTCAAAAGCATCTACTTTTGCCCATTTTGCTAAATTATTAATTAAAGTAGAGGAAGACCCCAATCCCCAATTTTCAGGAAATTCTAAGGTAGAAGTTAATGCATAGCCTTTATGCGTTTCAAAAAGCAAAGGGTTCAACTGTTGTAAAGCGTCCAAAACTTGCACGAGACGAACGGCAATGTCTGAAGTATCTGTTGTGGATATTTTTAAAGCAGCATCAATCGTGAATTTTGCTTCAAACCAAACAGTGCCTTCATTGGAAATGCTTTTCCAAAGGATTGTATTTTCAGAAGTCGATTCAACTGATAAGGATTGCCCAAATTTAGTAGGCAATGCCAGAGCCAAAGCACCATCTAAGACCGCATATTCTGCACTGATCAATAATTTCCCATGACTGTAAAACGTTTGCATTAGGCTCTTAAATTTTCAATTGCTTCCACCACCGCACTGTGGGTCACCGTATGGGTTTTGAAATGTTCGATTAAGTGTATCTTTTCAGTAGCATTCGCTTCAAATTGATTCAATATATTAAGCAAGTGCATTTTCATATGTCCTTGTTGAATGCCCGTCGTCGTGAGGGATTTTAAAGCCGCAAAATTTTGAGCCAATCCAGCCACGGCAACAATCTCCATTAATTCTTTAGCGGAAGGTTTTCCTAATAATTCCAAGGCTGTTTTTACCAGTGGATGCAAACCTGTCAGCCCACCCACAGTACCGAGCGCCAGCGGCAATTCAATCCAAAATTTAAACGCCCCATCTTCTATAGAAGCATGCGTTAAACTCGAATAACTTCCCGAGCGTGCCGCGTATGCATGTACGCCCGCTTCCACTGCTCTAAAGTCATTTCCTGTGGCTAAGACCACCGAATCTACGCCGTTCATAATTCCTTTGTTATGCGTCACTGCACGGTAAGGTTCTATTTCGGCTATGCGTACGGCTTGCAGAAAAGTATCTGCAAATTCTTGACCTGTATAGGTGTTTGTTGCGAGCGCATCTACCTTGCAACTCACTTCAGCACGTACCAAGCAATCCGGCACATAATTGGATAAAATACTCATCACCACCTGAATGTCTTTAGAACAACTTTTGAAGGTCGTTGCAATTTGCTCCAAACAAGAATTGATGAAATTTGCTCCCATGGCATCTTTCGTTTCAAAGGTGGTATGCAACTGGTAGTAGCCTGAAAGTTTTTCTGTTTTGTCCATCAATGCGATGTCTAAAATACCACCGCCACGCGCCTCCATGTTTTTGGTGATGGCTTTCGTTTCTTCGAAAAGTTGTGGTTTTATCGTTTTAAAAAGAGCTTCCAATTCAGAAAATGCTCCATGAAACATAAAATGAACCTGACCTACTTTGGTAGTCGATAGCACTTCTGCTTTGAAGCCCCCGCGTTCCATCCAAAATTTTGCAGCATTACTTGCCGCCGCAACTACCGAACTTTCTTCGATCGTCATTGGAATGACGTACATTTTATCGTTAATCAAAAAATTTGGAGCCACTCCAAAAGGCAGGTAGAAATTAGAAATTGTATTTTCAGTAAACTCGTCATGAAGCTTTTGGAGCACTTCATCCGTATTCCAATACCGTTCCAAATCGGCTTTCGCTTTTGGATTATTTTGAAAATGATTTGCGATCAACCAATCAATTTTTTCAGCTTTTGTAAACTTTGAAAATCCAGAAACGGAATTCTCCATGTGTGTCTGTTTTAGAAACACAAAGATACTATTCTTCATATTATTATGGAGCTGCAATTATTCTAATTGCGTATTTATCTGTTATTATCTCAGGTTTTCTGCTAATTTTTTAGTAAACTTGACCTAATATTATCAAAAATTCTCTAAAAAATGAAATCTCCTTTTATCTACCTACTCAGTTGTCTGTTTATTTTGACAGCGACCGCTCAAAAGAAAACCATTTCATTGGATCAAATTTGGGATGGCACTTTCAGAACGCAGGGCATGACCGCTTTGCATTCGATGAACAATGGACAGCAATATTCAGTTTTGAATTTTGACAGATCGGCACGATCGACTTCCATTGATTTATACGATTACAAAACTTTATCCAAAGTAAAAACCATTGCAAGCTCTCAATCGATGGATGCAATTCCGTATTTCACAAATTACACGTTTAGTGACGATGAGCGTCAAGTGATTTTAGAAACCGAAACAGAACCTATATTTCGGTATTCTGCTTTCGGAATTTTTTATGTATATAATATCAATTCTGAAAGTCTCGAAAAAATTTCTGAAGATAAAATTCAAGAACCTGCTTTTTCTCCAGATGGCACCAAAGTCGCTTATGGACGAAAGAACAATATATTTATAAAAGACCTTATCTCTGGAACCACAAAACAAATCACCTTTGATGGAGAGAAAAACAAAATCATTAATGGAATTACGGATTGGGTTTACGAGGAAGAATTTGCTTTCGTAAGGGCTTTTGAGTGGAATGCTTCCAGCAATAAAATTGCGTTTATTCGTTTTGACGAAACCGAAGTTCCTGAATTTTCAATGGATATTTATGGGACTGACTTGTATCAAACTCAAGAAGTATTCAAGTACCCGAAAGCAGGGGAGAAAAATGCTGAAGTATCACTTCATTTCTACGATTTAAGCGCGGATCAAATTTCAACGGTTGCATTGTCTAAGGACTATAACGATTTTTATATTCCTCGAATTAAATGGACAAAAGATGCAAATATTCTGTCCGCTCAATATATGAACAGGCATCAAAATACTTTGGACCTTTGGATGATCAATCCAACAACGAACAAAGCCGATTTAGTGCTTTCTGAAAAAGACGACGCCTATGTGGATGTGACGGATAATTTGACGTTTCTAAAAGACTACAGCTTTATCTGGACCAGCGAAAAAGATGGGTACAATCATATTTATCACTACACCAAAGAAGGGAAGTTAAAAAATCAAGTCACAAAAGGCAACTGGGAAGTCACTGCCTATTATGGGTACAATGAATCAGCTAAAACTATTTATTATCAATCGGTAGAAAATGGTTCTATCAATCGAGATATCTATTCAATCCGATTGAATGGTAAAAACAAAAAACGACTCTCTTTAGAGGAAGGAACAAATGATGCTTCTTTTAGTGCAGATTTCACCTACTTTATCAAAACCTATTCCAATGCTACCACGCCTCAAAAATTTACATTAAACGATTCTAAATCCGGCAGACTGGTTAAAAATATCAAAGACAATTCGGCACTTTTAGAAACACTAGGGACTTATAAGTTTTCTAACAAAGAATTCAGTACCATTAACGTCAATGGAAACGATTTGAATATGTGGATGCTCAAACCCGCCGATTTTGATCCGTCAAAATCCTACCCACTTTTAATGTTTCAATACTCAGGGCCGGGGTCGCAACAAGTAGCTAACAGATGGTACAGTTCACGCGATTATTGGCATCAATATTTAGCCCAACAAGGTTATATTGTGGCTTGTGTAGATGGACGAGGAACAGGCTTCAAAGGAGCCGATTTCAAAAAAATGACCTATTTAAATCTAGTCAAATACGAAACTGAAGATCAAATTCAAGCCGCAAAACAAATTTCAGAGTTATCCTATATAGACGAAAGTCGCATTGGAATTTGGGGGTGGAGTTACGGCGGTCATATGAGTACCAATTGTTTACTGAAAGGGAACGATGTTTTTAAAATGGCCATTGCGGTTGCTCCGGTGACAAGCTGGCGTTTTTACGACACTATTTATACTGAACGTTTTATGCGAACGCCTCAAGAAAATCCAAATGGATACGATGAAAACTCTCCATTTAATTATCCAGAATTGTTAAAAGGCGATTACCTTTTAGTGCATGGCTCGGGTGATGACAACGTGCATGTACAACACACGATGCGCATGGTAGAAGCTTTGATTCAAGCGGACAAACAATTTGATTGGGCCATTTATCCCGATAAAAACCACGGCATCTATGGCGGAAATACCACCATGCATTTATACACTAAGATGACCAATTTTTTACATGAAAAATTAGGCGATAAACGAATGAACTAAAATTAACCAATAAACAATTTACTAACTAACATTAAATTTATGTCAACTACAACTACTGCAAATCAAAAAGAACTCTGGGGACACCCCGTTGGATTATATGTACTATTTTTCACGGAGATGTGGGAACGGTTTTCTTACTATGGAATGCGCGCTATCTTGGTTATTTATATGATTGCTGAAGCCTCTCACATAGATGGCCCTGGATTGAGTTGGTCAAAACTTGAAGCGTATCAACTGTATGGTTGGTATGTTATGTTGGTATATGTAATATCAATTCCTGGAGGTATTTTAGCCGATAAAGTCTTGGGTCAGAGAAAAACGGTTATGCTTGGCGCTGTCATTTTATGTTTAGGTCATGGAACCTTAGCTATTGAGGCCGAATGGGCATTCTTTACAGGTTTGAGTTTGATTATTTTAGGAGTCGGTTGTTTAAAACCTAATATCTCCACAATGGTTGGAGGTCTTTATAAAAAAGGGGACATAAGACGTGATAAAGGGTTTAGTATTTTCTATATCGGAATTAATTTAGGTTCTTTATTAGCAACGTCCGTTATCGGACTTGTTGTAGCCAAATGGGGATGGCATGCTGGTTTTGGTTTAGCCGGAATTGCAATGTTATTAGGTTTACTGGTGTATGTTTGGGGACAAAAATACATTAGTCATGTAGGAAATAAACCTACAGTTGAAGAAATGAAAAATGATGTTTCTTTAGTTAAAATATTCTCAAATATTTTTAAATCACCTGCTCAATTAGCAGTTCTAGTCATTTTATTAGCACTGTCTCTATACTCAGGATTTACTTTTGAAGGCGTTGACCATTGGGGTTATGGAGCTTTGTTTATCTTCCTTTCATTTGTTGTAGGATTATTAATGATGATTTTTAAAAGTTTAGAAACACAAATATTAAAAGACCGTTTTTTAGTCTTATTACTTTCTTTTTTATTAGTCATTGTTTTCTGGGGCGCTTTTGAGCAAGCAGGTGGATTAATGAGTGTTTACACAGAAACAAAAACAGATAGAATGCTACTTGGCTACTTAATACCAACGCCAATGTTTCAAGGTTTAAATGCTGGATTTATCATATTACTGGCCGTTTGGGTCGCAAACATTTGGGCAAAACGAAAACTTAAAAACAAAGAAGCCTCCTCTTTATTTAAAATGGCAACGGGAACAATAATTATGGGCTTAGGGTTTGTATTTATGATTTTAGCCGTAAGAGAATACGATGCGAACGGAAGTTCTGGAATGCAATGGTTGGTTCTAGCTTATTTATTCCATACCATTGGAGAGTTGTGTTCTTCTCCTGTATCCTTATCATTCGTAACCAAACTAGCACCCGTTAAATATGCATCTTTAATGATGGGACTGTATTTTGCAGCCACTGGACTTGGAGGTAAAGTTGCAGGTATTTTAGGTGAGAAATCAGAACACTTTGGAGAGTACACTATCTTTACTGGAATTGTAATCTTTACAGTAGCCTTTGGATTATTAGTAATTGCATTACTGAAACCATTAAAACGTTTAACGCATGGTGCCGAAGACAACGAAAGACTGTTAGACGCTTCAATCGCAGAATAACATAAAACATTACAAACCTCATAGATCATTTTCTATGAGGTTTTTTTTTGCAAAGTCGTTCGTAATTTAAATACATGGACAAAACCGAAATACTTACTGAAAGAATAAAATTAAGATTGATCGACGTATTAGATTTAGAGTCAATCCACAATCTACATTCTTTGCCAGAAACAGATGCCTATAATGCGTTGGGAATTCCAGAAAATATTGAAGAAACCAAGTCCATAATCGAACCGTGGATTTTAGAGAATCAATTGAATGAAATAAAAAATTATACGTTTGCAATTGACAACAAATCAAACGGAACATTCATGGGTTTGTTTGGACTAAAACTCGGCAATAAGAAATACAAAAGAGCTGAGGTCTGGTATAAAATACATTCAGATTATTGGAACAAAGGCTACGCAACAGAATCGTTAAAAGCAATCCTAAATTTTGGTTTTGAGACGCTCAAATTACACCGCATTGAAGCCGGCTGTGCAGTAGATAATACAGCCTCTTTTAAAGTTTTAGAGAAAGCAGGAATGATACGAGAAGGACGCCTAAGACAAGTATTGCCTTTGAAATCAGGGTGGTCGGATAATTTTGAATATTCAATCCTTGAAACTGACGAAAGAAAGAAAAAATAAATTTTATTCAAAGTGTCTAATAGTGAATCGAATTTAGTAAATTAACCAATTAACCAATTAACCAATTAACCAATTATGAGTATTGATATTAATGACATGTTCAAAGACAAAGTCTTGGGGCATCCAGCGGGACTTTTTGTATTATTTTTTACCGAGATGTGGGAACGTTTTTCCTACTACGGAATGCGAGCCTTGCTCGTTATGTTTTTCACCGCATCACTCCTTGATGGTGGCTGGGGCTGGCCTCGTGAGCATGCCTATGCAATTTTTGGTACTTACACCTCACTGGTCTATTTATCGACCCTATTAGGAGGCTATTTTGCAGATAAAAAAATTGGCTATCGCTACGCCGTTGTCATCGGTGCATTACTCATGACATTGGGCCACGGCGCCATGGCAATTGAAACACCGTTTTTCATCTATTTAGGGCTGACCTTATTAGTCTTTGGAAGTGGGTTTTTTAAACCAAACATGACCTCAATCATCTCTGAAATGTACAAAGGAAAAGACGAGAAAAAAGATGGAGCTTACACCATTTTTTATATGGGTGTCAATGCAGGTGCTTTTTTAGGAATTCTGTTGTGTGGATATCTAGGTGAACAAGTAGGCTGGCGTTGGGGCTTTGGCTTGGCAGGAATTTTCATGTTGTTTGGACTCCTTCAATTTTGGTTTGCTCAAAACATTTTTGGCGATATCGGAACAAAACCTGTAAAGGTGGATACTGCAGCGATAGAGCTCAGTGCAGACGAGCCGAAGCTCAACCCGTTTACACAGCTTCAATTAGTATTGATAGCAGTCGCAGGACTTTTGGGGATCTCGTGGATTTTTAACGATCCCATCTCTAAAATATCAGAAGGCGCTTATAATTTATTTGATTTTAGCATGTTTGGAATGGAAGGTTCTAACCTCGCAATTCTATCCGCTTTAGGGCTGTTTGTGTTGCTGTTAGTGATCCGAATTCCTAAGTACGACAGAATCACACGCGACCGTATGTTGGCCGTGATGTTTTTCGCCTTTATCACGATTTTCTTTTGGGCTATTTTTGAACAAGCACCAAGTTCCTTAACCATTTTTGCACGGGATTATACCCAGCGCATCCTAGAAGGAAATTCAGCCTTTATTTTTAAAATTGTCAATACCCTTATGACCGTCATTCCTTTGGGGATTATCACTGGGGTTTTATGGTTACTATTCAAAAAAACATTTTCAAAATATGCACTCTCAAATATCTTTTTAGCGGTTAGTTTTATCATCATTTGGGCCATCGCCCTTTGGATGCTATCCGTTGAATTCGGAAAAGAAATTGCAGAAGTACCCGCCTCTTGGTTTGGGGTTTTAAACTCCTTGTTCATCATTGCGTTTGCACCCTTATTTTCGAGGTGGTGGGAAAGTAAATACAATCCAAATGCCAACATGAAATATGCGATAGGAATGGTTTTATTAGGAATCGGAATGGCCTGTGTTGCCATTGGCGCATCGTCTATTGAGCCCGGAGCAAAAACAGCTTCTGTCAGTATGATTTGGTTGATTATGGTGTACTTCTTTCATACCATGGGCGAATTGTGTATTTCACCAGTTGCCTTGTCTTACGTCAGTAAATTAGTTCCAGGCCGCATGATTGCCATGATGTTTGGAATCTGGTATTTAGCTGTTGCAATTGGAATGAAGTTAGCCGGAGTGTTTGGAGAAGCGTCTGAAGGCATTGCCCAATCTGAAGGTTTGAGCTATTTCTTCTGGATTTTAACAGCAGTCGCTGTTGGACTCGGAGTACTGTCTGCGCTACTATATCCTGTAATTAAGAAATTAATGCATGGTGTTCGTTAATTTTGGTATTATATTTGTTACCTATTAAAAAAATATAAAAATGAACCGAGCATGTTAAAGTGTTGTCATTTAGGGAAATGATTAATAGCGAATCTGCCTGCGGCAGGCAGGCACATGTGACCGTTAAAAACAATAAAAATAAACAGATGAAAAAATGTATCATAGTTGTAGTTCTCTTATTGGGGACTACAACACTTTTTGCACAAACTATCAATTGGGTAAGTATGGACGAAGCCCTTGCATTGCAACAAAAAGCACCTAAAAAAATTCTGATTGATATGTACACCTCTTGGTGTGGACCTTGCAAAATGTTGGATAGAAATACCTTCACCAATAAAGACTTGATTGCTTTTGTCAACGAACATTATTACGCAGTTAAATTCAATGCAGAAGGGAATGAGGTTGTCAATTTTAAAGATCAAAAATTTTCAAATCCAAATTATAAACCTGAGATGGCCAAACGCCGAAATAGCCAACACGAACTGACGCGCTTTTTAGGAGTCAACGCCTATCCAACCATGGTGTTTTTAGGCTTAGATGCAGAATTACTCGCTCCAATTCCCGGATATCAAACAGCACAGCAACTGGAATTGTATTTGAAATTATTTAAAGACGATACCTATAAAGAGATGAACAACCAAGAGGCATTTAATGGCTACTACAAAGCGTTTGTGCCTTCTTTTATGCCTTAGTTAATAATCAACTCTAAAAAATCCCTTTTCACTTGTTTGATGAAACGGGATTTTTTTTGCTTCACACGTCAACTTCCAGCGCTCTTGATAGGTTCTGTAATTACTCCCATCCCAAATAATTAATTCAGGCTGCAGGCTGTCAATCAAACGGTTTAAGTTTATTTTTGGAGATTGTCTCAATAAAACCCACTGCGGCTTGATACTTTTAACAGTATAAACCCCAAGACTGTCCACTACCAACAGCAGCTTGTCGTCAATTTTATAGAGACGTTGAATGGAATCTGTAGATTGGGTTTTAATCCCGGCACCAATTTTATAATTATCTATCATACGCTGATTGTTTATGCTGTCTAAATCGTGATGAATCTCAAGATGTTGGTTGGACTGCAATCCAAAAACGCTGTGTCTGGATTTATGAAAAACAACAAATGAATTTTTAGATATCAGTGCCGGGATCTGTTTTACAAAGACTTGAAAACTGAGGATGCAGATTCCCAAAATCAGAAGGTTTTTAAACGTTTTTTTATGATAAAAAATACCAAGTAAAAACAGGATGAGGTAACTAATCACAAGAGCGGTTAAATCAAATGAAATTTGTTCAAACAGAAAGGTTTCTTTAGATGCCACCCATTCCACAAACCGATTCATCGATTGAATAATCCATGCTAAAGTGTGTACTAAAAATTCTGGAGGTTTGTAAACTACGGCTAAAATCATGGTTGCAATTCCCAAACCAAGTATAACGATCAGACAGGGAACGACGACCATATTGGTCACAAAAAATAAGCCCGGAAATTGATGAAAATAATAGAGACTCAAGGGCAAAACACCTATTTGAGCGGCGATGGATACTTTGAGTAAATCAAGAAACCAATTGCCAACCCGGTTTTTAAAACTCCCCCACGAATCTAAAACAGGCTTCACAATGATAATGGAGGCGACCGCTGCATAACTGAGTTGAAATCCCACATCAAAACAAAATCCAGGCCGTACCAATAAAAGTATAAATGCTGACACAGCTAAGATGTTTAACGAATTTGAAGACCGTTTTAATCCCCTTACGATTGCAAACAAACTAAACATCGTCACCGCTCTGACTACTGAAGGGGACAAGCCCGCCATCACAGCAAAGCTCCACAAAACACAAAGAACGATAAGCAAACGCACAAATTCTCCTTGTCCAAAATACAGTAAAGGATTCAGTATAAATTGAAGAATTAACAACAGAATCCCAATGTGAAGTCCTGAAATGGCAAGAATGTGAATGGCTCCCGCTTTCGAGTAAGCCTCGTACACATCAGAAGTAATATCTTGGCGTTGCCCCAAAAGTAAGGCCTTTATAAAGGCGCGTTCAATCGGTTTGAAAGGCAGCTCTTTGAGGCGTTTGTTCAACGCTTCACGAATGGTTTCAGCATAGGCTGTAATGGTAGTTGGCGATTGTGGAATGGCTAAAACAATTTGGTCTTTCAGAAACACTTGACGGTAAATCCCCAGGCGCTTCAGATAGTTTTTATAATCAAATTGATAGGGGTTTAGAGGTGCGTTCACCTCTTTAAGAGATGCTGTGGTTAAAATTTTTTCATTCACATTAAAGTTTGCTGTGTTTGATTCCTTACTCAAATTAATCAACAGTGTTCCTGATGCCAGAGTGGAATTAACTTTTAAAAGTTCCACATAATAGCGGTGGTTATAAGTGTTCGGTTTTAATCGTTTTTTGACTATAAATTCAAGTTGGTGTAAATGCTCTTCCGCGATGGTTTCTAGATGGGAATAATGAGTTTTAGAGAATTTTGAGGAATGTATTTTAGAGACAAATACACCAAGTAATACCATCATTATAAGTACCATCAGCGATGGCCAATACAATGTTTTGCGGTGCTTTTTACAATAAAAATGTATTCCGATTAATACAAAGAGAATGAAGCCGATCCCTCCTAAAATTAGAGGTATGGGAACAACCATATAATCGCTGATTAGAATGCCAATCGCGAGAAAAATGGTAAGTTTTAATAGGGGGTAATGAAAGGCCTTCATTGTACGAAAAAAAGCCGAACCATTATGAATGGATTCGAAGCAGGTTTAGATTAGGGTTTAATTTTAAACCTCTAATTTAACGAATTATAAATTAATTCTGCAACATTTTTACTGGCACCTGGTCCTCCAAGTTTTGTTTCAAGTTCATGATAGGCCTCAAATTGAGCCTCACGAACAGGGCCTTCCAAAATAGAAGAAAGCTCTTTTGCAATCCGTTCTGAGTTAAAATCCCCTTGAATTAATTCGGTCACAACCTCTTTATTTAAAATCAAATTCACCAAGGAAATAAATTTCAATTTCACCAACTGTCTTCCAATCTGATACGAAATCCAACTCGACTTATAGCAAACCACTTCTGGCACTTTAAACAAGGCAGTTTCTAAAGTAGCGGTTCCTGAAGTCACCAAGGCAGCATGAGAGACGCTTAATAAATCGTAAGTGCAGTTTTCCACAAAATACACGTTTTCGTTTGCAATAAACGAGCTGTAAAATTCAGGATCCTGACTCGGCGCTCCTGCAATTACAAATTGATAGTCACTAAAGGTTTTTACAATGCTCAGCATCCCCGCGAGCATCTTGTTAATTTCTTGTTTTCGACTGCCTGGTAAGAGCGCAATAATGGGTTTTTCGTTGAGTTGATGTGTTTTGCGAAACGCCGTTTCATCCACAGGAGTTCTGTCGGCAATGGCATCGATAAGTGGGTGCCCTACAAATGTGACAGGCATGCCGTGTTTGTCTTCATAAAACTCTTTTTCAAAAGGGAGAATGACATACATTTTATCGACATCGCGCTTGATGGCAGTGATCCGATTTTCTTTCCAAGCCCAAATTTGTGGAGAAATATAATAATGAGTTTTAAAGCCTTCAATTTTTGCCCACTTCGCAATGCGCATATTGAACCCTGGGTAATCAATAAAGATCAGACAATCGGGTTGGTAGTACTCAATGTCTTTTTTACAAAAGGATAAATTTTTGGTGATTGTTCTTAGGTTCATCACCACTTCAAAAAAGCCCATAAAAGCCAATTCTTTGTAATGCTTCACCAAGGTGCCCCCTACATTTTGCATCAAGTCACCACCCCAAAACCTGAATTCTGCATTCACATCTGTTTTTTTAAGGGCTTTCATCAGGTTTGCAGCATGCAAATCTCCTGAGGCTTCTCCAGCAATAATGTAATACTTCATTTAAGATCTAATTAAAAAGGTTGCGAGTGCAATTATAATAGTAGCTGTCAAAACGCCTCCTGCTCGAGCATCCTGCCGTTTACGAATAAAATAAAAGAAACAAATTAAATTCAGAATGGCACCTAAACTAATGAGTTTACCCATGAACCCCTCGGTTTGAGCAGTCTCTAAAACTTTAAGAATAGTATCTGAACGCCCCGATAATTTACCCAAGACAACGGCTGCTATTACGAGCCCAATTATATTTGCGAAAAGGCCTACTATAAACCCTTGTAAAAGTTCTTTTTTATTCATTGAAATCCCATTTATTTAATTCTTGAATGTAGTGATGTGCGGTCAAATCATAGTGGACAGGTACCACAGAAACAAAGCCGTTTTCTAACGCCCATTCGTCAGTATCCTCTCCTTTATCTAGGTTATTAAACTCACCAGTCAGCCAGTAATAATCCCGACCCAAAGGAGTCTGACGTTTGTCAAATTTTTCAATCCAATTCGCATTGGCTTGTCGGCACACGCGGATGCCTTTTATCTCGTTTTCTAAAAGTTTTGGAAAGTTCACATTTAGAATAATGCCTTTTTGTAATCCTTGGTTTAAAACCTGTAAAGAGACGGTTTTTATAAACGACTCAATTTGACTAAAATCGGCTTCCCATTTATAATCTAAAAGTGAAAATCCAATCGCAGGAATCCCTTCCATACCCGCTTCAATTGCGGCACTCATAGTCCCTGAATAAATCACATTCACAGAAGAATTTGATCCGTGGTTCACGCCTGAAACACATAAGTCTGGTTTGCGGTCCAAGAGTTCATGCACCGCTAACTTCACACAATCCGCAGGCGTTCCTGAAGTACTGTATTCTGTTTGAGGCCCCTTATCAATCCGTTCTCTTTTACAATACAAAGTATCGTTAATAGTGATCGCGTGTCCCATGGCACTTTGTGGACTGTCAGGTGCCACAACGATAACGTCTCCAATCGTATTCATGACTTTTATCAAAGTACGTATTCCCGGTGCAGTGATGCCATCATCATTGGTGACCAAAATCAAAGGTCTTTTTGTCATTTATGTTGCGTTTAAGTTCCTACAAAAGTAAGTAATTTGTAGCTTATTTGATGATTTTAGACGCTTTAACAAAAAATTATTACCATTCCATAAGGTTGGCATAATTTTTTCTTATATTTTAGAATATTATTTATGAGTCCCTAAAAACAGTTTATCCACATGAAGCGAAATATCAATATTTTTTTAGTCTCCATTCTTATCGCATTTGCGTCTTGTAGCTTTACGTCAAAATCTTTTGATGACCCTGACAAAGACAAGCTTTTAATGCAACTGATTACCTATCTATTAGAAGAAGGTCATTTTGAGCCAAAGGATATAAACGATGCCTTTTCGGAAGGTCTTTATATGAGCTTTTTAAATCAAGTGGATCCGTTCAAGAATTATTTTTATCAATCTGATATTAATGAATTTGAAAGCTATAAAACCGATTTAGATAATCAAATTTTAAACCATGATGTGAGTTTTTTCAATCTTGTGTATAAACGCTTATTGACACGAATTGAAGAATCTAGAAAGGTTTACAGCCAAGTTTTAGACACGCCTTTTGATTATGATTTAGAGGAAACCTTCAATACCGATTATGAGAATAAATCCTATGCGGCTTCCAAATCTGAAATGAAAGACAACTGGCGAAAACAGCTTAAATTTTCTACACTTTCAAATTATCACGATTTAGTCACTGATGAAAAAGAAACAAAAAAATCTAATACAGAATTAGAAGTTGAAGCAAGAGAAACCACTTTGAAATCCTTAAATGAAACTGCTAGTTATATCGATGATCTGAGACGTGAAGATTGGTTGTCAATGTATATCAATGCGATTGCTGAAGAATTTGATCCACACACGTTTTATTTCGCTCCTAAAGACAAGGACCGTTTTGATGCTCAAATGTCTGGAAAATACGAAGGAATTGGGGCGCGTCTTCAAAAACGAATGGATGAAATTAGTATTACAGAACTTATTTCTGGAGGCTCTGCATGGCGTCAGAACAAACTAGAAGTTGGAGATATCATTTTGAAAGTCCGTCAAGAAGATGAGCTAGAAGCCGTGAATGTGGTGGGGATGCGATTGGATGATGCTGTCAAACTCATCAAAGGTCCAAAAGGAACGAATGTGATTCTCACGCTTAAAAAAGTGGATGGCACCGTTGAAGACTTAAGTATCCCAAGAGACGAAATTGAACTTGAAGAAACCTATGCAAAATCGACCATCGTTGAAAAAGAGGGTGCTAAATTTGGTGTTATAAATCTCCCCAAATTCTATATAGATTTTGAAGATATTAACAGTAGAAATGCTGCAACGGACGTAAAAAAAGAAATTGAACGATTGAAGGCTGAGGGCATGCAAGGGCTGGTCTTAGATTTAAGAAATAACGGTGGCGGTTCTTTAAAAACGGTCGTTGATATGGGAGGCTTATTTATAGATGAAGGTCCAATCGTTCAGGTGCGTTCTACGGGGGAAGACAAAGAAGTTCTAAAAGATACAGATCGATCCATTGAATGGGATGGGCCTCTTGTTATTTTAGTCAATGAGTTATCCGCTTCTGCTTCGGAAATTTTAGCCGCAGCCATGCAAGACTATAAACGTGCCATTGTGATTGGGAGCAAACAAACCTACGGAAAAGGCACGGTTCAAAACATTGTTGATTTAAACCGTATGATTCGAAGTAATACCAATGGAGACATGGGCGCTTTCAAATTTACAACTCAAAAATACTACCGAATTAATGGAGGCTCAACCCAGCTAGAAGGTGTTAAAAGTGATGTGGTCGTTCCAGACCGTTACAGTTACATCGATATTGGAGAAAAAGATCAAGACAATCCACTTGAATGGGACGAAATTGCACCCGCAAATTATAAGGTGTTGGAAAGTACTTTTGACTATGAGACGACGATTCAAAACAGTAAAAACCGCATGAATTCGAGTTCAGAAATTAAGCTTATTGATGACAATGCGCGTTGGATCAAAACCATGAGAGATCAATCGGTTTATCCACTCAATTTTTCAAAATATTCACAAGATATTGAATTGAATGAAACAGAGGCAAAACGTTATGATGTCTTATCAGAATACCAAACAGATTTAACATTTGAGTCGTTACCCTACGAGCGTCCTTTAATGGAGCAGGATTCTGTTTTCAAAATCAATCGCACACGTTGGCATGAAAATCTTAGCAAAGACATTTATATGGAAGAAGCGATTAATGTACTAAGTGATTTAAAAAGTTCTTATAAAATCGATAAACTATCACAGGTTAAAGATTAATTGAGCATGAAAAAACAAGGATTAACAACGTTAGCACTCCAGAAATTCAAAAAAAGTTTTTGGGGTGTTTTTAGTTTTTGGTTTATTATTTTTCTGGCATTCATTTCTGTTTTTGCTTATGTGTTAGCCCCAGACAATTCTCAGTTTGCCAATCAAATGCATTTATCGATCCACTCGAAACAACCGGGGTTTACAGTAGAAATGCTTGTGGTTCCAAACACCTTAAAGAACGATCAAGGTTTTTTGAACCGTGTTTTTTTTGGTAGCACAAATCCATCTTCGGAAATTCCGATTACATCTTATGAATCTGAACCCCATCAAATAAAATATGTGGAATACGCCTCAGAAGGCCTTGAGGGTTTAGAGAAAACGGTGAATATTCCGTCTGATATTGAAGCTTCACTACGCCCTTTTGTCACTCAAAAAACATTCTATTTTGGAACCGACAAGTATGGACGGGATCTTTTGAGTCGAATTTTAGTTGGTGCTCGAATTTCATTTTCAATTGGTTTTGTGGCCGTTTTTATTTCGCTTCTTATCGGAATTTTACTCGGAAGTATTGCAGGTTATTTTGGAGGTAAATGGGACAAACTGATTATGTGGATCATTAATGTGACTTGGTCAATCCCTACGCTGCTTTTGGTCATTGCAATTACGTTGGCTTTGGGGAAAGGGTTTTGGCAAGTGTTTATTGCAGTTGGACTTACCATGTGGGTGGAGGTGGCCAGAATTGTAAGAGGGCAGGTGATGAGCGTCAAAGAAATGCAATACGTCACTGCAGCACGTGCATTAGGCTACACAGATTTCAGAATTATATTAAAACATATTTTACCAAACATATTAGCCCCTGTTATTGTCATTTCGGCAGCTAATTTTGCAGCGGCTATTCTGATTGAAAGTGGACTCAGTTTTTTAGGCATTGGGGCACAACCTCCCATGTCTAGTTGGGGTGCGATGATCAAAGATCATTATAACTATATCATTTTAGGGAAACCCTATTTAGCACTCATTCCGGGGCTTTGCATCATGAGTTTAGTCATGGCGTTTATGCTGATCGGAAACTCTTTGAGAGATGCTTTGGATGTAAAATCTTAAAGTTCTATTTCGGGAGGATAGCTACACAAAATTGAAGTCACAAAAGTATTGATACGTTCGTCTTTATGCTTCACACTGGATGTTAAATTCCCACGTCCAATTCCTTGCCAAATGAGTTCTTTTCGCGTCGTATCAATCAAATCAATATACAAGGTGCCTTGAGTCGAATTTGAAACATTGTAATGTGTTCCTAAATAAGGGCCGCGAGCCCAACCCCAACCATACCCAAAAGAATTGTAGTTGTTATTATAGATATTAATTTCTTGTTTTTCTTTCGTAAAAAAGTTGACAAGCAAGTCGGGTGTGTCTGATTTTGTAAAGCCTTTTTCAAGAAGTGCCGTTTCAATAGCACCTAAAATACGACGTTTGTCTAAATCGCTAATTTCTGCACGGTCCACACCTTCTTTATGAAAGCCAAAGGTTTTATAGGTTTTGAAAGGAGCTACTTTATCATAATCCGTCACCACACGTACCGACTGACAAGAGGTTAGAAAGAGGAGGGCGATTACAAAAGAGAGTGTTTTAGTTTTCATGTCTTTATGTTTATTGGTTATTTATAGTTTTTCCAAAAGTGATTCATCTACACTGTTTGGGATTGTTATTTTTAAAAGTGGTTCAGTTTCCATCGCCCGTTTAATCGCAAAGATGGCGCCTTCATTTCGAGCCCAGTTCCGTCGTGCAATGCCATTATTGACATCCCAGAACAACATGGATTTTAAACGCCTGTCTGCTTCTGCAGTACCATCAAGAACCATACCAAAGCCGCCATTGATCACTTCGCCCCAGCCAACACCGCCGCCATTATGGATGCTTACCCAGGTGGCACCCCGAAAACTATCGCCTATCACATTTTGAATGGCCATGTCTGCCGTGAATTGAGAGCCATCATAAATATTACTCGTTTCTCTATAAGGGGAATCCGTTCCTGACACATCGTGGTGATCACGTCCCAATATGACCGTGCCAATTTCTTTGTTGGCAATGGCTGTATTAAAGGCTTCTGCAATTTTCATACGCCCTTCAGCATCGGCATATAAAATCCGTGCTTGCGATCCAACAACCAGTTTATGGTCTTGCGCCCCTTTGATCCACTGGATATTGTCCGTCATTTGTTGTTGAATTTCCTGCGGAGCTTTTTTCTTAAGTTCCTCTAAAACACGACACGCGATGGCATCCGTTTTCGCGAGATCTTCTGGAGTTCCTGAAGCACATACCCATCGAAAAGGCCCAAATCCATAATCAAAACACATCGGGCCCATAATGTCCTGAACATAACTCGGATACTTAAAATCAATCCCGTTTTCCGCCATAATATCTGCGCCCGCACGCGAAGCTTCTAATAAAAACGCATTTCCATAATCAAAGAAATACGTACCCTTATCCGTATGTTTTTGAACAATGGCAGCATGACGTCTTAAGGATGCTTTTACCTTTTCTTTAAACAATTCTGGGTCTGTCCCCATCAATATATTGGCTTCCTCATAACCCATTCCGGCAGGGTAATAGCCTCCAGCCCACGGATTGTGTAAGGACGTTTGATCGCTTCCTAAATCTACATGAATGTCAGATTCGTAAAATCCTTCCCACACATCAATCACATTTCCTAAATACGCAAGAGATACAATTTCTTTATCACTTTTTGCTTTGCGAACGCGTTGAACGAGCACTTCTAAATCGGTAAAAACTTCATCAACCCAACCTTGTGAATGGCGGGTGTAAATTGCTTTCTCGTTTACTTCAGCACAGACGGTAATACAGCCTGCAATGTTTCCTGCTTTTGGTTGCGCACCACTCATGCCTCCTAAACCTGCGGTCAAAAAGATATTTCCAAGAGGTGATTTTTTTATTTTTCTAAAAGCATTCAATACTGTAATTGTAGTGCCATGAACAATGCCTTGAGGACCAATGTACATATAACTACCAGCGGTCATTTGACCGTATTGAGACACGCCTAAGGCATTAAATTTCTCCCAGTCATCAGGTTTTGAATAGTTAGGAATCATCATACCGTTGGTGACCACCACTCTTGGTGCTTCTGAGTGAGACGGGAATAATCCCATGGGATGCCCAGAATACATAACCAATGTTTGGGTGTCGGTCATTTGTGACAAATACTGCATTGTCAGTCGGTATTGTGCCCAATTTGAAAACACGCTGCCATTGCCTCCGTAAGTAATCAATTCGTGCGGGTGTTGTGCGATGGCATCATCCAAATTATTTTGAATCATCAACATGATGGCGGCGGCTTGTTTGCTATTGGCGGGATAGTCGTCAATGGGACGCGCCACTATTTTATGGGTAGGGCGGAAGCGGTACATATAAATACGCCCATACGTCTCCAATTCGTTTTTGAATTCTTCAATAAGAATTGCATGGTGTTTTTTATCAAAATAACGCAACGCATTTTTCAAAGCCAGTTTAGTTTCTTCCGCACTTAAAATCGATTTTCGTTTCGGAGCATGGTTATAGCTGCTGTCATACGTCCTTTTTTGGGGCAACGTCGCTGGAATTCCTTCTAAAACCTCCTCTTTAAATGTAAGTTCTATCGCGTTCATTTTGTTAGATTTTGTGTGTTCGTTTGGGTGTTATATCCATAGGGGCAATGCTTGCATCCACTCTCACAGCAATAGCCGCGTTTGAGGTGGTATTGAGCTGTAAAACAACGATACCCTTCTGCTGTGAGGTAGTAATCGTCTGTTTCTATAGGGATGTATTTTTTCATAGTTAACAAAGATAATCTAAATTTTAGACACACAATTTTTGACGGTTTTTTGCTTTATTAGTTCTATGCTGAACACTATCATTAAAGTATTTAGTATTTTTACATTTCAGTTTTTACAGCAATGCTCTCTATCAAAACGTTAGAAAATATCCGTTTAAATACTCAGGTTTCATTGAAGCCAGATTATTTGATTCACCCTACAGTGTCGGGAAATAAATATAGAAAGCTAAAGTATAATTTACAGAAAGCCCAATCCGAGAATTATAAAGGTATTCTCACCTTTGGTGGCGCATTTTCAAATCATATTGCGGCCACAGCGGCAGCAGGTCTGGCCTTAAAAATTCCTACGGTAGGGATTATTAGAGGGGATGAGTTAGCCTCAAAAATCGATTTGAATTCGACCTTGAAATATGCACAATCTTGCGGGATGCATTTAGAGTTTGTCTCACGATCGGTTTATAAACAAAAAACAGATCCAGCGTATTTAAAGACGCTTTTAGAAAGCTTTGAGAATTTCTATATCATACCTGAAGGGGGCACTAATGCGCTCGCTATTAAAGGCTGTGAAGAAATTTTAACAGAAGAAGATCATGCTTTTGATACCATTTGTTGTGCCGTAGGAACGGGCGGTACCATCGCAGGGCTTATAAACTCGAGTTTACCCACCCAAAAAATTATTGGATTTCCAGCCCTTAAAGGCGGTTTTTTAAACGAAGATATTTGTAAATTTGCCACACAGTCTAATTGGGAATTGTGGGAAGCCTATCATTTTGGAGGCTATGCCAAAGTGGATTCTAAATTAATAACATTTATGAACCACTTTAAAACCACTTTCAAGATTCCTTTAGACCCTGTTTATACCGCTAAAATGATGTATGGTATTTTTGATGCGATTCACACGGGTGAAATCCCAAAAGACGCCAAAGTTTTGGCAATTCATACGGGAGGATTGCAAGGCATAGAGGGAATGAATTTAAGATTGAAACAAAAACAATTAGAAACAATAATTTAGATATGAACCGCATTATAACTTTTATTTTATTAGGATTTTTAGTTACCAGTTGTGGGTCGCGCAAAAAGGTGAAAGACCGACCAACTCCTCCAAAAGTGGTGGTCAAGGCTTCTAAAAAAACGCCTGTTATCAATAATACTTTGGAATACATTGCGTATTTCAAACAAGCTGCTGTCAAAGAAATGCAATTATTTGATATTCCAGCGAGTATCACTTTGGCACAAGGAATTTTAGAATCTGGATCTGGAAAAGGACGTTTGGCACGATTGGCAAATAATCATTTTGGGATCAAATGCCACGATTGGACCGGCGCTCGCGTTTACCATGATGATGATAAAGATCAAGAATGTTTCAGGAAATACAAAGACCCGAGTCAATCTTTTAGAGACCATTCGGAATTTTTAGCCTATCGTAAGCGCTATGCTGCATTGTTCAAATTAAGAAAAGATGATTATAAAGGATGGGCGAGAGGTCTCCGGAAAGCGGGCTATGCAACCGATCCAAAATACCCTCAAAAACTCATTTCTTTAATTGAGCGTTATGAGCTTTATAAATTTGATACAAAGTCAAAAAATTCACGTTCCAAAAAACAGACGACTTCCAAAACCACAAAAAAACGTCATACGATCAGAAAGGGCGATACGTTGTATTCCATTTCTAAATTATACAATACGACAGTGGATGCGATCAAACGACAAAATAATCTCAAGTCAACAGATTTAACCATTGGGCAAAAACTTATCATTACTTCAAACTAATTTCATGAAATACCAACGCAGTAGTCAATTATTCAGAGCCGCTTCGGAGGTGATTCCGGGGGGTGTTAATTCTCCAGTACGTGCTTTTAAAGCCGTTGGTGGAACGCCTATTTTTGTAAACAAAGCGAAGGGTGCTTATTTGTATGATGCCGATGGCAACCGACTTATTGATTATATCAATTCTTGGGGGCCGATGGTTTTGGGGCATGCATTTCCACCTGTCATTGAGGCGGTCATAGAGAAAGCCCAATTGGGAACTTCTTTTGGAATGCCTACAGAAATTGAAACTAAAATAGCGGAATTGGCAGTGTCAATGGTGCCCAATATTGATCAAATTCGATTTGTGAATTCAGGAACTGAGGCCTGTATGAGTGCCGTGCGTTTGGCGCGTGGATTCTCAGGAAAAGAAAAAATCATCAAATTTGCAGGCTGTTACCATGGTCATTCAGATTCTTTTTTGATTCAAGCGGGGAGTGGTGCGGTTACTTTTGGAAGTCCTAACAGTCCAGGGGTGACGGAAGGCACTGCCAAAGACACGCTTCTAGCACCTTATAATAATTTAGAAGCCGTTGCTGCTATTTTTGAGGCCAACCCTTCTGAAATCGCGTGTATCATTGTGGAACCTGTTGCAGGAAATATGGGTTGTATTCCGCCAGATTCGGGATTTTTAGAAGGTCTTCGTGCCTTGTGTGATGCACATGGTTCTGTTTTAGTATTTGATGAGGTGATGACCGGTTTTCGTTTGGCACGCGGTGGGGTTCAAGAACTGTATGGCGTGAATGCGGATATTGTGTGTTTTGGAAAAGTGATTGGGGGTGGATTGCCCGTTGGTGCTTTTGCAGCACGCCACGAAATTATGAGTCATTTAGCTCCTTTAGGTCCTGTGTATCAAGCAGGAACTTTGAGTGGGAATCCCTTAGCTATGGCGGCAGGTTATGCCATGTTGCAGGCTTTAGAGTCTGATGCGGAAGTTTTTGAACGCTTAGCTCAGAAAACAGAATACTTACATAAAGGGATTGCAGCGAGTTTAACGGCTCATAACATCACACATACAATTAACCGAATAGGATCTATGATTTCGATTCATTTTTCTGAAACTCCAGTGGTCGATTTTGAAACGGCTGCAGAAGGAAACAATGAACGTTTTAAAACCTTTTTTCATGGGCTTCTTGACGCGGGAATTTATATTGCACCCAGTGCTTTTGAAACCTGGTTTATTACAGATGCATTAACCTACGAAGATTTGGACGAAACGATTGCGGCGGTTACCAAAATTGCTCCGAACTTATAAGGGTTTCAACACTAACTTTCGAATACCGACAAATACGATTATCAAGGCGGAGTAGCCAATAAAAAAGGGAATCACATAAGCTTCTAGTTGAAAGGCTAGCATGACTGCCATAAACAAAAGTTGAAATCCAAGGCCGTACATTGATACGAGTGTCATAAACCACTTTGGAAAAGGAGGACTGTCACTGGCGTTTTTATCCATATAATACATGATCTTGTCAAAGGTGATGTATAGAATATCGTAGATTTTATAAAATATATTCACCGTGCGTTGGCTTTCGCCTTTGAGTGCTTTTGGTGCTGCATCTTCAAAAATCCGACTGGTGGAATCGCCTTCTACGGCGTTTCTTAAAATCACATAATAATAGTTGTACACCGTACCTTGTAATTGAATTCCAAAAAAGGCAATTAACATATAGATTATAGAGCCTTCTGTGATGTGCCAAAAGGCGAGTAAGAAACAAAAATTAAGAACAAAATCGGCAATAGAGTCGTAGTAGCGCCCTGTATAAGATGGCGTATTTTTTAGTCGAGACAACTCTCCGTCGGCGGCGTCCAAAATAGATTTTAAGATGATAAAAAAGGCAGCTGTTTTGTAGTGTCCATTGAGCATACACCAAATAGCAATGAGCCCTGCAACAATAAAAAGTGTTGTCACATGAATTGGCGTCGCTCTCGTGTTTTTAAGTTGGCTCGCAATCCAATTGCCTGCAGTACGACCGTAGTCGGATAAGTCTAAAAACTGGTATTGTTTTGGAAGTTTTGCCATGCCTAGCCGGTTGTAAATTGGTTAATTATATAAGCTCCCAAATGTACAATCATTTTTTGGACTTTTATTTTACAAATATACCAGTCTAATGCGGCTTAAAATAAATGAGCACTGTTTAGTTGTGCGACTGTTTTAAGAAGGTTACTATTTGGGGTCGTTCGTATTTCCCTTCTCTTGTTGATCTAAATAACTACCTATTCCACAGCCAATTGCGATACCTAAACTTAGCCATAACCCAATATTATCTGTCAGTGCGCCAATGATAACTCCAAAAGCGACTCCGTAAGCAGCCCCTAATGTTGTTTTTTTTTCGGGTTTCATGTGTAAGTGTTTGTAAAATTTAACTGCTAAAGTAGGTAATGAAATAGAACTAGAAGAATCTTTCTCTTTTATTCTATTCTCAATCCCCCAAATACAATCCCCATGTTAGCATTAGTTGTTTTTAAAAAGCTATATATTTGTAGGTCTGCAGTTTTTGCAAGTTTTTATATTTATGATGACGTCTTTAGAGAAAAAATTAAAAAACCCTGTGTGGTTCTCCTTAAAGGAGACTCATAACAAGTTTATTATTGAATATGATGGTGTTCATTTTTACCATCCAGATGTCTGTACATTTGGGGCTTTTACGGATGTTACCAAAACTGCTAAGGCCTTAAATGAATATTCAAAATTATCTAAAAATTTCTTTTTAGTTTCAGAACATGAAACGCCGCTAATAGATAGCAATACCGTATTTCTAGAAAAAAAAATTGATGGCTGCCAGATGGTTTTAGAGAATTTAGTCGCTATTGAAATCACAGAAAACATTGTTCCATTAACAGAACAACACATCGACGAGATTTATGAATTAATATGGTTGGTGATGCCAGGGTATTATCAAAAAAAATCTTTTGATATGGGTAGTTTTTTTGGGATATTTAAGGATCAAAAGCTTGTTTCAATTTCGGGTCAACGTATGCAGTCAGATGATTTTATTGAGGTCAGTGCAGTGGTTACACATCCCGATTATAAAAGAAGAGGGTTTGCAAAACAGCTGGTTGCACATACCACAAAAGAAATTTTAAAACAGCACAAACTTCCTGTTTTGCATACTGATAAAGGAAATACGGCCATACCGCTTTATGAAAAATTAGGTTATAAAATTAGTCGTGATATGAATTGGTGGCTTTATTGTAGCAAATGATTTCATTCCCTATATAAACCCTTTCTCTCTAGCCGAAACTATGAGTTGTCTATCATCTAGTTTTTTCACATTGAACATACTTTTAAGGTTACGTTTTCTTTTTTCTATGCTTGCGATTGAAAGTGGTAATATATTTGGAAGGTCTTTCATTCGTGTGCCAATCGATAGCTCATACAATATTTTACGATCATAATTGTCCAGAATAAAATCATTTACAACTTGATCGCGAAGTAACTTTAACACTGTTTTGCTATAGTAAGGAGGGTCGTTGATTACAATGCGAATGGTTTCTAAAAGCTCAAGAGGTGTAATGTCATTTTTTATTAAAAGCCCTCCCTATATAAACCCTTTCTCTCTAGCCGAAACTATGAGTTGTCTATCATCTAGTTTTTTCACATTGAACATACTTTTAAGGTTACGTTTTCTTTTTTCTATGCTTGCGATTGAAAGTGGTAATATATTTGGAAGGTCTTTCATTCGTGTGCCAATCGATAGCTCATACAATATTTTACGATCATAATTGTCCAGAATAAAATCATTTACAACTTGATCGCGAAGTAACTTTAACACTGTTTTGCTATAGTAAGGAGGGTCGTTGATTACAATGCGAATGGTTTCTAAAAGCTCAAGAGGTGTAATGTCATTTTTTATTAAAAGCCCTTCGGGGTTGATGTTTTTAAGAATATTATGTACACGAAAATTGTCGTTAAATGTGGTAGAAACTATGATTCTTGGATTCGGTAATTGGTCTCTTATGAGCAATCCCAAATCTTCACCTGAGAGAATTTCACCATCCCTTGATGGTGGTAACTTTATATCTAAAAACACTATGTATTTGTGCTCCTCTGATTTCAGAGCCCTCTTTATTAGTAAACGTCCACTGTCACAATCATTCGCTGTTTTAATTGAAAAATCGACGGTCTCATTGTGTTTGCTGTAATAATCTAAAGCCGTGATGTATGCCTCTGTTATCAAGGGATGGTCATCTATGATGAGTACAAAATATTTTTTTGATTTCATATTTATAAGATTTATATAGGAATTTGGATTGTCAGTAGCGTGCCTTTAGTGGGTTCAGATAAAACTGTGAATACCCCCTTTAATTTTTTTATTCTGGATGTCATATTTTTCATGCCGATTCCTTTTCGTTTTTTTTTGCAATCGAAACCAACCCCATCATCTTTAATTTTCATAATTATTTTGCTCTCATCAGTATCAAAGGATATAATTACATTTTTAGCTTGCGCGTGTTTAATGATGTTTTGTAAGGCCTCTTGTAAAATCCGGTATAGGTTTATTTTAATGATTTGGTTGACCTGTATCCAATCAATTGATTCGTCAGGATTGAGCTCAAATTTAAAGTCACCTAGTTTGCTATTTGTTTCTAAGACCTCATTAATAATAATCAAAAAATTAATTTGAGAGTTGTCAAAATTGTCACTTAATTCATGAGACACATCGCGTATTTCTTTTTCGATTGTTTGTAACTCATCTATATATAATTGATGTTGTTTTAATGTTTTTTTATCGCCTTCAATTGCTAAAAACCCAAGGTTCATTCGTGTTCCAAATAATTTACCCAACACACCATCATGCAATTCTTCTGAAATCCGATTGCGCTCTTTTATTTTTTCGTTTTCTAATTTTTCTTGTTGTTTTAAGCTGATTAAGTAAATCTGTTCATTCACTTGTTGTTGTTCATTTTCAAACAACAACAAACTATGTCTTACCTTTTGCCGCCAAATTAAAAATAACAACGCTATTACTAACATAACCACAGAACTTATGATTGAAATCCATACTTTTTGTCCTTCAAGACGTTCGGTTTCTTGGATATATTCATCGGTTTCAAATGCTATTCGGGTAAATTTATTTTGAATTTTTCGCTCTATAATTTGCAAGCTATCGCTGTAATCAATGTGTCTTTTTAAATAGACAGCGGAATTTTTTGGGTCTAAATTTGCTAAAATCGATAAGGACTCCAAATAGTCTCTGCTGTTTCTGATTTCCTCTGCCAATCGATTGGCTTCTTTAGCAACTGCAATAGCTTTCACGCTGTCTTGGGCATAGGTGTAATAACGTACTAAATGTATTTTACTAATGAGAATTCCAGATTTATCATCTAGACTATCTCTAATGTGCAAGGCCTCGTTGAGCTGTTTTGCAATATGAAGGGTGTCTTTCATTAACAGTTTGCAATAGGCTTGGTTGTCCAGGGCGCGGGCATAGGAATCTTTATTGTCTAGCTTTAAACGATCGTTTTCTAAGAGGGTATTAAAATTTTGTAAAGCTCTGGAATACTCTTCTTTTTTCAGATATGTAATGCCTATGTTGTTTAGGCTGGCTTGGAATTGGGTTTGATTATTATCAAATTCCTCTAAATATTCTGAAGCTCTATCATAATAATACAGGGCTTTGTCATATTCGTAAATATCGTTTTGCAATTGCCCTAAATGATCATAGCATGAATACAAAGATTTATAATCTTCTATTTGTTTAAATTTTTTAATCGCCATAAAGGTCAGTACCTCGCTGCCAGAATAATCTTTGAAGCGCCCTTTGATAAATGCCATACCATACTGCATATTTGCCGATTCATAAACATAGCCGCTTTTGTCAAAATATTTATTTGCAGTATCAAAGTGTTGATAGGCACTGTCATAAATAGCTCTATTTGTATAATAGCTTGCGTAATTCCAGTGGGCATCTCCCATGGCAAACGAATCGTTAATTCGGGTGGCGAGAGCCAATGCTTCGTTGGTTCGGTTTTTAAACAATGTGGTGTCGCCCAACTTTAAGTTCTGATAGGCAATCGTCGTTAACTTCCGTGTCTGTACCGTATCAATTTGTGATGCTTTAACAATGTGGTAGGCTTTTATTAAAAATTGTTTTCGCTCTTGTAAAGCATAGGAGTCATTTTTGGATGCACGGATCCAAGTGGCAACACTGTCGTTTTTTGAAGGGGATAAAGGAGAATCTGCTGTCTTAGGCGGATTCCCGCAGAACCGCACCACCAGCACGAAGACAAAGCAAAGAGCAAAAAATAGAGATACGCGTTTTAGGTTCAAAAGAGGGGGCTTTGGTGCAAATTACTAAAAAACCTCTAATAGATCCATCTATTAAAGGCTTTTTTCTATGAAGTTCTATGAATTATCCTTTGCTGCCGTTATGAGTGCTAGTGTTTTCACCACCTGTTGCTTGGATGTCTTCAACAGCATTGGTGTTTTGGTCGTCGTCTAAAGCTTGTGGTGTGCAAGAAGATAAAAAAAGAGTCAGTGCAAATAGAGAGAAAATTACTTTTAAAGTTTTCATAATATAAATTTTAGGGTTAAGTTTTTTTTTGTGCCGTAATTACGGCATGGGTTTTGTAAAATAATTCACAATTAATCGCGTATTAATTGGACTTATAGGACTATCCTGATACAAATATAAAATTATATTTTCGAGTTAAATATATATTTTACAAGGTTTTAGTAACTGTCTTATACTTATTAGGGAAATCTTTATTTTGTATAGGGAAATTACTTTAATGTAAACATGGCACTGTCTGACAGTACTTTATTCATCGTGTTGATGTTGTCTATAAAGGTTTTCGTAAAGGGGATTTTATGTTGATTTTTAATAATGCACATCGATTTTCCAAAATGAACTCTGGAAATGCTGTCTATATTAATAATGTAACTTTTATGTATTCTGTAAAAATTTTCAGGCAGTGATTGCTCAAAAACTTTCAGAGTTTTATAGGAATTGATCACTTTGCCATCGTTCATAAAAAAGTCGGTTGTATTGTTATCGGCTTTTAGATAAAGAATGTTAGAAATGTCTAAGTAATGAAAATCTTTATTTGATTTTAAGCAAAGAGATTCAGCTTTTTTTGTAGGGATCTTTTCAAGAATTGACAAAAGATTCTTTCTAATCGTGTACTCGGTCAATGGTTTTAATAGGTAAAGCGAGAAATTATATTGAAAAGCATCATACGCACTTTCTTTGGTTGTAGCGAGTGCTATAAGTTTGGGCATGTCTTTTACATACTGGGATATTTCATAAAAAAACTCCAGAAAATTAATTTTAACGGATTCAATGTTTATGAAAATAATCTTGGGCTTGATTTCTAAAATCATATTTAAGGCTGTTTCTTGTTCTTCACCCACATAATTAAATGAGGTTTGGTCAAAATCGTTCCCCACGGTTAGTATAAGATCAACCATGCTTTTATCATCTTCAATAACTAAACATTCTATTGCCATAACTTTAACATGCAATTTAATCACTCAAAATGAAATAAGCATTCAATTATGCCTTACAAAAAGTAAGGGAAAACCTTACTTTTTGTAAATCGTTAAAAAGCCTTATTTGTGCTAAAAATAAATGTTGTAATTAACGCCTTTTCTCGAAGAGGTTTCTAATTTTACATAAGCCTTTTTAAGTTCTAATAACATTCCGATTGTATATTTTTAGTTGTTTGAATTAGTCAAAAACACCTTTTTAAAGCAAAAATCAACTACCGCAAAACGTCAGTTTTTAGATTTTGACGCTCTGCCCATTCCGTCCATGAGCCGTCATAAATAGTCCTGCTTTTATTAAATGCAATCACATTGGCGAGCATCACAATACAAGCGGTAAGCCCAGAGCCACAACTAAAAACCAATTCTTTTTGGTCGTCACATTTTCTGTTAAACACTGTTTGTAATTCAGATGCGGTTTTGAATTTCCCATTCGCAAGCACTTCACCATAAGGAATATTAATCGAGTCAGGGATGTGTCCGCTTTTCAAATGTTTTCGAGGTTCATCAGCACTGCCATTAAATCGTCCTTCTGAACGCGCATCCACAATAGTGAATGTTTTTGTGTGTACATTGTCGAATACATCTTGATAGTTTTTGATATATTTAGTTTGAAGTGCCGCTTTAAAATCGCCAAGTTCATGGTGTTTAGGTCTTCTGGTTTCTGTTGAATAACCACTATCAATCCAAGCGGGAAGTCCACCGTCTAACACAGAGATTTCGTGATGCCCCATCAACTTAAATAGCCACCAAACGCGTGGACTCGAATAGATTCCTAAAGAATCAAACACCACAATTTTTGAATTCCGACGGATGCCTAATTTTTGGCATTCAGTCTCAAACTGTGTTTCATTTGGGAGAGTATTGGGAAGTGAACTGTTAGGGTCAGAAAAGTTATTTTTGAGATCAAAGTAGCGCGCTCCTAGAATGGTTTTTAAATGAATGTGTGCAATATTCCCTTCAGCAGTCGTTTGAAGACTCGCATCCAGTACAATTAAATCGGGGTGATTCAAGTTCTGATGCAACCATTCGATGGATACGATTTCGTTCATTTTGGGAATTCAGTTAAAATTCAATTCCGGGTAAATTATGAGTGGTTCTTTTTAAATTTTTGTTATGAGTTAGCAACAAGTTTACTTGATTATCTAGCTTATTCTAGATTTTTCCATGCAGCTAAATCGTCTTTTTTAATTTGCAAAACACCATATAAAACAGCGATACCTATAAGTCCAATAAATGATTGTCCAATGTTCAGTCCAATGCTAACATTAATGAATGACGCAGCAATACTATTTGAAACAAATCCCCAAAACCCAATTTTTTTCCATTTAAATAAAAGGATAGCAAAAATCACATTCCCTATTCCCAGTACAGCTAAAAGAATCAACATTGAACTAGATATTCCATCAGGGTAACTTTGAGCCACCTTATTACCAGCAAAAAGATATACAAGAGATGAAAGTGAAGATCCAATAATGATTAAAATTAACCAAGCAGTTACGCATCCATGTCTTTGTTTTGGATTGTTTTTATTTTCATTTAAATTTTCCATGTTTTATTTTTTAATTTTAGTTGCGTTATTGATACATTACATTATTTAACCACTTGCTTTATAAGAGTGTTTCCGTTTTTTAAACGCATTTTAACTAGGTACATACCATTGCTAAATGTTGAAAAATCAATTTTTGTTGCATTCATTTTTTCTTCCATATTTAGAGTGAGTAGTTCTTGTCCCAATGGATTGATAACCACCACATCAAGTAGATCTAATCCATCTGTTACGATGGTTAAAGCATCGATAACTGGATTTGGAAACAGTTTGGTTCTAGTATTAAATTCTCGGTCGTTTACTCCAAGTATCGATGAATGTTCTACGAGATAATACAATGTATTGGCTTGGTTTAAATCATTCCATTCTCCAGCATTACCATTTGGCCATGCCTCCAAAGAGAGGCCAAGTGCATCTTGGTTATTATTGTAATCGTCAGGTTCAGAAGATCCAGCAGATCCCCAATGATTATAAAGCCCATTTACAGCATTTCCAGAAGTTGTGCCCATCCAAAACTGAGTACTGCTAGCGTCGTTGTTGCCATTCAAAACCCAGTTGCCCTCAGTAGTTATATCATTTCCTCCAATCCAAACATAAGCTTTGCCACCGCCATCTTGTGCAGTTGTACTGCTTAAAGTGATGCTCGTATTTGAATTTAGCGCTGTATAAATGGCACTCTGTTCAGAAGCATTATTAATTTCTGCCAAAACACCACCTCTTTGTACTGCACAACTCGCTGCATCAGCCCAATTTTTAGGTTCTTTAATGACTTCATACGTTTGTCCATTATATACAAATGAGTCCACATTTGAGCTGTTTGCACATTGTCCGGTTGCTAAATAATGTCCCATGACAGAGGAGAGTATTATCATTGCTACTATTTTTGTTTTCATAATATTTGATTTTAAGGTTTATTTTAATGTCATAATTGCATGTTGGTTTCTATACTCAAATAGCTCCCAATAGATCCCACTTTAGGGTTAATAGTTACAGTCAAATAATCGCTTACACAGTTTTTTATTTGTTTTGAAGAATTGGATTTGGGGTCTAAGTCTGCTATAAATGTAGTAAAAAAATAATTACCACAAAAAAAACGCTTGCAATTGCTGCAAGCGTTTTTAAAAATTGAGTTAAAATTCACAAGGCAACTGAGAATCTTTTAAAAGAAACGTTGTGCCCACTTGTCGATGACAAGCTCGTAAATTTAGTTTTTTGGTCTGTAGATCGCACCCGTTGCAAAATCAACGATTGTTCCTGGCCAAAAAAGTAAAAGATCGGCAATTAATGCACCTACTCTAATTTCTCTTTGTTCTTCACCTGCAGCAGGCTTTGTTTTTTGATGTGCCGTTACTTTTCCGCCAAAAACGGTAGCACAACTTGTCATCATTAGTGCAACGAGTCCGATTGCAGCAACATTTTTCATTTTTTTCATTTCAATGTAATTTAATAGTTATGGTTAAAATTGTTTTAATTCTGTTTTGGATACCCGATCATGAATCCCCATGGGTATAAATAAATAGGAGAAGAAATCAATAGGGATTAAGCGACATAGGGTTCTTATAAGGATGCTTGAAAATTTAGGTTTTTCATCCGTGCCACAGTTTACGACTTTTGATTTGGTGATCATTTTACCAACGGTTTGCCCTGTAGTCCACTCCATAATGAAATAATACAGGTAGTACAGTGGGATCATGACATATTTCAAATATTCCTCTGCAACATAGTCCTTTAATAGGGCTGAAAAAATTATTACGACCACAAAAAACAGTGCAGAGTCAATAAGGAAATTGTATAAACGGACGCGTTTTTTCATAACTTTCAAATTATAGTTAGGTACTCATTTAGGTTTTTGAATGTTCAAAACGATCTGTAGCAGAGCTATAGGACTAGGTTTAAACTTATAAAATGAGGACTACTGATTAACTGTAATTCATAAAGAATGACAGTTAGTTAAATTGGTTATAATATTTCATAAATATAATAAAAAAATCAATCAAAAAAAAAACGCTTGCAAATTATGCAAGCGTTTTATAAGTAAGTAAAAGAAGGAGTGATTAAATCTTAGCAGACTTTACCGTTTTAATGATACGTCCTGCAATCTTATAAGGATCTCCATTTGAAGCCGGTCTTCTGTCTTCTAACCAGCCTTTCCAGCCTTTTTCAACAGCAATAATTGGAATACGAATTGAAGCGCCTCTATCTGAAACTCCCCAAGAGAAATCGGTGATTGCAGCCGTTTCGTGTAAACCAGTTAAACGTTGGTCGTTAAACTCACCATAAACTTCGATATGTTCTTTTACAACAGGTCTAAATGCTTCACAAATTTTAGCATATACCTCTTTATCTCCACAAGTTCTTAAAATTGTATTTGAGAAGTTTGCATGCATTCCGGAACCATTCCAATCCATGTCTTTTCCTAATGGTTTTGGATGGTAATCAATATAGTAACCATACTTTTCTGTTAAACGATCTAGTAAGTAACGAGCAATCCAAATTTCATCACCCGCTTGTTTAGCTCCTTTAGCAAACAATTGGAATTCCCATTGTCCGGATGCTACTTCTTGATTTATTCCTTCAAAATTTAAGCCAGCATCAATACATAAATCAGCATGTTCTTCGACTAAATTTCTTCCGTGTGTATGTAATCCACCAACTGAACAATAGTACATTCCTTGTGGTGCAGGGTAGCCTCCAATTGGGAATCCTAATGGCAATTGTGTTTTTGTATCCATGATAAAATACTCTTGCTCAAAACCAAACCAGAAATCATTGTCTTCATCCTCAATAGTAGCTCTGCCGTTAGAAACGTGAGGCGTACCATCTGCATTCAAAACTTCAGTCATGACCAAAAAACCATTAATTCTTGCAGGATCTGGATAGATTGCAACCGGTTTTAACAAACAATCAGAAGCACCACCAGAGGCTTGCCTTGTTGATGAACCATCAAAAGACCAATTCTCTAATTCCTCTATAGTTCCCTGAAAGTTTTCATGTTCTTCAACTTTAGTTTTACTTCTCATATTCTGAGTTGGATAATATCCATCTAACCAAATATATTCTAATTTAATTTTTGCCATAATTTTTTAAATGTTTAAAATAATCACAACAAATATAAAACTAATGATAGTTACTCTATTTTTTTAAGGGTAGATTTTATTAACACTTATATATTTTTATTGAATACCCTATATTTTTAAGGGTTTCATTATATTTTTCATATTTTAAGACTAGATAAATTTTATATTTGTTAATAAATATTTTGCCGAACGCTTATTTCTGCCGCTAATATTTTATTTTTGTACTAAGATTTTCACTTAAAACCAGTTACTTATGTCAACACTTAGATTTCATGCTCTCAAACAGTCTTTAGACCGCCCCCCAACCTTAGTTGCTAAAGAAGCCAAACAATCCGAAATTTTCGGAGCCAATGTTTTTGGATTTAAAACCATGCGTCAATTTTTGACCAAAGAAGCGCTGAACAGTCTTATGTTGGCAATTAATAAAGGAGATAAAATCAACCGTCCCATCGCCGATCAGATTGCCTCTTCTATGAAAGATTGGGCCATGGCCAAAGGCGTCACACATTATACACACTGGTTTCAACCTTTGACAGGAGCTACTGCCGAAAAACACGATGCCTTTTTTGAAACCCTAGGCAATGGCGAATCCCTTGAGCGTTTTGAAGGAAATCAACTCGTTCAACAAGAACCAGACGCATCTTCCTTTCCTAATGGAGGCATTCGAAATACGTTTGAAGCCCGTGGTTATACCGCTTGGGACCCAACCTCTCCAGCCTTTATTTTTGGAACCACACTTTGTATTCCGACTGTTTTTGTAGCGTACACAGGAGAAGCTTTGGATTATAAAACACCTTTATTACGCGCACTGAATGCCGTCGATCATGCAGCGACTGACGTCGCTCGTTATTTTGATAAAACGGTCAAAAAAGTAACTGCCTCTTTAGGATGGGAACAAGAATATTTTTTGATTGATAAAGCTTTAGTGGCCTCTCGTCCAGATATAGAAATGACGGGGCGTACACTTTTAGGACATAGCTCTGCAAAAGATCAACAACTGGATGACCATTATTTTGGAACCATCCCAGCACGTGCCTTAAACTTTATGCGTGACTTAGAAACAGAATCTATGTTGCTAGGTATTCCCGTAAAAACACGCCATAATGAAGTTGCACCCAACCAATTTGAGTTGGCACCCATTTATGAAGAAGCTAACTTAGCAGTTGACCACAACTCACTAGTCATGGACGTCATGCAAAAAGTTGCCGACCGTCATCATTTTAAAGTCCTATTTCATGAAAAGCCATTTGCTGGTGTCAATGGATCTGGGAAACATAACAACTGGAGTTTAAGCACCGATACAGGAATTAATTTATTAGCCCCTGGAAAAACGCCGATGAGCAATTTGCAGTTTCTTACATTTTTTGTCAATACCATTAAAGCGGTTCACGACAATGAAGAATTGCTTCGCGCATCGATTGCTTCAGCCACCAACGACCACCGTCTTGGAGCCAATGAAGCACCGCCAGCAATTATGTCTGTATTTATAGGAGCCCAACTTTCTAAAGTACTTCATGAATTGGAAGGAGTCACCAAAGGAAAATTATCTCCAGAAGAAAAAACAGATTTAAAACTGAATGTAGTTGGAAAAATCCCTGAGATTTTATTAGATAATACCGATCGGAATCGAACCTCTTCATTTGCGTTTACTGGTAATAAATTCGAATTTCGTGCCGTAGGTTCCACCGCTAATTGCGCCAATCCGATGACCGTTTTAAATTCGATTGTGGCACGTCAACTCATTGATTTTAAATCCGAAGCAGATGCGCTCATTGCAACAAAAGGATTGAAAAAAGATGAAGCCATATTTAATGTTTTAAGAGAATACATTAAAACCTCTCGAAATATTCTTTTTGAAGGAAATGGGTATGGCGATGACTGGCAAGCTGAAGCCGAAAAAAGAGGTTTGAGTAATAATAAAAATACGCCAGAGGCACTTAAAATCAAAATTGATCCTAAAACCATCGCACTTTATGAAGGCTTAAATGTCATGAATAAGGTCGAGATCGAAGCACGTTACGAGATAGAAATTGAAGAATACGTACATATTATTCAAATCGAAGGGCGAACCTTAGGAGATATAGCCCGAAATCATGTGATTCCAACAGCGGTTAAATATCAAAATATTCTGATTGATAATGTCAAAGGACTAAAAGATATTTTCGGTAAAGACTTTAAGAAATATGCCAGCGAACAGTTGGTGTTAATTGCAGATATATCCCAACGAATCGAAGCGATTAACTCGGGTGTAACCACCATGACCAACGCGCGTAAAAAAGCCAATACTGTTAAAGATACGACCAAAAAAGCAGCGATTTATTGTAACCAAGTGAAGCCACTGTTTGATGATATTCGATACCATTGTGACAAGTTAGAACTCTTGATCGATGACGAATTATGGCCGTTAGCCAAGTACCGTGAATTGCTTTTTACGAAGTAAGACAAATGAGTATTAAGTAGGGAGTACAAAGTATTGAGAAAAAAGAGAAGAGAGTATAGAAAAATGAGTATTAAGTATAAAGTAACAAAGTATTAAGAATTAAAACGAAAGCTAAGTGTTCTCAGTATTGGGTCTCAAGGGGCTTAAGCCCCTTGTTATGCGTGTAGTCTTCTTTGTGTTTTACATTGTTAAAGCGCGGCAATCTGTTTTATGAGAACAGACTATTTCGAATATCTAACATCACACTGAGCCTGTCGAAGTTAGGCGCAGTCGAAGTGCAGAAAACTAAAAAAAAATTATGAGCAAAGAATTAAGTTACTACTCATATTGCATCCTGCATCTTGACTCTTTTTTCTTTCCTCTCTATTCTATTCTCTTTACTCTATTTTCTTTTCTCTTTAGCCTTTTTCTTAAATACTTTCTTATTTTTGCATAACAAATAATTTTTATGGGCAACGAGATAAGTAAACGCTATGCACAACGAGGGGTTTCGGCATCCAAAGAAGATGTACATAACGCGATTAAAAATATAGACAAAGGATTGTTCCCACAAGCCTTTTGTAAAATTGTGCCCGATCATTTAACAAACGACGAAGATTATTGTCTCATTATGCACGCCGATGGTGCGGGGACCAAAAGTTCTTTAGCCTATATGTATTGGAAAGAAACCGGTGATATTTCGGTTTGGAAAGGCATCGCTCAAGATGCGCTCATTATGAATATCGATGATTTGTTATGTGTCGGTGCTACCGATCATATCATGCTATCTTCCACTATAGGACGTAATAAAAATGTCATTCCAGGCGGGGTGCTTTCAGCCATTATCAATGGTACTGAAGAACTCATAGAAGACCTTAAGGGGTTTGGAGTGACCATTCACGCTACTGGTGGTGAAACAGCAGATGTTGGAGATTTGGTCAGAACTATCATTGTCGATTCCACAGTGACTGCCAGAATGCCCCGAAACAAAGTTATTGACAATGCGAATATACAGCCCGGCGATGTGATTGTTGGTCTGGCTTCTTTTGGTCAAGCAACCTATGAAACAACCTATAATGGAGGCATGGGAAGTAATGGATTGACTTCTGCAAGGCATGATGTATTTGGACACTATTTAGCAGACAAATATCCCGAAAGTTATGATGCGGCGGTTCCTAAAGAATTGGTGTATTCTGGACAGGTAAAGTTAACCGATGCCGTTGAAGATTCTCCTATTGATGCAGGGAAGTTAGTATTGTCGCCAACACGAACCTATGCACCGATTATCAAAACAATTTTAGAGCGTTATACTTCCGATTCAATTCACGGAATGGTGCATTGTAGTGGAGGAGCTCAAACTAAAATTCTTCATTTTGTAGAAGACTTACATATTATTAAAGACAATATGTTTGCAGTGCCACCACTGTTTAAGCTGATACAAGAACAATCCAATACCGATTGGAAAGAAATGTATCAAGTATTTAATTGTGGCCACCGCATGGAACTCTATGTACAACCTGACATTGCAGATGCCATTATAGCCATCTCAAAATCATACAATGTGGACGCTCAAATAATAGGTCGTGTTGAAGCTGCAGACACCAAAAAACTGACCATTCAAAGTGCGTTTGGGACGTTTGAGTATTAGGGACGCAATTCAACCCCTCTGAATCCATAAAAAACAGTACTTTTGCAACATAATTCTCCAAGTAGATGTTAGAAAAAATACAAATAGTTAAGCAACGTTTCGATGAAATAAATGATTTGATCATCCAGCCGGATATTATATCGGATCAGAAACGCTATGTGCAGCTAAATAAAGAATACAAAGATTTAAAAAAGATGGTTGACAAAGGTCTTGTTTATGAGGCCTTAATGTCTAATGTCGAAGAAGCTCAAGAAATCATATCGGATGGGAGTGATGCTGAAATGGTTGAAATGGCCAAGATGCAAATGGAAGAAGCCAAGGCTCAAATTCCTGCCCTTGAAGAAGAAATGAGAGTGCTTTTAATTCCAAAAGATCCAGATGACGCTAAAAATGTAGTGATGGAAATTCGTGCTGGAGCCGGTGGAGATGAAGCCAGTATTTTTGCTGGAGACCTGCATCGTATGTACACAAAATATTGTGAGTCTAAAGGTTGGAGAGTTGATATTGTAGATTTTAACCACGGAACATCCGGCGGTTTTAAAGAAGTTATTTTTGAAGTCAGCGGTGAAGATGTATATGGCACTCTAAAATTTGAAGCAGGCGTACACCGTGTGCAACGTGTACCACAAACAGAAACCCAAGGACGTGTGCATACAAGTGCAGCCTCCGTGATTGTATTGCCAGAAGCAGAAGAATTTGATGTACAACTCGACATGACAGAAGTCAGAATTGAGCGTACCACTTCTACAGGGCCTGGGGGTCAGTCGGTTAATACCACCTATTCAGCGATCAAATTACACCACGAACCAACGGGTATGATTGTAAGTTGTCAAGATCAAAAATCATCTCATAAAAATTTAGAAAAAGCACTGAAAGTATTAAGGTCTCGTTTGTATGAAATGGAATTGGCTAAAAAACAAGCCGCAGATTCTGAGAAACGAATGAGCATGGTATCTTCAGGGGATCGAAGTGCCAAAATTAGAACTTACAACTATCCGCAAGGACGCGTTACTGAACACCGTATTGGATTGACATTGTATGATTTGTCAAACATTATTAACGGCGATATCCAGAAAATCATCAGTGAACTCATGATGGCAGAAAACACCGAAAAACTCAAAGCAGATACTGGCGCAATCTAATTGTATATGACGACTCAAACACTTGTTTCTGAAATCAAAAAAAAGCAATCCTTTCTTTGTATCGGGTTGGACGTCGATTTGTCTAAAATACCAACTCATTTATTAGAATTAGAAGACCCTATTTTTGAGTTTAATAAAGCAATTATAGATGCTACCCATCAGTTGTGTGTGGCTTATAAACCGAATACGGCGTTTTATGAAGCCTATGGCTTAAAAGGTTGGAAGTCGCTTCAAAAAACAATTACCTATCTGAATACGAATTACCCTGAGATTTTTACAATTGCCGACGCCAAACGCGGCGATATTGGAAATACTAGCAGCATGTACGCCAAGGCCTTTTTTGAAGATTTAGCGTTTGACAGTGTCACAGTTGCACCTTATATGGGCAAAGATTCGATTGAACCTTTTTTAGAATTTCAAGATAAGCATACCATTATGCTGGCCTTAACATCCAATGCCGGTGCTTATGATTTTCAAACGCTTACAACAGATGGGAAACCGCTTTATCAATCCGTACTAGAAACCTCAAAAGGGTGGAAGAACTCCAAAAACTTAATGTATGTAGTGGGTGCGACCAAAGCATCTTATTTTGCTGAAATCAGAAAGATAGTCCCCAATAGTTTTTTATTAGTACCAGGCGTTGGTGCGCAAGGCGGTAGTTTGGCTGAGGTCTGCAAATACGGAATGAATTCTGATATTGGACTTTTAGTAAATTCTTCCAGAGGGATTATTTATGCGTGTTCGGATCGTGACTTTGCGACACAAGCAGCTCAAAAAGCGAAAACCCTACAATTGGAAATGGCAGCCTTAATGCCTGAAAATTAAACACAAACTTTCTTAAATAGTCAGCATCCAAGTTTTCTGAAGTTTCTTGAATTTTTTTAATTCTCTATTGAGAATGGACATAAACTCACGCCCATCACTATTGCATTTTTCCAAACGACGGCAGTTGACAAACAATCCGTTGGTGAGCCATTTTAAGGTTTCGGCATGCTTATGTTTCTGTTCTGAAAACGGCTCTTGTGCGGCTTTCATAATCTCAGGGGCTAATGAATCTGATTGACGAATGATATCGCCTGAAAAATAGATGTTGGTATCTTCGCGTCCGTTGGATTTCAAAACTGAAAGATCGGCTCTCAAATAATCTGAGATTACTTTAGAAAGAGATCCTATTTCCACTGCTTTTTTATAAAAAGCTGTATTCAATTCTGAAGAACTTTGAAACGTCATAATTAAAATAATAATTACCTCAAAATTAGAGCAAAAAAGAGGAGTCTATATTTAATATTTAAAGTAATATGTGTTTATTTATTTAATTTTTAATATTTTTATCAGAAATACTTTAAATATGAAGTTAGATGCTTTACATTCCAAAATTTTAGAACAACTGCAATGCAATGCACGCGTTTCTAATACATCCATCGCCAACCAAGTTGGAATAACGTCCCCTGCGGTTACAGAACGTATCAAAAAATTGGAAGATGCAGGTATTATAGATGGCTATTATGCCAAAGTCTCTCATTTTGAGTTAGGCTATGATTTCAGAGCCCTGATTACTGTCCGGGCATTTATGGGACGACTTCAACCCTTTTTACACAAAGTGAAAACCTTGGACGAAGTCATTAACTGTTACCGCATTACTGGAAATGAAAACATTGTGATGGAAGTGGTGCTTCAAAATCAACGTCACCTCGAAAAACTGATTGACCAACTGATTACATACGGAGAAACCAAAACTCAAATTATTCTCTCAAATGTGGTGTCAAATCGTCCCATATTAAAAAAGTAATTGTATTTTTATACATAAACAAACAATAAAAACACACCCAGATGAAAACAAAATCTATTTTTTTCAGTGCAGTAGCACTCTTAATTTTTGTAGGTTGTCAATCTCAAAAACGACCTTTAAAAGCACAGTCGGAATTTCAAACACAACAAAACAGCTTTTTTAAAGACGCCTCTAAATCGCCCTTAAAATCCAAAGATTTAAAAGCGTTTGAAGGGCTTGTGTTTTTCCCAATTGATTCTCTGTTTGTTGTAGAAGCGCAGTTGAAGCGCACGCCAAACACGCCTTTTTTTGATATGAAAACTACCACTAAGCGAGTGACCAAAGAACGCATTTTTGGAATTTTGTCGTTCACTATTAATAAGGAGTCTTATAAATTAAATGTATATCAAGGCGCACCAGACCCAGATGATGAAGCTGATTCAGACTATTTGTTTCTTCCTTTTTTGGATGACACAAACGGAACGGAAACCTATGGTGGTGGGCGCTATATTGATTTGACTATTCCTGAAGGAAACCAGTTGACAATTGATTTTAATAAATCTTACAATCCCTACTGTGCGTACAATGAAAAATACTCTTGCCCAATTGTGCCGAGAGAAAATTACCTTCCTCTAAAAATGAATGCAGGTGTCAAACGCTTTAAAGATCATTAAAAACTTTTGGAGATAAAAAGTCCTATAAATACGGCTGCAAGTCCAAGTCCAATAGAACCCAAGGTATAGATGAAAAAGCTGGTAAAATCACCTTCTTTTAGAAACACTTGATTTTCATACGCAAAGGCTGAAAAGGTGGTGAAACCACCACAAAATCCGGTGATTAAAAGCAAGGTTTGATTCTCGGAGAGACTGCTGTTTTTTAAGGCAACCCCCATCAAGATTCCGATGAGCAGACTGCCTAACAAGTTTACAGAAAAAGTACCCCAAGGAAACCCTGAAGCGGAAGTCTTTAAAAATTTTCCGACCAGATATCGCAGTGCACTTCCAACGCCACCGCCTATAAAGACTAATAAAACTTGCTTCATGTGTTTTTATTTATTGTTTTTTAAGGTCACACTTCGACTGCGCTCAGTGCAAGTATGTTATATCCATCTGATTATTTCCCTGGGTATCAATATTAAGTGATGGATGGTTCATTTATTTATACTTTCCGCTAAATTAAAAATAGATTTCTTAGTAACAACCAAAAATGATTTTTATTAGTTAATGAAAATACATTATATTCGTGGATATTTGAATTATCTCTCAAACAAACTATTAAACTTAAAATTAAAATCAAATGAAACTATTATCTAAAATCGCATTGTGCTCGATTGTATTAGCTCAATTTTTTTGGTCTTGCAAAACTGAGAACAACTCAGAAGTTATGGATTCCAACTTCATCACAGTAAGTGCTGAAGAAAATTTTCCTGTCATGGTCGAGCAATTTGCAGACCTAAAAGTATTACGTTATCAAATCCCAGGGTGGGAAAATTTAACATTGAAAGAACAAAAACTTGTTTACTATTTAACCAAAGCAGGTTTGTCAGGTCGTGACATTATGTGGGATCAAAATTACCGACATAATTTAACCATTCGTACCGCCCTCGAAAGTGTTTATACTAATTTTAAGGGGGATAAAACCACAGCAGATTGGATGGCTTTTGAAGTTTATATGAAACGTGTTTGGTTCAGTAACGGAATTCATCACCATTATAGCAATGCAAAAATGAAACCTGATTTTTCTTCGGAATATCTAACCTCTATTTTAGCCGAATCAAATACGGTTTTAAAAGGCGAAGCTTTTGAAGTGATTTTTAATGATGTAGATGCTAAGAAAGTAAATCAAGCCAAAGGGGTAGACAACGTAGCAGCTTCTGCTGTTAACTTCTACGGACCTGGTGTGACAAACGCAGATGTAGAATCGTTTTATTCTAAAATAAAATCTCCAAATCCTAAAAAGCCTTTATCTCATGGTTTAAATTCACAGCTTGTAAAAGTCAATGGTGAGTTACAAGAACGTGTGTATAAATCTGGTGGATTGTATGGTGCAGCAATTGATGAAATTGTCAAGTGGTTAGAATTGGCCAAAGGGGTTGCAGAGAATCAAGCACAAGGCGATGCTTTAGGGTTGCTCATAAAATATTACAATACAGGCGATTTACAAACATGGGACGATTATAATGTGGCATGGACTGCCGCAACGGAAGGTAATATTGATTATATCAATAGTTTCATCGAAGTTTATAACGATCCTTTAGGGTACAGAGGTTCTTACGAAACAATTGTTCAAATTAAAGATTTCGACATGTCTGCAAAAATGGAAGTCTTGTCTAAAAACGCACAATGGTTTGAGGACAACTCACCGTTATTTCCAGAACATAAAAAGGAAAATGTTGTAGGCGTGAGCTATAAAACGGTCAATGTTGCAGGAGAAGCAGGAGATGCTTCGCCAACGACTCCGATTGGGGTGAACCTTCCAAATGCGAACTGGATTCGTGCTGAGGTTGGAAGTAAGTCCGTTTCTTTAGGAAACATCACAAATGCGTATAACAATTCTGGAAGTTCTGGAAGACTTAAAGAATTTGTACATGACGATGAAGAATATGAGCTAGAGAAAAAATACGGTCAACTAGGCGATAAGCTACACACGGCACTTCACGAAGTTGTGGGGCATGCATCGGGACAATTAAACCCAGGTGTTGGTGAAACCAAAGAAACCTTAAAAAACTATGCGTCCACATTAGAAGAAGGACGTGCTGATTTAGTAGGTCTTTATTACTTATACAATCCAAAACTACAAGAGTTAGGGTTGGTTGAGGATTGGAAAGCTGTTGGAATGGCGGCTTTTGATGGCTATATCAGAAATGGTTTAATGACTCAATTGATTCGTTTAAACTTAGGAGATGATGTAGAAGAAGCGCACATGAGAAACCGTCAGTGGGTGAGTGCTTGGGCGTATGAAAAAGGACTTAAGGACAATGTGATTGAAAAAGTAACCCGTGATGGGAAGACGTATTTCAATATCAATGATTATGAAAAACTACACGATTTATTCGGTCAGTTATTGCGTGAAACTCAGCGTATCAAATCTGAAGGTGATTTTGCAGCAGTGCAAGACTTAGTAGAAGGGTATGGCGTGAAAGTGAACCAAGTGATCCATGCAGAAGTTTTAGAGCGTAACAAACAATTTAAATCCGCAGCCTATGGTGGTTTTGTGAATCCAGTGTTGGTGCCACAAACAGATGCCGAGGGTGTGATTACTTCAATTGAGGTAAAGTATGTAGAGAGTTTTGTAGGTCAGATGTTGTATTACTCTGAGAACTACGGCTTTTTGCCAGAAGTCAACTAAGGAGATTTAGTTCAATACTATTGAAAAGTCACTTATCTTAAAAGGTAAGTGGCTTTTTTTAGTAGCCTAAAATAAATTTGATAGCAGCAATGCCTGTAATAAAACCAAGAAAAGCCAACAAAACCCATAAACTTCCTTTGTAATATTTTTGATGAAGGTTAAAATCTTTGCGGTAAGCATAGATGATAACACCCATAAAAACAATTGCAAATAGGATTCCGAAAGTAAGTTGTCCTTGACTGAACATAATTGTGTATTTTTAGGCTTATAAATTCAGTCAAATTTATAAAAAATTATAAGAATCACAGCATGTTTGATCCCTCTTCTTTGAGGCGTTAAAATGTATAACACACACACATATGAAATCTAAAATAAAAGCAGTTCAAGAATTCCACGAAGCCTTCAAAATTGGCTATAGTACCATTCAAAAAGCCGATTTAGGCACTGCGAAAAACACCCTTCGTTTTGATCTAATGAAAGAAGAAAATGAAGAATATTTAGAAGCTGCCAATAACAACGATATGGTAGAGGTTGCCGATGCCTTAGGGGATATGCTTTATATTCTTTGTGGGACAATTATTGAGCATGGAATGCAGCACAAAATAGAAGCTGTTTTTGAGGAAATTCAACGCAGCAATATGAGCAAATTAGGCGAGGATGGTCAACCTATTTACCGCGAAGACGGAAAAGTACTGAAAGGTCCTCATTATTTTAAGCCCAATATCCAAGAGATTTTGGAGTCTTAGAATTTATACGTTTACAGTCCAGCCAAATAAATCTTCCGCTTTGTTTGTTTGAATGTCCATGATGCGTTTTTTTAATTGCAACGCCACTGGGTTTTCAAGTTCTGGCAAGTCGTAATCGGTATCTTTAAATCCAAAAGTCGCAATTGGAGAAATAACGGCGGCCGTTCCTGCACCAAACATTTCTTTTAAACTGCCGTTTTTAGAGGCTTCGACAATTTCGGTGACGGTGAATTTTCGGACTTCAACCTTAATACCTTCGTCTTTGGCAATGTCAAGAATACTTTTTCTTGTGATGCCATCCAAAATTCGGTCACTCGTTGGTCCTGTGATAAGCGTATCGTTAATTCGAACAAATATATTCATCGCGCCTGCTTCTTCAATATATTCATGCGTATTGTCATCCGTCCAAATCACTTGGTCATACCCTTTGTCAATCGCTAATTGCGTGGGGTAAAACTGCCCAGCATAATTACCACCTGCCTTTGCATATCCTACACCTCCATTTGCAGAACGGGAATAATTTTGTTCAATAAGTACTTTAACTTTTCCTGCAAAATAGGCTCCCGAAGGGGCTGTGCAAATCATAAATTTATAAGCATCTGCTGGAGAGGCATGGAAGCCTTCGCCTGTAGCAAAAATGATAGGTCTGATGTATAGTGAGCTTCCGTCCTGTGTAGGAATCCATTGTTCGTCCACCTTAAGCAATGCTTTTAAGCCTTCCATAAATACCGCTTCTGGTAATTCGGGAATTGACAAACGTTTGGCAGAAATATTAAAACGTTTAAAGTTTTCATCCGGACGAAACAACCATGTTTTTTTGTCCGTGTCTTTATAAGCCTTCATTCCTTCAAAAATAGATTGTCCGTAATGAAAAATCTTTGCAGAAGGCATTAATGAAATCGGTTGAAAAGGTACAATTTCAGGAGTGCTCCAGGCACCATTCTTATAATCACAGACCAACATATGGTCAGAAAAAACGGTTCCAAATCCAAGATTTTTAAAATCAATGCTATCGATTTTTGATGTGGTTGTAGGAGTTACTTTGATTGTATTCATTTGTTGGCTTTAAACATTTCGTGCCTACAAATTTACAGAAATAAATGTTTCGACAATATCATTCTTTCAAAACTTCTTATATTTATGCGTTATTTAAAATTTAAACCAAACAAATGAAAAACAACCTTCTAATATTTATAGCAATCCTCTCATTACATTCCTGTAAGCAAAAGGCAGAACCGGCACAGTCCCCCATACAAGTGGACTCGACCGTCTATGAGGAGTACGGCGCTGCTTTGGATGCACAATCGGTACTTCCAATGAACGAATTAGCAACTTCATTTTTAACGATGAAAAAAACAGATACTTTGTTCACGAAAGTACAGGGGACAATCAAAGAAGTATGTGCCAAAAAAGGTTGTTGGATGACCCTTGATTTGGGCGACGAAAAAGACCTCATGGTCCGTTTTAAAGATTATGGATTTTTCATGCCTTTGGATGCGAAAGGAGATGTAATTATCAATGGATTCGCTACTATTTCAGAAACTTCTGTCGAAGATTTAAAGCATTATGCCGAAGATGCAGGTGCCTCAGAATTGGAAATTGAAGCCATTGTAGCTCCAGAACTCACCTATAGTTTTGAAGCGGATGGTGTGCTTTTAGCAAATTAGTTTTGAAACGAAGTATTATTACCACTTCAGATGGTTCAAAAACCATTCAAATTGAAGATTGGGACGAGCAATACCATTCCATTCATGGCGCCATTCAAGAATCGCAACATGTGTTTATTAAAACAGGATTGCATCATTTTCTGAATTCATACAAGCCAACAGCTGTTCATATTCTTGAAATTGGATTTGGAACTGGGCTCAATGCATTTGTGACGGCTTTAGAAGCGCAAACGCAGGGCGTTCAAATTCACTATGAAGGGGTCGAAGCATATCCTGTTTTGGCAGAAGAATTGTCGCAATTAAATTATGCATCTCTAATCGATCCAGATCAACAAACTGTTTTTGATGCATTACATGAGGTTTCTTGGGAAGAATTACATTCTGTTATTTCTCATTTCTCCTTAAAAAAACGACAACAGTTTTTCACAGATATAAAAGATGAAAATGCATTTGATCTCATTTATTTTGATGCGTTTGGTGCACGGGTTCAACCGGAGTTATGGACAGAACCTATTTTCAGAATCGTGTTTAATGCCTTAAAAAATAACGGTGTTTTAGTCACTTATGCAGCCAAAGGCAGTGTGCGTCGTGCGATGCAGGCCGTCGGATTTGTGGTTGAACGTTTGGAAGGTCCCCCAGGAAAACGGGAAATGTTAAGAGCTACCAAACCTTCAGAAGGTTGTTAGTGTTTCCCTAATTATGAGGGTAGGAAGCTTAAAGTATTGTTAAACCTATCTCAATTCATTTTTTTAGAAGGTGTTATCACTAATTTTGTGAGGATGGGACAAACACTATTAATTACTGGAGCTACTGGATTGGTAGGAAAAGCGTTGGTAAAACAATGCTTAGCCGATGGCTATACGGTACATTATTTAACCACTCGGAAATCCAAGATGGAGTCTCAAACAAACTACAAAGGATTTTATTGGAATCCACAAGAAGATACAATCGATGTTGCTTGTTTTGAAGGGGTAGAAGTGATTCTTAATTTAGCAGGATCTTCCATTGCCCAACGTTGGAGCAATGCAAACAAAGCATCTATTCTGTCCAGCCGAACAGAAGCATTGGCTTTGTTGCATTCAAGTATTGAAACCCATAAATTTACTGTCAAACATATCATTTCTGCAAGTGCGATTGGAATCTATCCAGATTCTAAAACACGTTATTACGACGAAAAATTTCAAGGAACAGACGCCAGTTTTTTACGAAGCGTTGTGAAGTCTTGGGAAGGCAGTTTAAAACCTTTTCAGTCTCTCGATGTCAAAACAACGGCTTTGCGCATTGGAATTGTATTGGATACGCATGAAGGTGCATTGCCTAAAATTATGGGGCCGATTAAAAACTATTTCGGTGCCGCTTTAGGTTCTGGAGATCAATGGCAATCTTGGATCCATATTGATGATTTAGTGCGTTTATTTATGTTTGTATTGGAATCAAAATTAGAAGGGGTTTACAATGCCGTGGCACCAAATCCTGTACAACAAACAGAACTCACAAAATTAATCGCTAAAATCCTTCAGCGTCCGTTGGTATTGCCCAATGTTCCTGAGTTTGCCCTCCAACTCATGTTGGGCGAAATGCGTGCCATTGCATTGGAAAGTCAACGCGTTTGTGCCGCTAAAATTCAAGAGGCAGGTTTTAAGTTTAACTACCTAGAACTTGAACCCGCTTTAGAAGATTTGATTGCCTAAATCGGTCGTTTGATTACAAATACTATTTTAAACAAGCTTAGATCACAAAAATACTTTGTGACATTTTGACATTTTATTAATAATGGCAGTACTTTTGCCATTGGTTATAAAACAAAAATTAATCACCCAACGCGTTTATACATACGATGAGTAAAAAAGATACCAAAGTGGAAGTAGAACTTCCAGAAGAAAATACAGCAAATGAAACGGCTACAGAACCAACTGTTGAACTTTCCGTAGAGGAACAATTGACAGCCGATTTAGCACAAGAAAAAGACAAGTTTTTACGTCTGTTTGCCGAGTTTGAAAACTACAAGCGACGTACGACAAAAGAGCGGATTGAATTATTTTCTACGGCAAGCCAAGATGTCATCAAGGCGTTGTTGCCCGTAGTAGATGATTTTGACCGTGCCTTGTTAGAAATGTCTAAAAGTGAAGCGACTGAACTTTCAAAAGGCGTAGAGCTGATTAAAAACAAATTATCTTCGACGCTTGAGCAAAAAGGGTTGGAGCTTGTTGAGGTTCGTTCTGGAGATGTATTTAATGCAGACAACCATGAAGCAATCACCCAAATTCCAGCTCCAACAGAAGATATGAAAGGAAAAATCATTGATGTGATTGAAAAAGGTTACAAGCTAGGGGATAAAGTGATTCGTTTTCCAAAAGTAGTGATTGGAAACTAATTTAATTAAGATATAAAAGTACAATACCGAAATGGCAAAACGCGATTATTACGACATATTAGGCATTAACAAAAGTGCCTCTGCTGCAGAGATAAAAAAAGCTTACCGAAAAATGGCAGTCAAATATCACCCGGATAAAAATCCAGATGATAAAACAGCTGAAGATAAATTTAAAGAAGCTGCAGAAGCTTATGAAATATTAAGTGATGCTGACAAAAAAGCACGTTTTGATCAATATGGTCATCGAGCGTTTGAAGGTGGTCACGGCGGTGGTGGTGGTCACATGAATATGGATGACATCTTTAGTCAGTTCGGCGATATTTTCGGCGGTGGTGGCGGAGGTGGTTTCGGAGGTTTCGGTGGCGGACAACGTCAGCGAGTGATGAAAGGCAGTAACCTTCGTATTCGTGTGAAATTAACCCTTGAAGAAATTGCGAACGGTGTTGAAAAGAAAGTCAAAGTCAAACGAAAAACCCAAGCTAAAGGAGTGACGTACAGAACCTGTTCTACTTGTAATGGACAAGGGCAAGTGACGCGAATCACCAATACCATTTTAGGACGTATGCAAACCGCATCTCCATGTAATGCTTGTGGCGGTACGGGACAAAGTATCGACAAACGCCCTCCAAATTCAGATTCGCAAGGATTTGTGGTGGAAGAGGAAACAGTTTCCATAAAAATACCGGCTGGTGTTGTTGATGGCATGCAGCTAAAAGTGACAGGCAAAGGAAATGCCGCTCCTGGGAATGGGATTTCTGGCGATTTATTAGTCGCTATTACAGAAGAAACCCATCCAACCCTACAGCGTGAAGGGGATAACTTGCATTATGATTTGTATGTGAGTTTGCCTGATGCAATTTTAGGATCGTCTATTGAAATTGATACCGTGACTGGCAAAGTCCGTTTGAAAATTGAAGCAGGGGTACAGTCTGGTAAAATACTACGTCTTAGAGGGAAAGGAATTCCAAATATCAATGGCTATAGCCGTGGCGATTTGTTGGTGCATATCAACGTGTGGACACCAAAAACCTTGAGTAAAGAACAAAAATCCTTTTTCGAAAAAATGAAAACGGATGAGCATTTTTCACCAAAACCAGAAAGCTCGGATAAATCGTTTTTTGAAAAGGTGAAGGATATGTTTTCTTAGGGAATTTAAGCACTGACACGTATGAGTGAAAAATTAAATCACCACTATTCTAAAAAAGAGGAACGATTGAATGTCATCACCCATGCATTTGGACTTTTGCTAAGTGTTGTTGGATTGTGTTTTCTAATCCTTAAATCCTTTCACTATGAGGGCTTTTGGAAACCTGCGAGTCTCGTCATTTACGGATTGAGTTTAGTTATTTTATACGCAGCCTCCACGTTTTACCATGCTGCTAAAGACCCTCGCCTCAGAAGAAAACTGAATATTTTTGACCATGCAGCCATCTATGTGTTGATAGCAGGAACTTACACACCCTTTACCATACTCGTTTTAGAAGGATCGTTGGGTTGGATTATTTTTGGGTTCACGTGGACGTTTGCGCTTATCGGAATAATCTTAAAACTGTTTTTTACAGGACGGTTTGACAAACTCTCCACAGCTCTGTATCTTTTGATGGGCTGGCAAATTATGTTTGTAATCAATCCGCTGATGGAACGTTTTACAACCGAAGGCTTACAACTCTTATTTGCAGGAGGCGTCTTTTATACGATTGGAGCAGTCCTGTACTCCATAAAAAAACTTCCCTACAACCACGCTATTTTTCATGTGTTTGTGGTGCTAGGAAGTGTGTGTCACTTTTTTAGTGTTTTGGGGGTTGTTTAGGTTTTTTTTTATGAGTTTGTCTAGCCATTTTTTTCTTTCGTTAACAACTCCATATTTTCGTTTCCTTGGATTCCAAAGTTCATTTGTTTGAGCAGTAGCATTTTCTTCAGCGAGATTGCTGTAAAATTCAGATTTTAGTCTGTCTCCTTTATATTCATAAATAACGGATAGAACCGAGAAAGCTATATATTTTTGTATTGGGAAAAATATTCCGTTTTCTTTTAATTCTAGTGTAAGTATATTTTCCACTTCACTATATAAATCGTACCTTTCTGTTCGTACAACAGTTTCTGAAAAATTCAAATATGCAGTCGTTTTTACGTTAGGAAATTCTTTTTCAAAATTCAAGGCTTGGTTAAAATATTCTATAGCCTTGTCGTAATTTTTATAGGAAGCATAAATTTCTCCTAATGAATTTAAGGTTTGACTTTTATTTAATTTATCATCAGGGTATTCTGTTAGTATTTTATTCAAAAGAATTTCAGCTGCTTGAAGTTGTCTTTTGCCTTTTGTTCGTATTAGTTCTATTGCCTGAATTTTCAAATACTGTGCTCGACCATCTTTTCTAGCTCTTTTAAGTTTAACAAAAAACTCTGTTTCATCTTTTTCAGTCCACGTTTTTCTTCTAAACCACTCATTCATAGTGTTTTATTTAAAATTTATCGGTCAAATTTACCAAACCTTCTACTAGCGTTTGTTTAGTGGTTTTAGTTTTTAGATCTAAAATGTTCTGGAGTATTTGCTCGAGCTAGCTTGTGCAACGATTACTATTGTTGTAACCAGTTTTTATTTCAGATAACTACCAAAATATTTATTTACTGTATCTAAATCATATTTATCTTCTCCTCTCCAATATTCAGCGAAAGTCCAGTCATTCTTTCCTCTAATGGGTCTGTCGTAACTTTTGGGTTTTAGTATTCCAATTGCTGCTAAAATTTCAATCAAAACTTCCCTTTCCGTTTTACTTGATTTTAGTGTATCTTTTAGTCTTGTTTCTAACTTTCCGGGATAATCATTTGCACCAGAGGTTTCAATAGTTCTTAGAATGTTTTTTAAAATATCAACATCCTCTTTCAACGGTTCTTGAATTTGTTCTCTTTCAAACTGTTGTAAATCAAATAATATATATACTAAATCTCCGTGTCGAATACCTCCCCACTTTAACCTTTCAAAGTTAAGTACGTTTAAATCTTGTTCTTCGTACTTTTCATCTCCAATAACACCATATTGTACTTCCTTACAAATTTCACAAGTGTAGGAATGAAATTTAGGCTTTCCATCCACATAAGAAGTTCCTGATATAACTGGCGAATATTTGTGTTTTGTAAACTTATTAGCTAAAAAATAAGTTGATAATGAAGAACGTAACTCAAGTCTTTTTGAAGAAAGGCTACTTAGAAATGCTTTAGAAATGTTTTCTATACTAATTTTATCCTTAATGAGTATAATTTTTTCTATGCATTCATTGTGACTAATGTTTAAAGGTTCAAACATCAAGCCCTTTGATTTAGCATATTCAAAATCCTCTTTTGATAGTTGTCTATCTTTAGAGTCAACCCAACCATTTTCCCAAAATGATTTAAATAAAATCTGTTTTGCTTTTTTATCTAACATTATTTTCTACTTTACTTCAACTAGTGTTGTTTATCCTTTATATTTTTTGTCGAGGGTCACAATACGTCTTATATCAGCGTGTATTGTGTCACTCTTTTTTCTAAGCATTTTGCTTGTGCTTTCTGGTTTTAGTGTTCTCAATTTGTACCATTCATGCAAGTGTTATGCTAGCAACCACAGATAAACTTAGTTAGTTTTCTTTTTCAGCTTCCATTTTTTTGACTCTCTCTTTATGTTTTTCAAGATCCCATGTAAAACCAAAACGTCCCACATAATCAGCAAGGGGTCCAAGTCCAACTTCAGAGCGTTTAACATCTACATTTTCTGGGTCAATTAATGGTGCTACATATTTTTCTTTTGTGTCTTTATCTGTATGTATTTGACTTCCATAAATTTGTCGTTTACCTTGCCTTAATGCAACTCTATCTTCTAAAAGAGCCAAACTACTTCCGCGTGCATTTCCTTTAGTGACGGCTTCTCTCATCATTGGTAAATATTTAAGTTGAGTTTCAAGGTCAGAATGTTGAATCACCAAGAATAGTGTATTATTGCCTTGCCGACCAATGATGTCGGTACCTAACCAACCTCTTTCATTAAGGATTTTTTCAATTTTGATGAGATTTATAGAATCTTTCTCACCTATAATTTTCCAATGTGCTTTCATCTCTTCTGATTGTCTGCCATATTTTTCTTTTATTTCTCCAATTTGCCTTCTATAGCTTTGATCTTCTTTGAAGATTAAGTCAAGAGTAGCAACCAAAGGTTTGTCTAAATCTTTTTCTGCGATTTCTTTATTTTTTGTAACAATACGGATGACTTCTTCCCATCTTTTGTCTGAATGCAGTGAGTTTAAATCTGAATCTGTCGTAATATGTCCAAGATTGGTGTAGTTACCATTTTTAGCAATTTTAAATAATTGAACAAATGAAGCATCAATGTTATTTGCTAAAGCCCATGAACAAGCAGCGTTATATCGGTCTCTTCCTTTTTCAGTACTTTTCATACCAACTAATGCTTCTGCATATTTTTCACCCGATTTTAAATATTCTTTTGAGTCGTATAAATCCCATGCTTCTTTGATTAATTCAGAATAGGTCTGTTTCTCTTGACCAAATGTTTGATTAAACATTAAAAGCCCAATGACTGTAATTAAAATTCTTGTTTTCATGTCTTTGTTTTTATTGTTTTTTTAACTCAAATAAGAATTCAGCATCCACAATGTTTTTTCAGTTTGAGAAATGTAATCACTCATTAAACTGACGGTTCCTTCATCGTCTGTATTTGAGGCAAGGGACAGAATGGCTCGTTCCTTAGCGATCAAAATCTTAAAATTATTTATAATAATTTCAACCCCTTTTTTTCCGTTGACAATGTTTTTTTCTTCCTTTATTTCAGCCGTTTGTAGATAGTCTGAATAGGTGTGAAACGGTTCTCCTTCAAGTGTTAAAATACGTTCTGCAATTTCATCTACTTTTAGTACAGCATCATTGTAAAATTCTTCAAACTTAACATGCAGTTCGAAGAATTCTTTCCCTTTGATGTTCCAGTGCAATCCTCTTAGGTTTTGGTAAAACAATTGGTAGTTTGCCAATAAGTCATTTAATTCTCGACTCAGTTCAGTCGCTTTTTCTTTGTCTAATCCAATGATGTTTTTCATGTGTTTATATTTAATTTGTTAAATCCCTCTAATCCTCGCTTAAATAGCGTTGAAAACGGTTTAAAATTTACAATAAAAATATCTTACTCTTGATTCAATTAGTTCTGAAGAAATAGATTTGGGATCTAAATCTGAGATAAATTTAAGAAAATAAAATTGTATTTCAAATTAAATCAGAAATTTAACGTTTGCTAAATTCAATTCCTACGATTCGATCTTCTAGAAGATCGCTATAGAATGGAGTTTAAAAAAGTATCTTTGTCGCAGTTGTATTTTTCTTATACGACGCTACTAAAAACGCCACATGATTACAATAAACGATATAAATAAGCCAACTCCCATTACGAGTTCAAAAGCACAATTAGAGTTGTTCAATCGCTCTTCAGATGTGAAAGGGACGATTCGATCTTTAGAATCGGGAAGGCCCGTATTGATTACCGCCTTTTACAGCAATGGACTGACACTTTTGAAGGAGTTGCAAACCCATCTAAAACGAAAATTCTCAGGAACTTCTTTTAAAGAACAACGTGCTTATAGAGATGCATATCGAAAATTGTCCAAGCTTATTTTAATCGAAATTGCAGATCATAAATTGGTCGTTAAAAAAGCACCTTCTATTGGTTGGCTAGAAACATTTTATCCAGAAGCCAGTGAATTCTTGTTGCCTTTCCCTAAAGTTCAAGGATTGAACAGTGCGTGGCAGTGGTACCAAAACGGGATTACGGTTCCCGTATTGCGAAATAAAATACATCCCTATTACGGGACGTATTTCCCAACCCGTTTTGACCATTTGATTCTTTTTGACAATTGGCTAAAACGGTACGAAGGTCCTAAAAAATCCGCCATCGATGTAGGAATTGGAAGTGGTGTTTTGTCCTTTCAGATGGTGAAACACGGCTTCCAAAAAGTATTTGGAACCGACACCAATCCCAATGCGATTGTAGGGCTCAAAGAATTTATGGGCGACACAAAGCTGTCTCGTAAAGTAGAACTCGATTTTGGATCTCTTTTTGGAAAATGGGAAAAACCCAGCGAGTTGATTGTTTTTAATCCTCCTTGGTTGCCAGCAGCTCATAACTTAGATAAAAATGACGAAGCCATTTATTACAACGAAACGCTTTTTCCTAAGTTTTTTGAGGCGGCCAAACAACGCCTCTCTTCAGATGGAAAATTGGTTGTGATATTTTCTAATTTAGCGCAAATTACAAAGGCTACAACCGATCATCCTATTGAAAAAGAACTTGCCAGTGGTGGTAGATTTCAATTGGAAAAATGTCTTAAAAGACCTGTTAAAGTTGCTTCCGACAAAACCAAACGCGACCAACATTGGCGTGCGTCCGAAGAAGTAGAGCTGTGGGTGTTGAGGCATTTGTAGGTTGTTCTATGTCACCACGCTAAAGCGTGGCGCTAGCTGGCGTTTACGGTCTATTTTTAAGACACTGTGTTTACTGTTTTTTATATTTATTTCGATTAATCAACCACAAACTAGTTCCAAAAAATGTGAAATAAAATAGGAAATCCCAAACACTAAATTCACCATTTTTAAAATAATGAAATGCTGACATTCCAATAGCATACCCTATTCCACATAGAAAACTATTTTTTATGTTTTTCTTGTTCATATTTAAAAATTTAATTCCCCATTTGCGTAAAGTTTGACTTCGTCGAATCTTCGATTTCCCGACTTTGAGTTGTTTGTTTAGTGTTTCCAGTATTCAATTTTCTGTTAGCATTCAAAACGGATTCTCTATATTTTTTTATTTATGTTGCGCGAAGTCGGGAGACTTTGCCTTTAGATTTACATTTTAGAAAATAACTATTATCTTGTTAATAAAAAAGAATGGGGTGAACTTTAGACTTTGCTAGCTACAGAACTATGTTGCGTATTAGTCCCCATTCTTTTATTTCGATTACAAAAGGACCAAATAGAATTTCAATCAGCCTCATTAAAGGTTTTAGTCAATGTAATCATTTTATTAACTTAATAACAAAAGTATGAAAATTAAAGAAACAATTGGCATTGATGTTAGCAAGCTTACTATTGATGTGACCGTCCATTCAAACAAGGCTTATTGTAAGTTTGAAAACACAGTAAAAGATTTTAAAAAAATGGTGAACTGGGTATTTAAACAAAGTCCTTTCAGTCCTGAAAATGTATTATTTGTCTTTGAACATACCGGACTTTATTCTCACAGATTAGCTGTTTATTTAACCAAGGAGAATATTTCTTTTTCGATGGTCCCTGGTCTTGAAATAAAACGTTCTTTAGGAATTGTAAGAGGAAAAGATGACAGGGTTGACTCTCGCTCAATAGCCCGATATGGATATAGATTGAGAGATGAAATAAGTCCCTGTAAATTACCCTCAAAAGAATTAAAATCACTGAAAACACTTTTAGCATTAAGAGAAACAAAAGTAAAACAAAGGTCTGGTGATAAAGCTTTACTGAAGGAATACAAGTTAGTTTACATCAGAAAAGACAACGAAATTGTATTTAAAATTTTAGAAAAAAGCATTAAAAGTTTATCCAAATATATTTCTGAAATAGAGCAAGAAATGGACAAAGTTGTTAAAAGTGATCAAGGGTTGAAAAACCAATATGAATTAGTAACAAGTATCAAGGGAGTCGGCCCACAGATAGCACTTTATACCATTGTTTTAACAGAAGGATTTACAAAATTTAAAACACACAGACAATTTGCTTCCTACTGCGGAGTAGCTCCATTTCCAAACGTTTCAGGAACCAGTATCAGAGGGAAAACAAAAGTGAGCAACCTAGCCAACAAAAAGATGAAAAGCTTGTTGGATTTAGGGGCTAAAGGATCCCTGCAATATAACTTAGAAATAAAAACCTTTTATGAAAGAAGATTAGAGCTTGGTAAAAGCAAAATGAGTACTATTAACATAATTAGAAATAAGCTAATAGCTAGAATGTTTGCTGTGATTAAAAGAAATTCACCTTACGTTGATTTTATGAAATATGCAGCTTAAAATTAATTGAAATTTTATTTGTTTAAGTCATAGAATACGCAGCGGGTTTTATTTCAACTGTAATTTCTTTTACTCCTTCTTCAGGAGGTCCAAATCTTAATACAGCTTCCGCTCCATTTAAAAAACGGGTTTTTTCTAATGTAGATTTAATTCCCTTAAATAATAATTCTGCATTTGGCCCGTACATATATAAAGATCCATCACTATTATCTATAGCAACCTCGTGTCCATCAAATTCACCCAAATTATTTTTCTCAATAATAGTTCTGAGTTCATCACTTAATTCGTAAATTTCATCCATTCCTTTAATTCCATTGTTGAAATAAATAATAACTGCGTGTTCAATTTTCTGTTCATTTGTTTTAGAAACTGAATTCTTGTTACTTCCGAAAAGTTTATCTAAAATCCCCATTGTTTTTTATGTATATATATTTATTGATAATTTTTAGTTTGAATTCATTTTTTATCCCGCTAAGTCAGGAGGCTTTGCGGAGCTGGGTTCTGCCGCTAAAGTCAATTTAATTTCTTCTTTCATTTTGCAGCCATTAATTTTCCATATATCTTTTTTCGTTCGGATTCGGTTTTTGCATTGTCGAATAAGTCAAATGCTCCGAACCAATATAGTCTTTCATTCATTGTCATTCCACCAATTCCATCAATTGCAGAGTTTTTAAATTCAGTCCACATTCCATAAACTTTATCAAAGTCCGTTAGCTTTATAATCCAAGTATTTCCAAGAAAACGTTCGATATTTTCCCCTAATTCAATCGCATTTCTTTCGTCAGTTTTCCAGCCTTCTAAATTATCAGCTAGTTTTTGAATGGAATCTTCTTTTGAAATTTTCCGAATGTTATTTGCTAACTCGTCTAAATTCATTTTCTGCGGTCAGTTTGGGTATTATTTACAACGTGTTGCAGCTATGGCACGTGGCCGTTTGCTACTCAAGTTTATGTTGATTTATTGTACTTTCAAATTTACTACATCTTTTCATTAATGACCCTAACGCGGCCATGTGATATTAGGTGCTGTTAGCAACTGACTTTATTTAATTTCTCCTTTAATTTTCTTATTTCTGCAATCAGTTTTGGTATGTCTTGTTTCGCATTTGCTACAAAATTCAAATCTTCATTATTTCCATCCGATAAATAAAGATCATTTCCTCTTGATAAATTTTCGTAATCATCAGCATCTTTTACGCCAATCATTATAAAGTCGTCACCACAAGTATGAGTAATTCCTTCAATCATAGGTATCCAGGGTCCTTTGGTTCCAGATAGACACCTTTCCTCTATTTCCTTTAATTCTTCTTCTGTCATATTAAAATAGGACTTTATTGTTTTAAAGCTTGATCTTGATATTTTTCAACAAACTCTTTTGCATCATTCATGTTGTCAGGATATTTTGTATAATTCTGGTAACTGGTTATCTCTCCTTTTGAATTCCTATTAATAGTTTCCCAAACGTGGTAATATCGAAATCCATTTTCCACCAAATACTTAACAACTTCCCATTTCTTTTTTTCAGTTTGCTTCGGTGGTTGAAATAAATGATATAATTCAGTCATTGGATTTTCACATTGAGGACAAATCGATTTATTTTCTTTCTCCAAGTTTATTGGTCGATTAAAAGCTTTTCTGCAATCTAAACATACTTTCTTGTATCCCATGTTTTTTAAGCTTGTTGCTAACTCGTTATATGGAGAACAAACCTCCTATTTATACGTCTCTATTTCCGGATAACAGGAACTTTTGTTCTCGTTTATCATTTTTCATTTTTTGTATTCATAACCTTAAGTTTATAGAAATTAATTCAACAACTATGCTGCTCAATTAACTTTTAAAAACATCACATACTCACACAACACTGTATAAATACAGCACTCTAATATCTTACTAAAAAGTTGAATTGGTTAAAATGAAGAAACAGATTTGAGGTCTAAGTCCGTTGTAAATATATATATAAAATCCGTACATCCAAAAATATATGTGATGTTAACAGTCCTAAATTAATAGTGACAGTTTTACTTTTTCAGTGTAACTTTTCTTATATTGTTACGTCTTATACCAAAACACATTAAATGAGTAACCTTTTAGAAACCAAAGAAGTTTCAAAATATTTCGGTGAGTTCCAAGCCTTGGACGCCGTCTCTATACAAGTACCCAAACACAGTATTTTTGGATTGTTAGGTCCCAATGGCGCCGGGAAAACCACCCTCATTAGAATCATCAATCAAATTACCATGCCCGACACCGGATCGGTTTTTTTAGATGGGGAACCTTTACAGTCTCACCATGTGCAATACATAGGCTATTTGCCAGAAGAACGTGGGCTGTATAAATCCATGAAAGTCGGGGAGCAAGCCTTGTATTTGGCACAACTCAAAGGCTTGTCGTATTCGGAAGCGAAGAAGCGCTTAAAATACTGGTTTGACAAACTAGAAATAGGCCATTGGTGGGACAAAAAAGTAGAAGAACTCTCCAAAGGAATGGCGCAAAAAATTCAGTTTGTAGTCACCGTTTTACACCAACCCAAACTGTTGATTTTTGACGAGCCGTTTTCGGGATTTGACCCCATCAACGCCAATCTTATAAAAGACGAAATTTTGCAATTGAGAGATGAAGGCGCAACCGTTATTTTCTCCACCCACCGAATGGAATCGGTGGAAGAATTGTGTGATCATATCGCCCTAATTCATGAATCCAAAAAAATATTAGATGGCAAACTAAACGACATCAAACGACATTATAAAACAAATTCTTTTGAAGTAGGGCTGCTGACAGACAACAAACGCGCATTAGAACAAATCATTAAATCGAAATTTAAAGTCACTCCAGCAGATTTTAAATCCCTGCATGATGATTTAAAACTGAATATTTCATTAGGGTCAGAAGGGACCTCCAATGATTTATTGACGTTTTTAACGTCGCAAGCACAAGTGCTCCATTTCAATGAATTAATTCCAAATGCGAGTGATATTTTTATTCAAACCATCCAAAATAACAAGTCATGAATCACCTTCCACTAATTATCAAACGTGAGTATCTGACTAAAGTGCGCAACAAATCGTTTATACTCATGACATTTTTGACGCCCCTCATTATGATAGCCCTGTTTTTATTTGTAGGCTATTTGTCGAGTGTCAATAACGATACTGTCCGTACCATCTATGTTTTAGACGAAACGGATTTCCTTTCGGAATCCTTCAAAACTAACGATCAAACAATTTTTAACCACCTTTCTGAAGTTGATTTGGAAACTGCCAAAACACTCGCCAATCAAGAAGGCGCTTATGGCTTGCTTCACATTCCTAACACCCCTTTAGAAACGGTGTCGAGCGCCATTCGGTTTTATTCTGAAGAATCGCCTTCCCTTTCATTTATATCTTCTTTGGAATCGAAAATCGAAAACAAATTATCCGAACTAAAATTACAAAATGAAGGAGTTGATTTAGCACTCATTGAATCCTCTAAAACCAATATCGAAATCAATCAAGAAAGCTTTGAAGGCGTAAAAACTTCCAAGGTGGGGAGTGTTATGAAATTGATCTTTGGCGGTGCAGCTGGCTATTTGTTATTTATGTTTATCATTATCTATGGAAACATGATCATGCGCAGTGTGATTGAAGAAAAAACCAGCCGTATTATCGAAGTAATTATTTCCTCAGTAAAACCCATCCAACTGATGATGGGGAAAATTATTGGGACCTCTTTAGCAGGAATTACACAAGTTACCACTTGGATTGTTTTAGGTGCTATTTTACTTTTCTCAGCATCTGCCATTTTTGGAGTTGACTTGTCTCAAAGTCCGCAACAAGACATGGTAAATGAAACGCTTTCAAATCCAGAATCCACCGACAAAATTCAAATGATTGTCAATGAATTTAGCGCCCTTCCAATTGGGAATTTAATAGTGGCGTTTATCTTATTTTTTATAGGAGGATATCTGTTGTACAGTTCGTTATATGCGGCCATTGGTGCTGCGGTGGACAACGAAACGGACACCCAACAATTTATGATTCCCGTATTGATACCCTTGATTATAGGGGTTTATGTGGGAGTGTTTACCGTGATTGAAGATCCGCATGGCACCATTTCAACCGTATTTTCATTTATACCATTTACCTCTCCTGTGGTGATGTTGATGCGGATTCCGTTTGGTGTTCCGTTATGGGAACAAATCGCCTCGCTTTTAATTTTGATAATGAGCTTTGTAGTTACAGTATGGTTCGCCGCAAAAATCTACCGTATTGGAATCTTGATGCATGGCAAAAAGCCAACCTATAAAGAACTTTATAAATGGTTGAAATATTAATTTGAATGAAACGTTATTAATGCATACTAAATCAACACCAAATGTCTAGAATTTTAATCATTGAAGATGAAGCCTCCATCCGTCGTGTCCTTGTCAAAATACTGACGGAAGAGAATGCTCAATACCAAGTGTTTGAAGCCGAAGATGGCTTGGTCGGTACCGAAATGATTAAAAAAGACGATTTTGATTTGGTATTGTGTGATATTAAAATGCCCAAAATGGACGGAGTTGAAGTTCTGGAAGCAGTCAAAAAAATCAAACCAGAAATTCCGATGGTGATGATTTCAGGGCATGGCGATTTAGACACGGCTGTGAACACCATGCGCATGGGTGCCTATGATTATATTTCAAAACCACCCGACTTGAACCGTCTGCTGAATACCATTCGAAATGCACTGGACCGCAAACAATTGGTGGTCGAAAATAAACGTCTCAAACGGAAAGTCAGCAAACAATACGAAATGGTTGGTAACAGCCCCGAAATTGAGACCATCAAATCAATTATTGATAAAGTAGCGCCTACCGAAGCACGCGTATTGGTGACAGGACCTAATGGTACTGGAAAAGAATTAGTAGCCCATTGGTTGCACCAAAAAAGTGACCGCGCCAAAGGGCCTATGATTGAAGTGAATTGTGCGGCAATTCCTAGTGAACTAATTGAAAGTGAATTGTTTGGGCATATTAAAGGCGCATTTACAAGCGCTCATAAAGACCGTGCAGGAAAGTTTGAAGCCGCCAATAAAGGGACTATTTTTCTTGATGAAATAGGGGATATGAGCCTCTCCGCGCAAGCAAAAGTATTACGTGCTCTGCAAGAAAGTCGCATCCAACGTGTTGGGAGTGATAAAGACATCAAAGTAGATGTGCGGGTGATTGCTGCTACAAATAAAAACCTTAAAACAGAAATATCAGAAGGACGTTTCCGTGAAGACTTATACCACCGTTTGGCAGTTATTTTAATTAAAGTACCGCCACTAAACGATCGTAGAGATGACATTCCTGTATTGGTCGATTATTTTGCAAATAAAATTGCCTCGGAACAAGGAACCGCTAAAAAGAGTTTTTCGGCAGAAGCGCTTAAATTGCTTAAAGCCTATGATTGGACAGGAAATATCAGGGAGTTAAGAAATGTGGTTGAACGGCTTATTATTCTTGGAGAAGCGGAAGTTACCGTTGCAGATGTCAAGGCATTTGTGAGTAAATAATCAAGTTTTGTGTCAATCTTAACACTAGATTCATTTACATGGCTTAGTTTTACTTTTATAAAATTTAGATTATGAAATACCTAGCACTCATTATTTTCTGTTTTTTAACGCTCGGTTTGAATGCGCAATCCGATGCAGATTATATCAAAACAATCTATAAAAACACCTTAACCAATGGTCAAAGTTACCAATGGTTAGATTATTTATCTAACGAAATTGGAGGCCGTTTATCAGGATCTTTAAATGCCGAATTGGCAGTTGAATATACCAAAGAAGAATTAGAAAAATTAGGCCTCGACCGTGTTTGGTTGCAACCTGTCATGGTGCCAAAATGGGTGCGAGGTACGCCTGAATTTGCCTATATAGAAACGGCGCCTGGGAAAACTATTTCTGTGAATATATGTGCTTTGGGAGGATCGGTTGCTACTCCGCTTCAAGGTGTGAAAGCAGAAGTGATTGAAGTGCAAGGCATAGAAGAATTAAAAGCCTTGGAGCGAAAAGATGTGGAAGGAAAAATCGTATTTTTCAACCGTCCCATGCAAGCCGATTTGATCTTAACTTTTGAAGCCTATAGTGGTTGTGTCGATCAGCGTTACAATGGGGCAGAAGAAGCTGGTAAACTCGGAGCAGTTGCCATGATTGTGCGTTCTATGAATCTCAGAATGGACGATTTGCCTCACACGGGAGCAATGTCTTACGGAGATGCACCTGTATCTAAACGGATTGCTTCGTCAGCGATTAGCACCAATGATGCCGAAATGTTAAGCGGTATGCTAAAGATCGATTCAAGTCTTAAATTATTTATCAAACAAAGTTGTCGTCAATTAAAAGATGTGCAGTCTTACAACGTGATTGGCGAAATTACAGGGGCTGAATTTCCAGAGGAAATCATTACCGTCGGCGGACATTTAGATTCGTGGGATTTAGGGGATGGTTCGCATGACGATGGTGCGGGTTGTGTCCAATCTATGGATGTACTGCGCTTATTGAAAATTTCGGGAATTAAACCCAAACGAACGATCAGAGTTGTATTGTTTATGAATGAAGAAAATGGATTAAGAGGTGGTAAAGCGTATGCGAAGGAAGCCACACGAAAAGGGGAGAATCATATTTTTGCCTTAGAAAGTGACTCAGGTGGGTTCACACCTCGAGGCTTCACTTTTGATGGCCCCGATTATAAAGTGGATCAAATCATGCAATGGAAGCCTTTGTTTGAACCCTATCTTATTCATTATTTCAAAAAAGGAGGCAGTGGTGCCGATATTGGTCCCTTAAAAAAAAACACGAATGTGTTGGCAGGATTGCGTCCAGATTCACAACGTTACTTTGACCACCACCATGCGGCGAATGATACTTTTGATGCCGTTAATAAACGTGAATTAGAGTTAGGAGCCGCCACCATGACGTCCTTGGTTTATTTGGTAGATAAATATGGACTGAATACCATAACGAAAATACCACAGTTAAAGGACTAAAGTTTCTTATTTTACTAACTGAAAGATGTACCCAAAAGAAATGTTTCTTTGGTAAAAGAAAAATTCTTGAGAAGCAGAGTCTGCTGTGGATCTAGTAGTTCGTATGTCCGACATATCAATATAGCCTGCTTTAAATTCCGCTTGTACAAAAAAGTGGTCAAACAAAGTTAAATTGACACCCGCCTTAAAAGACAGTCCAAATCCTGCCAAGTGAAATTCATCATTTTGCTCTTTAGAAAGTAAGGTTGAATTGGTTTTTGGGTATAAAATTCCTGCACCAAAAGATTCTAACAGATTCAGTTGTATTTTTTTGGAATTCCATTTTAGATAATCCCCAAGATTATCAACTCTTGAAATCTCAACATTTATATAGTTGAGTCCATCGGTATGTTCAAATTCCAAGAAATCCTCATCAATGTATATAGGTGCATTGTCATACACACCGTTGAATTCTGAGAGTGGATCGTCTAAGTCAATATAACCATCAATCGTGGCGGGTTGTTGCTCTACCATGATGTATTTCATGTGATCGTCTCCTATAGAAATGTTCCAATTGTCATGAAAATAATACCCTATTCTTGCCACGGTTTGCGGAATGGTGATGTTTGTAGGATTTAAATACACGTCTGCATCCCACGGGTTTTGACGGTCTTTGGCAGCCACATCATAGAGTGTAAATTCATAATCGTCCCCTCTAAAGGTGATGTCTGAATAGCTGTATTGTGCTTTATTCCATCCCCAATAAAAATAGAATTTACCTTTATTTTGGGTTTTAAAACTAGTTTCGATGGTGGGTGTTTCCATAGAAATTTCAAGAGGCGTTTCTTGAGAATATCCTTGAATACTGAATCCAAATAATAAGCAAATGAGGAGTGCCTTTTGCATAGGTTCTAAAGGGAATTTATAGTGCGTCTTATGGCGCTTAAGTTGGTAAGTAATTTTTCTAAATGGTCGATGTGAAGCATATTGGCACCATCACTTTTGGCATTGGAAGGGTCAAAATGTGTTTCGATAAATAATCCATCCACATTATTAACAATGCCTGCGCGGGCAATGGTTTCAATCATATCTGGACGACCACCGGTCACGCCACTTGTTTGGTTGGGTTGTTGTAGCGAGTGTGTCACGTCCAAAACAGTAGGTGCAAAAGCACGCATTGTTGGAATGCCACGGAAATCAACAATCATATCTTGATAGCCAAACATGGTGCCACGATCGGTAATCCATGCCTTTTCGTTTCCAGCATCTTTCACTTTTTGAACGGCATGTTTCATGGCTTCGGGACTCATAAATTGCCCTTTTTTTAAATTCACAACTTTTCCTGTTTGAGCCGCTGCGACTACAAGGTCGGTTTGTCTTACTAGAAACGCAGGGATTTGTAATACATCTACATACTGAGCTGCCAAGGCTGCATCCGATACTTCATGAATATCGGTGACGGTTGGGATGTCAAAAGTTTCGGAAACTTTTCTAAGAATTTTCAAGGCTTTTTCATCACCGATTCCTGTAAAGCTATCAATTCGACTGCGGTTTGCTTTCTTAAAACTGCCTTTAAAAATGTAAGGAATTTTTAAGTCATCAGTAATTTTACACACTTTTTCTGCAATTTGAAGCGCCATTGTTTCGCTTTCAATCGCACAAGGTCCTGCTAACAGGAAAAAATTGTCCGAAGTTGTATGTTTTAATTTTGGAATATCTTGAAGATTCATTGCTGTAAATTTATGCTGCAAATATAATCAAAATTAAAAGGTGTTTTAAAATTAATAAGCAGTACTAAAGTAAGAAAATTAAATGTAACTTTGCACGCTTAAAACAAGGCACTTATGGCTAATGTAAAAAATATCGCAATTATTGCACACGTCGATCACGGAAAAACAACCTTGGTTGATAAAATCATGTATCACTGTCAACTGTTTCGTGAGAACCAAAATACAGGTGATTTAATTCTGGATAATAACGATCTTGAACGTGAGAGAGGTATTACGATCACAGCTAAAAATGTTTCCGTCATATATAAAGATACCAAAATCAATATTATTGATACGCCTGGTCACGCCGATTTTGGTGGTGAAGTAGAGCGTGTATTGAACATGGCAGATGGTGTGTTGTTGTTGGTAGATGCTTTTGAAGGCCCTATGCCTCAAACGCGTTTTGTGTTACAGAAAGCAATTGACCTTGGTTTAAAGCCTTGTGTAGTGATTAATAAAGTCGACAAAGAAAACTGTACTCCAGATGAGGTACACGAAAAAGTGTTTGACTTGATGTTTGAATTAGGAGCAGAAGAGTGGCAGTTAGATTTCCCAACGGTATATGGTTCCGCCAAAAACAATTGGATGAACCACGATTGGAAAGACGAAATAGATAATATAGAGCCTTTATTAGATATGGTGATTGAACACATTCCTTCGCCAAAAATTCCTGAAGGAAATACCCAGATGTTAATTACATCTTTAGATTTTTCATCCTTTACAGGTCGAATTGCCATTGGTCGATTGACGCGTGGTGAATTGAAAACAGGACAGCAAATTTCGTTGGTAAAACGTGATGGAAGCATCGTGAAGTCCAGAATAAAAGAACTTCATGTATTTGAAGGTTTAGGTAGAAAGAAGATTGAAGAAGTTCAAACGGGTGATATTTGTGCCATTGTGGGCCTAGAAGGTTTTGAAATTGGTGATACGGTAGCGGATCTTGAAAACCCAGAAGGGTTAAAAACGATTGCTATTGATGAGCCAACAATGAGTATGTTGTTTACAATTAACGATTCTCCTTTCTTCGGGAAAGATGGAAAGTTTGTAACTTCAAGACATATTAAAGAGCGCCTGGATAAAGAATTAGAAAAGAATTTAGCACTACGCGTGAATGCAACGGATAGTGCCGATAAATTTATGGTATTTGGAAGAGGTGTATTACACTTATCTGTACTTATCGAAACGATGCGTCGTGAGGGGTATGAACTACAAATCGGACAGCCACAAGTAATTATCAAAGTCATTGACGGCGTTAAATGCGAACCAGTTGAAGAAATGACGATTGATTTACCAGAATCTGTTTCAGGTAAAGCGATTGAAATGGTAACGATGCGTAAAGGTGAAATGCTCAGTATGGAAGCGAAAGGCGATCGTATGGTGTGTGAGTTTTTAATTCCATCTAGAGGGATTATCGGAATGCGTAATCAACTCTTGACGGCTACGGCTGGTGAGGCGATTATGGCACACAGATTTAAAGAATACCAGCCACTTAAAGGTGGAATTCCAGAACGTCAAAATGGATCCTTAGTTTCTATGGAATTAGGTCAAGCCATTCCTTATTCTATTGATAAATTACAAGATAGAGGTAAGTTTTTTGTAGATCCAGGCGAAAGCATTTACGAAGGTCAAGTGATCGGCGAAAATTCTCGTGGAGACGATATGGCTATTAATATTACAAAAACTAAAAAGTTAAGTAATGTCCGTAGCTCTGGTGCAGATGATAAAGCTAAGATTGTTCCAGCAATTAAATTCTCTTTAGAAGAAGCTTTAGAATACATTCAAAAAGATGAGTACGTAGAAGTAACGCCTAAGTCGTTAAGGTTACGTAAGATATACCTTACTGAAGTTGACCGTAAGCGCAACAAAATCATATAATGAATTTTTTAGAAACTCACGCGACTGAATTCGTAGGTTATTTAGCAATGCTGTTGTTATTGATTTCTTTTTTGATGAAAGATATCAGACGCTTACGGAAGCTAAACACGGTCGCCTGCGCGTTGTTTGTTGCCTATGGTTTTATGTTAGCAACCTCTTGGCCGATTATTATTTCCAATGCATCTATCATGGGAATTAATATATATTACCTGTTTTTGAAGAAAAATTAGTATTTTCACACGATTAACTAACTTGTCATATAAGAATTTAGTGGGCCTAATGTGCTGCACTAATATTCAATGTTAGTTATCGTGTGTTATATTAATAGTTCTAATGAGCCAATTTGAAGTTACCTAAATTCATACGTAATAATTTAATTCTAAAGATCACTTCACTCAATTCATTGGTTGTGGGGGCGCGACTTTTGATGTCGTTAGTCGTTCAGAAATTGTTGGCGGAGTACACAGGACAAGCGGGGATTGCCAAAGTAGGGCAGTTGCGCAACATCTCCTCGATACTCATGAGTCTCACGTCTCTGGGAACCTTTAACGGCGTTGTGAAGTATGTTTCAGAGTATAAGTCCGATCAAAAAAACTTACTCAAATTATTTTCAACCTTATATGTTTTTAGTTTCACGGCAAGTGTCGTGTTATTTTTTATACTGTTTTTTGGAGCCTCTTATTTCTCTCATAAATTATTTTTATCAGATACGTATGCCGTTGTTTTTAAATTGATGGCTGTTGCGGTTCCTTTTATTTCAATGAATCGAATTTTTAGTGGGGTTATAAACGGAATTTCGGACTATAAGAAACACACTAAAATTGAGTTTATTTCTCATTTTCTTGCAGCAGTTTTGTTGCTCGTCAGCCTTTATTTCTACTCCTTAAAAGGGGTGTTAGTAGCCATTGCACTGACGCCGATTATTCAGTTTGCAGTGCTAATAATTATCTTTGGAAAACTTTTAAAAGACTATGTTGATTTCAAATCAATCACCTTTAAAATTCCTTTTTTAAAGCAGCTTTTAGGGTTTACGGCCATGTCTTTTGTAGCAACGGTACTTTCAAATTACGTTGAAATTGATTTAAGAACACTCATTTTAGATAGAATTAGTGAAGCTGAAGCGGGCTCATGGACGGCAATGAACTCCATTTCAAAAATTTATATGCAATTTTTAATTGCAATTTTCTCTCTCTATATTTTACCCAAGTACGCAACTATTAATACCTCATTTGAGTTTAGAATAGAAATAAAAAAAATTTATACATCATTAGTACCACTTGTTTTTATAGGGATGGTTTTAGTGTATGTCTTAAGAAATGTATTAATCGAAGTTATTTTTACAGACGCTTTTATGGGAATGGCTATTTTATTTAAATGGCAATTGGCAGGGGATTTTGTTCGCTTTATTGCGAATGTATTATCCTACCAGTTTTTAGCTAAAAAACAAATCAAATATTTTGTATCGACACAACTGATTGGATTGGCTATGTATTATGTTTTTGGCAGATACTATTTAAGTTCCTTTGGTACCGAAGGGGTTGTAATGGCTCTATTTGTTAGTAATTTAATATATTTAGGAATTGTATTTTTTGTTTTAAGAAATACCTTTTTTGGAAAAAACAGAGATATATAAAAGGATAGGAGCGGAAATGTTTAATCAAACAGAAATGACTAATTTTAAAATTACAAAAAAAATCTTTTATCAGTTTTTGATACCTGTTTTTGTTGCTGTGATTTTTGAGCTTATCTATAAAGAATTTGAAGTTTCAACAGTTTATAATTTTCTAGAAAATAGTTTATTTTCTATTCTATTAGTAAGCCCCGTTTATTTTATTGTGAATCGTAAAATCCAGCTAGGATATACATCACTCACGTTTCTTCTATTTTGTTTTGCAATTTATTTTGAAACGGTTTACTACTACTTTTTTGAAGCCTATTTAAGTGCATCTTCACTATTTGTGGTATTAGATTCAAACAGTTCAGAAGCAGCAGAATTCCTTAATTTTTATGTCGATCATAAAGTCATCATCTTTTCCGTTTTGATGCTGGTCGTGATTGCAACATCGCTTATAAGGTTTAAAATCATTCTGACTCCTTTTAATAAATCATCAACACGGACGAGGGTTAAGGTGTCAATTTATATGTTGGTTATATTAGCATTCCTTAAGTTCTCTGGACTAATCGTTTACAACCTTGCTTATTTAATACTAAAATCTTCGAAAGAGTACACAGTAGAATCCAATAAACTTGGCGCCTATAAAACAAATAAAACTGGAAATTTCACCAATGTCTCTCGACTGGACAACCAAGAGAAAGAGGTTTATGTGATGATTTTAGGAGAATCGACCACCCGTTCGCATTTTAGCTTGTATGATTATTACAGACCGACAACACCCAAACTAAATTCTTTAAAAGAGGAGCTGTCTATTTACAATGATGTCATCAGTCCACATGCACATTCGATTGCTTCCATCACTAAAATACTCACACTTGGGAATTATGAATATCCAGATAAAATTGGGGATGGCTCTATTATTCAACTCGCAAATAAGGCAAACTTTGAAACTGTATGGTTGTCCAATCAGAGACCCATTGGAATCTATGAAAGTCTAGTCACCAAAATTGCTTTATCCTCCGAAAAAAGTAAATTTCTCACCACCACATTTGGTGTCCATAATAAAGTAAAAGATGCCGAGCTTTTACCTGAATTAGAAACCATTCTGTCGGACGATTCCTCTTCCAAAAAATTTATCATCATTCATCTTATGGGAACACATGTTAGCTATGCCAACAGGTATCCCGACACTTTCAATAAATTTAAAGACACCCCCTTAAGTAATTATAAATCTGATGAAATATCCAAAATAATTAACCACTATGATAATGCAGTGCTGTACACTGACTTTGTGGTTTCTGAAATCATCCAAAAAATTAAAGCTCTAAACACCAAAAGTTTTGTGTTATATATGTCAGACCATGGGGAAGAATTATTTAAAGATCACAACATGGCAGGTCACAATGAGGATGTTGGGACAAAAGACATGTATGATGTTCCTTTTTTATTATGGCAGTCTGCCACTTATAAGAAACAAAAGCAGCTTACAGTCGACGAGAATAGATCCTATATGCTTGACGATTTGTTTCATGGGCTTGCAGATCTATTAGATATTTCAGCTCACGAAGTTGAGCCCGAACGAAGTATTTTTAACGATTCCTTCAAAAGCCGAAAAAGAATCATTTTAGAGTCTTCAGAATATGACACGTATTTTAATTTAGATTAAATTTGAAAACAACTATTATATTATGAATCTCAGTAAAATCTCATTTAAATTTTGAGTTCTTCAAACACTGCAAAAAAAAAGATATGCATTGTCACCTCTTCTTTAGGGAAGGGGGGCGCCGAAAAATCGTCTGCAGTATTGTCAATTTTGTTGGACAAGTTAGGTTATGAGGTTCATGTCATCAGTATTCTTAATCGTATAGATTATGACTATAAAGGAACGTTGTTAAATTTAGGAGCCTTAAAAGATAAGGATGCTTCTTTTTTTGGAACACTAAAAAGGTTCACCGTTTTTTTAAATTATCTAAGATCACATAACTTTGATTTTATTATTGATAGCAGATCACGACCGAGTATTCTCAAACAATTCTTAATAAACAAAGTACTCTATGTCAATGAAAAAGTAATTTTTATAGTTCATAGTGCGTTCCTCAAAAATTACATTCCTGATAATAAATTTATTGCAAAGTACTTATACAGTAATGCATTCAAATTTGTAACGGTCTCAAAGACTATAAAAACGAAGCTTACAAACAAGTATCATTTTGAAAATGTAAAAGCCATTCATAATGCTGTTGATAAACCTCAGATGACTGCTCTCACGGAATCTTTACTGCTTCCAGAAAACTTCATGCTATTCTTTGGTAGAATTGAAGATGAAGTAAAAAACCTGACATTGCTAATTGATAGCTACAAACATTCCGATTTAATAGATAACAAGATAAAATTGGTTATTCTTGGGGATGGAAATGACAAACTAAAATTAGAGAAAAAAGTGCAAGTATTGAACTTGTCGGAACATATAATATTTTTCTCATACACCAAAAACCCGTATCCAATTGTTAGTAAAGCCATGTGTACTGTGCTTTCGAGTCATTACGAAGGATTTCCCACTATGCTTGTTGAAAGCCTGTCTTTGGGGACTCCAGTCATTTCTGTAAACTGTGAATCTGGTCCCTCTGAGATTATTTTAGACACACATAATGGACTCTTAGTTGACAATCATAATCCTGATTTAATGGCTGAGGCGATGAATCGTTTTGTAACGGATAAAGAACTCTATAACCAATGTAAGAAGAACGCTAAAAATAGTGTTGAGAAATTTTCTATGGAAAACATTTCTATGGACTGGAAGCGACTTATCGAAAACCTATCTTAGGTAACCTCTTTAAATCACCATTTTTTAAACGGCGATAGATAGATATTACAACGTAATAAAGCGTTTTGTAACTGTTTAAGAATACCAACAATAACGGAAGGTGTATTCAATAAAAAGCATTGACTGTAATTAAGATTCAAAGGATCAATCTCATTTTTTAAGTGCGTATAACTACCAAAATCACCCGCAACTTTTCTTTCAATAGCCACTGAGAATCGATTCAAATCCATGTATTTTTTAAAGGATGTATTGGAAGTGTCCTCATCTTTAAAATTCTCAAATAATTTCATGCGATCGATGCGATTGGACGAGTACGACAAATGATATTGAGGGTCTAAAATAATTTTATGTGCACTGGGAACAGCAGAGAATGCAACAGCTTCTTTGAGTGCAATACGAATCCATAAATCGGTATCTTGTCCTGAGCGCATATCTTCATCAAACCCTCCAATTTCACGTAACGTTTTTTTGGGAATTAAAACAGCAGAAGTCCACGCAATACTATCCATGGTGGAAGCTAAGAAATAATCGTCGATCACTCCAAAATGATCCGTGGATACCCCATTAAAATGGGCATTCATTTTTTTGCCATTAAAGAATCGTTTGTAATAGGCTGTGGCGTATAATCCACAACTAGGGAAGTTCGTGTATAAGCTGTATAAGTTTTCTAAATGGTTGGATTCCCACAAATCATCGGCATCTAAAAATGCGATTAAATCTGAAGTTGATTTAGAAACACCATAATTTCTTGCATGAGACACCCCTTTATTTTCAGTCGTGTAAAGTTTGATACGCTCGTCATCAAAAGAATTTACGATGTCAAGACTGCCATCAGTACAACCATCATTAATTAAGAAGACCTCAAAATCCGAAAACGTCTGATTCAGAACGCTTAAAAGTGTTTTCTTAATAAAGTGTTCTTTATTAAATAACGGAATGATTACGGATATGGATGCCATTATTCGTTTTTACTGATATAACAAAGGTAGCTTAGTTTGTATAAATCAAAAATGAACAACGATGGTTTTTTGGATAATAAATTTGTTTCAAATGAATTTTTAAAAACAGGGAACAACAATGCAAGTAAAAAGTTAACTCCAATTTTTTTGCAGTTATGAAACGTTCGAATAATACGTGTATATTCTATATGTATCAAATTATTTTTCGCCAAACTAAGAGAGGCTTTTACGCCTTTCAATGATTTTTTCAAATAGATTTCACTACTCTCTAAACCAAGGTGATAAATGGGATTGTTAATATGAGAAATGGCGATATCATTTTCTTTTAAGTTAAAAGAGAATAGTAGATCTTCATGAGCATCAAGTGAGATTTCTTCATTAAAATTCACGCTATTAAAGATGTCTTTTTTAATTAAAAAATTGCAGGAAAGAAAACTCAAGTAAACCGATTTTTTCCTTTCGTTTAAAGGAACAACTTCACGTTTTCTTCCAAAAACCCAGCGAAGCATTTCTTCATTGTTTGGCTTTTTGTCTTGGTAATTGACCCCTCCAAATATTAATTGTGTCGATTCTGTAAATGCAGTGATATAATTCGAGATAAATTCATCTTTCACAGGAATCACATCGGCGTCTAAAAATAATAATAAATCATAGTTCGCTTCTTTTGCCAATAGGTTTCGAATCGCACTTCTCCCAATATTAGAATCTAAAACTTTATAGGTCGTATTTTTCAATTCATCTATGGACTTATTAGCAGCGATGATCTCAAGGTTTGTGGAACCATCATCATAGCAAAGAATCTCAAAATCGATTTTACAAGCTGTGGATTGGGCGTGGAGTTCGGCTACCAAGGCCTCAATATTGTAATTATATGTTGGAATAAGTATAGAGAGCATTCTTAGTTTTTACGTTGTACAACTTCAAAGACTTTGGTGTCTTCACATTTGAGTGTTTTACTTGGGTATTTCAAAATCAAAGCATAATCATGGGTCGCCATAAAAATAGTATGTCCTTTTTTATTGAGCTCCAAAAGAACTTCCATCACCTCCACACTGGTTTGTGGATCGAGATTTCCCGTTGGTTCATCGGCTAAAATTAACTTTGGATCGTTCAACAACGCTCTGGCAATCGCCACCCGTTGTTGTTCACCACCCGAAAGTTCATACGGAAATTTAGTGCCTTTTGTCTGCATATTAACCTTTGTCAGAACCGCTTCAATCTTGGCGTTTATTAATGCTTTGTCTTTCCAACCTGTTGCTTTTAAAACAAATTCCAGATTTCCATTAATAGTGAGTTCGTTTAGAAGTTTAAAATCTTGAAATACCACCCCTAATTTTCGTCTTAAAAAAGGAATGTCTTTTTCTTTCAGAGTTTTCAAATCAAATTCAACAATAGATCCAGTACCGTTAGTTAATTTTAAATCTCCATAAAGTGTTTTTAAAAAACTACTCTTTCCAGAGCCTGTCTTCCCAATTAAATATACAAATTCGCCCTCTTTGACATCCACATTAACCTCACTTAAGATTAAGTTGTCATTTTGAAAAATGGAAACGTTCTCTAATTTTAATACCGAATTTGACATGTATGTACCCTAAAATTTAATTTTTTATAAAAGTATTACTATTTACTTCAATTATCAAACATCACTTGGATTAAACGGGTTTCTTTTAGTTATATTTTAAGGAACTTATAATTTAGCCAATTTTTTTCCGTTATCCACTTGATATATTTTATCTTTGAATGTAATAAAATGCCTTCCGTATATGACCTCTATAAAATGTTTAGTTCGACTTGTTTTTTTGTGTTTCTTTTGTGTTGGATTTGCACAACAATCGGCGGTATATACCAATGAAGCTGTCAATTTTCAATCCGCATTAGCACTCTATAACACCCAGCAATATCAATCTGCACAACTGCTTTTTAATTCTGTAGAATTAAATGCTTCGGATACTTTTTTAAAATCGAATGCCGCCTATTACAATGCCAATTGTGCCGTGCGATTGAATCAGCCAAACGCTGAATTACTCGTAGAATCTTTTGTGAAGCATTACCCTTCTAGTACCAAACGCAATTCTGCCTTTTTTGAAGTGGCTAATTATTATTTTGAAAATGCCAAATACTCTTATGCCCGTAAATGGTTTGAAAAAGTGGACCGCGCTTCCATCTCAAAATCAAATATGGAGTCGTTCTATTTTAAATATGGATACAGTTTGTATGCCACCAAAAAATATAAAGCTGCTAAATCTTACTTAAAGAAAGTTGAAATGTCTAAAACCTATGGCTCCCAAGCCAAATATTACATTGGTTTTATGGCGTATGAAGGCGATGATTACGATCAAGCGACCGAATATTTTAAGCAAGTAGAACAGACCGAAGCCTATAAAAATAAGCTATCCTATTACCAAGCCGATTTGAATTTCAAATTAGGGAAATTCGCAAAAGCCATCGAGTTGGCGACTGCACAGTTAGAAAAAAGTTCATCAAAAGAAGTGTCAGAACTTTCTAAAATTATTGGTGAAAGTTATTTCAACCTTCAAAAATATTCCGAAGCCATTCCCTTTTTAAAAGCTTATAAAGGAAAAAAAGGCCGTTGGAATCATACCGATTATTACCAATTGGGCTATGCGTTTTATAAACAAAACGATTATCAACAAGCGATTAATGAATTTAATAAAATCATAGAAGGCTCCAATGCCATTGCACAAAATGCCTATTATCATTTAGCGGAAAGTTATGTCAATCTAAACAAAAAACAAGAAGCTTTGAATGCGTTCCGGAATGCCTCTGAAATGGATTTCAGTCCCAACATTCAAGAAGATGCTTGGCTGAATTATGCCAAACTCAGTTATGATATTGGCAATCCGTATCAGTCCACTCCTGAAGTTCTTACCGAATTTTTGAACCTTTATCCAAAATCAGCTTTTAAAATTGAGGTGGAAACTTTATTGATTGACTCCTATATAAGTTCCAATAATTTTAAAGAAGCACTTGAGTTATTAGAAAACAAATCGCGTGCAGCTCATAAAGAAGCCTACCAAAAAGTTGCTTTTTTTAGAGCTTTAGAATTGTATAACAAAGCCAAATACTCTGATGCTAAGGAGCTGTTGAGTCGTTCGTTGTCAACTGCTATAAACCCAGTGTTTAAAGCAAGAGCCACCTATTGGAAAGCCGAAACAAACTATCAATTGTCAAATTTCAACGAAGCATTGGATGGATTTTCGGACTTTAAAAACAATACTGAAAGTGCCCAACTTGATGAGTTTAAGAATTTAGAATACAATCTAGCTTATACCTATTTTAAACAAAAAAAATATGCATTAGCCATCAAAGCCTATCAGTCTTTTATCTCAACACAACCTAAAAACTTGGTTTTATTAAGTGATTCATTTTTGAGATTGGGCGATTCTTATTTTGTAACCACCCAATACAGTCCTGCGATTGATGCGTATCAAGAAGCGTTAAAACTTGGTAAAATTGAATTGGATTATGCCACTTTCCAAATAGCCGTTAGTCATGGGTATCTAGGTCAGATATCAGATAAAATCACAGGTCTAAATAAAGTGATGAAATTTAAAAAATCGAACTTAAAAGATCAAGCCCTGTTTGAATTGGCAAACACCTATGTCAATCAAGGAACTCCAGAGAAAGCTCTTCCATATTACAGTCAATTAATCAGTGATTTTTCGTCGAGTGCATTGGTGTCCAAAGCCTTGTTACGAAAAGGGTTGATGTTGTACAACAGAGGGGATACACAAGCAGCACTTCAAAACTTAAACAAGGTAGCCGTCAACTATCCATCCACACCCGAAGCGTTTCAAGCCATCAGTTCTTCGCGCTCTATTTATATTGATTTAGGTCAAGTAGATGCTTATGCCGCATGGGTTCAAACCTTAGAATATGTTGGGGTCACGGATAGCGAATTGGACGATGCCACGTACGAAGCTGCCGAAAAACAATACTTAGATAATAACACTTCGAAAGCCATCGATTTGTTTAACGGCTATATTGCGCGTTTCCCAACAGGAAAGCAACTCATAAAAGCTCATTTTTATCTCGCAGAATTGTATTATAAGAGTGATTTGTCTGAGAACGCACTACCACATTATACGTTTGTTTATGAACAATCCACGAATGAATTTACAGAAGTCTCTTTGTTAAAGTCATCTGAAATCGTATTGGCATCCAACACATACGAAACCGCATTATCTTTATTATCGCGATTAGAATTGGAAGCCAATAATCCTCAAAATAGGCTGTATGCACAGTCCAACTTAATGAAAACCTATTTTCAATTAGAAGATTACGATGCTGCCATTCGTTATGCTGAATTTATTCTCGATAATTCTAAAACAGATGCCTATATAAAAAGTGATGCCTACATTATCATTGCGCGTGCTGCTATGAAAACCGATGATGAAACCAAAGCACGTTCAGCCTATGCGCAGGTAAAAACCATTGCCACGGGGGAGATGGGGGCAGAAGCACAGTATTTTGAAGCCTACTTTAAGTATGTGGATGGAAACAATGAAGCTTCTAATGAGAGCGTTCAAGTATTGATTAAAAATTTCTCTAGCTATAAATATTATGCCTCCAAAGGGCTGATTATTATGGCCAAGAATTTCAAGGCACTAGACGATGTATTTCAAGCTACCTATATCTTAGAAAATGTGATTCAAAATTTTGCAGAATTTAAGGAGGTCGCTGCTGAAGCCCAAGTCGAATTGGAACGCATCAAAACAGAAGCCGCTAAAACAAATGCATCTATTGAAGTAGATACTGAAAATGAAAACTAATTATATGACTATTAGATTAAAAAAACACCTGAGTTTAGTATCCGTTTTGATGGTGATGTTTCATGCAAATCATTTAAAAGCGCAAACCCCACAGTCTCGTTCTCAAGATACGATTGACACACAAGTGGTCAACATAGTAAAGCCTTACACCCCAAAAATATCGGATGCTTTTAAGCTGAAGCAAACCCCACGTATGGGTGTTTCTGACACCCCTCAAAAATCGGTGAAGTACACTATTTTTTCTATCCCTGTTGCTTCTACTTTTACACCAGCTAAAGGCACTTCAGTCAGATTAGATAAACTAAAAAAAGAAAAATTATTTCAAAACTATGCCTCTTTAGGCTATGGAAATTATGGAACAATTTTAGGAAACTTACACCTCAATCACCGCCTCGGTCGTGGAGAACGCATTGGTGGTTATATAGAACACCACTCCTCGCAAGGAGGTATTGATGGATTACAATTTGAAGATGGTTTTTCAAACAGCAGTGCTCAAATTAATTATGTCAAAAGTTTAAAGGCTTTTGTTTGGAACACGGATGCAGCCTTTCAACGGCAAGCCGTAAATTGGTATGGACTTCCATTTGAAACAACATTAGCTCTTGATCCAAAACAAGTCTATTCGACCATAGAATTGGGCAGCAATGTGCAGTTTACTAAGGGCGTTCTTCGCAGTGGAGACATTCACTTACGTCGATTTTCAGATGCTTATGACTCGCAAGAATACCATCTTACAGGCGAAACGAATTTTCAATTTGATGTGCTTGACAGTCCAATTAATTCTAGTATCAAAGTGGATTATTTAAAAGGAAGTTTTGCTAAAAACTATAATGGATTAGACACGCAAAATTATGGGAATATTCAAATTTCAGTAGCGCCTAGCTATCAATACGTACAAGATGATCTCACCGTTTTAGTAGGATTTAAAGCCTATTATTTGATGGATTCTGAACAAAATAAAAACGATTTTTATATCTATCCCAATGTAGAAGCCAGTTATGCTGTTGTCAATTCAATTGTAGTGGCTTACGCTGGAATTAAAGGCGATTTATATCAAAACACCTATTACGATTTTGCTCAAATAAATCCATTTGTGTCGCCAACTTTAGACATTCGTCCAAGTTCAACCCCTTATAAAGTGTTTGTGGGTACCAAAGGAAAACTCTCTCAAAGCATTGGATATGATGTAAAAGGAAGCTTCGCTCGTGAACAAAACAAAGCTCTTTTTAGAACGCATTCCATTCAAAATTTTTCAGCACCTAATAATTACAATCAAGGAAATTCGTTTGGAGTTGTGTATGATGATGTCGATGTGATTAATATTTCAGGTGCCTTAGAAATTGATATGGGTCAAAAACTAAACGTCCGTCTGAAAGGCGATCTTTATAAATATACCAGTGATGCAGAACCCACCGCTTGGAACTTACCAGAATTTGAAGCCTCTCTATTCTTAGACTATCAGCTTTCTGATAAATTATCAATGGCTGCCAATCTATTTTATTGGGGATCAAGACAAGACACCACTAACTTTGAAGGGCTGTTCATTCCTGAGCCGATTACTCCCAACGTCACTCTCGACGCTTTTTTAGATGCTAATTTTCAGGTTTCCTATGAAATCACCAACCAATTTGGAGCCTTCGTAAAAGTCAATAATATAGCGAATAACAGCTACAACCGTTGGAACCATTATCCGGTTCAAGGATTTCAGATTTTAGGAGGCGTGAGTTATAAATTTGATTTTTAATTGACCGTAAGTTTCGCGAGGAAATCAAAATGAGGGCCTTCTTCAACCAATTCACATGTGAGTCCCGCCTGATTGCAGGCTATTTTTAGATGTTCAAAATCGAGATACATCCAGCTAAAGGTGGCTTCTTCTCCTTTATAGCGCACTGTATAATCCAGTTCGCCATAATAATCTTTATTGGTATCCATCCAATACCCACCATCTTCATCTTGATACATATATTTTATATCCGAAGAATCAATTAGAATTTGACCTCCCGGTTTGAGAAGTGTTTTAAGATGGCTCAACACCAAAGGCGTATGTGCCAAGGATTGAAATATCCCAGAACCATTCATCAGTAAAATCAAGGTATCAAAAGACGCGGTTTCATTCATAACATCTAAAACCTGAGCATTTTTTAACCCTCTCAATTGACAGGCTTTGATGGCCCCTTCAGAAATATCGATGGATTTCACGTCCAGCCCTTTGGATGTTAAATAGAGACTGTGACTTCCTGCGCCACAGCCCACGTCCAAAACACTTCCTTTAGACAGCTTTAAAGCTGTTTTTTCCAAGGCAGGCATCTCGGGGAAATCTCTAAATAAATAGGGGAGTGGTAAGCTGTCTTCTTCCGAAATACTCGTCGAAGTGATGAGGTCTTCTGTGTGGTTTCCTTCTTGATAATCCAAAATGGCAGTTCCAAAAACATCGTTCATATCGGGGTTTTTTAAATGGGTATTTAAATTAAATCCAGAATTCTTGCGAATCCTTTTAAATCGAGACAAAGATAAGAAAAAGGGATGAAGTGGGTTTTTCTCAAGCCTTAGAAATTTTTATATCCAGCTCATAAAAAAACAATTGCATTCTAATAAGTTATATTTGTAACTAGGATTGATTGCCTATTGCAATAATTCTTCACTATTCATGGAACAACTCACACAACTGACGGCGGATTTTTCGAGTGCCGTATGGGGATTGCCTTTACTGATTCTTCTTATTGGTGGCGGATTGTATTTACTCATTCGTTCAAGATTTGAAACATTTCGACTTATTGGTCATGCGTTTCAAGTGCTAAGCGGCAGATACGACGATCCAAACGACCTTGGGCAAATCAGTCATTTCCAAGCCTTAACAACTGCTTTGTCTTCCACTATTGGTATGGGGAATATTGCAGGAGTTGCAGTTGCTATTTCCATTGGTGGGCCCGGTGCTATTTTTTGGATGTGGGTGAGTGCAATCGTTGGTATGTCCACAAAGTTTTTCACGTCCACCTTGGCAATTATGTTTAGAGGAAAAGACAGTGCAGGTGTATTGCAAGGAGGTCCCATGTATTTTATTATGGAAGGCTTAGGAAAATCGTGGAAACCTTTGGCCATCATGTTCAGTATTTGTGGGTTGGTAGGCGCGTTACCCGTATTTAATGTGAATCAATTGACGCAGGCGATCAATGATATTTTGTTAACACCAAATGGCGTTGAAGTAGGGCTTACATCTAATTTAACAATCGGATTGGTATTGGTGAGTTTGACCGCGGTTGTCATTCTTGGTGGTATCGGGCGCATCAGTAAAATAGCTTCTAAAATGGTGCCTTCTATGGTGTTGTTGTATTTTGTTGCCGTACTGATTATCTTAACAGTAAATATAGAAGTCGTTCCTAAATATTTAGCCATGATTTTCACCGATGCATTTGCTGCGGACAACTTTAAAGGTGATTCCTTTTTTGGTGGCCTTGTTGGCGGATTGATATTATTAGGCGTGAAGCGTGGTGCTTTTTCAAACGAAGCCGGTATTGGAACGGCTCCTTTAGCACATGGTGCTGCCAAAACCAATGAACCCGTTCGTGAAGGATTGGTAGCCATGTTAGGCCCCGCCATAGATACCTTATTGGTATGTACTTTGACGGCCTTAGCGATTTTAGTCACTGGTGTATGGGAAACGTCTTCCGATAATGGAGTCAGTTTAACCGCCGCCGCTTTTGGAAATGCCATGCCAGGTTATGGAAAATATTTGTTATTAGTGTGTATAGCGGTGTTTAGTATCTCCTCTTTATTTTCATTCTCTTATTACGGAACTAAATGTTTGTCATTTTTAATTGGTGCCGATAAAAAACATTACTATAATTATTTCTACATTGCGAGTATCCTCTTTGGGGCAACGGCTTCCTTAGATATGATGATCAACCTGATTGATGGAGCCTTTGCTCTCATGGCGATTCCAACCATGTTGTCCACGATTATTCTAGCACCAAAAGTGGTCAAAGAATTGAAAGCGTATAAGAGGCGTTTGAAAAAGGGGGAGTTTAATTAACTAAAAATACCTCACCACATACTCAACTTTTTATCCTTAGTTTTGCAGTATGCAAGACCAATTACAATCCCTTCCAAAAAAAGTCCAAGAAAACAAAAAGGCACATCGCAACTTTTTTATCAAGCTCAGAAAAAAAACGCCTAAAAATCTCGATGCCATCATGGAGAAATTGCACGAGGATGAGTTTAAAAAATCAGATTGCCTCCAATGTGCCAACTGTTGCAAAACGACCAGTCCAATTTTTACCAAAAAAGATATTGAGCGCATATCAAAGTCCTTCCGAATCAAAACACGTCAATTTATAGATACCTATCTGAATGTTGATGACGACCAAGACTATGTTTTAAAATCATCTCCTTGTACGTTTTTAGCAGAGGACAACTCCTGCAATATTTATGAGGTGCGCCCCAAGGCCTGTCAAGAATATCCACATACGAATCGGAAAAATTTTGAGAAAATTTCAGACCTCACACTTCAGAATGTTGCGATTTGTCCCGCGACATTTAATATCGTTGAAGCCTTAAGAGCTAAATTAAAATAAGTATATTTATCAAACTTTAAAAGCTAATATGGAGCAACTCATTCACTATTTCGAAACAATCCCTTCACTGCATCGCAGTGCGATACTCGTAGGTGGATTGACGTTTTTTTGGCTTTTAGAAGGGTCGTTGCCGCTGTTTAAGTTTGGTTATAACAAATGGAAACACGCGCTGCCAAACCTGTTTTTCACCTTTACAACCATTCTCATTAATTTCGCTTTGGCCTTTTTATTACTCAACACTGCCGATTGGGTAGGTGTTCATAATTTTGGAATTCTCAACTGGCTTCCAGAAATGCCACTTTGGTTGTACATTACTCTAGGCGTGTTGTTGATGGATTTTGTAGGCGCCTATTTACCACACTATACCGAGCATAAAGTCCCACCCCTTTGGATGGTGCATTTGGTTCACCATTCAGATCATAAAGTCGATACAACCACTGCCAACCGTCACCACCCTTTAGAAAGTTTGATTCGGTATGTGTTTACGCTTGCAGGTGTGTTTATTATTGGTGCGCCCATCGGGATTGTGATGTTGTATCAATCGATCTCTTTAGTCGCTACTCAGTTTAGCCATGCGAATATCAAACTGCCTAAAAAACTAGATTACCTATTGAGCTTTGTACTCGTTTCGCCTGATATGCATAAAATTCATCACCACTACCAACTGCCCTATACAGATGCGAATTACGGAAATATTTTTTCCATTTGGGACCGTCTTCTCGGAACCTATATCTATATGGATCGAGAACGTATTGTGTATGGAGTGGACACCTTTCCGAATGAGACCGAAAACAGCAGTTTGAAACACCTATTGAAACAACCGTTTCAAGGGTATAGAAGACCTACAACGGATACAGTAGATAAGGCGCTCTAAGCGTTTTGTAATGTTCTAAACCAGCTATCCAGCTCTCACGAATTTCATTGGCCGTCCAACCATTTTCGATCTGTTCTTGTAACAATTTTTGTCCCGCTAATTTGGTAAAAAACGGATTAAAAAAATCAATTTTATTTTCAGTGTTTTGATACGTATCTATCAACCATTTTAATTCAATTTGAGATAAATTCGGATGGTTTTTCAAGTTCAACCCTTTACAAACTTTAGCTTCGTGTTTCGGGTATTTAGCACCTACATTGGGAGTCGGTGTAAACTCAAAATTATAATCGCTCCCTTCTAAAAAAGGACTCCCCATAATCTGAAACTGAAGTTCCGTACCACGTCCTACACTCACATTCGTTCCCTCAAACAAACACAAACTCGGATATAAATTAATCGCTTTTGCATTGGGAAGGTTTGGTGAGGGTTTTATGGGAAGTTCATACGCCGTTTGATGGGTGTAATTTTCTATAGGAATCACTTTCAGGTCACATTGAACACCCTCAGAAAGCCAACCTTCTCCATTGATCATTTTGGCATATTCGCCAACCGTCATCCCGTGAACCATCGGCACAGGGTGCATGCCTACAAAACTAGAATAAGCTATATCTAAAATAGGACCATCCACATAGTGTCCGTTTGGATTCGGTCGGTCCAAAACGAGCAGTGGTATATCCGCCTCCGCACAGGCTTCCATTATATAATGGAGGGTTGAAATAAAGGTGTAAAATCGAGCACCCACATCTTGAATGTCAAAAATAATAAGGTCTAAATTTGCCAATTGTTCTCGAGTTGGTTTTTTATTTTTACCATAGAGCGATACAATCGGAATGCCCGTTGAAACGTCAATCCCATTTTTAATAGTTTCCCCCGCATCCGCAGTCCCTCGAAACCCGTGTTCCGGAGCAAATACTTTTTTGACCGCAATATTTAAACTCAATAAAGAATCTACCAAATGCGTGTAGCCATTCTCTTTAAAAATAACCGAAGTCTGATTGGCAACAATGCCAATATTTTTATTTTTTAGAATCGGCAGATAGATTTCTGTCTGTTGCGCTCCCACGCTGATAGGGGTTTGCGCATGCGTGTTGGATTGGTTTCGACACGAAAGAAGTGTCAGAACAAATAATAAAACTGTATTTTTGATGAAATTTAAATGCATTTATAAGTTTTGAATTACGAGTATTTTTTAGCCAAACGAATCATTGGAAATAAGTCCTATAAAAGTAGTGTTTCGGCGCCAATAATAAAAATCGGAATTGCAGCCATCGCAATTAGCACCATTGTGATGCTGATCGCGATTGCGACCGGCATTGGTTTGGAGCATAAAATTCGCGACAAAGCGGTGGCCTTTAACGGTCATATTACAATCTCTAATTTTGACAGCAACGAATCTGAAGGGTCTCAAGTGCCTGTCTCTAAAAATCAAAATTTTTATCCAGAATTTAACTCTGTTGAGGGCGTGTCTCACATCCAAGCAGTTGCCAATAAATTTGGAATTATTAGAACCAACACCGATTTTGAAGGTCTGTTTTTAAAAGGGGTAGGAACGGATTACGATTGGCGGTATTTCAAAGAGTTTCTAATAGAAGGACGCCTTCCAACATACACTCAAAAATACAGCAACGAAGTTTTAATTTCTAAGTATTTGGCAGACCGGTTGGGGTTTGTAGTCGGGGAGACCTTTCAGATGTATTTCATGAAATCCGACTCAAGCAAGCCGCCAAGCATCATGAAATATGCCGTGGTGGGCATCTTTAATTCGGGCTTTGAAGAATTAGACAAAACCTATGTCATTGGCGATATCAATCATGTGCAACGCTTGAACAGATGGACTAAAGATCAGATTGGAAATTTTGAAGTTTTCATCACAAATTACAACGACTTAGATCGCCTCGGAAAAGAAGTGTATGCGCAAACGCCTTCGACTTTAGATGCGATGACGGTGAAACAAAAATATGCCACCATCTTTGAATGGATTCCTATTTTTACTACCAATATCTATGGAATTATAGGCATTATGATTCTTGTGGGCGCCATCAATATGATCACAGCATTGCTCGTTTTGATTCTTGAACGTACCCAAATGATTGGAATTCTGAAAGCCTTAGGAAGTAGCAATTGGAGCATTCGAAAACTATTTTTGTACAATGCATCTTATTTGATAGCCTGTGGATTGTTTTGGGGCAACCTTATTGGGATTGGAGTTTTGTTACTTCAAAAACAATTTGAGTTTCTAAAATTAGATCCTTCCGTTTATTATGTGACCGTTGCTCCTGTCTATCTCGATTGGACGTATGTGGTTTTACTCAATTTGATGACCTTTGTTTTATGTCTATTAATGTTGCTCATTCCTTCGTTTTTAATTAGTAAAATCGTTCCTGTAAAGGCCATTCAATTCGAATAAAAACTTCTGTATTCCAGATTTGTATCCCGAAAAATTTAACGTATATTTGCGGCAAAGATAGAACATGAAGTACGCCGAAAATATTTTAGAAACCATAGGGAACACGCCATTAATTAAGATGAACGTCCTCACTAAAGAATTGCCGTGTTTGGTTTTGGCAAAATACGAAACCTTTAATCCGGGGAATTCTGTAAAGGATCGCATGGCGTTACAAATGATTGCGGATGCGGAAGCCGATGGCCGTTTGAAACCCGGAGGGACGATTATTGAAGGAACCTCAGGAAATACGGGAATGGGCTTGGCATTGGCTGGGATCATAAAAGGTTACAAATGTATTTTTGTACTTGCAGACAAGCAGTCCAAAGAAAAAATGGATATTTTACGCGCCGTTGGTGCTGAGGTCGTGGTCTGTCCAACCTCTGTAGAACCAGAAGATCCACGATCGTATTATTCCGTTTCCAAACGCTTGGCAGAAGAAACACCCAACTCATGGTATGTGAATCAATACGACAACCCGAGCAATTGCAAGGCACACTTTTTGAGTACAGGCCCCGAAATATGGGAGCAAACCGACGGGAAAATAACCCATTTTGTGGTAGGTGTTGGAACTGGAGGTACAATCTCAGGGGTTGGAAGTTATTTAAAAATGAAAAACCCGAACGTTAAAATTTGGGGTGTAGATACCTATGGAAGTGTGTTTAAAAAATACCACGAAACAGGTGAATTTGACGAAAAAGAAATTTACTCGTATGTCACCGAAGGCATCGGTGAAGATATTTTGCCTTTGAATGTCAACTTTGGAGTCATTGATGGTTTTACCAAAGTTACTGATAAAGATGGCGCGGTCTATACCCAACGGTTAGCAAAAGAAGAAGGCATGTTTTTAGGGAACTCTGCAGGCTCTGCGATTAAAGGGGTGCTTCAACTGAAAGAACATTTTAAACCCGAAGATGTAGTGGTCGTTTTATTTCATGACCATGGCAGTCGTTATGTAGGTAAAATGTTTAATGACGATTGGATGCGTGAGATGGGTTATATCGATTAGACCTAAATCCGTGGATTCTCTACGCTATAAAGCTCTCTATGAGCAGTATAAACTTTTAAAAATCACCTATTTTTTTGGAAATAGGTGATTTTTTTTATACGTTTACCCGCTGCAAAGTCTCCCGACTTAGCGCAACTACAAAAAAGTAAAATGCAAATTGAATATTGTAAACAATAAGTTTTAAACGGAAAAGCATTGATAATTATATAAGCTCAAAGTCGGGAGACTTTGCACAGCACGGGACTTTGCGCAGCACGGGGATTTACGTTTGTAAATAGTTTTGATCTAATGAGGACTGAGGACAGTGAAATCATAATTTTAATAACTAAAAAGCATTGATTATCAGTATTATAAATAAAGTAATTTAACAATCAAACATATTAAAAATATAGGAGCTAGTACCGATATACAGTAGTTGTAAGTAATGCCGAAAAACCCAGAAACTGAATGAATAAAACGATATTTGAAATTACCAAAATGGATTGTCCTTCAGAGGAAAATCTAATCCGAATGAAATTGGACGGAATTTCGAGCATTGCGAATTTGGGCTTTGATATTCCGAATCGGAAATTGACTGTTTTTCACAGCGGAGAAATTGACCTAATCGAAAAGTCAGTTATCGAACTGAATTTAGGAGGGAAAAAAATCTCAACTGAACAAACCGACCAAACAGAATTTAAAGAAAACAAAAACCAAAAAAAGCTACTTTGGTCTGTACTTGTTATAAATTTTGCGTTTTTCATAATCGAAATGACAACAGGAATTATCTCAAAATCTATGGGACTTGTTGCCGACAGTTTAGATATGCTTGCTGACAGTTTTGTGTACGGAATAAGTTTGTTTGCGGTTGGAGGAACAGTAATAAAGAAAAAACGGATTGCCAAACTTGCTGGATATTTTCAAATAATACTTGCGATTATTGGATTTGTAGAAGTTTTAAGAAGATTTTTCGGAGACGAGAAACTTCCCGATTTTTCGACAATGATTATCGTTTCGATTTTCGCACTTATCGCAAACGGAATTTGTCTTTATATTTTGCAAAAGTCCAAGAGTAAAGAAGAGGCACATATGAAAGCAAGTATGATTTTCACCTCGAATGATGTGATTATAAATTTAGGAGTAATACTTGCAGGAATTTTAGTGCATTATTTGACTTCTAATAAACCTGACTTGATTATTGGAACAATCGTTTTTGTATTGGTAATTCAAGGAGCATTTCGGATACTGAAATTGAGTAAGTAAGCGGGAAGCACTACTTACAACAACGGTAACCGTTGCACAAGTCCTCTAAAAAAATAAAAAACCTTCCTTTTTAAGCCGATGTAGGGGGTGCCATATTAAAAAATGAGTGTGCTATTTTGTTTTTTTGAGGGGCTTACACAAGACCAAAAGAACTTTGTGTGGGTAGTAAATTCAGAGAAAACAACTCCTCCACTAGCGCGAACATCTTTTGCTCGTGCCCATTAATAAACGTAAAAAATTGGAAATAAAACACAATATAAAGAACAAGGTTCAGATGATTTTAGAAAAGGAACGAATTATCCTAAAACCAATTGGGAGTCCACGAAAAAATTGGGAAAAAGCCTTTGAGGAAATGTCTAAAAATAATGACGACACCTTGCTTTTCAATGACGTATTTGAAGATCAAAACTTTGAGGAATGGTATTAAAACAGTATAACCGATTATCAAAATCTGATATACAGAAATGCAAAGAGGTCATCCAAGAAACGTTTGTGAACTAAAACATAAAGTTGCTAAATTTAGAAACTTTATGTATATTTGTATTAATAAGATATCTATCTATTGGAATATTTCAAAACAATATTTTTAGAAAGTGCGGCTGGTTTTATAAAAAATTTGGATGCTAAAACCCGAAAGAAAATATTTTATAATATTAGGTTGGCTGAAAAATCCAATGACCCTAAACTCTTTAAAAAATTAACTGATGATATTTGGGAGTTTAGAGTTCGGTTTTCAAACAATCAGATAAGATTATTGTCATTTTGGGACAAAAGAGACAACGAAAATACGTTAGTTGTTACAACAAATGGCTTTGTCAAAAAAACGCAGAAAACTCCCAAAACGGAGATTAATAAAGCGAAAAAAATAAGGAGTGAATATCTAAAATATTAAGATTATGACAAAATTAAAATCATACAGCTTATCCGAAATGGAAGATAAGTATATAGGAAAGAAAGGTACTGAAGAGCGAGATGAATATGAATATGAATTGCGTATGGATTTGTTGGGTCGTATGATAAAAACCACCCGAAAAGAACGCAACTTAACTCAAGAAAAATTAGGAGAAATGATTGGCGTTAATAAATCTCAAATATCAAAACTTGAGAATAATGCAAACAGTGCTAGAATTGAAACCATAATTAGAGTGTTTAAGGCATTAAAAGCTGAAATTCAATTCAATGTAAAACTTGAAAACAACAGAGTTGAAATAGCTTAAGCTAAACGCTTAACAACTTATAAGTAAAACAACTCTAAAAGAGATAGAACAAGATTTTGTCCGACCCAAATTGTTACGATTTTAAAGCAGTTTGTGAAACCCCATTTAGATAATTTGGTAGCTTAAAAACTTTTTTTATCTTAGTGGGATGCAAGAAGACTTCCTACATTATGTCTGGCAGCATAAAAAAATGAGCCTCAAATCGTTAAAAACCACTACTCAGGAGTCAATAACTCTGAAGGCAGTTGGTTTAGCAAATGTCAATTCAGGCCCCGATTTTTTTAATGCTCAATTAAGTATCGGCACCCAGTTGTGGGCGGGTAACGTAGAGATTCATATTAAATCTTCCGATTGGTATGTGCATCACCACGAGACCGATGCTGCTTATGACAGTGTAATTTTGCATGTGGTTTGGGAACACAATATGGAAATATACAGAAAGGACAACACGCCGATCCCAACCCTAGAGCTCAAAAATTACGTCCTTCCACACACCTATAAAAACTACAACACCTTATTAAATCAAAAACAATATTGGATTCCTTGTGAACCTAATATGAAGGAAGTAGATTCTTTCACCATTAACCATTGGCTGGAGCGTTTGTATTTAGAGCGCTTGGAAGGAAAGTACAAAGCCATTGAAGCACAACTCATTGAATCGAAACAAAATTGGGAAGCCGTATTGTTTTGGCAATTGGCCAAAAATTTTGGACTTAAAGTCAATGGCGATGCGTTTTTAAGCATTGCAAAATCAATGGATTTTTCGGTCATTCGAAAATCACAATTTGAAGTTCACCAACTTGAAGCCTTATTTTTTGGACAATCGGGGCTTATGGAAACCGAAGCACAAGATGCTTATATCTCTGAATTGAAAAGCACTTATACCTTTTTGAAAACCAAATTTTCAATTTCAAATAATGGCGTACTCCCAGTTCAGTTTTTTCGATTGCGCCCTCCTAATTTTCCAACCATCCGACTGGCACAACTAGCGGCACTCTACAGTCGGAGTTCAAATTTATTTTCAAGCATCATTGAAGCCCAGTCCTTAGATCAGTTGTATTCTATTTTTGAAGGAACCACTTCCAAGTTTTGGGACACGCACTACACCTTTGAGAAGACCTCCAAATCCATCCCAAAAACGTTGACAAAATCATTTATGAATTTATTGATTATCAATACCATCATCCCTATCAAGTTTGCCTACAATAAATACAATCGACAAACCAATCAAGAAGATGTAGTGGCAATTATGCGCAAAATCCCTATGGAGCACAACAGCATTGTCGATAAATTTCATACCCTCTATGCGTTTGGAAAAACGGCTTTCGATTCTCAAGCGTTGATTCAATTAAAACAAAACTATTGTTCAAAAAATAAATGTCTTCATTGCGCGATTGGTAGTGCACTTTTGAATCGAAATTCATAAATTGCAGTATGAAATTATTTTACAACGGACTTTTCAATTTACAAAAATATGGGTTCTACGTTTGCCAACGGATAGCCGATCGTTTTGGGATGCGTGCCAAAGTCGTCCGAACCTCCTTCATCTACCTCACATTTGTAACCCTTGGTTTTGGATTTGCCTTTTATTTATTCTTAGCGTTTTGGATCCGTATAAAGGATTTGATATACACCAAAAGAACCTCCGTTTTTGATATTTAATAGCTATGAATAATCCTTTTATAAAACTTTACAAATCTAAAATTAGCACAGCGATTATATTGTTGGTGTTCCTGCTTTTCACGGGGATCGTAGGCTTTAAGGTTCTGTCCGATTTTTCATGGGTTGATGCGTTTTATATGACTGTCATCACCATCACTACGGTTGGTTTTGGAGAGGTGGCTCCCTTAGATTCAGATACTAAAATATTTACTATTTTCTTGATATTAACCAGTGTCATTATTGTTGGATATGCGCTCACAATTATCACAGAATATATAATTTCTAAAAATGTTATTTCCGAACTAAAACATAAGAAGATGCAAAAAAAAATTGATGCACTGTCCAATCATATTGTGATATGTGGATTTGGAAGAAATGGGCAGCAGGCTGCCAAAAAATTATTGACACACAACCGTTCTTTTGTGGTTGTGGAATCCAATAAAGAGACTATAGACAAGCATCAAAATGAAGACATTCTCTTTGTTTATGGCAATGCCAACGATGACAATGTGCTTCAATCAGCTGGAATTGAACGCGCAGAGTGCTTAATTTCTGCCTTGCCGAGTGACTCTGACAATGTGTTTGTTGTGCTGTCTGCACGTCAAATGAACAAAACCGCACGCATTATCAGTCGTGCGTCTAATGAATCCTCCTATAGCAAGCTTAAACTTGCAGGCGCCAACAACGTCATTTTACCTGATAAAATTGGAGGAGATCACATGGCTTCCTTAGTAGTTGTACCAGATTTGTTAGAATTTATTGACAACCTTTCGATTGTTGGAAATGACACGATTAATATAGAGGAGATTGCAGTTGGAAAATTATACGATACGTCTATTATTAAAACGATTCAAGATTTAGACCTAAGAAAAAAAACTGGATGTAACGTGATAGGATACAAAGATGAAATAGGACACTACATCATCAATCCAGAAGCCAATCAAAAATTAGTCCCCAACTCTAAAGTGATTGTTTTGGGACGTCCTGAGCAAATTCAAAAATTGAATAGTACTTATAATATTGATGTATTTACAGAATAATGACTGTCATTTTTTATTATATTTGTAAGGTTAACTAAATATTTATACACATGGATTTAGAAACTAGAAAACATGAATTCATTCAAAAACTACTAAATGTAGAAGAAAGTGTTTTTGATAAACTAGAAAGTTTTTTAAACAAATCAACTTCAAGAGGAATTAGTTTAAGTCAATACAATAAAGAAATTGACGAAGCCAATGCACGTATTGATGCAGGAGATTTTCTCACTCAAGAAGAGGTTGAGAAAATTGCCAATCAATGGTAGCCCACAAAAAAAATAGTTGTTTGGGATAAAAAGGCACTGAATCAATTAAAGGAAGCTTATAACTACCTCAAAGAAAAATCCATTCTTTCTGCAAATAAGGTAATAACTAGAATTCTTGAAGAAGCTAAAAATCTTTATAAAAGTCCAGATATTTACGAATTAGATCGATTTAAAGCTCATAACGATGGTAATTATAGAGCATTTGAAATTTATAGTTTTCGTATAGCTTATCGAATTACAGAAACTGAAATTAGAATTTTAAGAGTTCGACATAGTAGTAGAGAACCCAGAAAATATTAGACAAAAGAGCAACGTCACCTACTTTTGTTAAAGGTTAAGATGAAATAGTTTTTAATCTTTAAACCGCTACCAAATTTTAATATTTCATATTTTTTCACCATATTGTTCGCTTATTAATCACGACCATAAATTTTCCCTATGAAAACATACATTCAAACTATAATTGCTTTGATTTTACCATTTATGTCTTTTGCACAAGAAAAAGGATTAGATGAAAAAATTGACGAAGCATTTCAGCCAGTAGCAGATGCTTTTTTTGATGCTATATTCTTTCCTATATATAAAGGAGATACAATTACAATTCCATTTGTATTGGTGCTATTAGTAGGTAGTGCATTGTTCTTTACTATATATTTTGGATTTCCAAACATTCGTTTTTTCGGAAAAGCAATTAATGTTGTTAGAGGGAAATATGATCATGTTGACCATGGTGTTGCAGAAGCGATGTACGGAGATTCTACGCCGGGTGGCGATGCTATTGAAACTATTAAAGATGAAAGTGCGGATGGCGAAGTAAGTCATTTTCAGGCTTTGGCAACGGCGGTTTCAGGAACGGTTGGAAATGGAAACATTGCAGGGGTTGCTTTAGCGATTGCTTTAGGAGGTCCAGGCGCAACTTTTTGGATGATTGTTTGTGGATTATTGGGAATGTCAACGAAGTTTGTAGAATGTACTTTAGGAGTTCAATTTAGAGATGTAGGAAAGGACGGAACCGTATATGGAGGTCCTATGTATTATATAAGTAAAGGTTTAAAATCGAGAGGTTTTGCTAAAATTGGAAAAGTAACCGCTGCTATTTTTGCAGTCTTCTGTATTGGAGGTTCTTTTGGGGGTGGTAATGCTGCACAATCCAATCAAGCGACGATTGTTATTAAAGAGTTATTTAATTGGGACAGTACTGCTGCGGGTGCGATCGTTGGAGTTGTATTAGCAGCTTTGGTTGGAGTCATTATTATTGGAGGTATCAAGCGTATTGCGCAAGTCACTGAAAAAGTAGTGCCTTTTATGGCCGTTATGTATGTGGTAGCGTGTTTGTATATCATCTTATCTAATTTCACTTTAGTGGACGATGCCATTAGTCTTATTGTTAGAGAAGCATTTAATCCAACTGCTTTTGGAGTTGGATCCGTTATTGGAGTTGTGATCGTAGGATTTCAAAGAGCTGCATTTTCAAATGAAGCTGGAGCAGGATCTGCTTCTATTGCACATTCAGCTGTTAAAACAAAATATTCAGCATCTGAAGGGTTGGTAGCACTTTTAGAACCTTTTATTGATACGGTTGTCATTTGTACTATGACCGCCTTGGTGATTGTGATTTTTAATTTTGGAGGATTCTTCGAATATGGTGGCGATGGCTCTGGAGTTGTATTTATTGAGGGAGTCGCTTATGAAGGCGCAGGAATCACATCCAAAGCTTTTGCACAATACATACCTTATTCTAATATATTCTTAACGATTGCTGTGGTATTGTTTGCGGTATCGACGATGATTTCATGGTCTTACTACGGCTTACAATCTTGGAAATTTTTATTTGGAAGAGGAAAAGTAGCTGATTTAGTTTATAAATTATTATTCTTACTGTTTGTAGTCATTGGAGCTGCGGCAAGTATGGGATCTATCTGGAAATTCTCTGATGCAATGATTTTCGCAATGATCTTCCCGAACATGGTTGGATTGTTCTTCTTATACCCTGTTGTAAAGAGAGAGTTAACTAAATATTTAAAAGCTATCAAGAAATAGATATGGTTGCCCCCAAATGAAATTTTACACCTACTTTTCACGCCAACAACGCTTGGCTGTCATCGTATTGATGCTCGTTATCATTTCGATGCAACTCTCTTGGGTGTCTTATAATGAATTACGCGCAGATACTTTTGATATTGCACCCGAAACCTATTTGAAGTTTCAAAAAGAGGTGGACAGTTTAATAGCAAAACAACGGCAAAACTCTGCTCCAAAAATATATCCTTTCAATCCAAATTATATAACCGATTATAAAGGCTATTCCCTTGGAATGAGTGCAGAAGAAATCAATCGGCTGCATGCGTATAGAGCCAAAAATAAATGGGTAAATACAAATAAAGAATTTCAACGTATTACCAACGTATCGGATTCACTACTTAAGAAGATAGCCCCTTATTTTAAATTCCCCGACTGGGTGACGAAATCCACTAAAAAATCGTCATCAACCGCTTCTACTTCTACCAATACATTTGCGAAAAAAATCGATTTAAACAAAGCAACCGCCAAGCAGCTTCAAAAGGTGCACGGCATTGGTGCTTTTTATTCCGAACGGATCGTACGATTAAGAGATTCTTTTGAAGGCGGGTTTATTTCGGATCTCCAATTACAAGGAATTCAAGGGTTGACCCCAGAAGTGATTGTGAATATTCTTAAAGATTTTACAGTCAAAACGCCAAGGGTTATCGAAAAAATTGACTTAAATTCTGCCACAATTGCACAATTAGTGAGCATTGAGTATATCGATTATGAACTGGCGTATGAGATCATAGAATTGCGAATGTTAAGAGATGGTTACAGTGCTATTGAGGAATTAACAAAAGTTAAAGATTTTCCCACGGAAAAGTTAGAAATTATTAAATTATATTTGTCACTCAACTAAATTAGATATGGATTTTAATTATTCAGAAGAACAGAATTTGATTGCCAATGCTGCTAAAGAATTTGCAGAGCAATACATCAGACCACACATCATGGAGTGGGATGAATCTCAGCATTTCCCTGCAGATGTACTTCACAAAGCTGGTGAAATGGGTTTTATGGGGGTTTTTATCCCTGAAAAATATGGAGGTTCTGGATTTGGATATCACGAGTACATTGCTATTATCGAAGAAATATCTAAAGTAGATCCTTCAATAGGACTGTCCATTGCTGCACATAATTCACTTTGTACAGGCCATATTTACTATTTTGGAAACGAAGCTCAGAAGCAAAAATGGCTTCCAAAACTAGCCACAGGGGAGTGGATTGGTGCTTGGGGACTCACAGAACACAACACAGGGAGTGATGCTGGGGGAATGAATACAACCGCTATTAAAGATGGTGATCATTATATATTAAATGGTTCTAAGAATTTCATCACGCATGGCCGTAGTGGGAATATCGCTGTGGTGATTGCCCGAACGGGCGAAAAAGGAGACTCTCACGGGATGTCCGCTTTTGTGGTTGAGAAAGGAACACCAGGTTTTGCCTCTGGTAAAAAAGAAGACAAATTAGGAATGCGTGCGAGTGAAACCGCTGAATTAGTATTTGATAACTGCCGCATCCATAAAGACAACTTATTAGGAGAAGAAGGCGAAGGTTTTGTCCAATCTCTAAAAATCTTAGATGGTGGACGGATTTCTATTGGTGCATTATCCTTAGGAATTTCAAAAGGAGCCTATGAAGCCTCCTTAAAATATGCCAAAGAACGCGTTCAGTTTGGAAAACCTATTGCAAGTTTTCAGGGAATATCGTTCAAGCTAGCAGATATGGCAACAGAAATTGAAGCCTCAGAACTGTTGTTACACAAATCAGCTTTTTTGAAAAATAATGGAGAAAAAGTCACCACACTAGGGGCTATGGCAAAAATGTTTGCCAGTGAATCTTGTGTCAAAATAGCCAATGATGCCGTCCAAATTCATGGCGGTTATGGGTATACGAAAGACTATCCAGTAGAAAAATTTTACAGAGATTCAAAATTATGTACTATAGGAGAAGGGACCACTGAAATACAAAAGGTAGTCATCTCAAGAAATATTTTAAAATAACTATTGCAGAACAATAATTAAGTTTATATTTGCACACGAAATCTAAAAGAGGGGAGGTTAAAAGACTATGTTAATAATACCAATAAAAGAAGGAGAAAATATAGACAGAGCGCTAAAACGTTTCAAGCGAAAGTTTGATAAAACGGGAACAAAGCGATCTTTACAAACGCGCAAGCAATTTATAAAGCCATCTGTGAAACGTAGAGCACAAATTCAAAAAGCTCAGTACATTCAAGGATTAAGAGACGCTGAAAACCTATAAGTTTTCAAAATCAATACAAGTCAAAGCACCTTTTCATTAAGGTGCTTTTTTTGTTTAAAACAGTTTCAAGACTGCATAGTAAATGTTAAAAAATTTGGTCAATTCATTTTTTTTATTAACTTTGATTCAACCCAATCTTATATAACTATGAACACAAAATCTTTTTTCCTATCCGGTATCGTTGGTACCATTGTTTGTTTCCTTCTGGGATTCCTTTTTTACGGTCTCATTTTTTCAGATCTTCACACTGAAGATACTGATCCAGACATGCTATTCATTTTTCTAGGCTGCTTATTTTATGCCTTTACATTCGCACTCATTTTTAGCCGTTGGGCACACATTACTACGTTTAACTCAGGTGCCAAAGCGGGTTTCTTAATTGGTCTTCTGTGGTCACTTAGCGTAAATTTCTTTATGAGTTCTTCCGAGGGTGTTTTAGATTCTAATTTTGCGATTATGATCGCTATTGACGCAGTGTCTGCTGCCATCATGGGCGGCGTGATTGCTTTGGTCATAGGAAAGACAAAAGCCTAAAACATTTGAAATACTATAAATCTCCCATTGGAAACCTTATGTTTTTAGTGGGGAGTTCATAATATTTTGTGTATCTTGGAATGGTAAAATAAAAAGGAATGCGCGTCCAAAAATTTATTGATTACTTACTGCTAGAGAAAAAATATTCTCCACACACAGTTGTAGCCTATCAAAATGATATAAAAGCATTTCAAGTGTTTTTAACTCAGGAGTTTTCCGATTCAGAAGTTTCAACTGCCAATTACTCACAAATACGATCTTGGATTGTTCAACTGGTAGATCGTACTATTTCCAATCGAACCATCAATCGAAAGATATCGTCCTTAAACAGTTATTATAAATTTTTATTGAAGACCCAATCTATTGAAACCAATCCTTTAATGAAGCATAAAGCGCTGAAGGTGAGTAAAAAGATACAAATACCCTTTTCTGAAACAGAAGTTAATTCCGTATTGAATAGTATTCAAACAGACACTTTTGAAGGATTAAGAGACAAACTTATTGTAGAGCTTTTTTATTCTACGGGGATGCGTCGCATAGAGTTGGCACAACTGCAACTCCAAGACGTTGATTTATCTCAAGGACAGATAAAGGTATTAGGAAAGCGAAATAAAGAACGCTTTATCCCGTTATTGCCTTCCGTCATGGATACGTTTGAGAGTTATCTTTCGGAACGTTTAAAGCTGGAAAGTATAAAAGACCCCTCCATTCTTTTTCTAACCAAAAAAGGAACGAAGGTCTATGAGGTGTTGGTGTATAGAATCATTACACGTTATTTTGACAGCGTTTCATCTAAAGTTAAAAAAAGTCCGCACATTTTGAGGCATTCTTTTGCGACCCATTTATTAAACAATGGCGCAGATTTAAATGCTGTTAAGGAACTTTTAGGACATTCGAGTTTGGCAGCGACTCAGGTCTATACCCACAACAGTGTTGCAGAACTCAAAAAAGTATATGAAAAATCACACCCTAGGAATTTATCCTAGGATTATAATCTAACCTTAAAAATTACACTATGAAAGTACACACACAATCCGTTAATTTTCATGCCGATCAAAAATTAATTGACTTTATTCAGAAACGAATGGACAAATTAGATTTATTTTTTGATAAAATCATTAAATCAAATGTTTATTTGAAGGTCGAAAATACATCCGCAAAAGAAAATAAAATATTTGAAGTTCAGCTCTCCATCCCTGGTGATATCATCGTTATAAAGAAGGTTTCTAAGACTTTTGAAGAGGGATTAGATGCTGCTGTACATTCATTAGAAAGACAGTTAAAAAAGCGAAAAGAAAAATTAAGACAATTTTCGTGAAAATTTTACAAAAAATGTTTTGAAACAAGAAAAATATATATACATTTGCAGTCCGTTAGAAATAGCGGGCTTTTTTAGTGCCTAATTGTACTGAGGAAAAGCCGATGTAGCTCAGCTGGCTAGAGCAGCTGATTTGTAATCAGCAGGTCGTGGGTTCGAGTCCCTCCATCGGCTCTGAAATATTGAATAGCGCACAGGGAGTTAAAAGAATGTAATACACATTGTTTTAGCTTGGGACGAGAAGTTTATCCTGAGTGTCGTCGAAGGGAGTCCCTCCATCGGCTCAAGTTCTTTTAAAGAGTGAAATATAATTTAAATTGAGGGGAGATACTCAAGCGGCCAACGAGGGCAGACTGTAAATCTGCTGACTACGTCTTCGCAGGTTCGAATCCTGCTCTCCCCACATTTTGAATGAATGGATTAAATTAAATTGCGAGAGTAGCTCAGTTGGTAGAGCGTCAGCCTTCCAAGCTGAATGTCGCCGGTTCGAACCCGGTCTCTCGCTCAAGGCGAATGTTGTCACGCTTCGGCGTGACCTTTCGCTCTATTTTTTTGGCCGGTGTAGCTCAGGGGTAGAGCGTTTCCTTGGTAAGGAAGAGGCCACGGGTTCAATTCCCGTCATTGGCTCTTTTTTTTGATTAAATGAATTGAATATAATAAGATTACTAAATATTAATATAACTAAGAATAAATTTTAAAACATGGCAAAGGCAACTTTCGATCGTTCAAAACCACACTTAAACATTGGTACCATTGGACACGTAGATCACGGTAAAACAACTTTAACTGCTGCTATTACTAAAGTATTAGCTGATGCAGGTTTCTCAGAAGCAAGATCATTCGATCAGATTGATAATGCTCCAGAAGAAAAAGAAAGAGGTATCACAATTAATACTTCTCACGTAGAATATGCAACAGCAAATCGTCATTACGCTCACGTTGACTGTCCAGGTCACGCGGATTACGTAAAGAACATGGTTACTGGTGCTGCACAAATGGATGGTGCGATCTTAGTAGTTGCTGCTACAGATGGTCCTATGCCACAAACTCGTGAGCACATCCTTTTAGGACGCCAAGTTGGTATTCCAAGAATGGTTGTATTTTTAAATAAAGTTGACATGGTTGACGATGAAGAGCTTTTAGAGCTTGTTGACATGGAAGTAAGAGATTTATTAAACTTTTACGATTACGATGGTGATAATGGACCTGTTGTATCAGGATCTGCACTTGGAGCTCTTAACGGAGAGAAAAAGTGGGTTGATTCTGTATTAGAGCTTATGGAAGCTGTTGATGTATGGATTGAATTACCAGTTCGTGATGTTGAAAAAGATTTCTTAATGCCTATTGAAGATGTATTCTCAATTACAGGTCGTGGTACAGTTGCTACGGGTAGAATTGAAACGGGTATCGCAAATACTGGAGATCCTGTTGAGATTATCGGTATGGGTGCTGAAAAATTAAACTCTACGATTACAGGAATTGAAATGTTCCGTCAAATATTAGATAGAGGTGAAGCTGGAGATAATGCAGGTATCTTATTAAGAGGTATTGAAAAATCACAGATTTCTAGAGGTATGGTTATTACCAAGCCAGGTTCAGTAACTCCACATGCTAAATTCAAAGCTGAGGTTTATATCCTTAAAAAAGAAGAAGGTGGACGTCACACTCCATTCCATACAAACTACCGTCCACAGTTTTATGTGCGTACAACAGATGTTACAGGAAATATTGCTTTACCATCAGGAGTAGAAATGGTAATGCCAGGAGATAACTTGACAATTGAGGTTGATTTAATTCAAGCAATTGCAATGCATGTTGGACTTCGTTTTGCGATTCGTGAAGGTGGTAGAACTGTAGGTGCAGGTCAGGTGACTGAGATTTTAGACTAATATTATTAGACTAATACTTGTAAAGGTGTCTCGATTTATCGAGATACCTTAACTTGTATTTACGGGTTTAGCTCAGTTGGTATCACGCCTAAGGCGTGACAAAACCAGGGAGTTGAATTTAAAAAGATTGAAAGACTAGAGCATAGTAATTGATGTTAGAGTCGAATACGGGTTTAGCTCAGTTGGTATCACGCCTAAGGCGTGACAAAACCAGGGAGTTGAATTTGAAAAGATTGAAAGACTAGAGCATAGTAATTGATGTTAGAGTCGAATACGGGTTTAGCTCAGTTGGTATCACGCCTAAGGCGTGACAAAACCAGAGAGTTGAATTTGAAAAGATTGAAAGACTAGAGCATAGTAATTGATGTTAGAGTCGAATACGGGTTTAGCTCAGTTGGTATCACGCCTAAGGCGTGACAAAACCAGAGAGTTGAATTTGAAAAGATTGAAAGACTAGAGCATAGTAATTGATGTTAGAGTCGAATACGGGTTTAGCTCAGTTGGTATCACGCCTAAGGCGTGACAAAACCAGAGAGTTGAATTTGAAAAGATTGAAAGACTAGAGCATAGTAATTGATGTTAGAGTCGAATACGGGTTTAGCTCAGTTGGTAGAGCACTGGTCTCCAAAACCAGGTGTCGGGAGTTCGAGTCTCTCAACCCGTGCTAGGTAATTGGAGAAGTGAAACAACTTTAGTGAAACCGAATAGTAAGCGTACTCAAATTAAAAAATATAAGACAATGGCAGGTATAGTAGAATATGTAAAAGAATCATTTGGAGAACTTAAAAACAATGTAAGTTGGCCAACATGGGCTGAAGGACAAAGTCTAACAGTACTTGTGGCGGTTTTTTCAATTATATTTTCTCTAGCTATATGGGGTGTGGATACGGTATTCGCAGGTGTTATTGAAGAATATTTTAACTGGATCAAATAATACTACTGATGGAAGAGACTAAAGTTGAACAAACTAAAGTAGAGAAGAAGTGGTATGTTGTTCGTGCAGTAAGTGGACAAGAGAACAAAATCAAAGCCTATATCGAAAATGAAATTTCGCGTTTAGGTTTAGAAGCTTTTGTAGAGCAAGTTTTAGTGCCTACTGAAAAAGTGATCCAAATTAGAAAAGGTAAAAAAGTTCAAAAAGAAAAAGTATACTTCCCTGGTTATATAATGGTACAAGCGAATCTTAGTGGTGAAATTCCTCACATTATAAAGTCAATTACAAACGTGATTGGTTTTTTAGGTGAAACTAAAGGAGGAGAGCCAGTGCCCTTACGTCAATCAGAAGTAAACAGAATGTTAGGTAAAGTAGATGAACTGTCATTAGAAGCAGATCAAAACGTTGCCATTCCTTTTGTAAAAGGAGAAACAGTCAAAGTGATCGACGGTCCATTTAATGGATTTGATGGTACTGTAGAAAACATCAATGAAGAAAAACGCAAGCTTGAAGTCATGGTGAAGATTTTTGGAAGAAAAACACCATTAGAATTAAGTTATATGCAAGTAGATAAAATTTAATAATTGTTACACAAATATTAAGATTCGGGTTTATAGCTTCCAACTTATAATAACGAGTCACACTAAATTTAAAAAATGGCAAAAGAATTAGGTAAAGTAGTCAAACTACAAGTAAGGGGAGGTGCAGCGAACCCGTCGCCACCGGTCGGACCCGCTTTAGGTGCTGCTGGAGTTAATATCATGGAGTTCTGTAAGCAATTTAACGCAAGAACTCAAGATAAGCCTGGTAAAGTTTTACCAGTGGTTATTTCTGTTTACAAAGACAAATCATTTGACTTTGTAATCAAAACACCTCCAGCTGCAGTACAATTATTAGAAGCGGCCAAAGTAAAAAAAGGTTCTGGCGAACCAAACAGAAAAAAAGTAGCAAAAGTAACTTGGGATCAAGTAAAAACGATTGCTGAAGACAAAATGGTAGATTTAAATGCATTTACGATTGGGTCTGCTATGAAAATGGTAGCAGGAACAGCCAGATCAATGGGTATAACTGTTAAAGGTGGTGAAGCACCCAATTAATCAAAATTATTTGAAATGGCAAGATTAACAAAAAAGCAAAAGGAAGCAGTTGCTAAAATTGATAAGAGTAAAATCTACAGTCTTCAAGAGGCTTCAGTTTTAGTAAAAGACATTACAAACACAAAGTTTGATGCATCTGTTGATTTAGCAATTCGTTTAGGAGTAGACCCTCGAAAAGCTAATCAAATGGTAAGAGGGATTGTATCTCTTCCGCATGGAACTGGTAAAGATATGAAAGTACTTGCATTAGTAACTCCTGATAAAGCTCAGGAAGCTAAAGATGCTGGTGCAGATTACGTTGGTTTAGAAGAATACCTTGACAAAATCAAAGGTGGTTGGACAGACGTTGACGTCATCATCACAATGCCAAGTGTTATGGGTAAATTAGGACCATTAGGTCGTGTATTAGGCCCCCGTGGTTTAATGCCTAACCCAAAGACAGGAACTGTAACAATGGACGTTGCTAAAGCAGTAACAGAAGTGAAAGCAGGAAAAATAGATTTCAAAGTTGATAAGACTGGAATTGTACATGCAGCTATAGGAAAAACATCTTTTTCTGCAGACAAAATTCAAGACAATGCTCAAGAGCTATTAACAACTATCATGAAGTTAAAACCAACATCATCAAAGGGGATTTATGTGAAAAGCATATTTATGTCGAGTACTATGAGCCCTAGTATTGCTGTGGATTCAAAAGTGAGTAGTTAAACAATTTTATTATGACAAGAGAAGAAAAATCAAAAGTAATCGAAGCGTTGACTGTAGAATTAGCTGAGAATTCAAATTTATATTTAACAGATATTTCAGGTTTAAACGCAGTAGCTACTTCAGCCTTACGACGTGCTTGCTTTAAAGCAAACATTAAGTTAGCAGTAGTAAAGAACACCTTGCTTGAAAAAGCGATGGAAGCTTCAGATAAAGATTTCGGAGATTTACCTAGTACGTTAAAAGGTAATACCTCAGTTATGTATTCTGAAACTGGAAATGCACCAGCAAAAGTAATCAAAGCTTTTAGAAAAAAATCGGAAAAGCCGTTCCTTAAAGGAGCCTTTATCGAACAAGCGGTTTACATTGGTGATGATCAATTGGATATGTTAGTTGACATTAAGTCTAAAGAAGAACTTATTGGAGACATCATTGGATTATTACAATCGCCTGCTAAGAACGTTGTTTCAGCACTTCAATCAAGTGGTGGCAAATTATCAGGTATCCTAAAAACATTATCTCAGAAAGAGGGATAATCAAAAAGAGTACGCACTTTTTACAATTATATATTATATTAAAAATTTATTAAAACGATAGAAAAATGGCAGATTTAAAAGATTTCGCAGAACAATTAGTAAACTTAACAGTAAAAGAAGTTAACGAACTAGCAACAATTTTAAAAGAAGAGTACGGTATCGAACCTGCAGCCGCAGCTGTAGCAGTCGCTGCTGGACCCGCTGGTGGTGGAGAAGCTGCTGAGGCGCAAACAGAATTCGATGTAATTCTTAAAGCCGCAGGTGGATCTAAATTAGCAGTAGTTAAATTAGTTAAAGAATTAACTGGTTTAGGTTTAAAAGAAGCTAAAGGATTAGTTGATGACGCACCAAGCGCTATCAAAGAAGGTGTTTCTAAAGACGAAGCTGAAGGCTTAAAAACTTCTTTAGAAGAAGCTGGAGCAGAGGTTGAGCTTAAGTAAGCTTACCACTTAATTCCATACATTGGTTTAGGTCCTAGAGTCATACACTCTATGACCTAAACCCTTTTGTGTATAATTTATGTACACACATAAATATTTATTTTTTTAATCAATAATTCGTCCATCGATGTTAGCAAAAAAAGCTGAAAGATTAAATTTCTCGTCTATTAAAAATAGAACAGAGTATCCTGATTTCTTGGATATTCAGATAAAATCCTTCCAGGATTTTTTCCAGTTAGAGACAAAATCAGAAGAAAGAGGAGATGAAGGGTTGTACAACACCTTCATGGAAAATTTTCCAATCACTGATACACGTAACCAGTTTGTATTAGAATTTTTGGATTATTTCATCGACCCACCAAGATACTCACTAGAAGAATGTATCGAAAGAGGTCTTACATATAGTGTGCCTTTAAAAGCACGTTTAAAATTATTCTGTACAGACCCTGAACATGAAGATTTTGAAACTATAGTACAAGATGTTTACCTTGGTACAATTCCTTATATGACGCCAAGTGGTACTTTTTGTATCAATGGTGCAGAACGTGTGGTAGTGTCACAACTTCACCGATCGCCAGGTGTTTTCTTTGGTCAATCTTTTCATGCTAACGGTACAAAATTATACTCAGCTAGAGTCATTCCTTTCAAAGGATCTTGGATTGAATTTGCGACCGATATCAACAGCGTTATGTACGCTTATATCGATAGAAAGAAAAAATTACCTGTAACCACTCTTTTCAGAGCCATTGGTTTCGAAAGAGATAAAGATATTCTTGAAATTTTTGACCTTGCAGAAGAAATCAAAGTTTCAAAATCAGGATTAAAAAAAGTACAAGGACGTAAGCTTGCGGCACGTGTATTAAATACATGGCATGAAGATTTTGTGGATGAAGATACGGGTGAAGTTGTTTCTATTGAAAGAAACGAAATCATACTTGATCGTGATACCATCCTTGATAAAGATAACATAGAAGAAATTCTAGAAACGGCTGCAAAAACAGTTCTTTTACACAAAGAAAGTGCACAGCAAGGTGATTATGCAATTATCCATAACACACTTCAAAAAGATCCAACCAACTCTGAAAAAGAAGCGGTTGAACATATTTATAGACAATTACGTAATGCTGAGCCGCCTGATGAAGAAACGGCGCGTGGTATTATCGACAAATTATTCTTTAGTGACCAACGTTACAACTTAGGTGAAGTAGGTCGTTATAGAATGAATAAAAAATTAGGTCTTGATATTGGAATGGACAAGCAAGTGCTTACCAAAGAAGATATCATTACCATCATTAAATACTTAATTGAGTTAATCAACTCTAAAGCTGAAATTGATGATATTGATCACTTATCTAACCGTCGTGTTAGAACTGTTGGTGAGCAATTATCATCTCAATTTGGTGTTGGTTTAGCGCGTATGGCAAGAACCATTCGTGAGCGTATGAATGTACGTGACAATGAAGTATTTACTCCGATTGACTTGATTAATGCGAAAACATTATCATCAGTCATCAACTCCTTTTTTGGAACCAATCAGCTGTCTCAATTTATGGATCAAACCAACCCACTTGCAGAAATTACGCACAAGCGTCGTTTGTCTGCGCTAGGGCCCGGTGGTTTATCAAGAGAGCGTGCAGGTTTCGAAGTTCGAGATGTGCACTACACACACTACGGACGTTTATGTCCAATTGAAACTCCTGAAGGACCAAACATTGGTTTGATTTCTTCTCTTTCTGTATTTGCAAAAGTGAATTCAATGGGATTCATTGAAACGCCTTACAGAAAAGTTGAAAATTCAGTTGTAGATATTAAAGGAACTCCTATATATTTAAGTGCTGAAGAAGAGGAAAATCAAATGATTGCGCAGGCAAGTATTCCTGTAGATGAAAATGGTAAAATTACTTCTGAAAAAGTAATTGCACGTCAAGAAGGTGATTTCCCAGTGATCGATCCCTCTCAAGTAAATTATACGGATGTTGCACCAAACCAAATTTCGTCAATCTCTGCGTCGTTAATTCCTTTCTTGGAACATGATGATGCCAACCGTGCATTGATGGGATCTAACATGATGCGTCAAGCTGTACCATTATTAAGACCACAAGCTCCTATTGTTGGAACTGGATTGGAACGTCAAGTAGCGTCCGATTCTAGAGTCTTGGTAAATGCTGCAGGTTCTGGTGTTGTGAAGTATGTAGATGCAAACAAGATCACAATTAAATATGACAGAACAGATGAAGAATCATTAGTTAGTTTTGATTCAAACATTGTTACATATCCATTAACTAAGTTTAGAAAAACCAATCAAGGAACGTCTGTAAACCTTAAAGCCATTGTTAAAAAGGGTGATAAAGTTAAAAAAGGACAAGTTCTTACTGAAGGGTATGCGACTCAAAACGGGGAGCTTGCACTAGGTAGAAACATGAAGGTTGCTTTTATGCCTTGGAAAGGGTACAACTTTGAGGATGCAATTGTAATATCTGAACAAGTGGTTAGAAATGATGTATTCACATCGATTCATATTGACGAGTATTCTCTTGAAGTAAGAGATACAAAACTTGGTAATGAAGAACTCACAAACGACATTCCTAATGTTTCTGAAGAGGCGACTAAAGACCTCGATGAAAATGGAATGATACGTATTGGAGCTGAAATCAAACCAGGAGATATCCTTATCGGAAAAATTACTCCTAAAGGGGAATCAGACCCTACACCAGAAGAAAAATTATTAAGAGCTATTTTTGGAGATAAAGCAGGCGATGTAAAAGATGCATCACTTAAAGCGTCTCCATCACTTCACGGAGTTGTTATTGAGAAAAAATTATTCTCAAGAGCAGTTAAAGACAAACGGAAACGTGCTCAGGATAAAGAAGATATTTCTAAATTGGAAGATCAGTACGATACTAAATTTGACGATTTACAGTCTGTTTTAGTTGAAAAACTCTTTAGTATTGTTGGTGGAAAAACAGCGCAAGGTATTTCAAATGACCTTGGAGAAGATGTATTCCCTAAAGGAAAGAAATTTACACTTAAGATGTTAAATGCCGTTGATGATTATGCGCATTTAGTTTCAGGTAAATGGACAACTGATGCTACTAACAATAAGTTAGTTTCAGAATTGATTCATAATTATAAAATTAAAGAAAATGACCTTCAAGGTGGTTTAAGACGTGAGAAGTTTACAATCTCTGTAGGAGATGAACTTCCAGCGGGTATCATCAAACTTGCGAAAGTTTACATTGCTAAAAAACGTAAACTTAAAGTAGGTGATAAAATGGCGGGTCGTCACGGAAATAAAGGTATTGTTGCACGTATTGTACGTCAAGAAGATATGCCATTCCTTGAAGACGGAACTCCAGTAGATATCGTACTAAACCCACTTGGTGTACCATCGCGTATGAATATTGGGCAAATTTATGAGACTGTTTTAGGATGGGCTGGACAAGATTTAGGAAGAACGTATGCCACTCCAATTTTTGATGGGGCTACATTGGATCAAATCAATGAGCTTACAGACGAAGCAGGAATTCCAAGATTTGGACATACATACTTATACGATGGTGGAACAGGAGATCGTTTTGATCAAGCTGCAACCGTTGGAGTTATCTATATGTTAAAGTTAGGACATATGGTTGACGATAAGATGCACGCACGTTCTATTGGACCGTACTCTCTTATTACACAACAACCATTAGGTGGTAAAGCACAATTTGGTGGTCAGCGTTTTGGAGAAATGGAAGTTTGGGCATTAGAGGCTTATGGAGCATCTAGCACGCTTAGAGAAATCCTTACCGTGAAGTCGGATGATGTTATTGGACGCGCCAAAACATACGAAGCGATCGTTAAAGGAGAACCAATGCCGGAACCGGGATTACCAGAATCATTCAACGTATTAATGCACGAATTGAAAGGTTTAGGACTAGACATAAGATTAGAAGAATAATAGAATTTAATTCATTATCATAACCATATATTATGGCAAAAAAGCAAGATAATATTACAGTACAGAGATTTAATAAAATCTCAATTGGTTTAGCCTCTCCAGAGTCGATCTTAGGAGCGTCTCGTGGTGAAGTTCTTAAACCAGAAACAATTAACTACAGAACCCACAAACCTGAACGGGATGGTTTATTTTGTGAGCGTATTTTTGGCCCTGTAAAGGACTACGAATGTGCTTGTGGAAAATACAAACGTATCCGTTATAAAGGAATTATTTGTGATCGTTGTGGGGTAGAAGTTACCGAAAAGAAAGTGCGTAGAGATCGTGTGGGACATATCAACCTTGTGGTGCCTGTAGCACACATCTGGTATTTCCGTTCTTTACCAAACAAAATAGGTTACTTACTTGGATTACCATCTAAGCAATTAGATATGATCATCTATTACGAACGTTATGTCGTAATTCAACCAGGTAATGCCGTGAACGCTGAAGGAGAACCCGTTAAAAAAATGGATTTCCTTACAGAAGAAGAATACTTAAATATTCTTGAAGTTCAACCGCAAGAAAATCAATACTTAGACGATACAGACCCTACTAAATTTATTGCCAAAATGGGAGCTGAATGTTTAATCGACCTTTTATCAAGAATTGATCTTGATACTTTGTCTTTTGAATTGCGTCATAAAGCCAATACAGAGACTTCTAAACAACGTAAAACGGAAGCGTTAAAGCGTTTGCAAGTTGTAGAATCTTTGAGAGAATCGAACTTAAATCGCGAGAACAAACCGGAGTGGATGATTATGAAAGCCATCCCAGTAATTCCACCAGAATTACGTCCATTAGTTCCTTTAGATGGAGGTCGTTTTGCAACTTCTGATTTAAATGATTTATACCGTCGTGTCATCATCCGTAACAACCGTTTGAAACGATTGGTTGAAATCAAAGCTCCTGAAGTCATTTTACGTAATGAAAAACGTATGCTTCAAGAATCGGTAGATTCATTGTTTGATAATACACGTAAATCATCTGCTGTAAAAACAGATTCTAACCGTCCTTTAAAATCACTTTCAGATTCATTGAAAGGGAAGCAAGGTCGTTTCCGTCAAAATTTACTTGGAAAACGTGTGGATTATTCAGCACGTTCGGTAATTGTTGTTGGACCAGAATTAAAATTATTTGAATGTGGACTGCCAAAAAATATGGCAGCTGAATTATACAAGCCTTTTGTAATTAGAAAATTAATTGAAAGAGGAATTGTTAAAACGGTTAAATCTGCAAAGAAAATCATAGACAAAAGAGAGCCTGTAGTTTGGGATATATTGGAAAATGTTTTAAAAGGACATCCAGTATTGCTAAACCGTGCGCCTACCTTACACCGTTTAGGAATCCAAGCATTTCAACCAAAACTGATTGAAGGAAAAGCAATCCAATTACACCCATTAGTATGTACGGCCTTTAATGCCGATTTTGATGGAGATCAAATGGCAGTGCATTTACCACTTGGACCCGAAGCAATCTTAGAAGCACAACTTTTAATGTTAGCGTCTCATAATATTTTGAATCCAGCAAATGGTGCACCAGTAACTGTTCCTTCACAGGATATGGTATTGGGTCTGTATTATATGACCAAGTTACGTATGTCAACTCCTGAAGTTCCAGTTTTAGGACAAGGCTTAACGTTCTACTCCCCTGAAGAAGTGATCATTGCTTACAACGAAAAACGTGTTGATTTGAATGCGCAAATTCGTGTAAGAACCATTGACTTTAACGAAGAAGGTGAATTAACCACTCAAATTATTGAAACAACCACAGGTCGTGTACTTTTCAACGAAAAAGTACCCGCTGCGGCAGGATATATCAATGAGGTTTTAACAAAAAAATCTTTAAGAGATATTATCCATGATATTTTAAAAGCAACGTCTGTTCCTGAAACAGCGGCATTCCTTGATGAAATTAAATCGTTAGGATACAATTTCGCATTCAAAGGTGGATTGTCATTCAGTTTAGGAGATATTATTATCCCGCCAGAAAAACATACCATGATTGCTGCAGCTAACAAGCAAGTGGACGGTATTATGGCAAACTATAATATGGGACTGATTACCAATAACGAACGTTACAATCAAGTTATTGACATCTGGACCTCTACCAATGCTGAATTAACTGAACTCTCCATGAAGCGTATTAGAGAAGACCAACAAGGGTTCAACTCTGTATATATGATGCTTGATTCTGGAGCAAGGGGATCGAAAGAACAAATTCGTCAGTTAACTGGTATGCGTGGATTGATGGCAAAGCCTAAAAAATCCAATGCCGGTGGTGGTGAAATTATTGAAAATCCAATTCTTTCTAACTTTAAGGAAGGACTTTCAATTCTTGAATACTTTATCTCTACACACGGGGCTCGTAAAGGTCTTGCCGATACGGCATTAAAAACAGCAGATGCTGGTTACTTGACACGTCGTTTAGTAGATGTATCTCAAGATGTGATTGTCAACTCTGTTGACTGTGGTACACTTAGAGGTATTTCAGTAAAAGCGTTAAAGAAAAACGAAGAAATCGTTGAAACTCTTGAAGAAAGAATCGTTGGACGTACGTCATTAAATGATGTCTATGACCCACTCACAGAAGAAATTCTAGTAGCGGCAGGAGATCATATTTATGAAGCTCAAGCGAAAAAAATCCAACAGTCTCCTTTAGAAGCTGTCGATGTTCGTTCACCATTAACATGTGAAGCTAAAACCGGAATTTGTGCGAAGTGTTACGGACGTAACCTAGCAACAGGTAAAATGGTTCAGCGAGGTGAAGCTGTAGGCGTTGTGGCAGCACAATCTATTGGAGAACCAGGAACACAGTTAACATTGCGTACGTTCCACGTTGGAGGTATTGCAGGTAACATTTCTGAAGAAAATAAATTAATCGTCAAATTTGATGGGATTGCAGAAATTGAAGATCTTAAAACTGTAAAAGGTAAAGACAAGGATGGAAACGTAATTGACATCGTGATATCTAGAACCTCTGAAATTAAATTAGTTGACAAGAAAACTGGGATTGTTTTAAGTACAAACAACATTCCTTATGGTTCGTCAATTTTTGTTAAAAGTGGAGACAAGATTAAAAAGGACACAGTGATTTGTCAATGGGATCCATATAACGGAGTTATTATTTCTGAATTCTCAGGAAAAGTACGTTATGAAAACATTGAGCAAGGTGTTACCTATCAAGTTGAAATTGATGAGCAAACAGGATTCCAAGAAAAAGTTATTTCTGAATCTAGAAACAAAAAATTAATTCCAACCTTACTCGTAGAAGATGCTAAAGGAAATCTTATAAGATCTTATAACTTACCATTAGGGGCCCACATTATGGTCGATGACGGTGAGAAGATTAGCTTAGGAAAAATTTTAGTTAAAATTCCACGTAAGTCTGCTAAGGCAGGGGATATTACAGGAGGTCTTCCTCGTGTAACCGAGCTTTTCGAAGCACGTAACCCTTCCAACCCAGCAGTTGTAAGTGAAATTGATGGTGTTGTTTCTTTTGGTAAAATAAAAAGAGGGAATCGTGAGATTATCATCGAATCTAAATTAGGGGATATTAAAAAATACCTTGTTAAATTATCCAATCAAATCTTAGTACAAGAGAATGATTTTGTAAAAGCAGGGATGCCATTATCAGATGGTTCAATTACACCTAACGATATCTTAAACATCAAAGGCCCATCGGCTGTTCAACAATACTTAGTAAATGAAGTTCAAGAAGTTTACCGATTACAAGGGGTGAAAATTAACGACAAGCATTTCGAGGTAGTGGTAAGACAAATGATGCGTAAGGTACGTATTAAAGATTCTGGAGATACCATCTTCTTAGAAGATCAATTGGTTCATACTTCTGATTTTATTAAAGAAAACGATGAGATTTTCGGTAAGAAAGTGATTGAAAACGCAGGTGATTCTGAAAACCTTAAGGAAGGTCAAATCATTACAGCCCGTGTCTTAAGAGATGAAAATTCTTTACTGAAACGTGAAGATAAGGCAGTCGTTGTTGCAAGAGATGCAAGTCCAGCAACCGCAACTCCAATCTTACAAGGAATCACAAGAGCTTCTTTACAGACCAAATCGTTTATCTCTGCGGCATCGTTCCAAGAAACTACTAAAGTTCTTAACGAAGCAGCTGTGAATGGTAAAGTGGATACTTTAGAAGGCTTAAAAGAAAATGTAATTGTTGGACATAGAATTCCAGCAGGTACAGGATTGAGAGCTTATGAAAATATCATTGTAGGTTCTAGTGAAGAATTCGAAGAATTGATAGAAAAGAAAGAAGAATTAAACTTTAATTAAGCCCTATGAACACTCCAAAAGACCCTTCGAAAAAAGGACAGATTAATATTGAGTTAGACGATACGGTAGCGGAAGGTACCTATTCAAACCTAGCGATTATCAACCATTCTGTTTCTGAATTTGTAGTGGATTTTGTGAGCATCATGCCTGGGACGCCAAAAAGCAAAGTGAAGTCACGTATTATACTGACGCCTCAACATGCAAAGCGTCTTGCAAAAGCCTTACATGAAAATGTAAAACGGTTTGAGCAAGCGCATGGCGAAATTAAAGATTATGAGCAACCTCCAGTCCCGCTTAATTTTGGGCCAACCGGACAAGCTTAGTTCTTATTACATATAAAAAAATCTCACTGAAAAGTGAGATTTTTTTTTGACTTATAGTTTCCCTAAATCTTGTTGCGAATGGGGACTAATACGCAACATAGTTCTGTAGCTAGCAAAGTCTAAAGTTCACCCCATTCTTTTTTATTAACAAGATAATAGTTATTTTCTAAAATGTAAATCTAAAGGCAAAGTCTCCTGATTTTGAGCGATCTTTTTTTAATACTCCGCTAAGTCGTTTATCAAGAGGTCTCCTTTGTATTGGTTCGATCAATTAAATGAACCCATGCTTGTTATTCACGGTTCAGATGATAAAAAAGTAAATATAGAACATTCCAAAAGGTTGATGGACAGCTTAGAAAAGTCACCAAATAAAATAACGCCTTTTTTTGTAGAAGGAGGGAATCATTCCCTGTCGAATTATACCCAAATAAGAAATGACACCATCGCCAACTGGTTTCATTATTATTTGAAAAGCAACAAAAATTGAAGCTGTTTGAAATTAAAAAAAAACTTGTCATTCTGAATTTATTTCAGAATCTTAAAGTATTAAAATCAATAATATAGAGAAGCTGAAACGAGTTCAACTTGACAAGAAAAGAATTTTTGAGACTGGCTTTCCCCCTAAAACTCAGACGTCAAATGGAATTTTATAGAAGGATATTTTTGTTCGGTCATTTGTAGCGAAAAGATTGAATCCGCAAAGAACACCAATTGCCCGTGTTTGTCAGTCGCTAAAAAGCGTTGCTTGACACGTTTAAATTCTACAAATTCTGGATGGTTCACACTCTCAGGTTCAATCCAACACGCTTTGTGTACATTCAAGTTTTCATAACTACACTTCGCACCATATTCATGCTCCAAACGGTATTGAATCACCTCATACTGGAGCGCACCCACAGTTCCAATCACCTTTCGACCATTCAAATCTAAGGTAAAAAGCTGAGCAACTCCTTCGTCCATCAACTGATCAATTCCTTTATACAACTGTTTAGACTTTAAAGGATCCGCATTGTTGATGTAGCGGAAATGCTCTGGTGAAAAACTAGGAACTCCTTTGTAGTTCAAAAATTCGCCTTCTGTCAGCGTATCCCCAATTTTGAAATTCCCCGTATCGTGCAAGCCAACAATATCCCCCGGATAGGAAATATCTACAATCTCTTTCTTTTCAGCAAAAAAGGCATTTGGACTCGAGAATTTTAATTTTTTATTATGACGTACATGAAGGTATGGTGTATTGCGCTTAAATTCTCCAGAAACAATTTTAATAAACGCTAAGCGATCTCGATGGTTAGGATCCATATTGGCATGTATTTTAAATACAAAGCCCGTAAATTTCTCCTCCTTAGGATCGACCAGTCGTTCTTCACTGTGTTTTGGACGGGGTTCTGGAGCGATGGATACAAAACAATCCAACAACTCACGAACTCCAAAATTATTCAATGCCGAACCAAAAAACACCGGTTGTAAATCGCCATTCAAATAATCCTCTTTATTAAAATCTGGATAAATACCTTCCACCAATTCCAACTCCTCCCGAAGGGTTTCTGCGGCGGTATCTCCAATAATCGTATTTAAAGCAGGATCAGAGACATCAGAAATTTTAATTGTTTCTTCAATATCCCGTTTACTATCTCCCGTAAATAAATTGATGTTTTTTTCCCAAATATTATAAATACCTTTAAAATCATACCCCATCCCAATAGGGAAACTTAGGGGCACCACTTTAAGGCCTAATTTTTGTTCAATCTCATCTAATAAATCAAACGCATCTTTTCCTTCACGGTCCATTTTATTGATAAAAACGATGATGGGAATGTTCCGCATTCGACACACTTTCACTAATTTTTCGGTTTGTTCCTCAACTCCCTTGGCAACATCAATTACTACAATCACACTGTCCACAGCGGTCAGGGTTCTAAACGTATCTTCTGCAAAATCCTTGTGACCAGGCGTGTCCAAAATATTAATTTTGATGCCATTGTATTCAAATGCCAAAACAGAAGTTGCCACCGAAATTCCACGCTGGCGTTCAATTTCCATAAAGTCACTCGTAGCGCCTTTTTTAATTTTGTTGCTCTTAACGGCACCCGCTTCTTGAATCGCCCCTCCAAAAAGAAGTAGTTTTTCAGTCAGGGTTGTTTTTCCCGCATCGGGATGCGAGACAATACCAAAAGTACGGCGGCGTTCAATTTCACTTAAAAAAGACATAAAAAGATAATTTTGGCAAAGATACCATTATTCCCTAAAAAATAGAGTAGGGCACTCTAAAGATATAAGGAGCTCCCATAAAAATTCTACAGCATAAAAAAAGGCACAAAATGAATTATACCCTTTTAATGGAATCTTTTTAAAATTAAACGCCTAACACAATAGAAGCCTCTATCCCTAATTTTTTACTGATGGTTCTAGCGACTTTCAAAGTAGGCTCACTTTTTCCTGTCAGATATTCACTGACTCTTGAGGTACTGACTCCTAAAAGTTCTGATAACAATTTTTGATTTAAACCTCTTTCGGTCATTCGTAATTTGACGACTTCTGTAAGCGACGGTTTTTTTACGGGATAATTCTCTTCTTCGTAGGCAGCAACAAGGTCGGACAATAAATTAAGTTCTAAATATCCTTTAGCATTTTGATTTTCGATGTTGTCAGAAACCAGTAATAGCTCTTCTACACGCTCTAAAATGGCTTTATATTGTGGTTCAGTATGTATCATCTTTATATAGTTTTAATATCCTTAATTTTATCATTTGCTGCGTGTGTACCAATAAAACGGATATACACCTTTTGAGCATTAAATGATATGATTGCAATTAACCTATAAGCGTTTCCTTTAACGTTAAACACATATCTATGATTTCCTACATAATCTACGCTATTAAAGTCATTCTTAATATCTGTAAGATTTTGCCAAGATTTTGCTGTTATTGTATGATACCAAACATTTAAAGGTGCTTGTGTATCTGGATGTTTTGTCGCAAATTCTTGGATTCGTTTGTAGGTCACAATACGCATGAGCTCCTTTTTTAAACAATACAAAGATAGTATTAAATTTTGTTTTTCAAAATAATATCACAAAAAACAAAATAATTTTACACAAAAAACAGATACTTAATCAGGCTGTACCTAAACCGTTAACGTATCACTTTCACTCCCTTTAAGCGTTTTAGCATCAAAATAAAAATCTATTTTCCCGAGGTAGAGTCCATAACATCCCACTTGATTGACAAGCACAGATTTCCCAACCGCATTGGTTTCTACAGTGGGTTTGTCTAAAAAAGTATGGGTGTGACCACCAATAATCAAATCGATGTCTTGAGTTGCTTTGGCCAATTTTATATCCGATATTTTAGAAGGTGATTTTTTATATTCGTAACCAAGGTGCGACAGGCAAATGATTAAATCACAAGCTTCCTCAGTCTTTAAAATACGGCTCATATCTTGAGCAATTTCAATCGGGTCTAAATAGTTAGTTTCTTTATAAGCTTCTTTATTGACCAGTCCATCAAGTTCAATCCCCAATCCAAAAACGCCAATTTTAATTCCATCTTTTACAAACGTTTTATAAGGTTTGACATGCGTATCCATCACCGTATTTGAGAAATCGTAATTCGCAGAAATGAAATCAAATTTTGCGTGTGGAAGTTGTGCGTAAAGCCCGTTAATTCCATTGTCAAAATCATGATTACCGATGGTTGCAACATCGTACTTTAACATACTCATCAGTTTGAATTCGAGTTCGCCTCCATAAAAGTTAAAATAGGGAGTCCCTTGAAAAATATCTCCAGCATCCAAAAGTAAGGTATTTGGATTTTCGTTTCTTAAGTTTTCCACAAGCGTTGCACGTCGAGCAACGCCCCCTTTGTTCGCGTTTCGTCCGTCGTTGGGACCAAAAGCCTCAATATGACTGTGCACATCATTCGTGTGAAGAATGGTGATTTTGGTCGCTTTCGCTTCTGAACAAGATGCCAATCCCAAACCACTTAAAGATATAAATGCTGTGGAAGCAGCTGTTTTTTGAATAAAATTTCTACGTTTCATGCGTCTATAGTTATTTGTTTTTTAACGGTCACATGTGTTCGCAATAGATCATTCTCTTAGGAGATTCTATTTTTAACATGCTCGTTTCATGTGTGTTAATTTTCAAGCTTTATAAATCGTAGGTCTTTTTTAGGATTGAGGGTATCGTACTTTGTGAAATAATCAATGAGGACATTTCGGATTTTATAATTCATATCATAGAGGGTGTCACTTTTTTTTAAGAAATCCATGCGATCGCCTCCATTGTATAAATAATCGTTGGTCGCTACATAGTAAGTTTTTTCGAGGTCTACTGGGTTGCCGTCGACTAAAATTTTACGATAGTTATTACCTGCATTTAACACCAATTCAAGTCCAGAAATGGGATGGGCTTTATTAAATTCTTTCAGGTAAGTGGTCATTTCCATAATGACAGACCCTTTCAGCGGTACCACCACCACACTATTTTCAAACGGCATCAGACTGTAAGCGGATTTTGTAGTGACTTCTCCTTTGGGTAAAATAGATCGAATCCCACCGTGATTCAACAGCACAATGTCGAGGTCATAGCCCGTACGACTTTTAAGTATGGGAGCAGAAAGTTCAAAAACAGCATCTGCCATTAGATTTCCAATGGCGGTGTTGTAGTCACCATCATTTTTAGAATACGTGTCCACAGCATAACTGAGTACCTCATTCATGGATTTGTCCAGATTTATTTTATAAGGATCAATAACCGCCTCAATGGCTTTGTCAGACGGCATCTCTTTAGAAATGGAAATATTTTCACCTTTGGTATTTACAAGTTGTTTTGAATTATCACAAGATAAAAACAAGGAAAGAATCCCAATAATTTGAACGCATTTATACATCATTTATGTTACATTTGTAGTTGACAATAAAGGTAAATGTTTTTCAAACAATTTCGAACGCTATCGCTTCAAAAAAATATCACTTTAATTCTTAAATCTCGAATCAAGAATTTTCAAAGTGGTAAAGTCAATTCTATTGGTGTTATTTTTGATTACGATGCGTACTATGACTATGATTTTTTTCGAAATCTCATTAAAGATTTAGGGGTTATGGACACTAAAGTTCGCTTTATTGCCAAGGTTGATTTGGAAAAAAACAAGCCAAACAGCTGGGATTCCTTTTTTAGTTTAGATAATTTTGATTGGTTAGGACGCCCCAAAAGTGTTGAGATTGAAGAATTTGTAGAACAGCCATTTGATGTGTTGATTAGCTATTACAAGACCAATCAATTAGAGCTTAATTTGGTCACAGCACGTTCCAAAGCAAATTTCAAAATTGGGATTACCAACGAAGATTCGCGTTTACACGATTTAACCATTGACGTTGAGCCCGCAGATACAGATATTTTTAAGATAGAATTAATTAAATATTTAACCCAACTAAATAGGTTGTAAAATGAATGCATTCATTGGGACTGGAGTTGCCCTTATCACTCCATTTAAAGCAGATTTAAGTATCGACCACCAAGCCTTAGCAGCGGTTGTAGAATTTAACATCTCAAACGGTGTTAATTATCTAGTCATTAGTGGAACCACAGGAGAAAGTGCGACCATCACGGCGAAAGAGAAAAAAGAAATTTCAGCGACAATTATCAAAGCGAACAAAGGCCGTGTGCCTTTGGTCATCGGAATTGGTGGAAACAACACAGCAGCAGTGGTCGAGGAATTACAGTCCACAGATCTTTCCCCGTTTGCAGCCATTTTGTCCGTAGCGCCTTACTACAGCAAACCCACTCAAGAAGGGTTTTATCAGCATTTTAAAGCCATCGCAGAAGCATCCAAAATACCAGTAGTTTTGTACAATGTGCCAGGCCGAACGGCTAAAAATATGGAAGCCTCCACAATTTTGCGACTCGCCACTGACTTCAAATCCATTGTTGCGGTGAAAGAAGCCGGAAATAATAGGGAACAATATTTAGAACTCATAAAAAATAAACCAGCCGATTTCTTAGTGATTTCTGGCGATGATGATTTAGTGCTAGGCGTGACCTTAGCAGGAGGTTCTGGAGTCATTTCAGTGATTGGACAAGCCTTTCCAAAAGAATTCTCTCAGATGATTCAATGGGGATTAGAAGGGAATACGGAAGATTCTCGTAAGCTAGAAGCTCGTTTAATGCCGATCATCAATTTGATATTTGAAGAAAACAATCCAGCAGGCATCAAAGCAGTCTTCAAAAAAATGGGGTATTGTGAGGACGCCGTGCGTTTGCCGCTTGTCCCTGCAACCGAAGCCTTACAGTCAAAAATAGCAGCCTTTATAGCACAGTTTTAGTTAAATATTACTTAAACCCTTAGTATGGAAAATGAAACCTATTAATTTAGCTAAAATAATAGTTTTTTAAATCCGTTATAAATCCGTAATTTTGCCCACATTCTTAAAATATTTATGAAGAATTTTATATACATCTTAATTATAGCATTTTCATTGAACTCCTGTAGTGAATACCAGAAGGTTTTGAAAAATGAAGACATTGCTGCTAAGTTTAAATTAGGTACTGAGCTTTTTGAAGAAGGCAAGTTTGCCAAAGCAAACCGCCTATTCGTGCAAATTGTTCCTAAATACAGAGGGAAACCACAAGCGCAGAAGTTGATGTATATGTACTGTAAAACCTACTACGAAACTAGAGATTATTACACGGCCAACTACCAGATGGAACGCTTTGTAAATGCATATCCAAAAAGCGAAAAAATTCAAGAAATAGCTTTTTTAGCAGCCAAAAGTTACTACAAACTTTCGCCACTGTTTTCTAAAGATCAAACCGAAACCGTCGAAGCGGTAGATAAACTTCAAATGTTTATCAACACCTATCCTTTATCGGAGTACTTGGATCAAGCCAGTACCTTGGTAAGAGAACTAGATTATAAACTAGAAAAAAAAGCATTTAACATTGCTTTGCAATACAACCAGACAGGGCCGTATCACAGAGATTATAATTCTGCAATCACCGCCTTAGATAATTTCCTCATTGAATTTCCAGGCTCCTCTTTCAAAGAACAGGCCATGTATTATAAATTTGATTCCGCCTATGAATTGGCTATGAATAGTGTGGAATGGAAACAACCGGAGCGTGTTGAAAAAGCATTGACTTTTTACAATTCTCTGTTATATGTGTTTCCGGAGACCCAAAACAATGAAGACATTCAGAAGATGCTCGAAGCCTTAAAATCAATTCAAACTAATTCACCAACGACTAAAAGTTAATATTCATTATGGACTTAAAAAAAGTAAATGCACCCGTTAATACAGAAACTTACGATCGAAATAAAGTAGATGCGCCAACGCAAAATATCTACGAAGCGATTTCTGTAATTTCTCGTAGAGCAGAGCAAATCAACACCGACATCAGAAGAGAGTTGATTGACAAGCTTGAAGAATTTGCAACTTTTAACGATAGCTTAGAAGAAGTGTTTGAAAACAAAGAACAAATTGAAGTCTCTAAGTTTTACGAGCGTCTTCCAAAGCCACACGCTTTAGCCGTTCAAGAATGGTTAAACGACAAAATCTACTACCGTAGTGTAGAAGAAGATTCTGAAGAAAAATAAAAGATGTCTATTTTACGCGGTAAACATATTCTTTTAGGAATTACTGCCGGTATTGCTGCGTACAAAACAGCATCCCTTGTAAGATTATTTATCAAAGCTGGTGCCGACGTCAAAGTCATAATGACGCCAGCTGCGAAAGATTTTATTACTCCGCTTACGCTTTCAACCCTTTCTAAAAACCCAGTCATTTCTTCGTTTACTGAAGAAACTGATGAGAATGCGGTGTGGAACAACCACGTCGATTTGGGATTGTGGGCAGACTTATTTATTGTCGCGCCAGTCACGGCAAACACCCTTTCTAAAATGGCAGCCGGAAGCAGCGATAATTTTCTGGTAGCGACTTATCTTTCTGCCAAATGTCCTGTCTATTTTGCACCCGCCATGGATTTGGACATGTACAAACATCCTTCCACAAAAGCTTCTTTAGAAACCCTTCAATCTTTTGGAAACATCATGATTCCAGCAACCGCAGGCGAATTGGCAAGTGGCTTGGTTGGAGAAGGAAGAATGGCAGAGCCAGAAGCCATTGTAAACCATATAGAGTCTCATATTTTAGAAACAATGCCCTTGTACGGAAAAACCGTATTGGTCACTGCAGGCCCTACCTATGAAGCCATCGACCCCGTTCGTTTTATTGGAAACCATTCTAGCGGACTCATGGGATTTGAAATTGCCAACCACGCGGCACAACTAGGAGCAGAGGTCATTTACATTACGGGGCCCACACATTACAAAACTGACCATTCTCGCATCAAAACCATTCCCGTTGTGAGTGCAGAGGAAATGTACACACAAGTACATGCCAATTTTCAATCTGTTGACATCGCAATCTTGTCTGCAGCAGTCGCCGATTATAAACCAAAAACGACCGCCACTTCCAAAATAAAAAAGGCCTCCCCAACGTTATCCTTAGAATTAGAAAAAACAAAAGATATTTTGGCATCGCTAGGAGCTATCAAATCCCACCAACTTCTTGTCGGTTTCGCATTAGAAACCAATGATGAGGTTGCCAATGCGATAAAAAAGCTAAAATCTAAAAATTTAGATTTAATTGTGTTAAATTCGTTAAATGATGCAGGTGCCGGATTTGGAGGAACCACCAATAAAGTCACCCTTATCGATAAAAATTTAGTCCAAACAGAATTCCCTCTAAAATCAAAAGCTGAAGTTGCTATTGATATTATGAATGAACTTTTAAAACAATTCAATGCGTAGATTAATTCTTTTAGTTGCTATTTTCACTTCGATGTATGGAAGTTCGCAAGAGCTGAATTGCACGGTCGTTGTCAATGCACAGCAAACAGGTAATGAGAATGTTCAGGTGTTTAAAACCCTAGAGAAACAACTCAATGAATTTGTAAACAACACCCGTTGGACTGATAAAACCTTCAAACCCCAAGAGCACATTGAGTGCAGCATGGTCATTACCGTTCAAGATTACCAATCGGATACCTTTCAAGCGTCTATTCAAATTCAGTCCGCACGCCCAGTGCATAACGCGTCTTATGCCAGTTCGGTTTACAATTTCAATGACAAAGATTTTACATTCAAGTATTTAGAATATCAGAATCTAAATTTCAGTGCCAATCAATTTGAATCCAATCTAGTCTCAGTCATCGCATTTCATGTCTATATGATTTTAGGAATGGATGCCGACACCTTTGAGCTCAATGGCGGCGATGAATATTACAAACAAGCCCGTGATATTGTCAGCTACTCACAGCAAACCAACTCTAAAGGTTGGGCGCCACCATCGGGAGGCGATCAAACCCGAAATGTATTAATCACCAACATCTTATCGCCAACCTTCAAAGAATTTCGTTCCGTCTTGTTTGACTACCACTTAAAAGGGATGGATTTGATGGCAGACAATGTAAAAGACGGCAAGACAGCAGTTGCGACCGCCTTGTCTCAATTGGAAAACTTACACAACAGACGTCCAAACTCCTTTTTGCTTCGTGTCTTTTTTGATGCAAAAGCAGATGAGATTTCAGATGTCTTTTCAGATGGACCTGCTGTGAACATTGCAAATTTAGTTTCAACACTTTCCAGAATTGCACCCATGTATTCTAGGAAATGGCGAAATATAAAATTTTAAAGTTTTTCGATTTCATTTCAAATTAGTTTCATAGATAGTTTATCTTGTTCCTAAAATAAATAAAAACCTTGCTTTCAGAACTCACCATAAAAAATTACGCTCTAATTGACACCCTTCAGGTTCAATTTGATTCTGGTTTTACCAGCATCACGGGGGAGACAGGCGCGGGTAAATCTATTTTATTAGGCGGTTTGGCATTGGTACTTGGAAAGCGTGCCGATTTATCAAACATCAATGACCCCACTCAAAAATGTATAATTGAAGCAACATTCAATATTGAGAATTTTAACCTCCAACCCTTTTTTGAGGAGCAGGATCTCGATTTTGAATCTCATACTATCTTGCGAAGAGAGATTTTACCTTCTGGAAAATCCAGGGCATTTGTAAACGACTCACCAGTAAACCTTGCAATTTTAGCCGAACTCGGTGGGCAATTGATAGACATCCATTCGCAACAACAAACTCAGGAATTGACCAATGATGATTTTCAATTTCAAATCATTGATGCCTTGGCAAAAAATAGCACAGCGGTGGAGACCTACCAACAGTTGTTGAAATCTTACAAAGCAACCCAAAAACAACTCAGGGAATTAAGCGAATCCAAATTACAATCTGAAAAAGAACAAGACTACCAGTCTTTTTTATTAAACGAATTAACCGAAGCAAAGCTTCAAGGCATCCATTTAGAAGCCTTAGAACTCGAATACAATACCTTGAACAATGTGGAGTCCATTCAAACCGAACTCGCTTTGGCCAATCAAATTATAAGTACCGAAGATTTAGGCGTCGCCTCCAATCTGAGAACCCTCAAACAAGTAGTTCATAAACTCTCCGAAATTTCATCTGTTTACAGTTCGTTATCCGAACGCATTGAAAGTGTTGCGATTGAATTGGACGATGTGTTCAGTGAGATAGAATCCGAACAAACCAAGCTAGAAGTCAACCCCACACGACTGAGTGAAATTGATGCGATGCTTCAAGTCATACATAACTTGTTTACGAAACACAATGTAAACTCTGTAGAAGCACTTATAGATATAGAAACTGATTTATCCACCCAATTAGACACTTTAGCCTCTTTGGACGACACCATATCCACCCTTGAAAACACACTGGAATCACTGGTTAAAAAACTAGACAAACAAGCTGCAACTATACACAAACAACGGCAACAGGTATTACCAGATTTAATCCATCAGTTAGAAACCATTCTGACGGATTTGGGAATGCCCAATGCGCGTTTTAAATTATTGTTAAATCCATCCGAAACCTATTTGTATAACGGAAAAGATCAGTTAGAATTTTTATTCACCGCCAACAAAGGAGGGCAGTTTTTACCCCTTAAAAAAGCAGCGTCTGGAGGTGAGCTTTCTCGAATTATGTTGGCAATCAAATCCGTCTTATCTAAATACCAGCAATTGCCAACCATTATGTTTGATGAAATTGACACCGGTGTTTCAGGTGAAATTGCCCACAAAATGGGGGACATCATGAATCAGATGAGTGCCTATATGCAAGTCTTTTCAATTACCCACCTCCCACAAATTGCAGCCAAAGGGCAGTCGCATTTTAAAGTTTTTAAGCAAGACACACAAAACACAACAGTGACGTCTCTTAAAAAACTAACAACACAGGAGCGTGTCGAAGAAATTGCGCAAATGCTAGGCGGCAAAGAATTATCTGCATCCGCAATCGCACATGCAAATCAGTTATTGAATTAATGTTATATTTGCCCCAGAAATTAAATAAATATCGATACTTAAATATATAATTATGTCTTACAATTTACTAAAAGGAAAACGCGGAATTATTTTTGGAGCTTTAGATCCCAATTCAATTGCATGGATCACAGCCGAACGTGTTCATGAAGAAGGCGGTACCTTTGTATTGTCCAACGCACCGATCGCAATGCGAATGGGGCAGATTGACGAATTGGCCAAAAAAACAGGCTCGCAAGTGATTGCAGCAGATGCTACTTCTGTTGAAGATTTAGAAAATTTAGTACAACAAGCTACGGAGATTTTAGGCGGCAAGCTCGATTTTGTATTGCACTCTATTGGGATGTCTGTCAATGTAAGAAAAGGCCGTGCCTATACCGATCAAAAATACGATTGGACTCAAAAAGGAACCGATGTTTCTGCGATGTCTTTTCACAAAGTGATGCAAACGCTTTACAAGCACGATGCGATGAACGAATGGGGGAGTATTGTAGCGCTTACCTATATGGCAGCACAACGCGTGTTTCCGGATTATAACGACATGGCAGATAACAAAGCCTATTTAGAAAGTATTGCCAGAAGTTTCGGATACTTTTTTGGACGCGACAAAAACGTGCGTGTCAATACCATCTCACAATCGCCAACACCCACCACTGCCGGTAAAGGAGTGAAAGGATTTGATGGCTTTATTGCTTATGCCGATAAAATGTCGCCTTTAGGAAATGCAACCGCTCTGGATTGTGCTAATTATACTGTTTCGTTGTTTAGTGATTTAACCAAACGTGTCACACTTCAAAACCTATTTAACGATGGTGGTTTTAGCAATATGGGTGTCAGTGACGCCGTCATGGATACCTTTACGGAAGACGATGCATAAACACTAATTACCATATACACTTTAAACCCATAGCTAAGCTATGGGTTTTTTTTATTTCAGCCCTAGATATTAGGGATCTCATAATTTTTTAAAGACTTTATTGTGTTATAGTGAGTTGTTTGTCATCATAATTTAACCGTTCATCGGATTTATATTGTTTAATTTTTTAAGTTAAATACTAAACAATATATTAGAACTTTAATTAACCAATTTAAATTTTATTATGAAAAAGATTTACTATTTATTATTAACACTTGCGATTTCTTCGCTGTCTTTTGGGCAAGTTGAAGTTTTTAATTTAGCAGGTGGTGGTGCATTTCCAGACGGATGGACCGCAACAAACAATGTAGCAACCAATGATATTGACAAAGGTTCTTACTTTTTGTTAGATTCCGGAGGCCCATCTGATATTATTGTATCAGCGGTCTATGATCTAAGTGCATACAGTTCTGCTGAATTCAGTTTGGACGTAGCCACTTTTGGTTCGGGAGATAACAATTCGGCTACCATCGAATTTTCTTATGATGGAGGTACTACTTACACTTCATCTGGAACCACAGCTGTTCCGACTTCATCTTCTTACATAGCTGGAGGAACCTTTACGGTAACGCCTTCCGCTCAAGTGGTGATTAAATTGACGAACACAGGAGTTGCTGGAAGAGGAAATAGATTAAAGAACTTAATTCTGACTGGAGTGTCATCTCCATCAGCACCTGTAACAAATGCACCAACCCCTGATGCACGTGAAGCAGGAGATGTCATCTCTATTTATAGTGATGCATACTCAAACATTACTGTCTCTGATTTCAATCCAAATTGGGGTCAGACAGGATTCACTACGGTTGATATAGCTTACGATCCAACAGGAGAAGGAAACAACTCCGTTATAGCATACACAAACTTCAATTACCAAGGAACTGAATTTGATGCTCAAGATGCATCTTCAATGGAGTATTTGCATGTTGATGTTTGGACAGCGACCGCTGGAGCAGTTTTACAGGTTACACCAATAAACAGTGGTACAGGAGCTGCCGAGGTTCTAACAACTGTTACTTTAGTCGATGCAGGTTGGAGCAGTGTAGATCTTCCAAAAGCATCATTTACAGGGATGATCTGGGACAGTGTTTTACAATTAAAATTTGATGGACAAACAGGGACAAACCCTTCAGATGTCTATATCGATAATATATACTTCTGGAAAGCAGCAGTAGCGCCTTTAACAGCGCCTGTAACAAATGCACCAACCCCTGATGCACGTGAAGCAGGAGATGTCATCTCTATTTATAGTGATGCATACTCAAACATTACTGTCTCTGATTTCAATCCAAATTGGGGTCAGACAGGATTCACTACGGTTGATATAGCTTACGATCCAACAGGAGAAGGAAACAACACCGTTATAGCATACACAAACTTCAATTACCAAGGAACTGAATTTGATGCTCAAGATGCATCTTCAATGGAGTATTTGCATGTTGATGTTTGGACAGCGACCGCTGGAGCAGTTTTACAGGTTACACCAATAAACAATGGTACAGGAGTTGCCGAGGTTCTAACAACTGTTACTTTAGTCGATGCAGGTTGGAGCAGTGTAGATCTTCCAAAAGCATCATTTACAGGGATGATCTGGGACAGTGTTTTACAATTAAAATTTGATGGACAAACAGGGACAAACCCTTCAGATGTCTATATCGATAATATATACTTCTGGAAAACAGCAGATACAACTGCACCAGTTATAGAGCTAATAGGTGCTAATCCACAGGAATTAGCAGTAGGCGATGCTTACGTTGAATTAAATGCTACAGCAACAGATGATACGGATGATGATACAGCTTTGTCAGCCGCTATTTTAATAGACGCAACAGCAGTAGATACAGCAACAGCTGGATCTTACTCAGTGACCTATAATGTATCGGATGCCGCCGGAAACGCAGCAACCGAAGTTGTAAGAACCGTAACCGTTGAAGCGGCTGGGGCTTGTGATGGAGCTACGGCGTTGACGATTGGCACACAACAATGTGGCAATACTAACGAGTTTGGAGACCTATTTGATGACAGTGTGTGTCTAGGTAATTATGACGGTGGAGATGACTATATATTTTCTTACACTGCTACAAATACAGGGGATAAGTTAGATTTAACGATTACTGGACAACTTGGATATACAGGTTTTGCAATGTCTCAGGGATGTCCTGAAGGGGGTGCTGGTACTTGTGTAGGAGTACAAACGAGTTCTGGTTCAGGGGCTTTAAATTTTGAATCGGATGCCTTAATAGCTGGTGAAGTTTATTACATTCAAATCTCAACGTATCCTTTTCCACAATCCACCGATTTTTGTTTAGATGCTGTTTTAGTTCCTGCTCCTTCGTGTTTTGTACCTACTGATTTAGAGGTCGCTGCAGTTACTGTAACATCAGCAAACCTAACTTGGACTGTAAGTGCTTCAAACGAATCAGCATGGAATATTGAATATGGTGCTGATGGTTTTACACAAGGTGATGGTTCAGGAACTACGGTTGCCGTAACAGCAAATCCGTATGCGTTTACTGCACTAACAGCAAACACCAGTTATGATGTTTATTTACAAGCCAATTGTGGTGCTGGTGATACAAGTGTATGGGTGGGGCCTTTAAGCTTTACAACGTTATGTGCTACTGAAATACCAGATTACACACAAGGGTTTGATCCTTATACAGGAATTTGTTGGACAGAAGCAACAGGACCTATTGCAGGGCCAACTGCAGGTACAACAAGTTCTATTTGGTTTCAAGATGAATTTGCAAATACAGATGCTTTAGGGCAATCTGCGGGAATCAATATATACGGTACGGGAGATGAATCTTGGTTGATCTCACCGACTTTTGACTTAAGTTCAGGAGGCTATGAAGTAAACTTAGATGTTGCGTTAACGGATTACGCAGCAGCAACGTTATCAGAAACAATTCGTGCTGATGATGCTGTATATGTAATGCAATCAATTGATGGAGGTACTACGTGGACTACTATTTATACATGGGATGCTAATAACTCACCATCAAATACAGGAGATAATGTTACAATAGATGTTTCTACAGTAACAAGTGTAACCGTTCAATTTGCAGTATTTGCACTTGAAGGAAGTACTTCTGGAGGTGATTTAGACTTCTTTATCGATAATTTTGCAGTAAGAACACCACCATCTTGTTTTGCGCCAGCCGCTAACTCTATGGCAGCCTCTCTTATCACGACTACATCAGCAAATTTGAGCTGGACAGCGGGAGCTACAGAAGCAGCTTGGAACATAGAATATGGCGCTACAGGCTTCGCTCTAGGCGCAGGAACTACGGTTGCTGTAACAGCAAATTCTTACGCACTTATGGGGCTCACAGCCAATACGAGCTACGATTTTTATGTACAAGCCGACTGTGGAGGAAATGGAACGAGTGCATGGGTAGGGCCTTTTACCTTTACAACCCTTTGTGATGCGGTAACAACATTCCCATGGACTGAGGATTTTGAAGGGATTACAACACCAAGCTTACCATCCTGTTGGTCTGAAAACGATAACAATGCTGATACCGATTTTTGGAAAACATATGATACTTACGGAGTTGCTAGTAGCAATGCGGCAGGTATGTATACAGATTATAATATCGATGGTTCTTGGTCTGGCCCAGGTACTAATAATGATGACTATTTAATACTCCCTCAATTTGCGTTAACAGGAAATGAGCGTTTAAAATTTAGTGTGAGATCTAGATCTTCTGGAGAGCCAAATGACTATAAAGTTGTACTGTCAACTTCTAGTAATGACCCAACAGATTTTACGACAGATCTAATGGCTTTAACAGTATCGACTGCAACCCATACAGAACAGGTAATCGATTTAAGTGCCTATTCTGGGAATGTTTACATTGCAATTCATGTTCCAGCTGATGGTCTTGATGGTTATTATTTATACGTTGATGATTTCACTGTTGAAGCGATTCCATCCTGTTTAGAAGTTACCGATTTAGCAGTAACCAACCTCACGACTACATCAGCAGATTTGAGCTGGACAGCGGGAGCTACAGAAACAGCTTGGAACCTAGAATATGGCGCTACAGGCTTTGTACAAGGCGCTGGAACTACGGTTGCTGTAACAGCAAATTCTTACGCACTCACGGGGCTCGCAGCCAATACAAGCTATGACGTCTATGTGCAAGCGGATTGCGGTGCTGGAGATACCAGTACATGGGTAGGGCCAATAACTATTTTTACAGGGTATTGTGTACCCTCATCATCTAGTTCTTCTACTTTTATCGATAGTGTAACTTCAACTGGAGCATTTTCAGATTTGAATAATGGTGCTGATGGATACTCTGAGACTGGTTATGCCAATTACTTTAGTACGTATGCTATACAATCTTTAGCAGGAGCTTCGTTTGATTTAACTGCAACTATTGTTGGAGGAACAGCTGGATTTGCAGTGTGGATTGATTATAATAATGATTTAACATTTGACTCAACTGAAGTTGTTTTCAATACCACAAGTTATGCAAATGGACCGTTTACGGCAACAATAGCATTACCGGAAACACTTGCAGATGGTGATTATAGAATGCGACTAATGGTTGATTATAATGATTCAAACCCTAATGATGATGCTTGTGCTTTCAATGGTACGAGAGCAGAAGCTGAAGATTATAAAATCACTATAGATTCTTCTTTAGGAATGGATACCGTATCAAAATCTAACTTCACCTATTTCCCGAACCCAGTAAACAATGTATTGTCTATCAAAGCGCAAGCAAGTATTGACAGTATTACCGTTTACAATATGTTAGGGCAAACGGTTGTGAGATCGACACCAAACACTACGACAACTACTGTTGACATGTCTGGATTACAGACAGGTGCTTACTTTGTTCAAGTAGCCATCAACAACAGTATAGAAACTGTACGAGTGATTAAAAATTAAATTAGATTTCATTATCTATAAGAGAGGGTCTAAAAAGTAAATATATCTGTCATTCTGAATTTATTTCAGAATCTAAAATTATTGAAATTCAATAACAATGAGAAGCTGAAACGAGTTCAGCTTGACAATAAAAAGACTTTTTAGCCCCTCTCTTTTTTATACAACAACAACTCACTTCAATTCAAACACTTTGTGTAACTTTGTGTCTATGATTGCAAGTGATTTTTCATTTATCATTCCTGTTTTTAACCGACCTGAAGAAATTAGAGAACTTCTTGAAAGTTTTTGTGCCTTAGAATCGCCCAAGACGTTTGAAATTGTCATCATTGAAGACGGCTCTACTTTAGACTCTAAACTCATTGTCGATCATTTTCAAGACCGTCTTAAAATCAGCTATTACGCCAAAGAAAACACAGGGCCTGGACATTCCAGAAACTACGGTATGGAACGCGCTAAAGGCCGTTATTTTATTATTTTAGATTCGGATTGCATTCTCCCACCACCATATCTAGAAGCCGTTATTTCTAAATTAAACACCCAGTATGTAGATGGATTTGGAGGGCCAGATGCTGCCAAAGACACTTTTACAGACCTCCAAAAAGCCATTAATTTCTCGATGACTTCTTATATGACTACCGGAGGTATTCGTGGCGGTAAAATCCCCGTTGACAATTACGAACCCCGAAGTTTTAATATGGGAATTTCTAAAGAAGCCTTTCAAGCCACAGGCGGTTTTGGACGCATACACCCTGGAGAAGACCCTGATTTGTCCATCCGACTCAAAGAAATGGGCTACCACCTTCATCTCATCCCCGAAGCGTTTGTGTTTCATAAACGCCGCATATCCCTAGAAAGTTTTTACACACAAGTCAATAAATTTGGGCAAGCCCGCCCCATTCTCAATAAATGGCACCCCCAATCCAAACGGTTGACCTATTGGTTTCCAACATTGTTCACTCTCGGTTTTGTGGTAAGCAGCCTATTTGCTCTCATTGGTTTTTATGGGTTTCTGATCATGTATGCACTCTATTTTTTAGCAGCTATGATCGGCGCTTTTCGTGCCACTAACAACATCATAGTCGCCTTTTTAGTACTGCCCGCCATTGCCATTCAGTTTTTTGGCTATGGGTTTGGATTTCTCAAAGCCACCCTAAAGTTGGGGCTTTCGAGAAAAGATGAAACCCTCCTGTTTCCTAATTTATTTTTCAGAGCCCAATGATCAAAAAAATTAAACATATAAAATCCAATTTAGTGCAAGGCAAACGTTTGAACGTATTTGTGTTGTTTCTATTTTTGTCGTTTTTGATTTCATTACTCTCAAAATTGTCAAACACCTATACCCAAACACTTCAATTTGAGCTGCAGCCCACACAGCTAAAATCGAACGAAGTACTGGTTTCAAAGGATGCTAAAACAATCAACGTCACCATTTCAGGCAAAGGATTTGCGCTCCTAAAATACTATATAGAAACTCCAACTATTGACGTTGATTTCTCGGAATTAAACAAAAACAAAGCCCATTATTTCTGGACAGAACGCAGCCAGCTTGAAAAAATCATCAATCATTTTGATTCAAAAATCACGGTAAAATCGATCAACCCCGACACCCTTTTATTTCCCTACGACCGACAGTTTATTAAAAAAATTCCCGTAGAAGTTTTGGTAAACGCAAGTTTTGCAGTCGGATTTGATTTGGTCAACCCCTTTCGTGCGGTTCCCGATTCAATTACCCTTATGGGACCTGAATCTCTCGTAAAAACAATTTCATCCATTAAAACAAAACCCCTAGATTTAACAGATGTCAACGCCAATATTGATAGGGTAGTAGCTTTGGATATTCCCACCACTTCAGATCAGCTCAGCTATTCTGAGCAAACCGTTTCAGTAAGAGGAGAGGTTGAGAAATTTACAGAAGGCAGCGTCAATGTACCCGTCACCATTGTGAATGTACCGGACAATCTTACACTTAATTTTTTCCCCAAAGAAATAACCGTCATATTCTATGCGTCTCTCAAAGCTTATAACAGCATTGATGCCAGAGATTTTTCTGTTGAATGTGATTTTAATACCTTAACGGCCGAAAATAGTTATCTAAATCCTGTGTTGGTCAAGCAACCTACAACAGTGAAAACGGCTGCATTAAAAGGCACTGAATTTGAATATGTAATCACGCCAAAAAATGACTAAAATTGTAGGACTTACCGGCGGTATTGGCAGTGGGAAAACCACCGTGGCTCAAATGTTTAAAGCTTTGGGTGTTCCTGTTTACAATGCAGACGACGAAGCGAAAGCCTTGATGCAAAGCTCTGAAATCCTAAAACGAGAATTGATACAATTACTCGGGGTTAACTGTTATCAAAACGAACAGTTGAACCGTTCTTTTATTGCTTCTAAAGTATTTGCGGATAAAGCGTTGTTAGAAAAAATAAACGCCATCGTTCACCCAAAAGTAGCGGCTCATTTTGAAGCCTGGCATGCCAAACAAAACACTCCTTATGTAATCAAAGAAGTCGCCATCCTTTTTGAAACGGGATCTCAACATCTTTTTGATTTTATTCTGACGGTCACAGCTCCTGTGGAAACACGCATCCAACGGGTGATGGATAGAGATCAAAAAACAAAATCGGATGTCGAATTGGTGATTAAAAACCAATTATCGGAGGATGAAAAAATAAATCAATCACATTTTGTGATTTTTAATAACACAATTTTAGAAACACAGCGGAAAGTGCAAGAAATTCACAATGAAATTCTAAAATTGATTGAGAATTCCTAAAAATTTAACATTCGTGTTAACTTGAGGTTAAAAGAAATTTTAACATAATTTAAAACCTTAATTTTGGCTGATGAATAAAAAATTGTTCACTTTATTGGTCATTCTGATGAGTTTATCACTTATCGGAATTATTTTTGTCCAAGCCTATTATATCAATAATTCGCTTGAAACAAAAGAAGAACAATTTACGTTCAACGTAAAAAAGGCTTTGACTTATACCACCAACCAAGTGGCAGACATTGAGTATAAAAAATATGTCAAGGCACTCAATAAAATTATTTCTGAAGGAAAAGAGCCGGACACTACTGCCATTCGTAATATCACCGTTTACAAGCAGGACAACAACACCAATCAAATTATTATCTACAATACCGGAATTCTCGAAGAGAACTTTAAAGTGCCCTCACTTATTGATCTCAATGTCGACAGTTTAGGTTTGAGTAGTTTTAGAGGAAAAACGACCACCAAAATTTATGAAAATAATGTTTTTGGAGGGGATCTCATCTCGACCACAGAGGAGTCTTTTGAGAAAGTTCTGAATATGGACAAATTACAAAAAGCTACTTTTGAATCGCAATACAAATCAGAAATCAAAAACACTCCAATCCATCAACGTGTTTCGCCTTATGGAATTCAAAAATTATTAGTCAAAAAGTTAAGAGAAGACAACATCGGTATTGGTTTTGAATTTGCAATTTTTCACAATGACCTTGGCACTAAAATTCAATCTAAAAATTTTGACCAATCTTTGGCTCCTACCATTGGCGCCCCTATTTTTTTAGATGATAATGACGAGAGTGATTTTAAACTTTACATCAATTTTCCTGAACGTAAAAAATTCATTATTTCTTCAATTATTGGGGTCACATTGTTATCGGTATTATTTACCTTGATTATCATTATTGCTTATACCAGTGCTTTGTACCAACTGATCAAACAGCGTAAAATTTCGCAAATGAAATCTGATTTCATTAACAATATGACGCACGAATTTAAAACACCCATCGCTACCATCAATCTAGCGTTGGATGCCATTAGAAACCCACAAATCATTAACGATCAAGAAAAGGTGAAACGCTACCTTCGAATGATTAAGGAAGAAAATAAGCGTATGAATGCGCAGGTTGAAAATGTATTACGAATTTCTCAGCTTCAGAAAAAGCAACTCAATATTAGCAAAGACCGTCTAAAATTACACGATTTAATAGAAGATGCCGTAACGCATGTGGAGCTCATTGTAGAAGATCGGAAAGGCTATATCAAAACACATTTCAAGGCTGCTAAATCGTCTATATTGGCGAATGAAACCTACTTTACGAATGTGATCGTAAACATATTAGACAATGCCATAAAATACTCCCCAGAGGCACCTAAAATTGATGTCTTCACTGAAAATGTAGGGAACAACATTTTGTTGAGTGTCAAAGATCAGGGGATGGGAATGAATAAAGCCGTACAAAAACGTATATTTGAAGAGTTCTATAGAGAATATACGGGCAATGTGCACAACGTTAAAGGCCATGGATTGGGCTTAGCAAATGTCAAACGAATTGTAGAAAATCATCAAGGAACCGTTTCTGTCGAAAGTGAAAAAGGCAGAGGAAGTACCTTCACTATAAAATTACCATTAATCGCATAATATCATGGAAGAAAGTTTAAAAAAAATATTACTAGTCGAAGACGATCCAAATTTCGGAACCGTCCTAAAAGAATATCTGACTCTCAATGGTTATGAAGTTGTTCATGCCAAAAATGGAATGGAAGGCTTTGAGAAATTCAAAAAAACAGATTACCATTTATGTATTTTAGATGTGATGATGCCCTATAAAGATGGGTTTACCCTCGCCAAAGAAATACGTGAAAAAAACACAGAAATTCCAATCATTTTCCTCACCGCCAAAGCGCTGAAAGAAGATGTTTTAAAAGGTTATAAAGTGGGTGCAGATGATTACCTGAACAAGCCTTTTGACAGTGAAGTTCTTTTGATGAAAATCAAAGCGATCATCCAACGAAAAACCGTGGATACGCTCGCAGATAGCAAACAATTTGAATTTACTATTGGCGAATTCAGTCTGAACTCTAAGTTGAGATTCTTAAGCCATAAAGGTGAAAAACCAGCTAAGTTATCACCCAAAGAAAATGAATTGCTTCGCTTGTTAATTTTACACGAAGACGATTTGATGCCTCGCGAAATTGCGTTGACAAAAATATGGAGAGATGATAATTATTTCACATCGCGAAGTATGGACGTTTACATTGCCAAATTAAGAAAGTATTTGAAGCTCGATCCGAAAGTAGAAATCCTCAATATTCACGGGGAAGGTTTTCGATTGGTGGTCAATAAATAACAGTTTAAAGAGGGGATCTTAAAAGTAAGTAAAGCTGTCATTCTGAATTTATTTCAGAATCTAAAAGCATTGCAAATCAATAACTTTTTAGATCTCTTTTTTTAGCTCTTTATCTAAGTAATCTATAATATCTTGCAACTCGGTATCGTATTCAAACCACTGCGTTTCGGGGTACTTTTGGAACCATGTCATCTGACGTTTGGCAAATCGTCTCGTGTTTTTCTTAATTTCTGAAATCGCAAAATCAAGCGTCCACTGTCCGTCAAAATAATGAAACAATTCTTTATACCCCACAGTATTGAGTGCGTTTAAGTCTCTGTGTTCAAACACTGTTTTGGCTTCTTCCAACAAACCGTTTTCGATCATTTGATCGACCCGATTGTTAATCCGTTCATAAATCAAGGGGCGTTCTGCTTTTAAACCAATTAAAATCGTTTTAAAATTTCTTTGTCCTTTATTTTTGTTTAAAAAAGACGCATAAGGCTTTCCTGTGCCTCTACAAATTTCAAGCGCTCGAATGACCCGATGCGGATTTTGGAGTGCAATGGTTCCGTAGCTTTTAGGGTCCAGTCGCTTTAATTCCTCTTGAAGAACCTCCAACCCTTTTGATTCCAATTCCGAGTTGAGTTCTGCTCTAATTTCCGGTGTAATATCAGGGAATTCGTCAAAGCCTTTAAGCACGGCATTGACATACAATCCAGAGCCGCCAACCATCACCACAACAGCGTTGGATGCATGTAGTAATTCAAGTTTTTCAAGGGCCTCTTTTTCAAAAGCACCCACACTATATGACTCTTCAATCGATTTGTGATGGATAAAATGATGGGGTGCAACCGCTAATTCGTCAGGAGTCGGTGCTGCTGTTCCAATGGGAATTTCTTTGTAAAACTGACGTGAATCTGCCGAAATAATGTCTGTATTGAACTGCGAAGCCAGCTTCAAACTAAGGGCTGTTTTGCCGATGCCTGTAGGGCCTACAATCGAAATAAGATACTTATTCATCATGAATTTTATAACCACATTTGTGGCAGTATTCGGCATCGTCTTGGTGGTAGGTTTCGTTACAGTTTGAACAAGCCTGTGTATTGTGTGGAATCAGTTTTTCTTCTGTTTTGGTCATTTCTGAGGTCACGATCCCCGTAGGAATTGCTATAATTCCATATCCTAAAATCATGATTAAAGAGGCGATAAACTGCCCCAAAGCGGTAATAGGAGCAATGTCTCCATAACCAACTGTGGTCAGTGTGACAACCGCCCAATAGACGCTGCGCGGAATGCTTGAGAAACCACTGTCTTGTTCGCTTTCTACCAAGTACATCACGGTGCCTAAAATGACACATAGCACGATGACAAACGAAAGAAACACCGCTATTTTTACCCGACTTCGCTTCAGGGCTTTTCCGAAATTAGCAGTTTCACCAATGAAACGGGTAAGCTTTAAAATTCTAAATACTCGCATCAATCGCAAGGCTCTTAAAGCGATCAAAGAGTGCGTGCCTACAAAAAATAGAGAAAGATATTTAGGAATGGTTGAGAGTAAGTCGATGATGCCATAAAAACTAAAAATATAGGCTCTCGGTTTTTTAACAATGATGATACGAACGATGTATTCCAAACTAAATAAAATCGTAATGACCCATTCTGAAGTGTTCAGAATTGCTGAATATTCAGCCTCAATACTTTCGACACTTTCGAGCATCACTAGCAAGATGCTAATGAGAATGACAATTAAAAGAAGAACATCAAATAATTTACCTGCTGGAGTGTCCGCTTCATAAATAATTTCATGAACCTTTTCTCTCCAACTTTTTGATTGATTTGATTTAGACATATTTCAAAAATACTAAAAAAGTTTAGTCTTGAAGTTTAATTATTTTTAATCTTTTGTGACGGCGCATAAAACTTTGAATGATATGCTGCGCATCTTTATTGTGTTCCATCGGAGTTAAAATCGATTTTAACACCGCGGTCGTATGAATTTGAAAGTTTAAATTATAGTAGGCATATCCTCTAAAAACACCGTTTTCAATCAGGATTGCACTGCGTTCATCCACTTCACGACCATCATCGATGAGAATCATGTTTTGATCCTTAAAGGTATGGGATTCAATAAGGTTTAACACTCTTTTATTGTAAGCCTCGGCGGGCTCTTCTGAAATACAGGCGCCAGCACAACTTTTAATATCGTATCCAAAACAGGAATTGGCAGTTTTATAGAGCCCACAAAGTTTTTGACACAATTGATTTTGTTCTACAATTTTAGTCATAAAACTTTTTCCACTGTCATGATTTGAGAAGGTGGTGATGGGTTTTTGATTCCCTTTTATTTTCTCTACTTTTAAATTGATATAGCCCTCAGCATCTCTAAAACTAAACAATCCATGGGTAAAAATGGTACGTCGAAGTGCCCGATTGAATTTGGGCTTGTTGCGTTTTATTTCTTCACTTTCTTTGAGCAAGGCAACCAATTCACTGCCCGTTTCATCATAAGTAACTGTGGCGACTGCGAGCTGAATTTTTTTTGATTTCGGTGTCTGGCCTGTAAAATGCTGATTGATTCTACTTTTAATATTTTTACTTTTGCCAATATATACAATCTCACCATCGGCTTGATGCACATAATACACGCCAGTAACGGATGGTAATTTAGAAATGATATCGGTTAATTTCGGTTCCATCTGATGTTTTGGATCCAGACGAATGGCGGCTTTGATAATAGTTTTCTCAACATCCTTGTCCAGTAGCATCTTAAACAGTTTGACGGTTGCTGTTGCATCGCCCGCAGCACGGTGCCGATCGCTCACGGGAATGCCTAAAGACCGCACGAGTTTTCCCAAGCTGTAGGAGGGAAGGTCAGGAATTAGTTGTTTAGAAAGCTCAACCGTACATAAATTTTCGCGTTCAAAATCAAAACCAAGACGTCTAAACTCCGTCTTTAAAATTCGATAATCAAACTGGGCATTGTGAGCGACCAAAATACAATCCTTAGTAATTTCTACAATCCGTTTGGCAACTTCGTAAAACTTGGGAGCAGAGCGCAGCATTTTACTGTTGATTCCCGTCAGATTCACCACAAACGGTTGGATGTCGCGTTCGGGGTTCACAAGGCTGATAAATTGATCTACAATTTTATGACCGTCAAATTTATAGATGGCAATTTCCGTAATGCCTTCTTCATTAAATTTTCCTCCGGTGGTTTCTATGTCTAAGACTACGTAGATAGTGCTGTTTTAAATGGCATAATTTCTCGCTCCAAAGATACGACTTCCAACGCGAACCATGGTACTTCCGCAGTCAATAGCTAAAGGATAGTCGCCACTCATTCCCATCGAAATTATTTCAAGTTCTGGGCTTATTTTTTTTAAGCTCTCAAAAGTACTTTTAAGCGTTGTAAATTCTTCTTTAATTTGAGCGCTGTTCTCCGTAAAACTAGCCATTCCCATCACGCCCACAATCGCTATATTTTTTAAACTTTTAAAATGATCGGACTCCAATAAAGTATGGGCTGCTTCCGCGGTCATTCCAAATTTGGTGTCTTCTTGAGCAATTTTCAGTTGTAACAGACAGTTGATGGTACGCTGGTGTTTTTCCGCTTGCTTATTAATTTCATTGAGTAATTTCTCGGAGTCCACCCCGTGAATCAAATCAACAAATTCAGCCATGTATTTGACTTTATTGCGCTGTACATTCCCAATCATGTGCCACTGAATATCTTTAGGCATTTGTTGGTGTTTATCCGCCATTTCTTGAATTTTATTTTCTCCAAAAATGCGTTGCCCAGATTCGTAGGCTTCCATCAAATCTTCCACGGGTTTTGTTTTAGACACCGCCACCAAGCTTACATGACTCGGAAGTTGAGATTGAATTTCAGATAAATTGGTTTTTATAGACATAATTAAAACTCGTATATAGTGATTCCACTTCTTAATTTTGGATAAATGTAGGTGCTTTTTGGAGGCATCACAGCATCCGAATCTGCGATGGCCATTAATTCTTTGGCTTCAATAGGAAACAGCCCAAACCCTACAGCATGATCTCCACGATCCACTGTTGTTTTGATCTGCTCCATACTGTCAGAATCATAAACATACCCAATACGTAAATTGGTACGAACGTTGGTAATTCCTAAAATAGGTTCCAACAGATGCGTTTGTAAAATGTGGGTGTCGAGTTGATCGATAGCGGACTGATTGTTTTGCTTTGTTGTACGTAAAGATAAGGAATAAAATGTTCCCTCTAAATACATGGAAATATCGTGTCGTTTCGAACTTTTATAAGGTTTTGAGCCTTTATTTTCGAGCTTAAAATCAACACTGATTTTTTCTAAAAAAGCATCGGTGCTTAATCCGTTCAAGTCTTTAATCACTCTGTTATAATCGTATATTTTGAGTTGGCTTTCCGGAATTAAATAGCTTAAAAAATGATTGTAAGAAGCCTCAGTTGTAGGGTGTTCCTCTAATTTTAGTTCGCGAGCCAAAAGTGCCGATGATGCGGAACGGTGGTGTCCATCAGCGATGTAAAGCGAGGGGATGTTTTGAAACGCTTTTTGAATAAAAATAACATCTTCTGGATCATCGACACACCAAAGTTTATGGGTTTCATTTTCAGTTGCCCAAGAGTTAAACTCAGATGCCTTTTTTTTGGCATTTTGAATGCCTGTTTCCAACGTCAAATCGTCCGGATAGGTGAGTAGCACGGGTGCAGCATTGAAACGAACCGTTTCTAAATAATTTTTAAACGTATTTTCGCGTTTCGATATAGTTGCTTCATGTTTTTTGATGACGTGAGTGTCATAATCTTCTACGTGGGCAGTGGCAATGACCCCACAAAACAAGTGTCCGTTTGCTTGTGTTGTTTCATAAATATAATAGGATGGAGCAGTGTCTGTGATGAGAATATTTGAAGCTTTAAATGCTTCAAACTTTTCTTTCACCAATTCATAGCGTTTAGGTTTTTCGATTTCTAAACTGGGGTTTTTCTTTATATTAATAATACTCAAAAAAGAAGTGGGATGTTTTTTTAATTCTTCTTCTAATTCGTTTTTAGAGTACGTTTTAAAGGATTTTGAGCTAAAATTCTGAACGTTCGTTTTTGAAGGACGAACTCCTTTAAAGGGATTGATTTTTGCCATTTTTTATGGGGATGAATTTAGGATATATTTGCGATGAATTTTTAAGAAAATTGAGCAGCAACGATGACTGCTTTGCGTTCTGTTGAATAATCGTAAAAACCTTCGCCAGTTTTAACTCCATATTTCCCGGCACGCACCATGTTGACTAAGAGTGGGTTTGGAGCGTATTTCGGGTTTTTAAAGCCGTCATACATCACTTCTAAAATAGATAAACAAACGTCGAGTCCAATAAAATCGGCTAATTCCAGAGGTCCCATAGGATGGCCCATTCCAAGTTTCATCACCGTATCAATTTCTTTAACTCCTGCAACTCCTGAAAACAAGGTTTCGATGGCTTCATTAAGCATGGGCATTAAAATACGGTTGGCCACAAATCCGGGGTAATCATTTACAATGACGGGAGTTTTACGAATTTTTTCAGTCAGATTTACGATGAAATCGATGACTGTTTTAGATGTACTATAGCCTGCAATAATCTCCACTAACTTCATAAGAGGTACAGGGTTCATAAAATGCATTCCAATCACACGCTCTGGATTTGAGATTTTCGCGGCAATTTGTGTAATAGAAATAGAGGACGTATTGGTGGCTAGGATAGTGTCTTCTGAGCAAGTTTTATCTAGTTGTTTAAAGATTTGAAGTTTTAAGTCCACATTCTCTGTAGCTGCTTCAATGACCAGACTTGTGTTTTGTACCCCTTCAGCAATTGTGGTGAAGGTTGAAATATTAGCCAATGTTTTAACTTTGTCGGATGCTGCTATTTTTTCTTTAGCGATTAGACGGTCTAAGTTTTTAGAAATCGTCGCCATCGCGCTTGTCAGCGCTGTTTCATTCACATCGATTAATTGAACTTTAAAGCCTGCTTGCGCAAACGTGTGAGCAATACCATTACCCATGGTTCCGGCTCCAATAACTGCAATGTTCTTCATAAGTATATATTTAAAAACAATCTATAATTTGATACGCGACTCTCAAGGCATCTACGCCATCTCTGAGTGTCACAACAGGTGTAGTGTTGTTGTTTATCGCGTCAGCAAAACTTTCTAGTTCATCTAAAATAGCGTTATTTGGCGTAATTTCGGGGTTTTCAAAATAGATTTGTTTTTTAACGCCTTCGGCATTTTGTAATACCATATCAAAATCTCCTGGGGTTTCTGGAGCATCTTTCATTTTTACGACCTCCACTTGTTTCTCTAAAAAGTCAACACTGATATAAGCATCCTTTTGGAAAAAGCGACTTTTTCGCATATTCTTCATAGAAATACGACTCGCTGTCAGGTTAGCAACACAGCCATTTTCAAACTCAATCCGTGCATTGGCAATATCGGGTGTTTCGCTGATTACAGAGACGCCACTCGCAGTAATGTTTTTTACTGGTGATTTGACGACACTTAATATAATGTCAATATCATGAATCATTAAATCCAAAACCACAGGAACATCGGTTCCACGCGGATTGAATTCAGCCAAACGATGTGTTTCAATAAACATAGGCGATTGGATGTCGTTTTTAACGGCTTTAAATGCGGGGTTAAAACGTTCTACGTGTCCAACTTGTCCTCTAAGGTTGTTTTCAGAAACCAACAAACGAATGTGTTCGGCTTCTTCGATCGTATTTGTAATCGGCTTTTCAATAAAAAGATGCTTTCCTTTAGTGATGGCTTTGATGGCGCACGTATAATGAGAAAGTGTGGGGGTTACAATGTCAACCACATCCACAGCACTTATAAGTGCTTCTAAGGAGTTGAAAAACTTGTATCCAAATTCACTTTCAACTTTTTGTCCATTGGATGCATCTGGGTCATAAAACCCTACAAGTTCATATTTTTCAGATTGCTGAAGGAGTTTAAGATGTATTTTTCCGAGATGACCAGCCCCTAAGACGCCTGCTTTTAGCTTCATAATATGAGTTTTTTTGTAAAATTATGATTTTTTTACAGCATATCTAATATCCTAACAAAATTTTATCAAAAATCAGTTGATTTACTGCTTACTGAAAGTTTTTGAAAACCAACCGTTACGTAGTGAGTGTTTATTGTTATTTTAAATAAAATAAACAATCGATTTTAGTTGCTTTTTCCGATTATTACAAGAAAACGCCCGCTTATTACGTAGATACGCCGTTCGTTACATGGCACTGTTAAAATGAAGTGTAGTGTAATATATTTGTACTCAATGAAATCAATGAAATCAATTAACAAAATTACAATGACTTGTGGCATCCGTTATATTGCTGTTGCTTTTGTGATGTTTTCAGTAACGAATGTATTTTCTCAGGGATTGATAAGTCAATCTCCTAAGTTGATAAAATCGGTACTAACCCATGCAGGTTCAAGTACTGTTTCGTATGAACATTCAGATGCATCAGGCATAACAAGAACCACCAGTGTCCGGCAAAGTATTGGTCAACATGGAACGGTTGGATTATCAAACACCTCTCTAAGTTCTGTTCAGCAAGGATTTCTAAATCGTATAAATACATTAAAGGTCGACAATACAAATTCTGAATTTGTTAAAACGTTCAATCTGTTATCTATTTTTCCAAACCCATTCAAAGCGTTTGTGAAAGTTAAATTTTCAAAACTGCCCGTACATCCAATATTTATAGAAGTGTTTGATGTGAGAGGGCGTTTGGTTTTAGATCAAGAATTTCAGCCCTCAGATATGATTACAGTACCAACAGAACGTTTAGAAGACGCCAGTTATATGATCCGAGTTTCAAGTGGAAGTCAGGAGTATCTTAAAAAGTTAATTAAAGGAATCAATTAAACGAGTTATATGAATTTGACTGTTTTTAAATATGTTGTATTTTTAGTAGGTGTCTCCGTGAGTTATGCGCAAGATATTTATGTAGAAACGTCTCTTTCAAGTGCTTCGTTTGACGATTTTAAAAGCGATGATGGTGTTAACACGCTTGATAATAAGTATTCGAGGCCCGTTGAATTTGGAATTGGCGTCGGTGCGATTTTGAATGTCACAGACAACAATCGTTTAAAATGGGATTTGGGCTTGAATTTCAATAAATATAAAATCAATACCAGTTTAAATACTTCCATTCCAACGGAGTATAATCTCAACTATGTGTCTTTGAAAACAGGGCCTTATTTTTCATTGATCAATCATTCAAGAGTTAAATTACAGCTTCATGCACACAGTTCTCTAGATCATTTAATTTTCGGATCGAATCAGTATAGCGATGTATATGATGATTTATTGGAGGGGAAAAACTTTAGTAAACTAGTGATGAATTACCATTACGGGGTTGCTGTCGAAATCACGTTAAGTAATTCGAGTTCATTATATATGAGCTATGATTCTAAAAATGGACTTACAAATAGCATTGATGGCGACGAATCCTACCGATTAAATGCAACGTCTATTTTGATGGGATTCCGTTTTAAATTAAATAAACTCTAGATGTTTAGCAAACTTTATAAAAAACAATAATTAAAGACTAATGATGAAAATTCTAAAACAAATAGTAATAGTTTCGATATTCATTTTTATGAGTAAAGGGTTATTCGCTCAGTCTGCAGGAATTAATTACCAAGCATTAATTCTCAATTCTGAAGTCATTCAAATTCCTGGTGCGGATGTTGAGGAAAACCAAGTCGCTTTAGGTCTCGAAGATGTTTCATTTCGTTTTACGATATCAGATGAAACATTTCAAGATTTGTATATTGAAGAACAATCGATTACCACAGATGAAAATGGGATGGTCTCTTTAATAGTTGGTAGTGGAACCCCTTTATTCTCAACTTTTGATGCCATTGTGTGGAATGGAACTCTAAAATATTTGAATATTGAAATTGATATTCACAGTCAAAACCAAGGCTATGTTTTTCTGGATATTCAAAAAATATTGTATTTGCCTCAAAGTGGTACAGGCTCCACAATTGATATTGTAAACGACATGACCAATGTTCCAATGGCTGATAATGATGTTGGGGATATTATTTGGATACTAGATGCGGACGGTCTTGGAAATTCTTCATTAATGGTTTGAGACGGTAATCAATGGCGTCCTGCACAAATGGATTTTGATCCTGAAAACGAATTTGCACTTGTAGTAGCCTTAGACAATAACAATCGAGACCTTCAATTTCCCACGCCCAATACTGGTGAACAAGTTTGGAATCAAGCTTGTGATTGTATTCAAGTTTATGATGGTAATACTTGGACGGATATCAGTTCTTTAGGGGCTATTTCGGCGACTAACGGAATCAATATCGGCGCAAATACGACTATCAAATTTGGAGGCGCACTTGTAGAGCCAACCAAATTGACGACAGATGCCACCAATACACTTTCCATTGACGGATTGCAAGAAACAACGTCGACTATTGATAAAAACATAGTATTGATAGACACAAATTCTGGAGTCATTTCTAGGACGCCTTTAGGCAATGTTTTTCAAGAAGAAGTCACATTAACCATTGCGGCAAATGATGGACAAAATCAGTTTGCAACCCCTTCACCAATAACAGACGATAAAAAAATTAATATTTACCGCAATGGCGTTCGTATAGGGTTTACGGTAGTCAATAACAATACAATGGTAGAGTTAGAACCTGCTGCTGTTTGCTATGCAGGAGATGAAATAAGAATCATACAATTTACTAATTAATAATCTTTAATAACAATAATAACAATAATAACAAATCTAAACATTATGAGAACACAAAAACCAAACATTATGAAAAACAAATATTTAAAAGGGGGCATACTAGCCCTGATGATGATCGCAGGAACTGCGCTGCAAGCGCAGACGACTGCAACTACAGACGCAGGTCTTGTTAAAGGAGCTGGAGCAGGAGTGTCCGTCAAATTGATAGACAACAAGGGAACTTCAAATACCTACAAACTAACAATGGTATTACATCCATTACCTCTACTACAGCGGGTAGTGCAACTACAACTACTTGGCAATTAGGTGGTAGCTTAGTAGATGACACCTATATTGATGTATCTGGTAAAGTCTTTGGTCTTGATAGGATTGAATTAGTTAATATTGCAACTTCTCAAGCTTCTACAAATGCCACAAATAAATCTGTTCATGGAGGAACAGGGTCAGGTTGGACATTGCTTGTAAGAGATGAATCAACAGGAGATATTAAAAAGTTAAAAGCTACGGATTTGATTGTAAGTGGCTTTGTAGATTACACAGCTGATGCGACAGATGAAGGTAATGGATTTAAAGCGATAACGGCTACTGGAATTCCAGCAACAGCTACGGATAGAGCTAAAATATGGGTGTATCGCAATGGTGCTAAGTTAATTTACGGCGTGGACTTTACTGTTGCGGCTGATGAAGTTACCGTAACGGAAAAATCACCTACTACCGCTGGTAGTGCTGCAACTATATCGATTGCTGGTACTGCTTTTACAGCAAATAATATTGTTCCTACAACAATTGTTGCTGGGACTAGTGTAATTGGAAGCATTGTCGATGGAACGGCGTCAACAAAAGCTACAGTTACTGTAGATGGGTTTTCTTTCACGGCAAATGCCGTTGGAGTAACCACAATAGTAGCAGGAAGTACTATTACTGCTATAGTTGATGGAGTTGGAACATCGACGGATGGTTGGCAATTATATACTGATGATATTTTTGAAATACAGTGGATTAAATAACCCCACACAACTATTTTCTACAACTTAACACAAGTTGTTAATACAATTTTTATATTATATCTCAGCTGCTTTTTATACCAAAAGGAGCAGTTGAGTTTATTAAGAGTTCTACATTTATTTAATACCACTCCCATTTTAAGGGAGAATAGCAGATATCAACAGCCATTTTTAACTTATAAACTATGAAAATTACCTTCACTCTAAACAAATCTAGACGCTATATCATCACACTTTTGGTGGTAGGTTTATTGAGCTTTCAATCGCAGGCTCAAGTTGTTAAGGTCATTGACAGAAAAGGAACTATTACTGATGTCAACAATAATCAAGTAACCACATCGCTCGCTACTGCGAAGCCTACGAATCCAGTAATAGGAGATGTTTGGTTTGAAACTGATACATTGATATCTGAAATTTGGGATGGTACAAACTGGGTAAAAATAAATACATGGCTTGGGTACAAAACTATCCATCATAACCACGCCACAATGCCTCTTGCCATCACACATGCACTTCATAACAATGCAGATATCCATATTGAAGGTGTGGCAGGGCTATCAATTACGAATACAGCTGTAAATGACGGCACAAACTTTTACATAACAAATACAACAGGGGCAGATAAAGCTTTATCTTTTGCAGGATTTACAGGAGCCTTTCTAAGGAATGGAGGTGCGGAAGCAGACCGATCTGTTTACGGTTTAACCCTAAAACCCAATACCCGTTATTTGTGCCATATTACAGAAAATTCAGGATTTTATTTTAACGCAACTGAGGCAGGGGGAAGTGGAGACATTGTGCCACTGTGGAAATCTGATACAAATGGAGGTGATTATGCTATAAACGATATTATTAATTATGATGGTAATTTATACAAAAACCTCACGGGAGATAATTTTGATACCTTGCCAAATGCGGATGCCGCCAATTGGGAGGTTTTTGCAGGTGGTGTTTCTCCAACAGGTAATCCAAACTATTTACAAGCTGAAATTACAACTACTGGTGTCACACAAGGTAGTACTCTAGCTTTTACTGTAAATGAGTCAAGAGGATTATCTTATACAGGAAATGCTATTTCTCTTAAACAAGGGACAACCTATTTATTGAGAGGCGCTGTCAGTGGTTATTTTAATAGCTCAACTAATAATGAATTGCGTTTGCAATGGGAAGATGCTAATGGTGTTAAAATTGGAGAATTGTCAAGACAAATGCCTGGAAGTGTTTACGAGAACTATGCAGAAACCCCTGAAGCAAGTGCTGTTTACACCCCTACCGCAGACATAGATGTCCATTTAGAGGTAGTTGTTGAAGGAAGTGAGTTCACAGCCCAAGGAAATTCTTTTGGTTATCTACAAGTTATCGAATTATCTCGTGGTGGTGGAACAGGAATAGCCCTTTACGATGTGAATACTGATTACAGTACAGGGGATTCAGTAATTAAAGACGAGAAAATCTATATAGCAAATGGAAATATTCCAAGTGGTACTCTATTTGCCACAGGAACAGCAGGAGCCACTTGGAAAGAAATTTATGAAGACGCTAATAGACAAACATACGATACACCAACCGCAGTATTTTCTGAGACAATAAGCAGTCAATTAAGAGGTTTTGGTGATTACTGGACGCTTAGTGCACAAGTAGTTGATGACCCAACAAACCATCTTGGACATGATGGAACATATCCAGTTGTTAATGTAGCAGGGAAATATCGTATTACATTTTCTGGTAATGTATATCACCATGGGACATATCACTGGATGAGTTTAGCAATAAGAAGAGGCGGGGTATGGCAAAATATTACTAAAGCTGACGGAGGTAATTCTCAATATGTTCCTGGTTCAGCTGTGCATGCCAATTTCCTTATTGACGGTGTTGTAGATTTGCAAGTAGGTGACCAATTGGGTTATCGCTATGACTCTGATGGTAATCACTATCTTTTAAATGCCAATACTAACAATATGATTGTTAGCAAATTAAGTTATGGTATTGGTAATATCAGAATTTATGATTTGGCAGATACTTACCAAATAGGTAATGTTGTAATTAAAGACACTAAACTGTATCAAGCCAATGATGCTATTCCTGCAACTACTGCTTTTGTAATCGGAACAACAGGAGCTACTTGGACAGAAATATCGGCCGATGTTTCTGCGGTACGAGAATGGGTAAACAATACAAACGGAGGGATTTATGCAATAAATGATCTTGTTTCTTACAGTGGAGTGATTTACAGAAACCTCTTAGGATCAAACCTCGACACAATCCCAAGCTCAGACACTACAAACTGGGCACAAACAAATTCATATCTTGGTAATCAAACAGTACATCATAATGCTGTTACTACACTTGCCATAAAACACGCAGACCACAATAACGCAGATATTCATGTAGAAAATACGGGAGATTTGTCTATAGCAAAAGTAGATGTAAACGACGGAACAAACTTTTATATAACTAATACATCAGGAATGGACCGACTGTTAACATTCGCCTCTTTTACAGGAGCCTTTCTAAGGAATGGTGGGGCAGAGGCAGATGTGAAAACAGGAGGCTTAACATTAAAATCTAATACTAGATACCTCGCTCATGTTACAGACAACTCAGGGAGCTTCTATTTCAATGCGACTGAGGCAGGGGGAAGTGGAGACATTGTGCCACTGTGGAAATCTGACACAAATGGAGGATTATACAGTACCAATGATATTGTAAATTACAACGGGGTTTTATACAAAAATCTTACAGGAATGAATCTTGACACAATCCCAAGCTCAGACACTACAAACTGGGCACAAACAGATTCATATCTTGGTAATAAAACAATCCATTATAATACATTAAGTTTATCAGCCAATCCAACAAAAGAAACATTATCTAGTATAGTTTCAGTAACTTCTACAAATGCTACTTTTGTTTATGATGGGGTAGGAGCTACAATAACTACTAATTCATCATATTCTGGGTCTTATGATATTGAAGATGCTCTTACAGGAAACGACCATGCCACAGCTGGGCAAGGTACAGAAACTATTACCATAACTTTTGATAGCGATGTTAAATTCTCTAAAATGAGAGGGAACGGTCGTCCAATCGAGTACTACAAAGATCTCTCTATGACAGTGTATGACGCTGGTAATAATTCTTTGGCGACTGCTGTAGATACCACCACAACAGGTTCAGAATATTTTGACCTCGTAGTTACTCCTCAGGTAATAAGAAAGATAATTTTAACAGCCACAGATAGGGTAAGTACTAATCCAGGGGTAAATAACATAGAACTTTTTGGAGCGACGACAAATGATTTAGATATAACTCATGTATTACACAATAACGCAGATATCCATATTGAAAGCATAGGGGATTTATCGATTACTAATACAGATGTAAACGACGGAACAAATTTTTACATAACAAATACAACAGGGGCAGATAGAACTTTATCTTTTGTAGGATTTACAGGAGCCTTTCTAAGGAATGGTGGGGCAGAGGCAGATGTGAAAACAGGAGGCTTAACATTAAAATCTAATACGAGATACCTCGCTCATGTCACAGACAATGCAGGGAGCTTCTATTTCAATGCGACTGAGGCTAGGGGAAGTGGAGTCATTGTGCCATTATGGAAATCTGACACAAATGGAGGATTATACAGTACCAATGATATTGTAAATTACAACGGGGTTTTATACAAAAATCTTACAGGAATGAATCTTGACACAATCCCAAGCTCAGACACTACAAACTGGGCACAAACAAATTCATATCTTGGTAATCAAACAGTACATCATAATGCTGTTACTACACTTGCCATAAAACACGCAGACCACAATAACGCAGATATTCATGTAGAAAATACGGGAGATTTGTCTATAGCAAAAGTAGATGTAAACGACGGAACAAACTTTTATATAACTAATACATCAGGAATGGACCGACTGTTAACATTCACCTCTTTTACAGGAGCCTTTCTAAGGAATGGTGGGGCAGAGGCAGATGTGAAAACAGGAGGCTTAACATTAAAATCTAATACTAGATACCTCGCTCACATTACAGACAATGCAGGGAGCTTCTATTTCAATGCGACTGAGGCTAGGGGAAGTGGAGTCATTGTGCCATTATGGAAATCTGATACCAACGGAGGATCATATGCTATCGACGACATTATTAACTACAGTGGAGTTTTGTACAAAAATCTTACAGGTATAAACTTAGATACATTACCAAATGCAGATACAACAAATTGGAAACCAACAGTTATTGATGAAAATGACGGAATATCAGCTAAGGACTTACTTGTTTTAGATGGAAATGGGTTAGCTATTGGGGGAGTGATTACTACTGATGGAGCACACACAGTCCATACTTTTACAACAAGTGGTACATTTGTACCAAACGGGAATACGAACATTGAATACCTTATTGTTGGAGGTGGCGGTTCTGCGGGTATTAGTGGTGGATTCTCTCCTTCTGGTGGAGGTGGAGGTGGAGGAGTTCTCACAAACACAACCACAATAGCAAACGCCAACACACCAATTGTAGTAGGACAAGGTGGAGTCCCTGTTTTTACTGGTGTATTTAGTACATCTAGTGCTACAAACGGAGGGGACAGTTCCCTAGGAGGAATTACAGCTACTGGAGGTGGAGCTGGAGGTTCTAGTCATGTGGTTAACACAATAGGAGGTGTTGCAGCACCCATTTATGGAGCAGGACTAAATGGTGGTTCTGGTGGGGGCGGTGGTAGAGCTAACACAAATACAGCAGGTGGTCAGCCCACAGCAGGTCAAGGTAATACAGGTGGACAAGGAGCAAATCCCAACTCTGGAGGTGGAGGTGGAGCTTCAGCAGCTGGAGCAGATGCAGCAGGAAACACACCAGGTGCAGGTGGAGAGGGATTGTCTTCAAGTATTTCAGGAACATCTCAAGTGTATGGTTCTGGTGGTGGTGGAGCTCATAGGAGTTTTTTAACGCTAGTCCCTGGAGGAACTAACGCAGGTAATGGTGGATTACCTGGAGGATTGGGAGGAAATGGAATAGATGGATTTGGTGGTGGAGCAGGTGGAACAGGTAATGCAGGTTCAAGCATAATAACTGGTGCAAACGGCGGAAGTGGTGTTGTAATTATTCGATACTTAACAGATAATGTAACAACTGTACTAGCAACCAATAACGGAAATGTAGGAATAGGAACGGATACTCCAACCCACCTCCTTTCAGTTAATGGGAATGCTTCCAAGGTAGGAGGAGGGTCATGGGCTACATTTTCAGATGAACGCGTAAAAGAAAACATTCGTTCTTATGGTAAAGGACTTGCCGAAATTCTAAAAATAAATCCGATTATCTTTAACTATAATGCAAAATCAGGATATACAGGGGAATTTTTGAAGAAAGACTATGTAGGTATCACCGCACAAGAAATTGCCAAAATACTTCCAGAGACAGTGACAGAATTCGATGATTCCAATGGGCCAAGTGGATTTGCTGACAAAAGACAATTTGATAGTTCTGAAATCTTATGGACTGTTATCAATGCCATACAAGAACAACAAGCACAGCTAAAAGCGAAAGAAAAAGCAATAGAGGACTTAAAAGCAAGTAATGAAGCTCTAAAAATTAGAATGGTTAAAATTGAAAAAGCATTAGGGGTTAAGGAATAACGATAGCCTACAATTTAACATAAATAAATATAAACTATGATGAGAGTATAAGAATCAAGAACTTAGAATAGTTTGTAATAATTAATTAGAGAAATTTAAAATTAAAAAAGTAAGTAGTATAGTTTGTTTTTGGCTCTATGTTGTTTGTAATGGGTAATCAAATTTGAGTTTACCGCAAATGAAGTAAATCATATTGATAAAATTATTTATATTTCTATACCCTAGCTCTTTTTTTAGCAAGTTGAATTTTAGAATTTAAGTCCTCTAGTATTCCATTATTAATTTTACTTTCAATGTAATTTATAATACCACTCCAATGTACTTTTATTGTCTTTACAGCCTTTTGAAAAGGGGAAATGCCACTGTCATCAGCTCTATCGCACCAGAAGGCTAAATAACCTTCAGCTTGTTTGTCCTCTATGTCCCAAAAGTCTTTAAAAAGGTATTTAAATCTATAACCTTCGCCTAATTTGGGATACATTTCTAGTAGTAAATCCCTTTTTTCTTTGATTTTAGGAGTTAATTAATTTTTGTTAGTTAATACCTTAAAATTGGAGAGTATTTCAGCAGCAGGTAGTGTAGGCTTCTTATTGATATTTACGGTTGTAAACGACACAGGATTTAAACTCTCTAAAGAAATTGGTGGTAAAAAAAGCATCCCTTTGCTTGGAGCAATTTTTTATTTTATAGCAAAGGTTGCATTGCTTGTTCAGCATTATTCAGTAAGTAAATCTGATGTATTTATAGCAATCGGAATTATTGGATTCTGTTTTGTAATATATATACAAAAACAGAACATAAAAATAAATAAGACTTTTAAAGCCAGTTTAGCAATCTTGCTTCTTAAATCTAATTAGAGCCTTATAAATTTGACATCATTTAGTCTTTAGTCTATCTTTACTTTTTTTAAAAGAGGAGAGTTTTCTTCAACGCACTTACAACTTTGAAAGATACATTTAAACACAAAGGACTTCGGAAACAATTGGTTGCAACGTTAATCGCTAAGGGAATTAAAAATCCTGCAGTTTTAGATGCCATTGACTCTATACCCCGACATCTTTTTATGGATTCTAGTTTTTTAGACCATGCGTATCAAGACAAGGCGTTTCCCATTGCAGCCAGTCAAACTATCTCACAACCCTACACCGTCGCATTTCAATCGGAGTTGTTAGAAGTTAAGTCTGGAGATAAGATCCTCGAAATTGGTACGGGTAGCGGCTATCAAACAGCCGTACTGTGTTTGTTGGGAGCCCAAGTCTATAGTATTGAACGCCAGTTAGAATTGTTTAAAAAAACCAGTCAATTTTTACCAAAAATCGGCTATGTGGCTAAACGCTTAATTTTTGGAGACGGCTATAAAGGACTGAAAGAAGAAGCTCCTTTTGACAGTATTATAGTCACTGCCGGCGCACCTTTTGTCCCGAAACCATTACTATCGCAACTAAAAATAGGAGGACGTTTGGTCATTCCTGTCGGAGACAAAGATCAAATAATGACCCTCTACATTCGGAAAGGAACCAAAGAATTTGAAAAACACGAATTAGGAAACTTTAAGTTTGTACCGCTTTTAGAAAATAAAAACTAGAAACTAATTCCAAATAACACCCCATCGTTTACAAAGCCAGAATGGTAAGACCGCACATAATCAACCCTTAAAAAACGGTACTTTTTCCATCCGATATTATTTATTCCCAAGCTAAATTCCTGATACGGTTTTTGATCTTTTGCTGAAAACCCATGAACCCCAACAATCAAGTTGTAATTCAGTTTATTAATCAACGGAATTTTACCTAAGATATAACCCTTAAAATCATGTTCTAAGTGGTATTCAAAATAATTTTCGGTAGTACTAAAGTCGTAATAGCCCACGTTTTTAAAACTTGATAAATACGTATTGTCGAGACTTACATGGGTTTGATTTCCATTGATGTGTTTAGCATCCATAAACGCTGTTGTGGAAGTGCCGAAAAAAGTACCTCCAAATAAGTTGTAACTAAAATTTCCTTTGTTTTCGAGACTAAAATTTTGAGAAAGATTCACACTCAGATGGTCATAATTATAGTTTGAATTTGTAGCCCCAAATCCTTTTTCAAAACTAAAATTTAACTTCGGATATTTGGGCGTATTTAAATTGTATTTACTGCCCGGATAGCTGAGATATTTTTGCCCAAATCGAAACGCACCATTGAATTTAAATTTAAGAATGTTGTGATTTTCAAAGGGCGCCGAATCAAAATTTAAAGGGTCTAAAGGATTGTTGCTCGAATACGATTTATCATCGTAATTAATAGTCGTATAATCGCTGCTATTGAAGAGTCCTCTGCGGTTTTCATAACTGAGCGCGGTTCCAAAACGGAAGCCGTTAAAAAGCTCCTGCCCATAATTTATTTTAACAAATCGATTTTCAAATAATTTCAAATAATTGTCTTCAAAAAACAAACTACTCGCCTCATTAATGAGACTCGAAATAGGCTCTTGAGCGTTGAACTGCTGGACTTTTATACCTGCGCTAAATCCAACATTTAAATCATTGACATTGTTGAATTTATACCGAAACCCAACAGTGCCTCGAAGGGTTTGGGTGTCAAAACTATAATTCACTTGATTTTCTATCGCGAGGTAATTTTTAAATTCATCGTAGCGTTTTGTATAATTGATGTCTAGATTGGTATTAAATCCCTGTACGGTATTAAAACTAAGTCCAGCCACGGGACTGCTGATGCTAAACTCCTTGTCCTCAAAAGAATTTTCGTAGGTATATCCAGAAACTAAATTTCCAATTTTAAATTTATTGTAACTCGCATCAATGGAATCCAAATAGGTTTTGGAATTATATAAAGTTTGAAGACTGTCTTTTTTAATATAATCTTTAAACTCTTCCCTGGTTAATGGTACCGGTCTAAGGGTATTCCAATAAGTAGAATCTTTTTTATTGGCTTCGGATTCAAAGGCTAAAACTTCATTCGTAAACACCGACTTCTCAAAATTGGGGTTCAGTTTGTAATTGGAATAATTGGCCACAAAACTTCCATTTCCATTAAAACCTAAAAATCCAAATTTAAAACTAATTGTCTGGGAGCGGACCACCCAAAAATCACTTTCTTCATCGTAAGAAGCGTTTTGTTTAAATGTGATCAAATCTATTGCAGGCGATTGAATTTGCTTGCCCGTAACACTCAGCTCGAGGCCGTAAAACCCCCATTGATCTTCTACAATATAAACGATCCCCGAAAACACACGGTCGTTCTCACGTCTTGGAATTACTTTAATTTTATTAATCAAACGGCCGCCATTGTCATAAAAAACACCTTCCAATTTGTAGCGGTAATAATTAAACGCATATTCAGCAATTGGCGACACGATTTCTGAACCCATTTGAATCGTGTTGTAATAAAAATTATAATCGACATCGCTCGCATTATTGAAACTGAACCCATTAGAATCTCCACTCACTTTAGAAGCAATTATTTTTTCTGAAAGCTTATCGGGTTTTTGATACTTTATTTTTGAAACGGTTTCCGATAGATACAAAATTCCCGAACCAGTTGAATCTAAGACGCCGTCCATATCTCCTATTTCTTGGCCTAAAAATTTCTTTGGAGCATCTTTGAGTCGGATGATGCCTTTGGAATAAAAGTCAGCAGAATACGCATTAATTTTTTCTAGTTGCGCTTTTCGTGCGCCAATGGCGGCACGTATAATACGGTCGGCAGGATTTTCATTAGAAGAAATGACCACTTCATTTAAGGAGATGTTTTCTTCTAACAAAGTGATGTCCAAAACATAAGGAAATTCTTTAATTTCAATGGTTTTGGTTTGTGTTTTAAATCCCAAAAACTGAAAAACAATGGTGTAAGTTCCTGATTCAGGAAGTGCCAATTCATAGTCCCCTTGCTCATTTGAGGTGGTGCCTGTATAGGAATTTTCAATATAAATATTCACAAACGGAATGGGTTGATTGTCAACATCTGAAATGCTGCCTTTGAGTTGAGCGGAAACAGATAAAGAGCAAAAAAATAATACAATTAAATAACGCATGCTTTTGAATATAGGATTGTAATTTATAAGACGATTGATTTTATGGGGTGTTACAAAAAGTGTTCCGTTTTTCAAGTGACTACTTTAAAGCTGTAAAAGCCTACTTAAAATTCTTCTTCACACGGTCCAAATCACGTTTGTTGTCACGGTCCTTGATGGTATCGCGTTTGTCAAAAAGTTTCTTCCCTTTTGCGAGAGAAATTCTCAGTTTTGCAAAGCCCTTATCATTGATAAAAAGTTTGAGGGGAATGATGGTCAGCCCCGTGTTTTTTACTTCTTTTTCGAGTTTTTTGAGTTCTTTCTTGTTGAGTAATAACTTCCGTTCCGCTTTGGGTGCATGGTTGTAGTGATTCCCAAAATCATACTCTTGAATGGTCATGTTAATCACAAAAAGTTCACCTCTTAAATTAAATTCACAAAAACTTTCGGTAATGGATGCCTTGCCTTCTCGAATCGATTTGATTTCAGTCCCTGTCAATACAATACCAGCAATGTACGTATCTAAGAGTTCATACGTAAATCGGGCCTTTTTGTTTAATATGTTAACAGACTTTTTCATCAGTGGTCAAAACTAAGCAAAATATTTATTCGATGGCTAAGAGTTGGTGAATAATCTCTCCAGATTCAGTAATATTTATAATGTATAGGTTGGCGTAATTAGTTTCTGTTATTTGTTTGTATTGGTTTTTTCCAATAAGTGCGTTGACCATTGCAGGAACCGTATTACTATGCCCCACAATTAATACGGTTTTGCCAGCATTTTTTTTAACAAAGTCCACACTGTCAAAACCGTTTGGACTGTAGTAGGTCAGTGGGAGTTTCTTTTTTTCTGCGATTGGAAGCGCAGTGTTGCGCGTCCGCTTATAATCCGTAGAGTAAATGATGTCAAAATCAATACGATTGAAAACAGAACTCCAACGTGCCGCTCTCAAAACGCCCTCCATTACCAAATCAGGATCTCTGTCAGCTGGATTTGAAGTGTCTTTTTCCGCATGACGGATAAAGTAAAACGAGCTTACCTTACTATCAGTGGGTGACTGTGCTTGAATTGGAGTCATCCATAGTATTACAAATAAGGCACTTAGGAATTTTTTCATAGTGGAGGTTTTAAGATAAATAAAGATACTAAAAATAAAAAGCAATGCTGTTCTAACGAATAGAATTTGCATTGCTTTTTAACTAACTAACCAACACTCATAGGACGAGTCTAAGTTGAAATTGTTACAGTTTTTATTAAAATAAAATCATTTATTCAATTTTATATATTCATTTTGATAAAACGAGGCCTTCTTTAAGATTTAATGTATAATTTTGAAAACTTAATACGAAGGATTATTAGACGCTTCAATTTGATATTAAAACCTAAAAAATAACACATGGGAATTTTCAATTCATTATTTAAATCAGAAACTAAAGATTCAAACTGGCCAGGTCAACAACTCGAATCTGCAGATCAATTGGATACCATCATTAGCGCTTCGTTTAAAACACCTCAATTGATATTTAAACATTCAACCCGCTGTAGTATCAGTCGTTTTGTGTTGGCTGATTTTACGTCACATTACACTTATGCAGCAGATGAATTTGGAGCCCATTATTTAGATTTATTGAACCATAGAGATATTTCTAACGACATTGCTGAACGCTTTGAGGTACAACACCAATCGCCACAATTGATTGTGATCAAAAATGGAAAAGCAATTGCAAATTCATCCCACGAAGGGATTAATGAACTACATCTAACTAACTTTCTATAGCCTACTAAATACCGAGTTCTTCAAAAAGTACGATGAGTTTTTCACTGGATGGACGAGGAGCATCCGCATTTACAATAGTTCCATCGGGAGCGATTAGTATAAATCGAGGAATCCCACTCACTTTATAATCTTGAACGAAGTCCGCTTTCCATCCAGAGCCCGTAAACAATTGAACCCCTGTTAATTCTTTTTCAGTAACCATTTTTCTCCAAGCGTCGTGTGCTTTTTCCATCGTTCCACTACGTCTGTCATCGTCCACAGAAATGCTAACGAATTCAATGTTTCTATCGTGGTATTTGGATTCTAATTTTTTCAGATATGGAATTTCAACCTTACAAGGACCGCACCAAGTTGCCCAAATATCAATATACACATACTTCCCTTTCAAGTCGCTTAAGGAAGTCGTTCCGCCTCTGTGGTTTTCGTAATTTGAAAATGTAGGAGATATGGTTCCTTTTGCAAATAGCTTGCGCATTTCAAGTTTTCCCATGAAATAACCCTTGTAAGCTTTTTGCATGGATTTAAAATCTTTGTCTTGGTCTTCAAAGTAAGCGGCGTCAAGTTGTTTGTACTCTGTTTTTAATGCATCGTAAGCAATTTCTAATTTATCAAATGCTTTTGAGAATTCAGCTTCTGTGCCGTCAAAAAGATCTTCAGATAAATAAGTTTCCTGTAACAGACTGTTGGCAATTATAAAATTACTTCGATCCGCATCATCTCCTTTAAACTTTAAAGTTTCATCAAACGCTTTCGTATCGAGAGTAAAGGAAATGGTATTGTCATTCTTTAAATAAATACTACCAACTTCATTGCCGTCAGAAAACCGATAAAGACCTTCTCTTACATGCAGTGTATCGCTAAACGTCCCATCGTCATTGACTTTGATGTTTTTTGTGTATCCCTTTCGATTGCTAATTGTTATGTTTTTAAATTCATTCGCATTGGTGATTTTCCCAGAAAGTGTTGCGTAGTCTTTTGGCGTTTTAGAACAAGATCCAAATAATAGGATTAATGAAAATAGAGTGAGGATTGATTTCATAGTATTTATATTTATCGTGTTAAATTTTAAATAATGATGTCATCAAAAATAAGTTAATCCTCTTAAAAAATTAAAAAATTAACAATTATTTGCATATCTATTATGGAATGTTCAAATTTGACCAACACAAACACCGATTAAATGCACATTATAAGCACCAAAGCGTTAAGTTTATCAACCCTTAAAACCTTAGTGTTTGAAGGTTCAAAAATTGAACTTTCAGACGAAGTGATCCAAAAAATTCAAGAATGTCGAGATTACTTAGATCAAAAAATTGAGGCAACTTCCGATCCTATTTATGGCATCAATACTGGGTTTGGATCGTTGTGTGATGTGCGAATTCACTCTGAAAACCTTACAAAATTACAAGAAAACTTAGTGCGTTCTCATGCCTGTGGTACAGGAGATTGTGTCCCACAACCCATCATAAAACTAATGCTTTTATTGAAAATTAAGTCCTTGAGTTATGGGCACAGTGGCATTCAGTTAGAAACCGTGAACCGTTTGGTTACATTTTATAACAACGATATTTTACCCGTCATATATACTCAAGGATCGTTGGGTGCTTCTGGGGATCTGGCACCCTTAGCGCATTTGGCATTGCCCCTTATTGGCGAAGGGATGGTTTGGTACAAAAACGTTCAGACTCCTGCTTCGGAAGTTTTAAATGCGTTTGATTGGGAGCCAATCACATTGCAGTCTAAAGAAGGTTTAGCATTGTTGAATGGCACACAATTTATGACGGCTTACGGGATACATTCCTTATTAAAGTCGTTCAAATTATCTTATATGGCGGACCTTATTGGTGCCCTGTCATTAGATGCTTACAATGGGAGAATTGAACCTTTTGATCCCTTAGTGCATTTGGTACGTCCTCACAATGGACAGATAAAAACAGCGGAACGCATTCTGAGTTTTTTAGAAGGTAGCGAATTAATGAAGCAGCCCAAAAAGCATGTTCAAGATCCGTATTCGTTTCGATGTATGCCGCAAGTACATGGGGCGACTAAAGACACCTTGATGTTTGTTAGAAACACGTTTATTACCGAAATAAATGCAGTGACCGACAATCCTAACATATTCTCCAAAGACGATAAAATTATTTCTGGCGGGAATTTTCACGGACAACCTTTAGCCTTTGGATTTGATTTTTTAAAAATTGCCATGGCAGAATTGGGGAATATTTCGGAACGAAGAACTTATCAATTGGTATCAGGCTTGCGAGAATTGCCTTCTTTTCTGGTTGAAAAGTCGGGATTAAATTCAGGATTTATGATTCCACAATACACAGCGGCAAGTATTGTGAGTGCCAATAAGCAATTAGCAACGCCTGCCAGTGTTGATTCCATTGTATCTTCTAACGGACAAGAGGACCATGTGAGTATGGGTGCCAATGCGGCTATTCAAACCTATCAAATTTTAGAAAATGTAGAGCGTATTTTAGCAATTGAATTGCTAAATGCTTCTCAAGCATTGTTTTTTAGAAACCAAAAAACATCTCCATTTTTAAGAGGGATTCTGTCTAGTTTCAGAACGGAAATTCCAAAAGTAACGGAAGATAGAGTACTTCATGATGATATACAGGAAGCCATCAAATTCATTCAGACACTTGAACTAGAAAACGATGTCTTATTTGATTAAACCTTGAAAAAAAAGAGGCTGTCTAAAAAGTATGAAAACCTGTCATTCTGAACCTGCCTGACGGTAGGCAGGTTTATTTCAGAATTTTAATACATTGATTTTCAAAATATTATTAGAATCTGAAACTAGTTCAGATTGACAAAATGTAGCTTTTTAGACAGCCTCTTCATTGTTACAATTCTTTCGCCTCATTGGGCGATGTTATGTTGACGTCTAATTTCGCATCATCTTTGCCAATATCCATCGTGATGGTGTCCCCTTCATGCACATTGGATTTAATAATTTCCTCTGCTAAGGCATCTTCCACATATTTTTGAATGGCACGTTTTAAAGGGCGCGCGCCGTATTGCTTGTCAAATCCTTTTTCAGCAATAAAACTTTTTGCTTTTGTGCTTAATTTAAGGGTGTATCCTAATTCTGAAATACGCTCCAAAAGTTTCGCAAGTTCGATGTCAATAATTTTATCAATATCTTCTTTTTCTAAGTTGTTGAAAACGACCACATCGTCAATTCTGTTTAGAAATTCTGGTGCAAAAGCTTTTTTAAGTGCGTTTTCAATCACCGAACGTGCATTGGAACTTTCTTGAGATTTTTGAGCGGCAGTTCCAAACCCAACACCAGAGCCAAAATCCTTCAATTTTCGAGCGCCAATATTCGAGGTCATGATAATGATTGTATTGCTAAAATCAATTTTTCGACCCAAACTATCCGTTAAAAATCCATCATCAAGCACTTGAAGAAGCATGTTAAATACATCTGGATGTGCTTTTTCAATTTCATCTAAAAGAACCACTGCGTAAGGTTTACGTCTGATTTTTTCGGTCAGTTGTCCACCTTCTTCATAACCAACGTATCCTGGAGGTGCACCGACCAATCGTGAGATGGCAAATTTCTCCATGTATTCACTCATGTCAATTCGTATCAATGCATCTTCACTATCAAATAATTCTCTAGCAAGTACTTTGGCAAGCTGTGTTTTACCGACGCCAGTTTGTCCTAAAAAGATAAATGACCCAATGGGCTTATTGGGGTCTTTAAGTCCCGCACGATTCCTCTGAATAGCTTTCACCACCTTTGAAACCGCTTCATCTTGACCAATTACTTTTCCGTTTATGAGCTCTGGAAGTTTTGATAATTTATTACTTTCCTTTTGAGCAATACGGTTCACAGGAATGCTAGTCATCATGGAAACTACCTCAGCTACATTGTCTTCACTGACAACAATGCGATTTAATTTAGATTCTATTTCCCATTTTTCCTGCGCTTCTGCAAGACTCTTTTCTAAACGTTTTTCGTCATCTCTTAGCTTGGCAGCTTCTTCATATTTCTGTTTTTTAACCACAGAGTTTTTAGTCACTTTTACTTCTTCAAGTTGTGCTTCTAGTTCCACGATTTGGTCAGGAACATCAATATTTGTGATGTGAACTCTTGAGCCTGCTTCGTCCAACGCATCAATCGCTTTGTCTGGTAAAAACCGATCGGTCATATAACGATTGGTCAATTTTACACAAGCTTCAATAGCTTCATCTGTGTACTCTACATTGTGATGATCTTCGTATTTGTTTTTAATGTTGTTTAATATCTCAATCGTTTCACTCACCGTTGTTGGCTCCACGATGACTTTTTGAAAACGACGTTCAAGTGCGCCGTCTTTTTCGATGTGCTGTCTGTATTCGTCAAGAGTTGTAGCGCCTACACATTGCAGTTCGCCACGTGCCAATGCGGGTTTAAACATATTAGAAGCATCCAAACTTCCCGTAGCGCCACCGGCCCCTACAATCGTATGGATTTCATCGATGAATAAAATAATATCGTCATTTTTTTCCAACTCATTCATCACCGCTTTCATGCGCTCTTCAAACTGACCACGGTATTTGGTACCAGCTACAATGCTGGCCAAATCTAAAGTAACCACGCGTTTATTGAATAAAATTCGAGAGACTTTACGTTTGATGATTCGAATGGCCAAGCCTTCGGCAATAGCAGATTTGCCAACACCAGGTTCACCAATCAACAAAGGATTGTTTTTCTTACGACGGCTTAAAATCTGAGAGACACGTTGAATTTCTTTTTCACGTCCGACTACAGGGTCTAATTTCCCTTGTTCTGCCATTTCAGTAAGGTCTCTTCCAAAATTATCTAGAACGGGGGTTTTCGATTTTTTCACTCCTTTTTGAACGCTGCTTTGACCAAATGAACTGTCTTTATTTTCATCTTTAGGCATATCTTCACTTGGAAAAGCGGCTGCTTTTGGAGTCTCCGTGTAGTCGTCGTTTGTGATCATATATTTAAATTGTTCTTTAGCGTTATCGTAATCTACTTTTAGTTTATTCAATAGCTTTGTTGTAGGGTCATTTTCATTTCTCAACACACATAAAAGTAAATGTGCTGTATTTATAGATTTACTTTGAAAAAGCTTCGCTTCTAAAAAAGTTGTTTTTAAAGCCCGTTCTGCTTGACGTGTCAAGTGGAGGTTTTTTTTCTCATCAGAAGCAATCATAATATTGGGGTTGGAAGGACTGAGGATTTCAACCTTACGACGCAAATGACTAAGGTCAACGTCTAAAGCGTTCAAAATATCGATTGCCTTGCCATTGCCATCTCTTAAAAGTCCAAGCATCAAATGTTCAGTGCCAATAAAATCGTGACCTAAACGAAGTGCTTCTTCTTTACTGAAAGAAATAACATCTTTAACTCTGGGGGAAAAATTATCATCCATAAAAAATCTTTGGTTAAATTTACAAATTCAAAGGCATTAAATCAAAAACTATACCTTTTTATTTTTTATTTATACAAATGATAGCAAAAACTAATTAAAATCAAAATTTTTAAGCCACTATTTATTAACCATTTTGCCTCTTAAAATTGTTGATAAATTTGATTAAAAAAAGTCATGAAAATTCACTCAGTAATAATTTGAAAAGTAGTATATTAGCTAGGTTATTTAATAAATAAAAATATAACGTAGTATGGTAGAAGGAGAAAAGTTAATCCCCATTAATATAGAAGATGAAATGAAGTCAGCTTACATCGATTATTCGATGTCGGTAATAGTGTCTCGGGCACTTCCTGACGTAAGGGATGGATTAAAACCTGTGCATCGCCGGGTCTTATTTGGAATGCATGAACTTGGTGTTCGATCCAATACAGCGCACAAAAAATCGGCAAGAATTGTTGGTGAAGTTTTAGGTAAGTATCACCCACACGGAGATACCTCTGTTTATGACGCAATGGTTCGTATGGCTCAAGAATGGAGTTTGCGATATATGCTGGTTGATGGGCAAGGGAATTTTGGGTCGATTGATGGTGACAGTCCTGCAGCAATGCGTTATACAGAAGCCAGAATGCGTAAAATATCGGAAGATATGCTTGCGGATATTGATAAGGAAACGGTTGATCATAAGTTAAATTTTGATGATACACTTCAAGAACCTACTGTATTACCAACACGAATTCCAGGCCTATTAGTAAATGGTGCTTCAGGAATTGCTGTGGGTATGGCCACCAACATGCCTCCTCACAACCTTTCGGAAGTAGTGGATGGAATTACAGCATATATAGATAACACAGACATCGATATTGATGAATTAATCACATATGTTAAAGCACCTGATTTTCCTACAGGAGGAATTATTTATGGCTATGATGGTGTGAAAGAAGCGTTTAAAACAGGTCGTGGCCGTGTCGTTATGCGTGCCAAAGCGAATATAGAAGACGTGAATGGACGTGAGTGCATAATCGTTACCGAAATTCCATACCAAGTCAATAAAGCAGACATGATTAAGAAAACTGCTGATTTGGTGAATGATAAAAAGATGGAAGGGATTTCTACCATTCGTGATGAATCAGATAGAAATGGAATGCGCATTGTTTATGTTTTAAAAAGAGATGCCATTCCTAATATTGTCTTAAATAAACTTTATAAATATACAGCACTTCAGTCTTCTTTTAGTGTGAATAATATTGCGTTGGTAAATGGACGCCCAGAAATGTTGAATCTAAAAGATATGATTCATCATTTTGTAGAGCACCGTCACGAAGTGGTCGTACGTCGTACAACCTACGAACTTAGAAAAGCCGAAGAACGCGCTCATATATTAGAAGGATTGATCATTGCTTCCGATAATATCGATGAAGTCATCGCAATTATTAGAGGTTGTTCAAATGCTGAAGAAGCCCGTGAAAAATTAATCGAACGTTTTAAACTGAGCGAACTACAATCCAAAGCGATTGTTGAAATGCGATTAAGACAATTAACAGGCTTAGAACAAGATAAATTACGTGGCGAGTACGATGCAATCATGAAAACGATTGATGAGTTAAAAGACATTCTTGATAAAAAAGAACGTCGTATGCTCATCATTAAAGAAGAGCTTGCTGTTGTTAAAGATAAGTATGGTGATGAACGTCGCTCTGTGATTGAATATGCTGGAGGTGATTTATCGATTGAGGACATGATTCCTAATGAGCAAGTTGTCATTACAATTTCACATGCAGGGTATATCAAACGTACGTCATTAACAGAATATAGAACTCAAAATAGAGGTGGAGTTGGACAAAAAGCATCCACCACTCGTAACGAAGATTTCTTAGAACATTTATTTGTAGGAACCAACCACCAGTATATGTTGTTCTTCACTCAAAAAGGAAAATGTTTCTGGATGCGTGTTTATGAAATCCCAGAAGGTAGTAAAACGTCTAAGGGGCGCGCCATTCAAAATTTAATAAACATAGAACAAGACGATAAAGTCAAAGCGTTTATTTGTACTCAGGATTTAAAAGACGAAGAATACACGAATTCGCACTATGTGATTATGGCCACCAAAAAAGGTCAGGTTAAAAAAACATCTTTAGAACAATATTCTCGACCAAGAACGAATGGAATTAATGCCATTACGATCAAAGAAGATGATGAATTACTAGAAGCAAAACTTACCACAGGCGAAAGTCAAGTGATGTTAGCATTAAAATCTGGGAAAGCCATTCGATTTGAAGAAGCCAAAACCCGTCCAATGGGCCGTGGTGCTTCAGGAGTTCGCGGGATTACTTTAGCGCATGAAGCGGATGAGGTGATCGGAATGATTGCTGTAGATGACATGGAAAGTAACATCCTAGTCGTATCTGAAAACGGCTATGGTAAACGATCTAGCTTGGAAGATTACCGAATCACAAATAGAGGTGGAAAAGGTGTCAAGACCATTTCAATTACAGATAAAACAGGTAATTTAGTATCCATCAAAAATGTAACCGATGAAGATGATTTAATGATCATTAATAAATCAGGCGTTGCAATCCGATTGGCTGTAGAAGATTTAAGAGTGATGGGACGTGCCACACAAGGCGTTCGTTTGATCAACCTTAAAGGGAATGATTCGATTGCTGCCGTTGCAAAAGTAATGCGGGAAGATGAAGAAGACATCGAAGCAATTGAAGGTTTAACGGAAGAAGGCGCTGAAGAAACCACAGGTGCTACTGAAACAGATGACACAACTGTTGATACTCAAGAAGAAGAATAACTATTAATACTAACTATTAAAATTTAAATAAGATGAAAAAATATCTTGTATTTGTAATAGCACTAACTCTAGGATTTTCTGCTGTTGCCCAAAAGAAAGAAATTAAAACAGCGACGAAGGAGATAGCAAAGGGAAATTATGAAAAAGCAGGCGTGGCACTTGATGCTGCCGAAGCACTTTTAGGTTCTATGGACGAAAAATATAAAAGTCAATATTACTTACAAAGAAGTATCTATTACCTAAACAATGGCGAGCCCGATTTTAGTACCATCAAAAAATCGATTGAAGCTTTAAAATTAGTCACTGCACCAGCGCAGGCACAAGGAGTTAAAGATCAAACGCTAAATTTAAAAGCCCATTTGGTTAATAAAGGAAGTTCCCTTTTGAGAACAGATGAATATGAAGCATCTTCAGGTTATTTTGAAAACGCCTATAAATTATCTCCTAACGATACGGTTTATTTGTTTTATGCTGCTTCTACAGCGGTCAATGCCAAGCAATATGACCGTTCCCTTATGATGTATGAAGAATTGAGAAGTCTAGGTTATACGGGGATTGAAAAAAATTACCTCGCTACAAACAAAGAAACACAAGTTGAAGAAGCGTTTGGTAATATGATGTTGAGAGACCTTTCGGTGAAAGCTAAATCGCATATCAATCCCAAAGATGAAACCACTAAATCTAAGTTTCCAGAAATCATTAAAAACATCGCGCTCATATATGTTCAAAATGGAGACAATGAAAAAGCACTTCAAGCCATGGCTGTAGCAAGAGCAGAAGCTCCTGAAGATTTAAATTTATTATTGACAGAAGCAAATGTTTATTACTCAATGGGTAATACCGTAAAATTTAAAGAGTTGTTGGAAGTTGCCATTCAAAAAGATCCTAATAATTCTGAATTACAATATAACTTAGGAGTTATTTCTGCAGAAACGGATGATTTAGAAAGTTCTAAAAAATATTACCAAAGAGCCATCGAATTAAAGCCAGATTATACCAATGCTTATATAAATTTAGCGGCTTTAATCTTAGGACAAGAAGAATCAGTGCTAGAGGAAATGAACAAATTAGGATCATCTGCTGCAGACGACCGAAAGTACGATGAATTAAAAGCAAAGCGAAACCAGTTATACTTAGATGCAATTCCTTATTTAGAAAGTGCATTTGGCATAGATCCAAGCAATTATCAAGCGGCTAAAACCTTAGCAAACATATACAGTGCTGTAGGGAATACGGATAAATACAAAGAATTTAAAGCACTTTCGGATTCATTAAAACCAAAAGAGTAACGTTTAGTTTTACGATATTAAAAAGTCATTCAATTTGAATGACTTTTTTTATGGGATAATTTTTTTGATGACTCTCAGTTTGTGAGAGTGTGTTTTAGTATCTACATTATAGATGCCACTTTGATCGAGGAGGTCAATCCGAACTTTACCATGCGCATGAATAATGTGATGGTCTTCCATGATCATCCCTACATGAATAATCTCCCCTTCATTATTATCAAAAAAAGCTAAATCACCAGGTTCACTTTCCTCGATAAAACTAAGGGCATCCCCTTGAGATGCTTGTTGAGAGGCATCTCTTAAAATTTTGAATCCATTTAGTTTATAAACCATTTGAACGAATCCAGAACAGTCAATCCCAAAAGGTGTTTTTCCTCCCCATAAATAAGGAGTGTTGAGGTATAGTATAGCAGTCTCTACAAGTTTAGATTTGTCTTTAGACCCAATAGCTTTTGCTCCTTCAAATGTATGTTTTAAATAGGAGAGGCCATTAAGCGCTGAACCTAACAAAATAGGATGTAATTGTTGTTTTTGATTTGTGATAAAATCAACCAAATCCGTGGTCATTAAAGGATCGGATTTGTGGAGCTCTTTATATTCCAATTCGTCAATAAATTGAAACTGTTTATTGTCAATCCATCCTTCATATTTATCAAATCCCAACCGGATGCGACTCCAAGATTTACGGTGCTCTAAAACCTTAAAATGATCGCCATAGAGTACTTGCGAAATTAATTCGCTCGTATCCGTAGCTTCAGATCTTAAAGCAACAACGCTGAGGTAGCAAAGGCCGTATTGCATTCCTTAAATATTTCGTTCTAGGATCAATGCCGAAGCACCGCCACCGCCATTACAAATCGCTGCAGCTCCAATTTTCCCATTATTTTGTTCGAGGACACTCAATAAGGTTACCACAATTCGAGCACCCGAACATCCAAGGGGGTGGCCTAAAGAAACGGCACCTCCATTGACATTTACATTTGAATCGTTTAGCCCCAATAATTTCATGTTTGCTAAGCCCACTACCGAAAATGCTTCATTGAATTCAAAGAAATCTACTTCCGAAATATCAATCGCTGCTTTTGCCAATGCTTTAGGCAGTGCTTTTGAAGGTGCTACAGTGAACCATTCGGGTTCTCTTGCAGCATCGGCATAGCCTTTTATAGTGGCTAAAGGTTTCAAACCTAATTCTTTTGCTTTTTCTTTACTCATAAGGACCAATGCAGCGGCACCATCATTTATGGTGGATGCATTTGCAGCGGTTACAGTTCCGTCTTTTGTGAAAGCAGCACGCAAGCTCGGTATTTTTTCTAAACGAACGTTTGTGTATTCTTCATCTCTATCGACAACAATAGGTTCTCCTCTTCGTTGTGGGACTTCTACAGGAACCACTTCAGAATCAAATTTACCTTCATTCCATGCATCTGTAGAGCGTTTGTACGATTGAATCGCAAAAGCATCTTGTGCTTCTCTTGTAAACTTATATTCTGTTGCACAAGTATCTGCAAAAATTCCCATGGCTTGATTTGCATAAGCATCCACCAAACCATCTTTCTGTAAGCCATCATCAAATGTCACGGAGCCAAATTTATGTGCCGAACGTGCATGGTGATAGTGCGGAATTGAACTCATGTTTTCCATACCACCCGCAACAATAATATCAGCATCTCCCAAAGCAATTGATTGGGCGGCTTGCATAATCGTTTTCATTCCAGAGGCACAAACTTTGTTGACCGTGGTACAGGGTACCGAATCAGGAATGCCCGCATAAATAGCGGCCTGTCTTGCTGGGGCTTGCCCAGTGCCAGCTTGTACAACATTGCCCATTAGAACCTCATCTACAAGTTCAGGGCTTAGATTGATTTTATCAAGCGCGCCTTTAATAGCAATCGCACCTAATTTTGGCGCAGGAACAGAGGATAAACCTCCTAAAAAACTCCCGATAGGGGTTCTTGCTGCGGATACAATTACAACGTCTTTACTCATAATTTAGAATTTAGAGATGGTTCATGCGAAAATAACTAAAATTTAGGATATATAAAGTAGTAATATTTTAATATAGAGAGAAAAGATACTTCTTTTTATTACTTTTGGGTGTTGACAATCATATAATGTTAGGATTAGTTGAAGTATAAGCTCTCCAATTGCGAGATGAACCAACTCATATTAAAGCATGGTGTTTGAAACAATAAATAATAAATACACATGAAAGATATAATGAACCTTTTTCATAAAAATCACTCCTTAATTTATAAGGTCTTTCTTTTTGTGTTGACCACTTTTGTAATTGTCTATTTGTTTCCGAAAAGTGGAACTTTCAGATACAGTTTTGAAAAAGGAAAACCTTGGCAGTCCGAAAATCTATACGCACCTTTTGATTTTGCAATCAAAAAAACAGCCGAAGAAATTGAGGCAGAAAAACAGCAAATTACACTACAGTCTCCTGTCTTTTTCGATGTGGATACCACCCTAATCACTTCGGTTAAAAAGGAGTATTCTTCAGCATTTGACCGCTTGTTTTTTGAGCTACCAAGAGACCAAATCAAAATAGACTTATATTATAGGGGAGTTGTACTTTTGGATGAATTGTATCAAAGTGGTGTACTTCAAGATTCATACGATTATGATACCAATCAGCAGATCTCTATTTTGGTTGATAAAACGCAAAGTGGGGTCAAACGTTTTGATAGCTTTTTTCTTCAAACGAATTTAAAATCATTTGTAGAATCGAGTGTGGAAGCTTTGGGTTTAGAAGCCTATAAGCAACGTTACTTGGCACTGTTTTTTGACGTTGTAAAACCCAATGCTCAATTAAACAAAGTCATTACTCAAATTTCGTTTGAAGAACGCTTAAGTCAAATGAAATTAGTAAGAGGGCGTGTCGATAAGCAAACCCTTATTATCTCAAAAGGGGAAGTGGTTCAAGGCGATAAGTATGCCGTTCTAAACTCATTAGTGTCTGAATATGAATCACAGGTATGGACCGATTCAAACTATACTCTAGTTGTGACGGCTTATACAGTTTTGGTTTCATTGGCTTTATTGATGCTATTGTTGTTTATGAAAAAATACAGAATGGAGGTGTTTTCAAACAATACCAAAGTCACCTTTATTTTTTTCAATATCGTTTTGATGGTATTCTTAACCACTTTGGTTGTCAACTTCAATTCATCTTATATTTATATTGTTCCCCTGTGTATTTTGCCTTTAATACTGAAAGCCTTTTTTGATGCCCGATTGGGCTTGTTTACGCATGTGATCACGGTACTATTGTTAGGATTTGTAGTCGCAAATAACTATGAGTATATGTTTTTGCAAATCATCGCTGGTATTGTCACAATCTTAACCGTTTCGGAACTTTATAAGCGCGCAAATTTATTTATATCTGTGGGACAAATCACTCTAATATACATAGTGTCTTATTTTGCATTTTTTGTAATTCATGAAGGAAGTATTGATAATTTAAAATGGGAAACCTTTTTGTTGTTTGTTTTGTGTGGATTGGCGACGCTGTTTGTGCAGCCTCTCATATATGTGTATGAAAAACTCTTCGGACTTGTTTCGGATGTATCGTTGTTAGAATTGTCAGATACCAACTCTAAACTCTTGAAAGAACTGTCTGATAAGGCGCCAGGAACCTTCCACCACTCTTTAAATGTAGCAAATTTAGCAGAAGCTGCCGCTAACGAAATAGGCGCCAATACAATGCTTGTAAGGGTAGGAGCCTTGTATCACGATATCGGCAAAATGAAAAACCCTACCTATTTCACCGAAAACCAAATGACAGGAACCAATGCACATGATGAGTTGTCTCCAAAAGAAAGTGCGAAAATCATTATCAACCATGTTATTGATGGGGTCGAATTGGCTAAGAAAAACAATTTGCCCGACCGTGTTATAGATTTTATTAGAACGCATCATGGTACAAGTACTGTGTATTACTTTTATAACAAACAAAAAGAGTCGAATTTAGATTTTGAAAATAGTGATTTTTCGTACAATGGACCCAAGCCATTTAATAAAGAAACGGCCATCCTTATGATGTGTGATAGCGTGGAAGCGGCGTCCAAAAGTTTAAAGGATCCCAATTCCACTAAGATAAATAATTTTGTAGATGCGATTATTTCCAAACAAATGGATACAGATCAATTTTTGAATGCAGATATTACTTTGAAAGAAATACAATCCATTAAGAAGGTGTTGAAGCAAAAATTGGCCAACATGTACCACTTGCGCATTGAATATCCGGACTAAATTAAAAAAGCTTACAAAAAAGTAAAAAAATAGTTTGCGTTCTAGATAATGAAAAGTTACATTTGCAACCGCAATTTTAATTGCTGAAGTTCATTTAATAGGAGAGGTGCCAGAGTGGTAATGGAGCAGATTGCTAATCTGTCGACGGGTAACTGTCGCCAGGGTTCGAGTCCCTGTCTCTCCGCAAGAAGTAAATTAACAACAGATAATCAATTCGGGGTGTAGCGTAGCCCGGTTATCGCGCCACGTTTGGGACGTGGAGGCCGCAGGTTCGAATCCTGCCACCCCGACAAAGAGGTCGTCACGCTAGAAGCGTGACCACCCCGACTAAAGTGTTTTCGTTTATTCGTAGGCACTTTTAAAATTAATAGAATGTCTGTTGTTAATTTGTTTTTTAGTTTTTAATTTATTTTAAGAACAAATTTGATAACAAATTCGGGGTGTATCACGCAGAAAATGCGTGACAGGACGTAGCCCGGCTTGCAAAGCCAACGGAATTGTTATCGCGCCACGTTTGGGACGTGGAGGCCGTCACGCTGAGGCGTGACCACCACATTAAAAAGGATATGAATGAATTTTCATGTATTTTTTAGTTAAGTTCATAGTAGAAGTGAAGCATTAATTTTGGAGCGTAAAATCAAAAAAAGAGGTGCGAGAAGATATTTAGATAACCAATTCGGGGTGTAGCGTAGCCCGGTTATCGCGCCACGTTTGGGACGTGGAGGCCGCAGGTTCGAATCCTGCCACCCCGACAAAGAGGTCGCATAGCTCAGCTGGATAGAGCACCTCCCTTCTAAGGAGGCGGTCCTAGGTTCGAATCCTAGTGCGATCACTTAAAGCTTCACAGAAATGTGAGGCTTTTTTGTTTGTATCCTTTTATTGACAGGGTATACAGAGCTTCTCTACATTGAAATCATTTTTTAAAAGAGCTTTTGTAAAAATAGCTTTTTACTTTAATTAATCAAAATTTATAAATATTTGACAGACATTTGACAGACATTTTCCTGACAAAATTCTCCAATTTAGGGGCTTAGTTAGTAATATTAATATTTTTTTTGCCACACTTCCACTACTAACTTGAATTGTCCTGAGTAAAAACCCAAAAAAACTAGACTTACCAATCCATAATAATAACACCCCACTACCTAAATAATATCACTTTCCTTTTTAGGGTTATCTTCGTAGAACAGGGTATTACCCAAAACCTAAGCTTGTGAAATAATTTATTGGTTACCATTATACAGATGAAATAGGGGTTAAAACTATGTAAACGAAGTTATTAGTCTACGTATTAAGAGTATTTTTGTTAAGCGTTATAAAACTTCGTGCAGGGGTTACCTTCTATCTCTTTACGAAAGACTGTGTATTGTCTTTTCAAATTTATATTAGATCATAAAAAAGGATTAACCTTTACGATTAACCCTGATTACAATTTATTTATAATGTGATTTTTATCACATAAAAACAAAGGGCTAACGTTTTTGTTAACCCCATGTTTTGTTAGGGAGTGTAAAATGTGGCAGAGGGGTTACCTTTATCTCACCACGTAAACACCATGAGTCACTTTTCTTATAAGTTTTAAGTCAATAAACCTTCTCAATATATCAGCCAAAGTTCTCTCTTTTATATTAAGCGCCTTAGCCTTTTCTAAGATATCAACCCTTTTTACTTCTCCTTGAGATTTCATCCAAGTTAGTAATTGATTCTGGGTTTTATTAAGCTTACTTGAGTCCTTATTTATCTTATTTAGTATACCAATACTGTGTGTTAAATACACCTTCTCAACAAGGTCCAGCGAAGTTTTAAACTCTAAGTCACTGCAGGTAATCTCAGGCTCATCAGACCTTAATGCTGCAAGTGTCATTGCAATCTTAAAAGTCATCAGTCCCAGTCTATAAATAATACCTGAAACATCATCATTGTAGAGAACAGAGTTGTGTCCAAGAGCCTCAGAGAATACCTCATCCAGCTGCATACCCTGCGCTCTAGTCATAACAAATTTCTGAATGTTGTTGCTTCTAAACTTATTACATAAGTCAGCGCTAAAGCCCTTAAATATCTCGTTGTTACTAACTGTTATAGCCTCCGTATAAGTACTTCTCCACTTCTGTTTAGCACTAAAGGAGTAAAATATAAACCTACTAAACAAGCCGTCTTGAATTGATGTAATTAAGGTGTCTAGCTGGTTGGGTGTTCCTGTAATTGCAACACTAAATTTAGGTTCCTTAATTTCAGAATAGTCAAGGTCTGTCATCCTGCTTTTTGATATTATTTCAGCATGGAATCCTTTCCTGAGAACATCCGAGTAGCTACCCCAATCTTGTTTTAATGTATTGGTTAGCGTGTCTGCCTCTGTCTCACAGATACAGCCCATACCATCATTATCCTCTAGATGTTTTATCATCATGGCAGATGAGGTGTCGGCAGGTATAAAGTACATGCTTGTCTTTGGCTCTTCAGGCTCAATTAGAGCCTCTAGCTGCGCATCAGTTTTTGCCTTTTTAAGTTTTAAGCCAAACAAACGTTTTGCCTTCTTATACTCCTTAAGCTCCTCCTTACTCTGACTAAATAGTAAGTCATGAAAGCAGTCTCCCAGTTGTTTAGCAAACTTCATACTACCCTTACCACTAGCTGGAGGTGCAATTACAAAGCTATACAGGTTAGGAAACACCTTCTCCTTGTCATATAACCCATAGACGTTGTGTAAGCCGCCACTAATTACAGACAATGCAGAGGTTAGGAAGACGTCCCTTTTTCTTCCATCGAAAACATTACAAGCATCTCTGAGTGTTATAGGTAAAGCCTCATAAATATATTCAGGAATCATTGGTGAAGAATCCACAACAACCTCAACAACATCATCTTTGGCAGATATGGCAGGTTGGCGAGCGCTACCATTCTCGTTTACATTATTCTCATAGCCACTTTTAATGGCAGATTCTATCTCATTTTCAGGAAAAGAATCATCACTATAAGAACAAGCATAGTTACAGGTGTCACTAATATCAACACCACACCTATTTGCATTACAAGCAAAAGAGAAGACAAAGTTATTTCTATTACCTTCAATAAATTCTTCTTTGTTTGCAGTAAAATTCCAAACCCAATCTAAATCCTTTTGAGATATGGTTTCATTACTTGGATAGCTTTGATAATTGAAAACCTTTGAGTTTTCATTTAAATACATATCACTATCATAGGATACAAAACAAAGCCTTAAAACATCTTTTACAGACTTATCAGACTCAACATCTAATAGGTTGTCATAATAGCTTCTTAATGCATTAAAAGCATAGGTGTGTGTGCTTAAATCATTATCACATTTAACTAATACTTTTAATCCTTTTCCTGAAGGACTTACAAAAGCAGCATAGGTATAAGGATTGCTTATTATTTTAGACTTTATATCTTGAACATTATCAAGCTTGTCGTAATCTAAATGTAATAAGCCTGAATAAGATTCTACATTTTCTTTTTTACGCTTACCTTTATAAGTAGCAGATATAGTAAAAGCAGGGAGTTTTAATTTTAACTCATTTGCTTGTTTAGTATTTCCACTATTTACTTGATACTGAATATCTTCTATTTGCTTTTTCCAAAAGCCTTTCTTGATTTGTTCAAGAACTTTTTGAACCTCTACTGTTCTGTTGTTTGACCCATCTAATGAGTCTGAAAAAATAATTTTTTTCATTTTTTTCATTTTAAAATTAAAGGTTTGCCAAACCGCCAAACCTGCCTTTTGAGACAGAGAAACCTTTTGAAATTAGGCAGAGTTATTCTTGCTCCCATTTTGGGAGTCTTTTTTTGATAGCTACGTACTATTATTCTGTAACTATAAATTAGATGTCGAGGAAATACTATTTCATTGGCATAATGTTTATGCCAACAGTTTTTGAATGAAGTTGAATAATCCGTATCTTTGAGGTGCTTAAACATCAAGTCAATGGTTTTCGATTTCGGTCAATTCTATTGGCTTTTTTACTTTCTCAAAGGTCGTGGATTACAGAACTTTTTCAAAAAAATAAGGGCCAAACATATCAACAAAGTTTTCAACATAAGTTCTTGATTATTAGCTGTTTATTACTTGCGTATTATTTGTTTTTTATTTGTTTATTGTTTGTTTCAAGCACACAATAATTTGTAGATTAGGCTAGCAAATATCGATGCTTTTAGAAGGGTTTCATCATTTCAAATAATGAAAATTACTATCCTTAAATTAAAAATATTACTAACTTTACAATTTAAAAATTAGAGCTATTAAAACTTTTTTGCTTCATACAATCTGTGGAATATGTTAGTTCTTACTAAAAAGACTAAAATAATGACTAGTGGAAGGGTTAATTGAAATTTCTTATCTTTGAAATATAAACCAATTTAATAATGAAAAAACTACTCTTACTCTCCGCCTTTCTAATTTTCGCTTGTAGTAGTGATGATAGTAATAATGAGGAAAATACAACTACTGGACAAAAAAAGCTAGTATCTTTTGAGATTATTGAGGATGATAACTTGTGTGTTGGCGGAAAAAACTACAGCTGTATTTATGAAAATGATAAAATTATTACTAAATCATATCAAGGTTATAGGTCTTCTTGCTATTCAAATAATTCAGACAATTGGAATTACAACAATAGATACCAAACTAATTATGAATATTTATCTAATAAAATTCTTGTAACTAGTCCAGAAGATGAAGGTGAGGTTAATCTTGATGAAAATGGACTAGCTATTGGGGTTCAATTTCTAAATGGAGAATTGATATCAAATGGAGATATAACCTTTGCTTGGGAAGGTGGGAATGTATTACAGGCAGAAATAGAAAACTATAGTCTTTTATCAATAGACTATTCATCTATTCTGAATAACACAAATTTTATTCATCCTTTATTTGTTGATACTGATTTAGCATTGAGTGGTGAGTATATTGCTTTAATAGTTAGTGGTGCTGCAGGAAAAACCTTAACAAATTTACCGCTTAGAACAATTAAACGTAATTCAAATGGGGAAATCCTAAGCGAAAGTATGTGGTCATATGTAATGGATGATGAAAATTATCCGATTTATATAAAAATTGACCTTGCAACATACGAAAACAATGAGTTTGATTATGGTAAAGACTTGCCTAGAAGATTAATAACTTATAAACTCACTTACAACAACTAAATGAAAAAACTACTCTTACTCTCCGCTTTATTAATCTTCGCTTGTTCAAGTGATTAAAGTTCGGATACGAATGATAATAATAATGCTCAAAATGATAGTATAATTGGGACTTGGAAACTTTATAATATTCAAATATTTAATCAAAATGATGAATTATTGATGGATTTTATAATAAGCGGAACTGATTGTTTTGATATGGGCGACTGTCAATTAAATTCAGACTATGTTGAATTTACTGACAGTACTTTCACTGCATATACCTTTTGGGAAGAAGAAAGTTCTGATTGTCAAAATGGAGATATTATGATAGTTGATGGATGTACAAATGTATATATCAGTACCGCCAGTTATAACTTGAATAATTCTATTATAAACTATTCAGATTATATTGAAGAAAACCTTATATGTAATGAGACAACTGAACCTCAAGATGACAGCACGCCATTTAGTATAGAAAACGACAAATTAAAAATATACAATCAAACCCAACAAATAGAATGTTTTGATGAGCCTCATTATTATGTTTTTACATATCAAAGACAATAAATAATTAACACTTTTCAACCCTGCTAATCGGCAATAGCAAGTCAGTTGCTTCTACTAAATAGCTTCCATTGTTCGTTTTAAGCGTGTATTTAAGCGTTTCTATTCGCTCTATACTGATAATCGTTTTAACGCTGTTTTCGGATAATTTAAAGGCTACATAGCGACATTGAATGTCGTCTATTTCAGTGGCTTCTAAAAGAAGCTTAAAAAGGCTGTTTATCACCCCACTAGCCTAATTGAAAAAACTTGATTAATCAAACTCTTTTTTATGCTGTGTGTTATGCCTAAGTAAAGTAGACTAAAAGGTTAATCTCTCATACGATTGTTGTTATTTAAATATTGCTCTAATAGTAAAATTTACGCAAACTAAATCTAACCTGTAAAACTTATTTTTGAGTACACACTTTTTAGCATTTATGCGGATAATAGTGTACCTCTAATTTTTAATGTTTTCAAATGTCTGTAATAGATGCTGGTTTTATTATCAAGTAACTCACACACTTGATGTTTAGTAATATTTAAAACAAAAGCTGATATCAGCATAATTATGAAATGTAAAAACTATTTACTAAATTTAATTGAAAATATTCCACTTTGGTATGAAGACGTACAACGCAGCTTTCCATAAGAACTATATTTTTTTTAGTTATAATTTACTAAATTTGTTTGAAAACTAATTTTACTCTTAAACAAGATTATGGATAGCAAGAAGGTAAGACAACTAGTAAAAGCATTGAATGAAAAATTTGAAAATTGGGATTGGGAAAAAGCACTTGCTAACAGTCAAATTGAAGCTACCACAAGAGATTATTTAATACATCCATTTCTTGATTTGCTTAATTATGATAGAATAGATGATTACACTCACGAGGTTACAGCAGATTTAGGGAAGAAAAAAGGGAAGAAAGTAGACGTTGCTATTACATTAGGGGGCAAAAATCCAGTTATTTTAATTGAATGTAAAAAATCTACAGCTAAATTAAATGACAACCACTATAGACAACTTCGAGAATATTGTACAGATACAAATACTGCGAAAATTGGAATATTAACAAATGGAATAGTTTATAAGTTTTATACAAGAAACAATACTAGCACACTTCAAACTTCTCCTTTTTTTGAATTTGACTTGAGTGATTATGATAATCAAGATTTAGAAACACTTTCTCTTTTTATGCGAAATGTAATTGACATAAATTCAATTTTGGAAGCAGCAGAAGAAACATATTTTTTAGATAATTTCGATGAAGCACTTTATGATACTATGGTAAACCCATCAGAAGATCTTATTAGAATTATTTATGCAAATATGGGTGGTAAGAGAAAATCAGATAAGATTTATTCCAAAATAAAAGAATTAATAAATGGTACATCCTTAATTAGTACTTCAAATAGAATTATTAAATATGAAGCCTCAATGTCTAATTCTGGCATCATTACCACAGATGAAGAAATAAAGGCATATAATGTCATAAAAACAATTATGGCAATGTCTAGCAAGTTTAAAAATAATGATTTACAAAGAATCAGTTATAGAGACTTAAAGGGTAAGTTTTTAGTCCTATTTGATGATAATCAAAAAAAGAAAATTTGCTCTCTAATACTTAAAGAAAAATCAAAAGTTGTTGAAATTGGTGAGGATAAATTTCCTCTAGAAGACACTAGTATAGCTTCAATAACTAAACTAAAAAAGCAATTACTAGAATCTGCACTTCAACACGTTTAATTTTTTTGATTATATGAAGAAACAGTTACCAGCTTTTTTTGATAAATTTATATATGTATTAATAATTTTGAATCTCATCTCTATGGTAATAGAGTCTGAACCAGATTTAACAGTAAATACTAAATCTTATCTTTTTTATTTTGAAGTTCTTTCAATTTCAATATTTACTTTAGAGTATTTAATTAGAAGTTGGTTCTCTATTAAACAAAAAAAGAACTACAACATTACCTTTTTCGGAATCATAGATTTATTATCAATTCTACCATTTTTCTTTAGTACTGCATTAGGTTTCGATGGAAGGTTTGTGAGGATCTTTAGATTGTTTAGGGTTTCGAGAATATTAAAGTTAGGAAAGTTCAGCAAATCATTTGAATTACTAGGAGATGGTATTTACAATGTTAAAAGAGAATTATATATAACCTTTTTTATTGCTTTCATTATGCTTTTCTTTTCAGCATCTGGAATATATTATCTAGAAAACCCAGAACAGCCTAAAGCCTTTTCGAGTATTACAGAATCTTTTTGGTGGGCAGTCTCATCTTTAACTGGGGTTGGTTTTGAAGAAATATTCCCACAAACTTTTGGTGGTAAACTGTTTGGGACATTTATTTCTTTAATTGGAATAGGAGTTGTAGCTGTTCCTACTGGCATAGTAAGTGCTTCGTTTGTTGAGATATTAGAAGAAGAAAAGAATAAAAAATAATTAAATGAAAAACTATTCTGATTTCATAAAAGAAACACTAATCAAGTTTTACAAGTGTGAACTCAAAACTTGGAGAAAAATATTTAGATACAAACCCAAAACCATAGGCATATCCTCTTCTTTCAGTTCTGCTATTTCTAAACCTCTTAAGTAGGTCAGAGACACATTTATAGATGAATGCCCCATAGCTTTTTGTAGCTTGGTTATAGACCCTGTTCTCTTAAAGATTTCTATAGCTCCTGAGTGTCTAAATGAGTAGAGTGTTTGGTCTTGTTCAAGCAGTTTAGAAACCCTCTTAAAACGTCCCCAGAGTGTCTTAAAGTAATCTTGGTTTAATGGTTGTTGTCTTCCAGAAAAGATATTATGATGAGGTTCTCCTTTTATAAGTAGTTCTCTAATATAAGAGGGTACAGGAACAATTCTATTTCTGCCTGATTTATTTCTATTACCAGACAAATGAATATAGCCCAAGTCATCACTAAAGTCAGACCAAGTAAGTTCTCTTATTTCACGATGAGGTCTTAAAAGACATCCATAGGTTATTAAACAACATAGATATAATTGTTTGTTGTATGCTTTAATATCTTCAAGTATCTTATTGATATTGTCAAATGGTTTGTGCATTTGAGCATTTGCTCTTTTTGACTTTATTCCCTGCATTGGATTGGAAGTCATTCCTATTTTTCTTGCTTCATTAATTAGTGAACATAACCTCAGTCTATAAGTGTTATAGGAACTTTCTGAATTGTATTTATTTAATATTATTTCTATGTGAAGTGAAACAATAGGTGAGTCTTTCAGTTCTTCAATTAGCTTATTAAATATAAACTGTAACATCTCCTTATACTTCTTAGTATAGTTTTCTTTGAGTTTGTTGTTTAAGGCTACTGTTAAGTAATCCTTATCTGTCATATTAGGTTTTATGAGTTTGGATACTTTAAGTTGCTCTAAGGTTAAGCCACTAATTAAAAATTGATATACCTCTGATGCTAATAGATTACCCATTTCCATTCGTTCAGAAACAGGGTAGGAGTTAGGGTAGATATTTGAATTGATTTTAGAACCATTAAACAATCGATATCGTTTGTTATTTTGGTTAAAAATTACATAAACCCTACTTTTAGAGTCAACTTTTACTTTTGGATACATTAAATTCATTTGACAGACATTTGACAGATTATATTTTTATAATCTTTTAAAAATCTAAAATTCAATGTTTTAGCTGGATAGAGCACCTCCCTTCTAAGGAGGCGGTCCTAGGTTCGAATCCTAGTGCGATCACTTAAAACCTGACTAGAAATAGTCAGGTTTTTTTGTTTCTATAAAATTATTTAACTAATTAAAATCATAGGTTTCAGAAAAAAACATATATCAAATTCAACTTAGAGCGGGGCAGAATTTATTTAGGAGCATACCTTTTTATAGCGGAACCCAATACCTCTGATCTGTCAAATGACATTGTTTTGGTTTTAAAATTAACATACAACTCCATCTGATCAGAATAATGTGGACTCTCTGGTCTTCGGCTATTTCCATAAGAAATAACGGATTCATAATAGGTTTTAGTTGGCGTAAAGCGCACCAACCCAATATAAGATTCACCATGAGTGATCTTTATTTCTCCATCTTTATAAGGCTCTCCTCGCATCGCCGTAACAACATCTGGCAAGCCAAAAACAGGGAGCTCTTTTTCTCCTCTCACTAGTTTTTGAAAATCTCCTAAGCGAATGCGTTCACTATTAAAATGAGTCAACATATAAGCTTTTGTTGTTTTCAAGGCTTCAAATAATACGTCATGCGTAAAAACACGATCTTCAGAAAGTTGATCAAAAAAGGGTCCAAGTTGATAGTATAGTAATGCATAGGCTCCAGCACCATAAGATTTTGGGTTGGTAACACGATCCCAATTTTTAATACTCGTTAATAGTGCGCTAACTTCTGGATAGTCCTCCGTTTTCATTTCAAATAATGGATTTAAATCCATATAGTTATAGCTTAGAGGAGTTGGTAATTGATGGTCATATTTGATGCGTTTGAAACGCTCATAGTCTATGTGTTCTTTTTCTTCAAGCAATTGGAGCAGACGTGTCGATCGATTGTTGTCATAAGTTTCAAAATTCATGGCGTTTGCAAAATTTTCTGCTTGAGGATTGTCATCTTTTCCTGAAGATTTAAAAGGACTGTGATTTGCGTTGTATACAAACCCTGATTTTGGACTGATAACCTGCGGCAACTCTTTAATGGGATAATAGGAATCCCAAAGCGTTTTACGGGTATTTCCGGGAACAACGTCTGTCCAATCATACCCTTCATTTCGGATGGGAATTTTCCCATTAGAAATATAAAAAATAGTATCATTTCTATCAGCATATCCAATATTGTAACCCGGAAGTGCTTTCATTTCTAAGGCTTTATAAAACTCTGTAAAATTGGTAGCTTTGTTCATGCGCCACAATTGCTCAACAGCGTTAATATTTGTTGTGCTTGGTGTACGTACTGAGTAAACTCCTGTTTTATTTTTTAGAGTTGATCCATAGATACTTCGGTAAAACTTTTTCTTAATTGGAATCTTAAGACCTAGTAGTTTGAGGTAAATTTTGGCTTTAAATTTTTCTAGCTTGTACGGCTTTCCATCCACTAGATAGACGTCTTTTTTGTGGGGATGCATTTCTAGAGCGTATACATCTGCTTTGTCTGGGTAATTAACCGTATGTGTCCATCCCAAGAATTCATTGGCTCCCGTAAAAATACAAGGAGACCCAGGGAAGGTGGCTCCAATAATATTGGTACCTTCCTCACTCACTAAATGCGCTTCGTACCAAGATGTTGGACCTTCTAAAGGTTGGTGAGTATTGATGGCTAAAAATGTTTCATCTGATTGGGTTCGACTGCGACTGATAGCAATGAGATTAGAGCCTTTGGTGTCCTGTTCAATTTCATAGGGCCAAGACAGTTCGTTATTGACAATTCCACTGACAAGATTTGCTGCGCCATTTGAAATAAATAACTGAAGTTGTGTATAGCGAAGTATTTTTTGAGGAGTGAGAGGAAAGAGTGAAGATTCTAGAATTTCATCGGGATGTTTTTCAGCAAAGGCATTTAGCCCTTTTGTAAAACCCTGAAGTAGTTTAATAAATTTTGGATCGAGGGTGTTAAATTGTTCGTTTACTATTTTTTCAGACTGAATTAGTTGGGCAAGAAAATCAGCAACGGCACCTTTCAAACCTATAAATTTACTCAACAACCCATTTCCAGCAAGATAGGCTTGCTGAATTGTTTTAAAATCATCTTCAGCTTGAGCCCAAGCAAACCCATAAGCGACTTCAGCATCTGTGGGCGCATATATATGAGGGACACCATATGAATCTCTTACAATTTCAATTGCGTCTGGATCAATTTGGGAGTATATGTTAAGGGTAGTCAGTAAAAATAAAAGTATAACAATGGTGTTTTTCATAAGAGACTTTGAATAAAATATAAAGATATACAATTAATGATAAGCCCGTTTAATAAAGTAGCCCTAACAGTTTCCTTATTTCATTATAATTTAATTTTTTTAATTGGTTTTTGTCACATCCATTTAGCTTGGTATTATTTTAAATCAAATATTTTATAATACAATCTAATAATTTGTTTATAATTTATTAAATTTGTTTAAACAAAAATTAAATATATTATGAAAAAAGTACTTTTTACAATTTTATCTTTATTAATTATGTCATGCAGTAGTGATGACAATGATAACAGTTCTGCACCAACAGTTAATTCTGATTTGGTAGGTACATGGGTAGGATCAGGGGTAGATGATGAGGATCCATTAATGGTTACAATCCAAACAATCGTTTTTAATCAAGACGGTACGGGTTCTCTGACTGATGTGGTTGTACTTGGTGGAGAAACGAATGTTTCTGAACTTACATGGTATTCGAATGCGACTACAATCTTTGGTACTTTAGAAGGCCAGTTGGATGAAATTGGATATGTTTTGTCTGAACAAAATCAACAGCTTGAACTTACCTTTCCGGAAGGAGATGCGAATATTTATGTTAGATTAGAGTAAACAAATATACAAAACCAATTAAATCAAGCCTTACTAGAAATAGTAAGGCTTTTTTTGTTTCTATAGAAATTGCACGGATATGCTTAATTTCCATTAAATTTGTATCTATAAATAATAAAAAACAAATGCCATTTAACATCGTTCTTGTAGAACCAGAAATTCCTAACAATATAGGTCGACTTGGTCTCAGTATTCGTTATGTATTCGATGAAAGTTTGCGCACGTTTTTTTAATAAAACGACAAATGCGCACGTTTTTTTTAATTAGCGCACGTTTTTTGCTTATATTTGAGAAAAATTATAAATCTTGGAAATAGTAATACCATCAATCGAAACATCCATATTTCAAGGGAAAACCACTCCAGAAGAAGGGAAAATAGTGGGTTATGGTGCGATTGTTGAAAACTTAAAGTTACCTATCCCATTTCCAAATGTGTTATCTCTAATTACTAAAAAAAGTAAAAAACATACGACTGAAGATTGGAACGTATTTCCGAGATCTTACCAACCAGAAGAAACATTATACAAACAACTCGTGTTCGCTATTAAATATGAAGGCATTAATCTGTTGGTATTAAAATCGCTATTTAATCTTATATCTAAAGAAAGTATCCAAACACTATTGCATATAGAACCTATGGGGCAATATAGCCGAAAAATATGGTTTTTATTTGAATGGCTGCAACAAGAAGAAATTGATGTACAGGTAGATTTAAAAAAGAGAACCTACATTCCTTTAGTAGATTCAAGTATGCAATATGTCTTAAAAGGAAAAGAATCTGCAAAACATAAAATTATTAATAACCTTCCAGGTACAAGAGATTTTTGTCCATTAATATTTAAAACTAAAAAACTAGAATTTCATATAAATGCAAACATCTCTGGTAAGCAAAACGCATTCCTAAATAATATCCATAAAGATGTATTGCAAAGAGCCTCTTCTTTTTTATTGTTGAAAGACTCTAAAGCCTCTTTTACAATCGAGGGTGAAAACCCTGGTAATAATAGAACGATGCGTTGGGGGAAAGCCATTGGTCAGGCAGGTCAAAAACCATTAAGCATAGAAGAATTAATCCGATTGCAGCAGATTGTAATAGAAAACACTAGGTTTGTTGATATGGGTCTGAGAGACAGAGGCGGCTTTGTTGGTGAACATGATCGGACTACAGGAGAACCAATTCCGAACCATATTTCTGCAAAAGCAAACGACCTTGAGCAATTATTAAAAGGATTAATTACAGCCAATGAAGCATTGCAAGACAAAGCCTATGATGCAGTTTTAGCAGCAGCAACCATTGCATTTGGTTTTGTGTTTATACATCCTTTTGTTGATGGGAATGGTCGTTTACATCGTTATATAATTCATCATATTTTGGCAAAAAAAGAATTAACACAGCAAGGAGTTATTTTCCCTGTATCATCATCAATACTAGATCATATTGGTAATTACAGAGCTGTCTTAGAATCCTTTTCACACCCTTTACTAGACCATATTGAATGGAAAGAAACAGGAGTTCACAATGTGGAGGTAACCAATAACACGATTGATTTTTATCGCTATTTTGATGCTACAAAACAAGCGGAGTTTTTATATGAGTGTGTAGAGGATACTTTAAAAAGAGTCATTCCAGAAGAAGTAGCTTATTTACAAAAATATGACTCATTTAAAAGATATCTGGATAACAATTTTGAAATGCCAGATAAGTTGGTTGCTATACTCGTTCGTTTTTTGGAGCAAAATGGAGGCGTATTATCAAAAAGAGCCTCAAAAAATGAATTTTCAGTATTAACAGATTTAGAGATAAAAGAGATCGAAGGAAATTATAACATCATATTTTAATAACAAAAAAAAATGCCATTTAACATTGTTCTTGTAGAACCAGAAATCCCTAACAACACAGGTAATATAGGTCGGTTGAGCTTAGCCTCAGGCTCTGTATTGCACTTAGTCAAACCGTTTGGATTTGAATTGAGTGACACACGTCTCAAAAGAGCGGGGCTGGATTATTGGAAACACATTACGGTCAAGATCTACGAGAGCTTGGATGAGTTTTTAGCCATGAATAAAAATAAGGAAATGGTCTTTCTGTCGAGTGCTGCAAAGAAGAGTTATGTTTCTATCGACTATAAGGACGAACTTTTTTTTGTGTTTGGAAAAGAGTCCGTTGGTTTGCCAAAAGAACTGGTCGCAAACAACACAGAAAAACTCTATAAAATCCCCATTCACAGCCCGCATGTGAGAAGTTTGAACTTAGCCAATGCCGTCAGTATTGTTGTATTTGAAGGACTAAGATCAATGGCGGTTTCTGAGAACGGCTAAAAAGCGTTGAAGTACACCCTGTACTAGTTGTTATATCTAAAGTTACTCTATCACTCCTGCCCATGCATTGTGAGATTCTCCGAGAGTTATATTCAATGTGCCATTAAAAATAGAAGCAGCTTCCCTTTTGATTTCCTTTTGAATGTAAGTTGCTAGGTGTTCTGTAGTGCTCAACTGATTTTTAAACTGTGGTAGTTCATCAAGATTTTGATAGTTGAGTTCACTTAAAACCTCTTTAGTAATGCGGTGTGCTTCTCCCATATCAATTACGACATTAAACTCATTGAGTTCATCACTTATAAAAGTGACATCTACAGTAAATGTAGCACCGTGCATGTTCTGTGCAGGTCCAAAAAAAGGATTTGGCAACGAATGTGCAATCATGATACTCTCTCTAATTTTTACAAAATAGTTCATAGTGTTTTTTGTTTATTTTTAATAGTTGATAATGTTAATAATAGTGTCTTGGAATTGTCCTTGTCTTAATGCATTAAAAAAGTCTGGACTTTTTATAAATGGAATTTCGTTGGTGATTAATTTTTTATAAGTACTGCTGTGATTTTGTAGGATTTCAATCGCTTTAGTTTTTCTGGATTTATAAGTTTCCGTATCTCTTTTTTGAATTGGTATTTCAGAAACTTGAACTGATTTTATATGCAATCTTTTGGTGTGAAATCTTCCCCCTAGATTTAATTGTACGCTGCGATTTCCATACCAGCTAAGCTCCAAAATAGTGCCTTCTTCACAACTGTTGTCGATGCAAAATTGCAATGCTTTTTCATTGGCAGTTGTGTTGTAACATATAGAGAATTCTTCAGGATAATTGTCCGTCTTAAAACCGAGTTTTTTGGCGATATCTAATTTACGAGGATTGCTTTCTTTTACATAGACATCCAAGTTGTATTCTTTAGCCAATGTGACGGCCAGCAAACTTCCAATACTTCCAAAACCACACACCAAAATTTTACTAATTTCTGTTGGTTTTCCATCCCAAACCGCATTGATCACAGTCTCCATATTTGCAATTTGAGAGGCAACTTTCAGATCCATCCCTGTGGGGATAGGGGTCAGACTGTCCTCAGAAATAAGGCAATAATCTTGGTGGGGATGCATAAGGTGGTAAAAGCGTTTTTCGATTTCAAGGATCATCGAATACCCATATTGAATGGGGAAATTGAAATCTCCTTTTTGGTAAGGGACTTTCATAGTTTCTTGAAGTTCTTTAGGAATGTTCCCCGTAGCAACCAAACGCTCGGTGCCTGTGCTGATGTTAGAACAAACCGCCATACCCAACAGCAAACTTGATTCCGTTGGTATCGCCTCGTCTCTCAAAATAGATTCTTGTGAAGAAAGATGCCATAAACTTTTAGACTGTACCATTAGAATTTTGGGTTTAAGTAAGAACGCATCATAATGGCATTTCCAAACGGATAATATTCTGGGTTATTCAACTGAATTGCTTCTGATACTTCTTTTATTTCATCGAATTCGATCGCATTAATTCCAGAGCCAAAAAGGAGTGGAGCGATGTGGAATTCCATCATGCTAATCAGATTATTTTTTAAAAAATGTTTGATGGTTTCCTTTCCGCCTTCCAGCAAAATTGAACGAATTCCTTGGGTTTTTAAGGCCATTAGTATTTCGCTTGGGTTCAAAACTCCGTTGTTTTTTTCAACAGAAATATAGGTTACCTTCGGATCTTTTAATTTGTCATTCTTGGGTCCGATGCATATAATTTTAGAGTTATTATTGGTACACAAGGAATCGTAATTGTTTTCCTCTGAAGTAATGACTATTTTCACGGAGTCTTTTCCCTCCACATGCCGAACATTGAGTTTTGGCTTATCATTTCTCAGCGTATTTCCACCAATCATCACACCATCTACAAGCGCTCTAATGCGATGGGAATGAATTCTGTTCTCCATGTTACCTATCCATTTGGAATGACCAGAATTGGTAGCGATTTTCCCATCTAAGCTTTGTGCCACATGCAAATAAACAACTGGTAATTTATTTCCTAAAGGGATCCATATAAATGGCAGATACAATTGCAATGCTTTTAAAAGATTTTGATCGACCTCAGGATTTGATTTTATTGAATAAGTATTCTTATTGTTGACAATTAAAACTGCGTCTTTTTCGACTGTAGAAGTTATTTCAGAAATAGAAACAACATCATTTTTTATCTTAAGCCCCTGGTTGATCAACCTTAGAGTAGGGAATAATTCTTTTATTTTTAAAATTGCTCGCCAATGTTCTTTTTTAATATTCATCTGCGTAGGTATTTTTTTAGTTCGTTTAAATGATTTTTTAAAACAATAATTACTACAAAAAGTAACAATACTATGGAATAGATTTGAAGGTATTCATGTTTTTTTATGAGTAAAGTGAAACTTAGAAATAAACTAACAAATCCCAAGGTTCGTAAGGTATTTAAATTTAAAATTGTTTTAGTAATACCGTTAACAATTTTGTAATAAATAATAAGGTTAATACTATTGGAAATGAGTGCAGTGTATAGAATTCCATTAATTCCATAAGAAGGAATCAATGCATATAATAACACGATAATGATTAGAACTTTAAAGAAATAGACTTGGTTTAATAATTTTGTTTTTTTCTGTTGAACTAATACCATTGAAAAATAACGATTGAGAATATAGGGCACTAATGAAATGCTAAGCAGAGGCAAAAACGAATAAATATTTTGATAGTGTTGTGGTTGGAGGATCTCACTAATATTTACCCCAATAAAAAATAATACACAACTAATTACCGCAGCAAAGTCTAGATAAAATTGGGTGAGTGTTGAAATTTCTAAAGTATTATTTTTGTTTGGTTTTACAAGAAAAGAATAGAGGAAAGGTCTAATCGCGTTATCTAATATATTAAGAGATAAAACTAAAATAGCTGAGAGACTTAGAAGTACACCAAATTCTGCAACAGTTGTAAGCGGTTTATATTTTTCAAGTATGAATTTGTCAATATTTCCCTCAATAATCAAAAGGATCAGAAAGGGGACAAAAGCTATAGAAAACTTTAAACTTTTTATAAGAGAATCATTTTTGAAATTGAAAAGTTTACATTTTTTTTGGTGTAATAAAATATATAAAAACAAAACAAGTTGCACTGCAATTGTTCCATACAAATAACCCAGAATGCCTTCAGAAAAAATAACAATTAAAAAAAATTGGAGAAAAGCTTGACCCAAAACCGTAGTACTAATTATTTTAGAATACAAATTTGCATTCTTTTGATTTTGGATATAAATTATATATAAATTATTGATCCCGCTCAAAAGTGTTTGAATTAAAAAAAGAATCCCATAAGGGTAAAAATTTATAGCGTTAACAAAACTAATTTCAAAAATGAAGTTTCCAGCGATCAAAAAAAACACAATCCAAAGTAAACCAAGAGAAATATTAAAACTAAAGAGCTGTGAAAAAAGATTTTCCTTTTCTTTTTTTTCACTGTACTCAAAATAAAGCGTACGCATTGCCATATCCGTTTTTAAGAAGGAAAAGGAATTGAAAATTGCGAAGAATGCGATTAATAAAGTCAGTACTCCATATTCCTCAACAGGGATATAATTGAGGTAAATGGGTAATAGAATAAAACCAAGGCAAGGTTGGAGAAAACTAATCAAGGTAAATTTCAAAAAGGAAATCATAGGCTTTATGGAATTATACCGTCTGGTAATATTTTAAAATTTTCATGACCAACGCCGTAACTTTCTAATAATTTTTTCGTAAAAAGCGTGTAAAATCCTTCGTGTTTAATTGTCTTTTCAATAGTGTGTAAATCCAGATGGTTGTGAAACCCTTCTTTATGAAAAGAGCTAATAAAATTTTCATTCTTTGAAATTATGTATAAGGGCGTATTTTTCCCCATTTCTTTTGTGGTTATTTTAGGAGGTTGATGATCTCCAAACAGCACAAATATTGTGTTTTCATCGGCTTTGTCTGCTATAAATTTAGTGAGGTAATCATATTGATATTTGGCAGCTTTCAGGTATTTATCTTCACTAAAAGTTTTATCATTTTTGGTAGTTTTAAAATCCAAAGTATTGTAATCTTTCCAGTTTTTCTGAGATTTTAATGGCGAATGCCATTGAGCGTGAGAATTCAGGCTCGAAAAAAACATAAAATAAGGAGCGCTATTTTTTATTTTGTTGTAGGCATAATTCAACGTATATTCATCAGGTATCGCTTTGAGAGTCATGAATTTTAGTAATTTCCCTGTATAATTAAGTTGGTCATGGTTAATGAAATTATCTGTTGCAAATATTTTAGACAATGTTTTCCAATCTATTTTATCGCGTTTTGAATTAACAATAGAATTTAAGCAATAGTTTTTATAATTATTACTTTTTAAGAAAGAAGGAAGGGATTGAAGATTGTCGTTTTTAGGATCCTTGAAAATTGTTTCATATTCTAATTCATTTTCGATTTTTAAACCACAAAGAAAGCTGGAAAAAGCCATCCAAGACCCTCCAGAATATATGGGAGATTCAGTATATGACGCCGCTGTTTTAAAATCATTAAGCAACAGCCTGTCATTAAACACCTTTAACAAAGGAGATATTTTATCGTATAAATCTTTCTTTTTGAATAAAATTTGCCCTAAAGACTCTACAGAAATAACAATGATGTTTGGTTTTTTCAATAAAGAGATGTTTTCTACACGATTTTGTTTTATAAAATCTTTTTTTACTTTAAACTTATTTTGTTTTATTGAATAAATACAACTTTTCACCAATGTTATAGTTGGCGATATCACTGTTCTCATTATATAATCTCCTATGGGGCGTTCATTTATTTTGTACAGCCCTGAAATGCATATATAGAAATATAAAACAAGCAGTGAGGGTTCATGGAACTCTTGACGAATTAGTATTGAAATAAGAAATTCAAAACAAAAATAAAGGACTAAAATTACAAGGAATGAAACGGGAATTACTAAATACCGTAATCTGCCCAAAAAAATCAAACCCGACTTCCCCAGTATTAAATCGTTTAGTATTGAAATATCACGTTCAAAAAAAATCGTTATTAATTGAGAATAAACAAAAGTGATTGTTCCTAATACACAGAATACAGTACAAATACTTATCAGAAATTCATTGTTTTTAAAGTATATCAATAAAATAAAAATAATGGCAAAATCGAAATTGATTCTAAAAAAATCTGAAGAATTTTTCCATAATAATATTCTCAATCTGTTTTTTAAACTCGTTTTAGAAAATAGATATGAAGGCAACAGCTCTGGTTGATTTTTAAAATTTAAGATATATGCAGGCAAGAAGCATAAAAAATTAATACCTATAAAAAGTAGAATTCCTGTCATTTTGTAAATGGGATGAGTTTATACACCGTTTCTAATGTGTTTAAAAGTGTTTTGATTATCAGACCTCTCTAATGAACCAATACAACTTATACATTCTGGTAATTGTTTAATATTTGATAAGCCTCCTTTGGTCTTAGATATAAGTTACCTCTTTGTGAATAGGTTTTATCAAACCAGTTTTTAATTTTTTCTTGTTGCATTGAGACAATCATTGAAATCGTTTTTTAATAATTTAGAAAGTACTTCCCCTATTCTCTGTAATTTATTTGTAAATTCACTCCCAAATATATCAATTTTTAAATCAAATTTTGTGCCAACATTCTCCCTAAATGAATTATAGTTCTACCTTTCTATGTTTTATGTATGCACTCACTGTTTTTGTGACTGTTTTCTTAAGTGTTTTTCTTAATGAGATAAGTTTTTTGGTATTCATTCCTCTCGTCTGCTTTCCAGTTTTTTGTTACAAGACCAAAGGTCCAAGTTTCCAATTAGTTCCCAATTGGATCACCTTAATAAAATTAGTATTAACAATCGTTTTAATTTTTTTATTCCCTCAAGTAGAGGCGGCTTTAATTTCAATACTTTGTTTTACAATTATTGGAATCGATGTTCTGGACGGATTCATAGCTCGAAAGCTGCAGCAGACTTCTGAATTTGGAGCCATTTTTGATGCAGAGTCAGATGCTTTATATGTACTCGTTTGCTCGGTTGGAGTCTGTCTTTTTTATGAAATGCCATTTTGGGTTTTATTTATGGGGTTGATCCGCTACCTTTATGAAATCCCTGTATTTTTTCTAAAGAAAAAAGAAACAAAACCCAAAGAAGGAAGGAGTATTTATGTGATTTTAGCCGGCATTGTATTTATCCTCATTGCCATTTCTTTTGTTTTAGGAACCTATCAACTCCATGCATTGGCAGCGGCAAATGTTATTTTAGCATATTCATTCTCTAGAGGATTTTACGAAGATTTTATAAAAATATGATTTACTTAGTCGCTCCCCCTATTGGAAGTGAGCCCACTGGTGGCTCTCTGTATAACCACTATATTACTTCTGAAAATGAGTTAGTCACACTATTGGAAGTTACCGAAGTGAATGAAATTGAAAACAAGATTGATCCAAACGCAATTGTAATCATTGACAGTCTATTGTTGGTCGATTATTTTAAAAGCCAATTGCATGAAAAATATAAAACTATAGGGATGATTCATTTGCCTACCTTTTTTTTTAATGAAAGCAAAAAAAATAAACATGAATTAAGTTATTACCAGAAAATCCCATTACTCGTTACAGGAGATTCTTTTAAGTTGAACCTTATCCAAAAGTATAATTTAAAAGCAGAAAATATAACCACCGTTACGCCTGGGGTATTAGATATTATAAAAAAGAAGAAATTCAATAAACTGGTAAATAAAATTGTACTTGTAGCTTCTGTAACTAAAAATAAAGGGATTTTAGAATTCTTAAACCTAATGAAAGATCTGAGTGATTTCCCTTGGGAAATTCATCTGTATGGTCCCAAAGCCGACCCAGAGTATTATCAAGAATTACAAGAATTGATCGTTGACAGTAATATGAAAGAACGCGTGTTTTTTCATGGCTATTTAGAACATTCAGAATTATTAAAGATGCTTTTAAATTACGATTTATTCGTTAATTTTTCAGTGTACGAAACCTTTGGAATGGCCATTTATGAAGCCTTGCAAATTGGGTTGCCAGTAATGTCTTATAAGACAAATTTGGAAAGTACGTTTACAAAGCGGTCCAATTTTAGAAATTTTGATACAATCGAAGCGTTCAAAAATGAATTAGTGGAATTATTTACTGAAGTAAAAACATCTAAAAAATACCAAGCAAAAGAGGAGGTCGTGCCCAGAAGCTGGACGGATGTTAAAGAAGATTTTAATGCAGTAGTCAAACGAATTATAATTTAAGAACTAATTTTTAACGGTAGTAGTAGTTACTGTTCTTGTCAATGTTATATTGACACAAACAACTGATGAGTATGTAACTGTCAATCTACCAACCGAACTTCTACAACAATTTTCTTTCCATCTGAAGTGGTGAAAAATAAATACAAATCCCCCCTCGCTGCCGCACGAATCCTTTCGTGTGTGTAACTGCCGCCACGCTAAAGCGTAGTGGTTTGGTAGTTTGTAATTAGCTTTCATACATTCTAAAAATTAACACGTCATTTATAAGTCCTTTTTGGCCTGCATAATCAACGGCACTACTATAAACATAGTCTTCTGGATTATAAACCAATCCTTCTTGTACAGGATTATTGTGTACATAATTTATTTTTTGTTGAATAACCTTGTTGCTCCAAAGTTCAATAGGTTTATTATCATGTCGCCAAAATTGATAGTGTTTTACATTAGAGCTTTTTTTAGCTTCTTTTTTAAAAAAATCCAACATGAATTCTTTTCGACTTTCTCTTGGATTTTCCTGTATACTTTTTACAATTGAGTTGCTGGTAAATCGTTTTAAATCTCCAACCAATAATTCTGGTTTTTGACCCTTTATACTTCTAAAAACTAAATGAACATGATTACTCATAAGACACCAAGCATGGATTTCTAATCCTTTATTTTTTTGACAGTACTCCAAACTCTCTAAAAACAAATCTTTATATTCATTCCTAGTAAATACGTCTAACCAACCTACAACAGAAAAACTTATAAAATAAAGTCCTTCTGGATTATTAAATTTATAATTTCTACTCATGTCTTTAATAGTTTAGCATGCATATCTTTATTGTTGTTTACGACACCACACGAAAGGATTCGTGCGGCAGCGGGGGACTTAGTTTTGTTTTCATTTTTTATGTTCCTCAATAATTAGTTTAGTTATATCTATGTTAGTTTATTTTTTTTATATTCCTCAAAGTCGGGGGACTTTGAGGGGTTGATATGACTCACTTCGCATCAGTACGGTTTTATAAATTATTTTTCTTGTACGTTTTGTAGTCTAGCTCATTACACCAAAACCATTTTTTATGGATGATGTATGTTTTGTTAATGTCTGACTTTCTTTTTGTAGGGGAAATCTTATAAATGCGACCCTTTTTCTTGTAAAAAATATCGGATTTAATATCATCCTTAAATTTCTTTAAGTCTGATTTTGTAATATCATTTAACTTGCCTCTATAGATTATTTCTATAGAATTATAATTAATGATTTTAAACCAAATTTTATACTCAGTAACCCCCATTCCTTCTGGGCTTGTTATAATTTGCATTTTAATGGTATCATTTGATAAGCTATATTTTCCATAAGAGCCATATTGAATAGAATTATCAAAATTTTGTTCTGACCAGGATTTACCATGTCCTGATTTTACAAAACCATTATCATAAAAAATAAATTCGCCATTTGTAAGGTATTCATAATCTTCCCCTAAATAATAAAACCCGTTTATATTTATTAGCGAATCTAATCCTGTTTTTTTTCCATCAAAACAATAATTAAAATTTTCACGCACTCCTTTTGGCACCATTATACAAGAGGTGATACAAAAAATAATTAAAAATAATGTTGTAATTTTTTTCATTTGTAATTTAATTTTTAGTCCCATAAAGAATATGAGTTATTTCTTACAGAATTTATATATAACCCCTCGCTGCCGCACGAATCCTTTCGTGTGTGTAACTGCCGCCACGCTAAAGCGTAGTGGTTTGGTAGTTTGTAATTAGCTTTCATACATTCTAAAAATTAACACGTCATTTATAAGTCCTTTTTGGCCTGCATAATCAACGGCACTACTATAAACATAGTCTTCTGGATTATAAACCAATCCTTCTTGTACAGGATTATTGTGTACATAATTTATTTTTTGTTGAATAACCTTGTTGCTCCAAAGTTCAATAGGTTTATTATCATGTCGCCAAAATTGATAGTGTTTTACATTAGAGCTTTTTTTAGCTTCTTTTTTAAAAAAATCCAACATGAATTCTTTTCGACTTTCTCTTGGATTTTCCTGTATACTTTTTACAATTGAGTTGCTGGTAAATCGTTTTAAATCTCCAACCAATAATTCTGGTTTTTGACCCTTTATACTTCTAAAAACTAAATGAACATGATTACTCATAAGACACCAAGCATGGATTTCTAATCCTTTATTTTTTTGACAGTACTCCAAACTCTCTAAAAACAAATCTTTATATTCATTCCTAGTAAATACGTCTAACCAACCTACAACAGAAAAACTTATAAAATAAAGTCCTTCTGGATTATTAAATTTATAATTTCTACTCATGTCTTTAATAGTTTAGCATGCATATCTTTATTGTTGTTTACGACACCACACGAAAGGATTCGTGCGGCAGCGGGGGGACTCATATTAATTCATTAATTTAAAATCTATAACATCTTCTTTGGGTTTAAAGTGGATAATCATTGACGCAGGAGTCGTTTTTTTATTGACTTCGGTTTTTACAATTTCTAGATGCAAATCTTTGCACAACAGTTTAGTGAGTTTATATTTTGAACTGGAATTTGAAAACCTAAACTCATACAGTTGGTCGTTAATTATAACGCCATTTCTTATGAAACACCCTTTTAAGAATTGTTTTTTTTGATGTTTTTGTTTAAATTTATTTTTTTTCAACATCCCCGTTTTAACTAAAAATTCTTTATCTAAAGCTTCATCATCATAATAAAAATCATCAGATTTTTTAAATTTGTAATAAGAATTAAACAATTTTGAATACTTTGAAGAATAAACCCTCGTTATAGGAGAATCTCCGTCCCCTTCAATAAATTCGAAATCTTCCATTTTCAAATTCACTTTTAATATTCCTAACTTAAATTGCTCCAAAGATTCACTTTGACCAGAATAAAAATCAGTTATATAATTTTTTTCCTTTGGATGATTTGGTAAAAACGGCTTCCCTCCGTAGTCATTCATCAAACCAATTAAAAAACTTAAATCTTCATTCTGCTTAGTAAAACCATCACTTGAGAAATCTAGTCCCAAGAAGATTAATACAATAACACTACTAAATATTAGCTTCATTTATATTGTTTTATTTTAATTAAATAATTTTAAATCTATTTTCTCCATAAACTAAATAATTTATGGTAAGATTCGAAGTCTTTTATTCTTACATATGTCCCACTTGGATTCATGATAGATATTCTGAATTTCGAAAAATCCGATAAATACCTTACTCGTTTTATAAGACTAGCATGATAACCACCTTTGACTTTAAATGCACCTTGCACAACATGATTTAGTTTCATTTCATCAACCACCCATTTAAGTACAATCTCCTTTTTAAAAGTACCTTCAAAAAATTTACCTTTATAACCTCCTTCAGAGTACATCCGAAAAGCTGCTTGGTCTGATAACCCATTATTTAACTTTGCTATATTGAAATAATCTGAATTTACATTTTCTTGAGTTACCCCGAAATAATTATCAACAGATTTTTTACAGGCTATATAACAGTCGAAACCTTCTTTTTGAGGAATATTTCGTAATTTCAACCCTTTATCTACATCCCAATCTAATGCATCTTCAAAGTCTGCGAAAGTCGCTCCTTCAGATCCAAGTCCAGTAGTTATCTCATTCCATTGCTTACCACTCCAAAAATCTCTTCCATCACTTTGTGCCTTAAGTCCAGCTGTCAATCCACCTATTGCAGCGCCTATGCCAGCACCTATTCCTGCATTTCCAAGAATTTGGCCAAAGTTATCTTCGTTTAATCCACTGGCAGTTGCTCCTGATGCAAAACCACCAGAGGCTCCAATAATCGCCCCATTATAAAATCCAGTTCCCTCGCTGCCGCACGAATCCTTTCGTGTGTGTAACTGCCGCCACGCTAAAGCGTAGTGGTTTGGTAGTTTGTAATTAGCTTTCATACATTCTAAAAATTAACACGTCATTTATAAGTCCTTTTTGGCCTGCATAATCAACGGCACTACTATAAACATAGTCTTCTGGATTATAAACCAATCCTTCTTGTACAGGATTATTGTGTACATAATTTATTTTTTGTTGAATAACCTTGTTGCTCCAAAGTTCAATAGGTTTATTATCATGTCGCCAAAATTGATAGTGTTTTACATTAGAGCTTTTTTTAGCTTCTTTTTTAAAAAAATCCAACATGAATTCTTTTCGACTTTCTCTTGGATTTTCCTGTATACTTTTTACAATTGAGTTGCTGGTAAATCGTTTTAAATCTCCAACCAATAATTCTGGTTTTTGACCCTTTATACTTCTAAAAACTAAATGAACATGATTACTCATAAGACTCCAAGCATGGATTTCTAATCCTTTATTTTTTTGACAGTACTCTAAACTCTCTAAAAACAAATCTTTATATTCATTCCTAGTAAATACGTCTAACCAACCTACAACAGAAAAACTTATAAAATAAAGTCCTTCTGGATTATTAAATTTATAATTTCTACTCATGTCTTTAATAGTTTAGCATGCATACCTTTATTGTTGTTTACGACACCACACGAAAGGATTCGTGCGGCAGCGGGGGGTCCAATTAAAACTGAGATTAAAAGGCGTATAACTATTTAAAACATAAAGGTTTTCAATTGCTTTAGGAGGTATCACATAACGTAAATTTCCTATATCGTCATAAACATAATAGCTGCTGGATTTTTTCAGGATTCCTGCGTCCTCTTCATAGCCAAATTCAGCTATTTTTCTTCCATTTTTGTCTGTAAAAACGTCTTTGGTATTTAGTAATCCATCCGAAACAGTCCAGTTTTCATTTTTTACACTATTTTTTAAAAGTTCCCCTGTTTTATAATAAGATATGATGAAAGGGTTATTCGTTTCATTTCGGATCTTAAACAAAAGAACTTCATTTAGGTTGTTGACACCATAGTCATATTTTGCGGTATGATTTGTATCTGGATTACTAAGTATTTGCCATATGTTTCCAGGCGCGGAAGTTTCTAGTTTTCTGTTTAAAGGCGAATTGTCATACCGTACTTCCGAAAAAGGATGTTGATCCGCAAACGCGTTCTGATAATAAGATGTTATTTGTGTCTCTGCATTAGAAATATAATGACCCGTATCTTGTGTGGTTGGCAGCGCTAAAAACTGTTTGGTAGTTCTTCCAAATTGATCGTATTGAATGTGCTGTACAATATCTTTTTTTGTTGGACTCTGTTTTATTCCAACAGATTGTTTTGCTTTACCAAAACCATCAAAATAGGTAACACTTTCTATTTTTTTGACAGAATTATAGTCAGTGTTAAGCGTGTTTATATCAGTTGCTTCTAACAGCTCTATTGACTTCACATAGTTTTGGTCGGGTGATTGTGCAAATCCAAAAGCCATAAATAGACTCATCAATAGCGTAAGATTCCTTTTTTTCATAATTTGATAGATTATAATTGGGCACCCGAAATTTATTAATAAAATGTTAAAAAACAAAACAACATACTTAATAATTAACTTTTATTTAACAAGTGTAAAATCAAAAAACCTAACTATTGAACTTTATGCCAATATTTTAGCTGAAATTTAATTTCAAGAATTTAAGAATACTATCTAGTTTTGAAGTAAGGGATTGGTTTTGTTAGCTACAGAACTCAGTAAGAAAAACCATCAAAAGTTATAAGAGAATTTCAGGACACCAACCGACCTTCCACAACAATTTTCTTGTCATTTGAACTGGTGAAAAACAAATATAAATCCCCGCCATCGGAGAGTTTAAAAAGAATTTTAAGAGCCTCTATTTTTTCTGAGAAATTACGTGTTTTCACATTGGCTTTTAGACCGCCAATGGCTTTTTTCAAAAGCTTCTTTTGATAGGGGTAGCAATTTGAAATCGTATATACTTTCCCTGGAAAATCAACTATCTTTTCATCGCCGGTATATAAATGCGTGTGCGGGTCTAGTTTGTCTAGCCTATATTTAGTTGAAATTAATTTAAACGCACCAGACTTCATCACGGCGGCATTTGGTTCGTAGAGATACGTCTTTGGGGAGCTAAATGTCGCTTCTACATTTTCTTCTTGGGGTATTTCAAAGGAAAAGTGTTCCGTGTTTTTAGGATGGCTGTTAAGCGTCTGAAGCGTCGCCGTGCCATTAAAGTCTTTTTCCTGATGAAATAATAACTCTTTTACCTCGTTTTTCACCGCCACAATATAAACAGTTTTCACATGCTTCAAGGCTGTGACTCCAACGCTAATATCAAGCATTGGTGACATTTTAATAAGCACATTTTTAGTGTGTTTAAAAAATAAATCTTGATGTGTAATCACATTTGGACTGCAATCTTCAATCAGGAATTTTTTATTCTTTTGTGCATCCCGTCTCGATGGGTCAATGTACATCCAATCAAACGTATCGGAACATGATTTTAAAAATTCAATTCCATCTTTGTTGTGAGATTCTATGTTTTTAACACCTAAAATCTCAAAATTATAAGCGGCTATCTCAGCCAATTTGGAGTCCATTTCACAATGCACCACCGACTTAAATTGTTTTGAAAAATAATAGCTATCGACACCAAATCCGCCCGTCAAATCTACAAGTGATTCGCCTTGCATAAATTCACTTTTTATAAGGGCTGCCGTTTCGGAAGACGTCTGTTCAATATTGAGTTTGTTGGGGTAATAAATTTTAGGCGTCTCAAACCAAGTTTTTAATTTTAAAGCACACTTTTTCTTTGCTTCAATTTGCTCAATCAATTCCTTAATATCAAGCCCCTCAAAAGGACTTCCTTTTAGAATTAACTCATGAATATTTGAGTTTATATGGGTATTTATAAAATCTTGTATATCGCTATTTAGAAGAATTTTGTTCACGTGAAACTAGCTGTTTTTTGATAATTTTTTAGTGAATTCATACAGTGCAATACTGGTGGCTTGCACCACATTCATGCTGCTATTTTGTCCATACATTTCAATATGAACCACAGAATCGCAACACTCTAAAATGGAAGCTGAAATCCCATGACTTTCATCGCCAATCACGAATGCGATTTTAGAATTTTTCTTAAGTTTCAGTTCCGAAATCGGAATGCTCTTGTCTGTAATCTCAAGTGCAATAAGTATATAATTTTGAGCCTTTAATTCTTGAATTTTATCCGAAAGCGTTTCGACTTGTTCAAAAGAAACCGATTGTTCCGTTGCTCTAGACGTTCTAGTAAATTTTCGACCCAGCTCCACAACAGGACCGCCAAGTATTAAGTGTTCAATACCAAACGCATCAGCCGTTCTAAACAAGCTGCCCAAATTGGCAGCATGCGATACATTGTCACTTATTAAAACAATTGGAAACTGTTGTTTTGTAAACTTAGAAGTGTAATGATTGAGTTGCATGGAGCGTCTAGTTTTCAAAGGCGTATTTAATAATATTCGCCCCCATTTTCAAGGCTTTTAAGCGCATCGCTTCGGGATCGTTGTGCACATTCGCATCTTCCCATCCATCACCTAAATCACTTTCAAAAGTGAATAATAAAACTAGTTTTCCTTCATGAAAATAACCCAATGCTTTTGGTGCCAATCCATCGTGCTCGTGAATTTTCGGCAACCCTCTTGGGAACGAAAACGCACTGTTGTATATCGGATGTGATAAAGAAATTTCACTCATCTTTTTATCTGGAAATACTGTTTTTAGAGCTTCTAAAATATAAGGCTTCATGCCGTAATTGTCATCAATATGTAAAAATCCACCAGACAATAAATAGGCTCTTAAATTTTCGGAATCAGATTCTGAAAATGCCACATTCCCATGACCTGTCATGTGTATAAACGGGTATTCAAAAATAGCAGCACTTCCCACTTCCACGGTTTGGGGTTTGGCGTCCATGGCCGTTTGAATGTTGGAATTACAAAACTGAATTAAATTTTTTAAAGCTGTCGGATTGCTATACCAATCGCCTCCGCCATCATATTTTAAAACCGCTAAATTTTGACTTCCACAGAAGTGAATTCCTAAAATCAAAAATATATATACATACCGTTTATTCATTGCAAAGTTGAATTGTGTGACTCGCCACGATTCCAGCCGTTTCGGTGCGAAGTCTTGACGCTCCTAAAGATACAGGAATATACTGATGTTTCAAAGCTTCCTCAATTTCTTTGGGACTAAAATCGCCTTCGGGACCAATTAATATCGTGATGGATTCTCCAGCTTTGATTTGATCTTTAAATTTTAATTTCTCTCCGTCTTCGCAGTGCGCTATAAATTTAGAACCTTCTTGAGCTGTTTTTATGAAATCAGAAAAACGAATGGCGGGAGCCAAAGTTGGCAAATAGGAGTGAAGCGATTGTTTCATCGCAGATTGTAAGATTTTCTCAAACCGTTCTGTTTTGATGACTTTTCGCTCACTGTTCTGACAAATAATTGGTGTGATTTGATCCACGCCAATTTCAGTGGCTTTTTCGATAAACCACTCGTAACGATCGTTCATTTTTGTGGGTGCAACGGCTAGGTTAATTGTATAAGATCTTGGCGCTTCAAAGGTTGATTTTAAGATGGTAACCACACATTTGTTATGGTTTGGGATGACCACTTCTGCTTCAAACATCCACCCTTTTCCGTTGGTGATTAGAAGCAAATCTCCCGTAGATTTCCGCAATACTTTTACAATATGACGACTTTCATCTTTTGAAAAGTTAAAAGTTTCTGTAGACGCCTCCAGCTCTGAATTGTAGAATAATTGCATTTGAGTTATAGTTTAAGTCGAGCCGTAGCCATAATGCTTTGATCCGCGTAATTTTTCTCTAAATATTTTAAATGCCCTACAATCGCAATCATTGCGGCATTGTCCGTTGTGAATTCAAAAGCAGGCACAAAGGTTTTCCAACCATAGCGACTTTCAGCTTCTTTCAAAGCGTCTCTGATTCCTGAATTTGCAGAAACACCGCCGCCGATCGCAATGCGGTTGATTCCCGTTTCTTTGACAGCTAATTTTAGTTTGTCCATCAAAATTCCTACAATGGTATATTGGATGGACGCACACACATCATCCAGATTCTCTTCAATAAATTGAGGATTTTCTTTCAGCTGTTTTTGTATGAAGTATAAGATCGCTGTTTTTAACCCTGAAAAACTAAAATTGAGCCCCGCTACTTTAGGTTTCGTAAACTTAAACGCTTTCGGGTTTCCTAATTTTGCACGTTTGTCAATTTCGGGGCCAGCAGGATAGCCGAGTCCTAAAATTTTACCACTCTTGTCAAAGGCTTCTCCAACGGCATCATCAATCGTTTCGCCAATAACCGTCATTTTAAAATGAGCATCGACACGCACAATTTGCGTATGTCCACCAGAAATGGTCATCGCTAGAAATGGAAATTCAGGTTTTTCAGTATCTTCATTTTCAATAAAGTGTGCCAAAATATGAGCTTGCATGTGGTTGACATCGATTAACGGAATGTCGAGTCCATAAGCCAATGATTTTGCAAATGAAGTCCCTACCAACAAAGACCCCATCAATCCAGGGCCTTGCGTAAATGCCACGGCACTGAGGTCTGCTAACGAAATCCCTGCTTGTTCAATGGCCTGATCGACCACAGGAACGATGTTTTGCTGATGCGCTCTTGAAGCCAATTCTGGAACCACCCCACCATATTTTTGATGGATTGCTTGGTTGGCAACAACATTACTCAGTACGTTTCCATTGCACAGAATGGCCGCTGCCGTGTCGTCACAAGAAGATTCAATTCCTAAAATGTATGTATTTTTTGAGCGCATTAAGACGATTTAGTGATAATATTCGTTTAATTTGTATTAAAATAAACGACTTACATTGTCCATTAACAGGACAACTGCAAAGAAATAAAAAAAATAGCACTAAAATAAATGCTTTGGGTAGTTTAAATTTTAGGATAATTAGTTAAATTGTAAATAAAATAACCAGTCTCGCTTATCAAGAACTATTTTAAAATACTGATAAAATTTGTAACAGCCCTCGTGCTGATATTCTTGCTATTGGTCTTGGTGTTGTCCATTCCAACGGTCCAAACACGTCTAGGAAGTTATGCCACCAATTCAATTAATGAGACCTACGGGACTGCTATTAAAATAGAAAAAGTAGGACTTCAGTTTAATGGCGATGTGGAACTTAAAAACATTCTCATTAAGGATCATTACGATGCCCCCTTGATTTCCATTACTGAATTAAACAGTTCTATTTTAAGTTTTGTTAAACTCGCAGATAGTAAACTCACATTTGCAGACATCGATTTGTACGATCTGTTTTTTCACATAAAAAACTACAAGGGGGAAGTTGATACGAATTTAGATGTTTTTGTTGCTAAGTTTGATGAAAATAATCCAATTAAAAAGATTGACAAGTCAATAACGCTAACGAATTCACAAAAAAGCAGTGATTTTTTGCCTCCCGATAAGTTTCTTTTATCATCAAGCGAGGTTCGAATACACAACAGCAAGTTTTTGCTAACAGATGAAAACCTAGAGAACCCTACGGTTTTAGATCTTCATACCCTTAATTTATCGGCTTCTGATTTTTTAATCTTAGGTGCTGACGTAAAAACTTCTATTACGAGTTTAAGTTTTGAAGATTCAAGAGGGGCTCAAATGCAAAATCTCGAAACTGATTTTTCATATTCGTTAACTCAAATGACGTTTGAGCAACTAGAAATTAAAAGTCCACGTTCCTCACTTTCAGGTCGCCTGCAATTTGATTACGACCGAACGGATTTTAAAGACTTTTTAGAGAAAGTTAAAATTTCTGGTTTTTTTAAAAACAGCACTATAGACCTCGAAGAATTGAATGTGTTTTATGATGAATTTGGATCCAATCAAAAAGCGGATTTAAACACTGTTTTTTCAGGAACATTGAATGATTTACTACTAGAAGAAATTGATTTAATAACGGTAGATAATACGTCTATTGTTGGAGAAATTCAATTTAAACATCTGTTTAAAGACACCTCGGAAAATTTTGAAATGGAAGGAGATTTTGAACAAATAGCGTCCACTTACTCCGATTTAAAAGCATTATTACCAAGAGTTTTAGGGAATAGTCTCCCTTCTAATTTTGCCACTCTGGGGCGTTTTGATATGCGAGGAACAGCAAAGGTTTCTAATAAAACAATTGAAACGCTTATGGATATTGAGACGGATATTGGCACTCTTTTTGTGGATTTGAATTTAGATCAAATCGAAGCGATAGACAATGCGTCTTATGTAGGCCAAATTCAATTGACCGATTTTGATTTAGGCAATGTAATGGGAGAACCGAAAATTGGATTGGTAACATCAAGCCTAAATGTTGAGGGGCGTGGTTTTAATAAAGAAACGCTCAATTCTAACATCACAGGTACGTTTGATTCGTTTTCATTTCAAGAGTATATCTACATAGATTTAGAGGTTTCAGGAGTAATTAAAAATAAAATCTTTAATGGTCAATTAGATATCGATGATCCGAACCTGAAATTCAATTTTGAAGGGCTTGTAGATTTTTCTAAAAAGGAAAATATTTATGATTTTTCTGCTGCAATTGAACACGCCAATCTGAATGCTTTAAACTTTGTGCAAAGAGACAGTCTTTCTGTTCTAAATGGACAAATGACAATGGACATGAAAGGCACAACTATTGACGATGTGTATGGCGCCATCAAGTTTAAAAATGCGCTCTATCAAAATCAACATGACAGTTATGCATTCAAAGATTTTGAGATCACTTCGGAGTTTGGAGATAAGAACGAAAGAACTATCAGAGTCAATTCTCCAGAAATCGTTCAAGGGAATCTAAAAGGAAAATTTATAATTAACGAATTGCCTAATTTGTTACGAAATGCACTCGGAGATATTTATACCAAATACAAACCTTACAAGGTTAAAGAAGGTCAGTATTTTAATTTCAATTTTAAAATTTATAATAAAATTGTTGAAATTTTTTCACCGGAATTAAAATTAGGGTCTAATACGTTTACAAGGGGTAGAGTAGAAAGCGACCCTAAAAATTTCAACTTAACTTTTAGATCCCCCAACATCCGATTGGAAGATTTTTTTGCAAGCAAAATTGAAGTACAACTCGTCAATGACAACCCTTTGTTTAATTCCTATATTGAGGTTGACAGTCTGGCGACTCCTTATTATAATGCATCAGAATTTAGTTTGATTAATGTAACCTTAAATGATACGCTCTATGTTAAATCGGAGTTTAAAGGCGGTAAAAATTCGTTAGATGCCTTTGATCTAAATCTGTACTACACCATTGATGAAAACAATAAATCGGTTGTTGGTCTCAAGAAGTCGAATGCTAATTTTAAAAAGACCCCGTGGCTCATAAATGGGGCGCAAAACAAGCAAAACAAAATTATATTTGACAGATCTTTTGAGGAGATTATTGTCGATAACATAAACATGTCTTACGACAATGAAGACATTCTTTTAAATGCTGCTATTCAGGGGAGTCAAAATAAGGATATCAATCTTGATTTCACGAATGTTGATTTAGCCAAAGTAACCCCTACAATCAAAAATTTAAAACTCGGGGGTAATCTGAATGGGCAATTAAACATAAGCCAACTAGAAAGCGTCTATCTACCAAAATCTAGTTTGACTATTGATAATTTGGAAGTTAATGAATTTAATTTAGGATCCTTCAAAGCGGACATTCAAGGCAATCAATCGTTGACCAATTATGATGTCAATGTATCTTTAAAAGAGGGCGATTTGGAATCGTTATCAGTCGTTGGTTCTTTGGATGTGTCTGGAGAAAATTCAGAGCTCAATCTAGACATCTACTTTAATAAATTTATTTTAAATCCCTTAAACCCTTTTGGAGATGGGGTGATTACTAAAATTCGTGGCGACGTTTCGGGAATTGCAAACGTTAGTGGTCGTCTAGAAAAACCTCAAATTGAAGGGGTCTTAAGACTCAATAATGGAGGACTAGCGATTCCATATCTGAATGTAGATTATGGCTTTCAAAATAATACAATTGTTAATTTAAAGGAGCAACGTTTTATTTTTGATAAAGCGTTAATGCTCGATGTCGACTATGAATCTCAAGCGTCTCTAAATGGAAGCATCAGTCATATTAATTTTTCAAATTGGGCTTTAGATCTTCATATAGATTCGGACCGTTTATTGGTGCTAAACACGGATTTACAAGACGAATCGATCTATTATGGAACTGCTTTTGTAGATGGAACGATTGATGTTTCAGGTCCTACAGACCAATTATTTATTGAAGCGAATGTGACTACATCTGAAGGAACGATCTTTAAAATCCCTTTAAGTGACAATGAAATTTTAGCAGAAAAATCCTACATTCATTTTTTGAGTCCTGAGGAAAAATCGAATCAAAACAGTGGTCAAGCCTTAGTAGTGGATGATATTTCGGGAGTTGAGATGGAGTTTAATATGGATATAAACGATAATGCCGAAATTGAAATTGTACTCGATAAAGAAACGGGAAGTTCCATTATGGGGCGTGGAAATGGAAGTATGTTGGCACAAATAAATACGAAAGGGAAGTTTCAAATGTTTGGAGATTTTATTGTGCTCTCAGGGATTTATAACTTCGCATTTGGGCAAATTATACAAAAACAATTCAAAGTGGTGAAAGATGGTACACTTGCTTGGAATGGGAACCCTCTGAGTGCCGAAATAAATATCAAAGCCCTTTACGATGGCATTAGCGTCAATCCTTCCACATTATTAGATAACCCAATTAATCAAAGCATTCCAACAGAGGTTGAAATTCATTTAACAGGAGAATTAGAGCAACCCGATTTAAACTTTGACATACGATTTCCAAATATCAATTCCACTTTAAATAGTGAGTTAGCCGATCGATTACGCGATAAAGATAAACGTGAATTCCAGGCTTTATCGCTATTGGCAACGGGGTCTTTTAGAAGCGAACTGACTTTGGATTCACAAGATGCTTTTGGGCTCGTTTCAGATGGTGTGACCAATATGTTGAACGATTTGTTTTCGGATGATGATAATAAAGTCAAATTAGGAATTGATGTCGATTTAGGGGAAACCACTCCTGAGTATGAAACCGACAGTCGGGTAGGGGTCACAATCTCTACAAAGTTGAGTGATAATATACTTATCAACGGAAAGGTTGGAGTGCCCGTTGGTGGTGTGAGTGAAACCACGGTGGCAGGTGATTTTGAGGTAGAAGTTTTACTGAATGAAGATCGTACACTGTCTCTTAAATTTTTCAATAGAGAAAACAGCATTCAAAATTTTGGAGAACAAATTGGATATACCCAAGGGGTTGGTATTTCTTATAATATTGAATTTGATACCCTAAGGGAATTGTTTGAGGAATTGTTTAAAAATAAAAATAAACAATCCAAACCCGAAAATATCATAGAAGAGCCTGATTCAGGACTTCCTAATTATATCGATTTCAAGTAAATCAGCCCATCAAAACCTACTAATAATTAATTTTTTGGCTTTAAAATCAAATAGTTATTAACGAAAACGTTTGAATTTAAAGAAGAAAAGAAAATTGACTCCTACTTACGTTTTTTTAACTTATAAGTTTATTAATTTTACAACATAAACCATTACAACTATGGAAAATCAGATAAAAAAAATTGGTGTATTAACTTCCGGAGGCGATGCCCCTGGGATGAATGCAGCCATACGATCTGTTGCACGTGCCTGTGCCTATCACAACATTGAATGTGTTGGGATTTACAGAGGCTATGAAGGAATGATAGAAGGTGACTTTAAATCTTTAAATGCACGAAGTGTAAACCATATCATTAACAAAGGAGGTACTTTTTTAAAGTCTGCGCGTTCTGAAGAATTCAGAACAAAAGAAGGCCGTAAAAAGGCGTATGACCAACTTCAAAAAGAACAAATTGATGCCTTGGTATTAATTGGTGGAGATGGAACGTTTACGGGTGGTATGATTTTTAATGAAGAATTCAACTTCCCTATTATAGGGATTCCGGGTACTATTGATAACGATATTGTTGGAACCAACTATACACTAGGATACGATACAGCACTTAATACTGCGGTAGAAGCAATTGATAAAATTCGAGACACTGCCAGTTCGCATAGACGCTTGTTTTTTGTGGAGGTTATGGGGCGCGATGTGGGTCATATTGCTTTAAATGCAGGAGTTGGTTCTGGAGCCGAAGAAATTTTGGTCCCTGAGGAAGATTTAGGACTGGATCGTCTTTTAGAATCTTTAGAAAAAAGTAGACATACAGGGAAATCGTCTAGTATAGTTGTGGTTGCTGAAGGAGATAAAACAGGTAAAAATGTTTTTGAACTAAGAGATTATGTTGAAGAAAATTTAGAAGGTTACGACGTTCGTGTGTCTGTTTTAGGGCACATGCAACGTGGAGGGTCACCATCCTGTTTCGATAGAGTATTGGCCTGTAGAATGGGCGTCAAAGCCGTGGAGTCTTTATTGGAAGGTAAATTCAATTACATGGTTGGGACTGTCAACAATAAATTAGAATTATATCCTATTGACAAAGCAGTCAAAGGACATTCAACAATAGATGCTGAGCTTTTAAGAGTTTCAGATATCATGAGTATTTAATAACGAATTAATTAAAATAGAAATAAAATGTCAAAAGTAAAAATTGGAATTAATGGATTTGGTAGAATAGGAAGAATTGCTTTTCGTATTGCTGCAGGTAGATCTGACGTACAAGTCGTTGGAATTAATGATTTGTTAGATGTAGAGCATTTAGCATATCTTCTTAAGTACGATTCTGTACACGGTCAGTTTCAGGGAACCATTGAAGTGAAGAATGGAAATTTGGTAGTCAACGGGAATGAAATTCGTGTCTCTGCTGAACGCAATCCAGAAGATTTAAAATGGGATGCTGTGCAAGCAGACGTTGTTTTAGACTGTACTGGGATTTTCACAAACTTAGAAGGTGCTCAAAAGCATATTACTGCTGGCGCTAAAAAAGTGGCTATTTCTGCACCATCTGCAGATGCACCAATGTTTGTAATGGGTGTCAACCACAAAGAAATTACAGCAGATCATACGATCGTTTCAAACGCATCATGTACAACCAACTGTTTAGCACCACTTGCTAAAGTGATCAATGATAACTTTGGAATTGTAGAAGGATTGATGACCACTGTTCACGCAGCAACGGCGACTCAATTTACAGTAGATGGCCCGTCTAGAAAAGATTATAGACTTGGACGTGCTTCATTAAACAATATTGTACCAGCTTCTACAGGAGCTGCAAAAGCAGTTGGAAAAGTGATTCCAGAATTAAACGGTAAATTAACAGGAATGGCTTTTAGAGTTCCAACGGTAGATGTATCGGTTGTTGATTTAACATGTCGTTTAGAAAAAGGTGCTTCTTTTGAAGACGTGAAAGCAGCGATCAAGCATGCTTCAGAAAACGAATTAAATGGAATCTTAGGATACACTGAAGAAGGTGTAGTATCTCAAGATTTTGTATCGGAAACAAAGACAAGTACATTTGATGCCAATGCAAGTATGGGATTGAATGACAACTTCGTTAAATTGATCTCTTGGTACGATAATGAATATGGTTACTCTGCTAAACTAGTAGATTTAGCACATTATATTAGCGTACTATAATTTACATAATTTCTAAAAAAGAGGATGTCCGAAGAGTAGGAAATCTGTCATTCTGAACCTGCCTGACGGTAGGCAGTTTTATTTCAGAATCTGAAACAAGTTCAGATTGACAAAACAAAGTCTTTTTAGACATCCTCTTTTTTTTAATATTTAGAATATGATTTTTATAATAGACAGTGGTTCTACAAAATGTGATTGGATTGCAATAGACTCAGAAACTGGCGCCCCTCTTTTTGAAAAGCAACGTACCAAAGGTTTAAATCCAGCCATTATTTCTGATACAGATGCATTTAATGTCATCAAGGCAAACGCTATAATTTATGAAAATAAATTAAAAGTTTCTCACATCTATTTTTATGGCGCTGGCTGTGGTACTGAAAAACCAAGCAAGATGCTTAAAGATGTATTAGAGTCTATTTTTTTAAATGCTGAAGTTGTGGTAGAAGAAGATACCTATGCCGCTATTTATGCAACTGTTGGTGTGGCACACCGTCCCGCAGTGGTTTGTATTTTAGGAACAGGTTCTAACTGCACCTATTACGATGGTGAAAAAGTTGATCAAAGAGTCACATCACTTGGATATTCAATAATGGACGATGCTTCGGGTAATTATTTTGGAAGAAAACTGTTAAGAGATTATTATTTTAATCACATGCCACACGATTTGAAGCTCGTCTTCAAAACACGTTACAATGTCAATGAAGATGTAATTAAAAATAACCTTTACAAAAAACCGAATCCTAATGCTTATTTAGCAACGTTTGCTGAATTTATGATTCTTAATAAAGAATCTGATTATATCCAAAAGGTTATCAAGCAAGGGCTTCGTGAATTTGTAGAAAACATGATTCTACAATACGCGGAAGAAATCAAAACAGTTCCTGTTCACTTTGCAGGTTCGATTGCTTATTTTACTAAAGACGAAATCAAAGCAGTGGCTCAAGAATACGGATTTACTGTCGGTAATTTTGAAAGACGTCCAATTGAAGGCTTGGTGAGTTACCATGCAGAAATTGCCAAAAGCTCTTAGGTAATTATTTTATAGCAATCACACTAATTTCTACATTCACAAACTTCGGTAAGTTTGCCACTTCCACAGTTTCTCTGGCAGGAGCAGTAGCCTCATTAAAATACTGTGCATAAACGGCATTTATCGCTCCGAAAGAATTCATATCAGATATAAATATAGACGCCTTAATGACATTTTCAAAAGTCATATTTGCGGCTTCCAAAACTGCTTTTAGGTTTTTCATAACCTGCGTGGTTTCTACCTCAATTGAATCCATTACCAATTCTCCCGTTTCTGGATGCAATGCAATTTGCCCTGAAGTATATAAAGTGTTCCCCACTAAAACAGCTTGACTGTAAGGGCCAATAGGCTGCGGTGCTTTGTCTGTAGTTATAATCGTTTTCATGTGTCTTTATTTACAATTGCTTATCAGGTTGTTTTCGCTTTTCGTATTTGATATCTTTCAATATGCTGGATCTAATTCCAATAAAGAAATTCCAAGAACTTCGATTGCTAAATGGAATCCAAGAAAAATTCATTCGCCAGCTTTCTAAATCCCGTTCAAAACGCAACTGTGTATATGTAAAACCTTTATCCTTAAGGTCATATCCAGAAGACGCTCCGATACTCCATCGTGGCGACAGTTCTATATCTCCTGAAAACATCAACGAATGCGATGAAATCTCACTCTGACGCCTCGTATTGCTGTAGTTAACAGCATAGGCAAGTCGTAAACTCCAAGGGAGTTTGTAATTGTAAAGATCCGTTGGTCCTACCTCTTCGGAGGTATCCCTGTTATTTATCTGTTGGGCTGCAAAATCTTGCGATTTACCAAACATATCATCCGCACGTCCGCCACTTCGAATAGATTCATCTCTAGCTGCCGCATCATTGTTGGAATCATCTCCTTCAAAAGAATCACTAGACAAACTATAGCTCATGGTCATGTTTGCACTGGATAAGCGGAATAAACTACCACCGTTGTTAATATTGAACGTGTTGATTTTAGTGTTGTTATTATCTAAGGCATACGGATCTAAAGTTGCTCCAAAATTCAAACTCAATTTATTATCCAATAGCTGTGTTCCCCCCGAGACCCTTACAGGGCTCCAGTTCAATGAGTCGCCTGCAACATTATAATTTGTAGAGAAATTTAAGGAATTCAATAAAAACACCTTTTTTGCATCTGTGGCAGTCGTATCCCTGTCACGAACCTTTGCTTCCAAATTATTATTAAGTGATAACCCAACCGAGCTGGAAAAAACTTTCCCAGGCGTTCCACCTAGGGAACCTTCAAAACGTGTGTAATCGACTTGATCAGTCGTCACACCATCGGCACTTATGACTTCATAAGTTTCGTAATATTGATCAAATGCGGGATTGATATTATAGCTAATTGAAGGCCGCATCACATGTCGTATGGCCTGTATTTTTTTATCTTTTCCAAAATCAAACATTCCATAAACGGTGGTTCCTATACTAGTGCTAAAATTATACGTTCTGAAAGCATCAAACCCTTTTAAGGGAGTTGTGACCACTTCCTCGGTTTCTGTATCATACGATTTATTGATTGTATTGAAGGTCCAGTTTTCTTTGTAATTAGTGCTGGCGCTCATACTAAAATGTTTAAAAACTTTAAAATTTGTACTCAAAGGAATAGAATGTTGAAACCCTGCTTTGGCTTCGTCAAACATTGCTCCTGTTAAAAATAAAGAATCTGTCGTTTGAATACTATTTTCTCCACGCACACTGTATTGTAAATTAATATTATGAATCGCCCCTTTTTTACTCCCAGTTTTTGGTGCAAAGGGGTAAATTCTGTCGATACTTCCTTGAAATGTTGGCAAGGTCATATTGATGACTTTCGTATTTGTGTTTTGAGAGTGGGTTGCGGACAAGCTTATATTTACTTGTGGTTCTCCTTGAAATGTTTTGGAATAGGAAACAGAGGACGACAAAGAGTTATTTAAAAAATTTGAAGAATTGAGCTGATTTACAGATTCTTGAAAATAGGTACTAGAACCTAAGTTTACAGAAGCCGAAAACCGTGAATTTGGACTTGACTTTGAATCTTGACTTTGATTCCATCGTAAATTATAGATGGTGCTTTTTGAGTAATCAGGAAATCCTCGTTCGCTATTTATAAGATTTTCATACCGAAAACTTAGAGAACCTCTAAATTTATAACGCACGGCATAATTACTTTCAAGGCGAATTCCGTAACTCCCATTCGTATAGTAATCTCCAAGTGCTGCAAGGTCAAAATAATCACTGATCGCAAAATAATACCCTCCATTTTGAAGGAAATAACCACGATCGCTTTGCTCTCCAAATGAAGGAAATAACACCCCCGAAGTTCGTGTTTGAGACAGTGGGAAAAAAGCAAACGGCAATCCAATAGGAGTGGGGACATCTGCAATAAATAGATTGGTAAGTCCTGTAACTACTTTTTTACCAGGCACAATTTTCGCTTTTCGCAATAAAAAATAATATTCTGGATTCTCTTCGTTTTCTGAAGTGGTGAATTTAGCACGCTTTACAAAATAGACAGAGTCATTTTCTTTTTTGGTCAAATTGGAAATAATACGTCCGCCTTGTTGTTCTGTTTTTGAATTCCAAATCAGTGCTTTTTTTGTTTTCATATTAAAAGCAATTGAATCGGGTTCCACAACATCACTCCCTTGTTTAAATACAGGATGTTGGCTATAATTCCCCATCGAATCTTTTAAACGTCCAGCATACACAATGTCTTTTCCGTAATCAATAACAATCACTCCCGCTTTGATATCCATGTCTTTATATTGGATTTCAGCTTCGTTGTAAAGGTATATTTGTTGTGTTTTTTGATTGACAGAAGTATAGTCTTTGGCTTTATAGGTGACAATCGCTTCCAATAATTTCTTTGGTTTTGAGAGACTGTCATTGACAATAGAATCTGTTTCGATACGTTTTACTTCCTGAGTAGGAATCGAATCGTTTTTCACTTCCAACTCCTTAGAAGCAGGAATTTCAGTGGATGGTTTTGGGTTGGGAATATCCTGAGCCATGCCTACACTGTTAGTAAACACTGTAAAACTTAAAGAAAAAACTAGTTGAAAGAATCTTGTTTTCAATGCTTTTAAGAGTATTTTTGTATTATATGACTCGATTTTTGAAAAACCAAAGTTACGGATATTTTTTTTTGATTTTTATATTTTAACCATTCGATTCACAGGCAAATTAATCAACATGCATAAGCAAATAAAATTCTTTTTAGTATTCCTTTTATTTTTTGGAATATTCAAAGGGTACTCACAAACAAATAACAAACCCTTTATCGTTGTTTTAGACGCAGGCCACGGAGGTAAAGATCCGGGGAGACCCACTAAATTCGGGTATAAAGAAAAGGATATTGCTTTAAAAATTGTGTTAAAAATAGGTGAAAATTTAGAAAAATATAAAAACGTAAAAGTCATCTACACTCGAAAAACGGATGTCTTTATAGAATTAAGGCAACGCGCAAAGATTGCCAATAAAGCCGATGCTGATTTATTTGTCTCCGTGCATTGCAACGCACACAACTCTCAGGCCTATGGTACCGAAACCTATGTTTTGGGACTTGGTAGAAGCGAATCTAACTTTAGAGTTGCCAAGGAAGAAAATGAAGTTATTTTCTACGAAGATGACTATGAAACAAACTATGAAGGTTTTGATCCAAATTCCCCTGAAACCCTCATCGGGTTGACGCTTATGCAAGAAGATTATTTGGACCAAAGTATTCTGTTGGCTCGTAACATTCAAGACAACTTTACCAATAGATTAAAACGTAAAAACAGAGGCGTTAAACAAGCGGTTTTTTGGGTGTTACACAACACTTATATGCCAAGTGTTTTAATTGAAACAGGCTTTATAACTAATAGAAGTGAAGGAGATTATTTAAACTCTGTTGTAGGAAATAACAATATCTCAAAAAGCATATCGGATGCTATCGTAGATTATAAATCTAATTTAAATACAGCAATATCGGTAGAGGAGATGGTTGAACCTCCGTTGACAACAGATGTACCTGATAAAATTCCCACATCTATAGATACATCCATAATATTTAAAGTTCAAATTGCGGCGGGCTCTAAAAAATTAGTCACCAAATCATATAATTTTAAAGGATTAAACCCTATTTCAAGAACCAAGTCTAAAAAAGTTTACCGTTACTTTTACGGCAATACTTCAAGTTATGAGGAAGTTCTTATGTTAAAAAATGAAGCAATTACCAAAGGATATAAAAGTGCTTATGTTGTAGCCTATAAAAACGGTAAAAAGATAGCAGTTAAATCCGCCTTAAAATCTACGGAATAATAGACCCTATTATTTCAATATTATTCATAAATTTGTAAGAAGAAAAAACTATCATATTGAAATTATCTAAGGAAATTAAAACGGCTATTTTAGTCATCTCAGGAATATTACTTTTTGTATTTATTTTTTACTATTTAAAAGGTGAGAACATACTTGATAACTCTAAAAAAATCACTGCAATTTATGACAATGTTGAAGGACTGGCGCCATCTGCTGCGGTTACCATTAATGGTCATAAAATAGGGAAAGTGCAATCGATAGATTTTACAAACGATCGCTCTGGAAAATTAAACGTTAATATGCTTATTGACAGTGACTTCGAATTTTCAAAAAACAGTACAGCTCAACTTTACGAAGCGGGTCTTATTGGTGGGAAAGCCATTGCAATCATTCCTGCATTTGATGGGGCACCATCCATAGAATCTGGAGACATTCTAAATTCTGATGTAAAACCAGGACTCACGGATTTGGTCAATCAACGGTTGACACCATTGCAAGAAAAAATGGAAACCATGATGGTCAGTGCAGATTTATTATTGGTGAATCTCAACACACTTTTTGACACACAAACCAAAAATAACATAAAATCAAGCATCGCTGAACTAAGCACAACAATTGCCTCTTTCAAATCCACTTCTGAATCCTTGAACGGTTTAGTAGTTGATAATACATCAGCGATTGGAGAAACGATCACAAATTTCAATAAAATATCGGAGGATTTAACAACCCTAAGTACTTCATTGGCAGCGGCTGATTTAGACACCATCATGGTAAATTTAAAGTCTACGATTTCTAGTTTCGATCAATTATTGACAAGTATCGAAAATGGAGAAGGATCAGTTGGAAAGCTCATGAAAGATGATGCAGTCTATAACAACCTTGAAGGGGCGACCAAACAATTGGAAGAACTTTTAGAAGATATGAAGTTAAATCCGAAGCGTTATGTGCATTTTTCTCTATTTGGGAAAAAAGCCAAACAATACGATTCTGAAGGGAATGAAATAAAGACTAAAAAATAACAAAAATTAACCAAATGAATTTTTTGCCAAATATCATTTTTGCAATTATACTTGTTTTAGGTATTGGTTTTTTTGCTCGAAACATAAGCAAACTAAAACGCAATATCTTCCTTGGAAAAGATGTAGATGTGAATGGCGATTCCAAAATTCGTTGGAAAAACATGGCACGAATCGCACTCGGACAAAGTAAAATGGTGCGCCGTCCAATTGCTGGAATTCTTCACATTGTTGTTTATGTTGGTTTTGTTGTTATAAACATTGAAGTTTTAGAAATCATTATTGATGGTTTGTTTGGAACCCATCGAATTTTATCAGGAATTGGAAGTTTGTATGGCGTATTGATCGGGACTTTTGAAATTCTAGCAACATTGGTATTTGTAGCCGTCGTGATCTTTTGGTTTCGAAGAAATGTCGTGAAAATAAAACGCTTCCTGAGCTCCGAAATGAAAGGCTGGCCGAAGCTGGATGGAAACTTAATTCTCTATTTCGAGATTGTTTTGATGGGATTGTTTATCCTCATGAATGCGACGGATGTAGAATTTCAATCCATGAATTCCGGGAACGTGATCAGTCAATTTTTCGCCCCGATGTTTGAAGGGTATAATGTTGATTTAATTGAGCGCGTGGCTTGGTGGATGCACATTATTGGAATTTTGGTGTTCTTAAATTATTTATATTATTCTAAACATTTACACATCTTATTAGCCTTTCCAAACACCTATTTTGGCAGCGTAAAACCCAAAGGTCAATTTAACAATTTAGAAGCCGTTACTAACGAGGTGAAGTTAATGATGGATCCAAACATCGATCCTTTTGCAGCGACTGACGATGATGGTTCTGTTCCCGATAAATTTGGGGCTAGTGATGTTCAAGATTTAAATAAGATACAACTTTTAAATGCCTATACCTGTACAGAATGCGGACGTTGCACAAGTGAATGTCCCGCCAATCAAACAGGGAAAAAATTATCTCCCCGAAAAATAATGATGGATACACGGGATCGTTTGGTAGAAGTAGGCATTAATATAGACGCGAATAAAGGGGAATTTGTACCAGACGGAAAACAGCTTTTAGGTGATTATATTACCAATGAAGAATTGTGGGCCTGTACCAGCTGTAATGCTTGTGTAGAAGCCTGCCCCATAAGTATCGACCCCCTTTCAATTATTCTTGAAATGCGTCGCTATTTGGTCATGGAACAAAGTGCTGCTCCGATGGAGTTAAACACCATGATGTCTAATATAGAAAACAATGGTGCCCCTTGGCCTTACAACCAAATGGACCGATTAAACTGGAAAAACGAATAAAAAATATCAATAAAATAAACACATGAAAAGAGAAGAGGCAGACAAATTATTACACGAAAAAGTAGAAGCTGGTGAATTGATAAGCCCAGTACTTCCAGGAGGTGTAAAAAATTATTTAATAGACATTGACGGAACCATCACTGAAGATGTTCCCAATGAAGAACCAGAACGTATGGCAACTTGCTTGCCTTTTTTGGATGCTTTAAAGACGTGTAATGGTTGGTATGAAGAAGGGCATATGATTTGCTTTTTCACATCTCGAACGGAATCGCACAGAGAAGTCACTCAAAACTGGTTGAAGCAACACGGCTTCAATTACCACAGCCTTTTAATGGGCAAACCAAGAGGAGGAAATTACCATTGGATTGATAACCACTTAGTGAAAGCAACACGCTATAATGGTAAATTCACTGATTTAGTAGAAAAAGAAGTAACGATCGAAGTTTTTGACGATGGTCAACATGATTAATATTTAGAAAATGAGCGATGTATTAAAAGTTCCTACAATGGCCGAATTTACGGCCCAAGGCAAACAACCTGAAGTTTTATTTTGGGTGGGTTGTGCAGGTAGTTTTGACGACCGTGCCAAAAAAATAACCAAAGCTTTTGTGAAATTATTACACAAGGCAGAGGTTGAATTTGCGGTATTAGGAACTGAAGAAAGCTGTACAGGCGACCCTGCCAAACGTGCTGGGAACGAATTTTTATTTCAAATGCAAGCAGTGACCAATATCGAAGTATTGAATGCTTACGAGATTAAAAAAATTGTAACTGCTTGTCCTCATTGTTTTAATACACTCAAAAATGAATACCCTTCTTTGGGAGGCGATTATCAAGTGATGCATCACACTCAATTTCTCAAAAGCTTGTTAGATGAAGGCCGTTTGACGATTGAAGGTGGCAAGTTTAAAGGCAAACGCATTACATTCCATGACCCCTGTTATTTAGGTCGTGGAAATGATGTGTATGAAGCCCCTCGTGACTTGATTAAAAAGTTAGATGCCGAACTTGTTGAAATGAAAAACTGTCGCAAAAAAGGACTGTGTTGTGGTGCTGGAGGTGCTCAGATGTTTAAAGATGCTGAACCAGGAGACAAAGAGGTTAACATCGAACGAACAGAACAGGCTATGGAAGTCAAACCCGATATCATCGCGGCTGGCTGTCCGTTTTGTAATACGATGATGACGGATGGTGTTAAGAACAAAGTGGAAGGTCAGATAGAAGTCATGGATGTGGCTGAACTGATTGCAAACGCTCAAGATTTATAAAATAAAATATTCCTAAAAACAATGCTTGTTAATTTTGATACCCTTCCTGAAACCGCTCGTATTTGGATCTACCAATGCAACCGCTCTTTCTCTGATGCTGAATTAGAAGAAATTTCTGAAAAATTAACCACTTTTTTAGAAGGTTGGACGGCGCATGGCGCCGACTTGCAATCGGGGTTTGAGATCAAATACAAACGTTTTATTGTGATTGCTTTAGATCAAGAAATGAATGCCGCAACCGGTTGTTCTATAGATGCCTCTGTGAAGTTTATTCAAGAACTTGAAACAGCGTATAAGGTTGATTTGATGGATAAGATGAATGTTTCCTACAAGCAAGGCGAGTACGTGGCTTATAAAACGCTGACCGATTTTAAAAAGATGGCGAAAGATAAAGCGGTTTCTAAAAACACAATTGTATTTAATAACCTAGTAAATTCTAAGGCAGAATACTTAGAGTTTTGGGAAGTCCCTGCTTCTGAAAGCTGGCACAGTCGGTTTGTTTAAAATTATTCAGTAGCCTCAAAGGGCAATTCATCTGGATTTTGATAATGCGCTAGTTCTAACTCCAATAAACTCTTTTTAACAGGGAGTCCACCCGCATAGCCCACTAATTTATTATTGGATCCAATCACTCTATGACAGGGAATTATAAGCGCGAGTGCATTGGCACCATTGGCAGTGGCCACAGCTCTTACGGATTTTTTATTTCCAATTTGTTTCGCTAATTCTAAATAGGATTTTGTGGTCCCATAAGGGATTGTTTGTAAAGCGTTCCAAACGCTGAACTGAAAGGGAGTTCCTACCATTTTAATTGGCAACGTAAATTCGTCTCGCGTTCCATTTAAGTAGGCTTTAACTTGTAACCTTGCAGCTCTCAAAAGAGGTGTTTCTTTCTCAAGATATACTGCGTTTAAGCCTGTTTGTATTCGCTTGTCAATACGCGTTCGCATTTTTCGGTATCGGAAATCTAATATACAGATCTGATTTTCAAAACATCCAATGATCAACTCTCCAATAGTTGTTTTGTAGTATTTTATAAAAATGATGTTTTTTGGAGCCATAGTTTAGTTAGTTAATAGAAAATCGTACCATCACTTCACTTTCAATTTTAATATCCGAAAACTCGATATCAATAGGGGCTTCTAATTTCATGTCAACAGCATACGCCATCCTCATTTGTCCATTTCTTGGGTTGTAAGAGTTAGTGTAATACTTATCTGAGATAAAAATTGCTTTTCCAAGCTGCTGTTCTAGGGGCGTGATCAATGCATTGGCTTGTGCCTTCGCTTTTAGTATTGCTTTTGAGCGTAAAATTAGTTTTAAGGCTTCGGTTTTTGAGTATTCTGTTTTGGTTAAGCGCACATTAGAAATGCCTTGTGCTTCTAAATGGATTAAGACCTGACTCGCTGTGAGTCCATCATAGACGACCAATTCATACGCTTTTGATTTGAGAACACTTTTCTTTTTTAAAAAGTATTTTTTATAGTTACTGGCGAGGTCTTCAATTTTTAATTGTTTTTTTAAATCGATGTTTAAGTTCTCTAAAACGTCAGCGAGCAGTTGCTCTTGAGATTCAACAGATGTTTTGTTGCGGTCTTCTTTTTCTTGAATTAAAATAGACAAATAAATACGATCAGGCTTTACCAATGAATCAACTTTAGCGGTTGTTTCTAAATAGGGTTGATCAATAAAATTTTTAGCTTGAGAGAATCCAACTAAAGTTGTAGCGACAAAGAATGCTACTGTAAGGTAATGTTTCATTTCTTTGTTTTTTATTTTATGACTTCATTTAGTTAAATAGTTATAATTAGTTATAATAATAGCATCCCTCAAACAAAGGACATACCCAAAACAACCCTAACTAAAGGGGTCTTGGTTTACAGTAATAAAGTAAACTACTCTTGGTTTTATTGGTTTGAAGAATCAGATTTGGGGTCTAAGTCTCGCGTAAATTTAAGAAAATAAATGGGACTGCCAAAAAATTTTAACACGAACGCGCTAGAATTTAACAAATTTGGGGGTGTTTTTCTTTTTACACAGGAGCCTCTCTGTTGTAATATATCACAATAGAATCCATCCCAAGTTAAAATTCAAGTACGGTTGAACTTTACCTCCTATCGGTTTGGAATAGCTATACACAATTCCAACTTCAAAACCAAAGTTTAGTTTTTTGATGTAGGTTCTTTGAAAACCATAAACCCCTCCAGTTTGAAATAAATCATTTACAACATTTATATTATTCTCAATAATAATTGCATTTGAACTGTTATAGGATGCTATTATTCCATAAAAATTAGCGGAATTATTAAATGTATTTTTTCCTTTTTCGAGTCTTCTTTCATAATTATAGTACTGTCGGAATGAAATTTCCGCTAAAGGGAAAAGGCCAATGTGACTTTTATTTGTTTTTATATTTGTTATGCTTCCAAGTTCAGTACCAATTTGTAAACTAAGAGTTGCATATTCTGAAATTCCGAATTCATAGTCTATATTAGGTGCAGGCAACAGATTTACTTTAAGCTGGTGTTTTTTGACTCCTTCTGAATTGTTTTGAGCGTTCAGCATAGATAAAGATAAAAGTAAAGCAAGTAGGAAGCTTAGATTTTTTTTCATTTTTAAATTGTGTTTCAGTCAAATACGTTAAAATATTTATGTATGCAAAATAGGGGAATTAGTAGTTTTAACAACCCCTATTTCCCCTCCAACGCATTCTGAATGGAATTAGAAATTTGATGTCCAATTTCAGGAAAGCCTCCACTTACGTGGTCATAAAAATTACCATTTTTGTCAATGACTATGTTTGTTGGGTATGATGAGGTGTTAAATAAAGTACAGATTTCTTTTGCATCTGAAACAACAGGATATTGTAGTGGGTATTTTTCTAAAAAAGTAACGACTTTTTCTTTTTCATCAAAGGTAATGGATGCAAAAACAACTTCGGTATTGTTTTTATATGTTTTATAGACTTCATTTAATTCTGGAATCTCTGCAATACAGGGTTTACAGCTCACAAACCAAAAATTCAAAACCACTACTTTTCCTTTGGTGGTTTCAGAAGAAATTTCATTTCCATTTAGGTCTGTCATTTTAAAATTAGGTGCGGGTTTTCCAATGATATCGGTACTATTGGGTAGCATCGATGTTAGTCCCATCTCCTTTCTTTCTTCTTCAGTTGCTTTTCGCATTTGCATGTACAACAATTTTCCGTCTTTGTCTTTTACAGGATCCATGGACCACTCAGCTGAGTCCAACAGCTCCATTAATTTGAGTACGTCAATTTTATTTCCTGCTTCATCTTTAATGAGTGTGTTCTCATCAATTGTAATAGGGTCATCTGTGGGTTCTTGTGAATATCCATTGTGATTCAAAAATAGTAACAAGGTAAGTGCGATAATAAGTGATCGTTTCATATGATTGTATTTATTGTTTTTTAGTGGTCACACTTCGACTGCGCTCAGTGCAAGTATGGTACATCCATTTTATCATTTTCTTGGGTATCAAGATTTAGATATGGATGGTTCATAGCTATTTTTTTAAAATGAATTAAAATCAACGGCAGCATTAAGTCCATCCTAATAGCTGCTAATTATAGAACCCTTAAATTAAATACTTATCAAACGAAGCTATATTTACAGTTACTTTTAAATATACAGTTTGTGAAGAATTAGATTTGGGGTCTAAGTCTGGCATAAATGTAAGAAAATAAATACATGCAGCCAAATGAATTTAAATGCTAACACATTCATCGTCATTGGTTATGATCAGAAACCTTGGTTTTTAATCTGCTTACTAAAATTTAACAACAATTACTACTTGGAGTACAGCAAGGCTCCTCATTCAAATCGGATAATCTTACGTTTTGTTTTCCTTCCGGAACCCCACATTGGTCTTGTGCCAAGCAATTGGTTTGTTTTGAGGTGAGTAAAAAGTTTTTGCCATCAAAATCCAGTCCAAATTTCCCAATGGTTTCCGACCCTTCGATCTGTGATTGGTATTCGACCTCAATTTCTAAATTGTCTATTTTTAAAATTTTTTCAGAAAGTTCTATGATGTTTAGGAGTTTTTCGGGGTGCAGCCTGTGATCGTAATCGTTTGCATTCCAAAGTTGAAAGTTGGCGACTTCCTCATTGCGTACAACGCCTCCACAATCAATAAAGTGTTTGGTGATTTTTCCCACTTCTGTGACATGAAAGTGATTAGGAACCAATGTACCATTCGCCAATTGAAATCCGATTTTATCTAATTTTTTTAAAACTAATTTAACTTCTGATAATTTCATAGAAATGTTTTTTTGGGTTACACGATTACTGTTATGAACTTTAAAAATACCTAAAACAGATTAAAAACCAAACAAAAAAAGGAACTAAAATCCTTTGATTCTGTTTTACCCGAATGGACCTTCCTAAAACGAAATATAATTTAACTTTTCAGGAAGGAGTTTTCAGGTTTATAATATTGATAAATTTAGTCACCTAAATCAAATCGATCTAAATTCATCACTTTATCCCATGCGTTTACAAAATCTTTTACAAATTTTTCTTTAGAATCACTAGATCCATACACTTCTGCAATCGCTCTTAATTCAGAATTTGATCCAAAAATTAAATCGGCACGTGTTGCGTTCCATTTTTCATCTCCCGTTGTTCGGTCGCTTCCTTTGAAGAATTCGCCTTTTTCGTCCGTAGCCGTCCATTTGGTTCTTAAGTCTAAAAGATTCACAAAGAAATCATTTGACAATGTTTCTGGGTTTTCTGTAAAGACACCATTTTTTGAGCCATTAAAGTTGGTGTTTAAAACACGCATTCCACCAACAAGAACCGTCATTTCTGAAGCTGTTAGAGTTAAAAGATTCGCCTTGTCCACTAAGAGTTCTTCCGTTATAAAATCACAGTTATCCTTTTTATAATTTCTAAACCCATCTGCTTTTGGTTCTAAGTAGCTGAAAGAGTCCACATCTGTTTGATCTAGCGATGCATCCGTTCTACCTGGAGTGAAGGGAACGGTTAAAACTTGTCCCGCTTTTTTCGCTGCGTTTTCTATACCCACACAGCCCCCAAGGATAATTAAATCTGCCAAGGATATTTTTTTGAGATCATTTACTCCGTTAAATTTATTTTGAATTATTTCCAAGGCTTCTATGACCGTTTTTAATTGTACGGGATTATTGACCTCCCAATTATTTTGAGGAGCGAATCGAATGCGAGCGCCATTGGCACCGCCACGTTTATCAGAATGACGGAAGGTAGAAGCAGATGCCCAAGCCGTTGAAACCAATTGCGAAACAGAGAGTCCCGATTCTGAAATCTGTGTTTTCAAATTTGAAATATCTACATCATTCACTAAATTATAATTTACTTCAGGAATTGGATCTTGCCAAATTAAATCTCCATCAGGAACTTCAGAGCCTAAATAACAGGCTTTGGGCCCCATATCTCGGTGTGTCAATTTGAACCAAGCTCTTTTAAATGCATCCTTAAATTCATCCGGATTTTCATAAAAACGTCTCGATATAGGTTCGTAAATAGGATCCATTCGCAACGCTAAATCTGCCGTGGTCATTATGGGTGCATGCGTTTTAGAAGCATCGTGTGCATCTGGAACTAGGGTCGCTGCTTTGGGGTCGGTAGGCACCCATTGCCAAGCCCCTGCGGGACTTTTCACTAAATTCCATTCATAGCTAAACAAGGTCTCAAAATAGCTGTGATCCCATTGCGTTGGTGTTGGAGTCCAAGCACCTTCAAGCCCACTTGTGATGGTGTCTACGCCTTTACCTGTTCCAAAACTATTTTTCCATCCCATTCCTTGTGCCTCAATATGAGCCGCTTCTGGTTCTCTGCCCACATTTTCAGGGTCTCCTGCGCCGTGGCATTTACCAAAGGTATGTCCACCAGCAACCAGTGCCACCGTTTCTTCATCATTCATTGCCATACGTGCAAAGGTTTCGCGAATATCGACTGCCGAAGCAATCGCATTCGGTTCTCCATTAGGCCCCTCGGGATTTACATATATCAATCCCATCTGAACGGCTGCCAAAGGATTTTCTAAATCGCGTTCGCCGGAATACCGTTTATCTCCCAACCATTCCGTTTCTTTGCCCCAATAGACATCTTCTTCGGGTTGCCAAATATCTTCACGTCCACCACCATAACCGAAGGTTTCAAGTCCCATCGATTCCAAAGCACAATTTCCTGCAAGAATCATTAAATCGCCCCAGGATATTTTTTGTCCATATTTTTGTTTGATTGGCCACAGCAACATTCGAGCCTTGTCGAGATTTCCATTATCTGGCCAGCTATTGACGGGTGCAAAACGTTGGTTTCCGGTAGAACCTCCACCACGACCATCCGTCATTCGGTAGGTACCGGCACTGTGCCACGCCATCCGAATGAATAAGGGACCGTAATGACCATAATCTGCCGGCCACCACTCTTGTGAATCCACCATCAATGCATAAATGTCTTTTTTGATCTCTTTTAGGTTTAAGCTCTCAAATGCTTTTGAGTAGTTAAAATCTTTATCCATAGGATTTACCATTGGAGAATGCAATCGAAGACTGTTGAGGTTTAAACGGTTTGGCCACCAATCGTTGTTAGCTGTGCCATTGGTTGATTTTGTTTGTCCGTTTAGATACGGGCATTTACTTTCATTTGAATCATTCATGATGTTTAGGTTTAGGATTGGGATAAATGTAAGATAAAATCAAAGAATTAAAACACGATGCATTATAGATATTGTCAATGCTTCAATAAGTGTTTTGTTTTTGGTTATAATTATTTTTTAATGCATACGGTTTGAAATTGTTCACAGATAAGGAGCATATCTTCTTTGGGATGTTCTCCTTTTTCACTCATTTCACGGGTGTAATAGTCCCAATGGACTTTGTTCCAATACGCTAAAGATTTGTCGCCTTCTCCTTCAATTTCAGCATATTCAGGGGTGATTTTATTAAAAGGCGTTTTTTCAATTTTCAGCACTTGAATGATGGCTTTCGCTATTCCTTCCCAATCGGTTACAATATAGAGGTCTCCAATTTTGGGCAGGGGATGCTTATTCGTTTCAAACCACCACATTGAAGTAGTCGTAGCTCGTTTTACACCCTCCACAACCCATTGTAAACATTCATTGGCATCTTTTTCATTATCACAGAAATGGTAAGATTCAGGAATGGGGGTGTTCTTAAATTTAGGGTTGCTAAGAATATAATAGTTCCATAGTTCGGATACTGAAGGGTGTAGTTTTTTGGTCATTTTTTAATAATTCATAATAATGTTACCAATTCAATAATAGGCTTTCTTAAACTAAGAAGTCTGTCATTCTGAATTTATTTCAGAATCTCAAAGTATTAAAATCATTAATTTTGAGAAGGTGAAACGAGCTTGTCTACCGACAGGCAGGTTCAGCTTGACAAGAAAAAAAATAGATAACCTCCTTTTAGATAAATTTGAGGATTGATGACTGTTTTATGATTAGTGAGACATTGTCACACTTTTTGTTATTCTATAATCAAACCTTGAATTTGAACAATTTGTGCAATCACTAGTTCTGAATAGGTTTAATACATTAAAGTGAAAGAAATAGTTAGTGTTTTAATGAGTGTCATTTTTATTGATTTTGAATAGAGTTTTAAAGGGCATTCTTATTCTTTAACTTTTTTAAATATTTTTTCTAATGTTGTCTTATATTCCGTGTATATCCAATATGAATCATTCCTTAAAATTGATTCAAGTAACAAATTGTTTTTTTCTTTTTTATATTTTTTCTTTCTAGATAAACAATAAGAATGATATAGAAGTGTTTCAATATATTTATTGATATAGTATTTTTTAAAACTTTCTTTTGGGTTTCTTTTGTCTGTGGTTATTTTAAAATCCTTGAAGTTTAAATCTGAGTATCTATAATATTTCAAGCCATTATATTTAGGATATTTATCTATGTAGCTAAGTGCTTTTTTTAAGTTAGGTGGTTTAGGTACATTAATATAACCCCAAATCATAGTACCAAAGATTCTCATGCTTTTTAAAAAGAATATTCCTTTTTCAGTATCGTTATCTAGATTGTAGTCTTTCAATGTAAAATTAACATCAGACAAATCAAATGGCTTATTTTTATTACCAACAGCTGAGAATAGCATTCCATAATAACAAGAAACTAATTCATAATAGTTTGTTTTTTCATTTTTAAGTGAATCTATAATTACAAAATTGTCTTCTGCTTCAGCTTCGTGCAAGTTCCAGTTAATTCCACGAATAATATATAAATTTTTTAATGTAAGAGTGTCAGCTTTTTTTAAGAATTCTGTTGTTGTTAATTTATTGTTTGATGTAACGATTTCTGAGATAAATCTCTTAGCTTTTAAAAGCTCTTTAGAAGAAATTGAATTAATCTCCTCATAAGTATTAGTCGGAGGGTCACTTCTGAAATGAAAATTTTTATAAATTTTCGCTAATTTTACTAGTCCTTTTTCATAATCTGAGTGTTGACCCAAGATATTCTGTGAAAATGAGATTATTAAGATTAAAATGATTGTTTTTTTCATAGATATTTTATTTAAAAATTTAAAATCAGGGTATTGTACGTCTAACAACTTCGAAACTCAAAAAGTTTTCGAATATGTTGGATTCCTTTATACCTACTATTCCGTAAGGTCTCCAAACTTTGACCCAAGAGCTATATTTTCGATCTTATATATTTCTCAAGCCTCCCTGCTTTTTTTAGTTTCACGAATTTTTCAATTTTTTTATTTTCTCCAATTTTACTTTTATTAAACAAATAAAATTCAATCACGCTTTCAGTACCTGTCAAGTTTGCTTTAAATTTGTTGAATTTTTTTGTTTCCAAAGTATATTTTGACCATCCTGCCATAAAAATCATTAAGCACTCTGAACAATCCAAATACGGAGTTATTTTTTCAGATAATTCGATTGACACATTTGGACTTCCCGACATCCACTGCATTAAAAATGCATTTGTTTCTTTTCTTTTTTCGGGATTAACATCAATGGGTGTTTCAAATAACCAATTATAATCTCTAATAACTTTTTGTTCATACTTAGCGTAATCTTCTTTGGTCACTAAAGTAATTTCAGAGCTATCGGAATTATCGTCAAATAATTCACTCTCTAAGGCAGGATTTAAGTTTACTCCATTTTCTTTAGCTAATAATAAATATTTTTTTGCTTCACTTTTATTGCCACTATGATAATTAATTAAACCCGTTAAATAATAACCTTCACTAAGATAATGTGAATTTGTTTCTTTATAAATTTTAACTACTTTTAATGCGTTTTCCAAGGCCATTTCAAAGCTTAAATTCATCATATATGAATTTGCTAATCCAAAGAAGCCTTCAACATTATTTGGAGAAATCCTTAATATTTCTTTGTATTGCTTTATTGAATTAGCATATTTTTTTTGAATATCAAATACGACGGCTAAATTTTGATGAGCCATAATTCCATCCGGATAAAGCTCAATTGATTTTGAATAGTATTTGATAGCTTTGTCTAATTTTCCAATTCTTCTATAAACTCTTCCTAAATTGTCATAAGATTCTATAAATTGAGAATCTTCTTTTATTGCTTTTAAATAAAATTTTTCAGCGTTAACAAAATCGTTCTTTTCTGAAAAATCAGAAGCCTTTTCAAAATATGATTTTGCTTTAAGTGATTTTGTGCCTTCGTACATTCCTGTAGATGTTGCTGTTATATTGTTTTTCACGCCGTCAGTAACTACAATATCTTTTTTTTTCTTTTGGGAATAACATAATATTGCTAATCCCAAAAATCCTATTGATAAGATTGTTTTTTTATTCATTTCGTATAAATTATGAACAACTCTGTCTAATACATAGAGATGCTCTGAGTTTAAAATTCACAGAAATTTAATATCTTACTTTCGGTACTATCAATTTTGAAGAGTCAGATTTGAGGTCTAAGTCTGTGATAAAAGTAATGAAAAAAATAAGACTTCCAAATATTTTTTACTGCTAAGCTGCTTAAATTTATCAGTTTAGGGAGTTGTTGGTTACACCTTTTTTTTATGGAAAGCGATTTATTTATCTATAAAAATTGTTGTCGGTGTTTGTTATCGTTTTGTTTTTCGTTCCGCTACGAAATTGTCGAGATACATAGTTTTAGCTACTGAACCCTCTATATAGTACAGGCTAATTTCAGCTTGTTGGTTTTTACATTCAGCACCAATAGAGTCCTCTTTGAGAGGGATTTCTAAAATATAATTCCCTTTTTTGGTAATTTTTTCTGAGTAGCTTGCTGACAATTCTTTTTTGAGTAAATAAGAATTGACTTTATAGCATTTCCCTTTTTTAAATACAACGATACTATCAATCTTTATAGTTTTATCTGTATGTACAGAATAGTTTAAAACATAGTTTGTGTATGTTTTTTCAGATTGAAGACCTGGGTAAACAGTTTGCTTAATTTTAGATGTTAATTTTAAAGAAGAATTACAGCCTGAAAAAAGTAAAAGATAGAGTGTGAGAAACAAGGTAGCCTTCATGTGTTATTTAATAACGAATAGAAACTATTGAAGTCGTTTTCACTTCAATAATTTCTATGATAAGTTTTAATTTAAAATTATTTTTTTAGTAATACTTTTATTGTTGTTAGTGAATTTCACAAGATAAAGCCCCTTTGAGAAGGAAGCAAGATTTACGTTTTCTTCAATGGAATTGGTTTTAAGTTCTTTAACAACTGCTCCAATTACATTATAAATTAAGATGGTTGTTTCTCCAGTTAAATTATTGAGTTTAATATTAAAACGCTTGTTTTTTGTTGGGTTTGGGTAAATACTTACTGCGTTTTCAGCTAATTGTTCTTTTTCTATATTTAAAGACGCCGCATCTATTGGAGCTTCCCAAACACCTCTTCCAAAAGTAGCGACTCTTAACTTTTCAGTGGCATAATGAATTTCTAAATCGTAAACAATTACATTAGGTAGTCCAGTTCCTAATTTAACCCAGTCTCCAGCTGTATTCGTTCTGTAATACACTCCTAAATCTGTGGCTAAAAAAAGCTCTCCATCTGTACTAGCTGTTTTGTATCGTATTTGGTGCGTTGGTATGTTTGGCAAAGAACCTGTAATATTAGTCCAATTAGCTCCACTATCTGTAGATTTATAAACTTTTCCAGTCTGATACCCTGAATATGCGATGTATACTTCGCTTGGATTCGTCGGGTGCACTTCTATACTTTTTACATTTCCTACTTGGGGTTTGGTAATTGCTGTCCATGATGTTCCGCCATTAGCTGTTCTTTTTACTAGTCCATTTGTTCCTGAAACATATATGACATCAGCGTTTGAGGGTGCGATAGAAATATACTCTATTGATCCGACTCCAGAGCTTAAGTTCGTCCAAGAATCGCCTCTATTTGTAGATTTATAAATATCCCCAAACCCTCCAAAAATAGTAGTTGGAACTGTTGGGTGAATTTCTAATTCCCATACAAACGGAGCTCCAGAAGGCGTTCCTACATTTTGTGAGTTAACAAACCCGTCCATAGTTCTGGACATTGATCCTGCTTGACTACACGTCCAAGCAATAGTGGAGTTTGAATAATCCCACAAGCCTTCAACGCCATCGCTTCCTGGATTTGCTCCTGTAATTGTTCCTCCATCAAAAACAGCGATATCATTATCTTGTGCCCCCGCTATTAGTTTCCCAGCATTTTGAGGCGTTCCAGAAACATTATAATATTGTGCAATTGCTAATCCAGAAGATAAATCTGTCCATGGGGTGTTTATAGATGCATCTCCTCTAAATATTCCTCCATCGTTAACTGAAAAAGCAGTATTGGTTCCGGGAATAAATTTCATATCATGATGGTCTGAATGTACGTAAAAATAAGGATTTCCTTGTACCCAATACCCATCTAAATATTTTTCCCAAGTGGCCCCTCCGTCAGAAGATCTCCAGCCTTCTATGCCTCCAGCTAAAATTAAATCCTTATTTAAAGGTGAAATTGCAAGTGTCATATCATAACCTCCTTGAGGATTATATCCTGAAATTGTAGAGATGGTTGTCCACGTTGATCCTTGATCAATGGATTTTCTTAGAACTCCATTAGTATCTAAAGTTAATATCAAATCAGTATCGTTTGCTGTCAGTGCTAAGTCTAACCTGCTAGATGAAGGGCTTGATGCTAGAGACCAATTTGCACCATTATTAGTAGAGACATAAAATTTACCCCATATAGATGTTGCATATAAAACACTGTTACTTCCAATCTTATAGGCAATATCATTGAAAGTAGCAGAACTTTCGGTAAACACATCGGTCCAAGTGGTACCCCCATCTGTTGTTCGTTTAATATTGTTTCTTGTGGTTGCGAAAACAGTATTTACATTGTTTGGATCAATCAGTAATTTGCTTATAATATCATTTTGACCAAGAGTAAAAGCAAGACCTGTACTCGCCCAATCATCTCCGCCATTTGTAGATTTAAAAACTCCGATAGACCTATTATGTCTACCATCCCAATCACCAGTTGCTATGTACAAAATATTAGTATTTGTTGGGTTAATCACTATGTCTGAAACCCCAAGGTTTGCGAGATCGTCTCCTTTTGGTGTCCATGTTGTTCCTCCATTTATGGTTTTCCAGATACCGCCAGCAGGACTGCCAACATAAATTGTATTCACATCAGTACCATTAAAAGCGATGGCATTAAGTCTGCCCATTCCTGGATAATAAGGGATAGAAGATGTCGGTAGTGTTGAAGGGCCAATTAAAGTCCAATTAACGGAATTAACATTTCTGCCATTTAAACGTAAATTATTTTGACGTTGTTTTTCGTTTTTCCACGCATTATAAGTATGAGCTGCAGAAATAAATGAACCATCTGCTAGAATTCGATCTTTCCAAAAAGCAGCCCAACGATCAAATTGTTTGACTTGTTTTTTGCTTCTTCTGTCCGTTTGATTTCTTAGCGGAAGTAATCTCGCTTCATTCTCCGCTACAATATCATAATAGTTGGCACTTTCTTGTAATGATGAATTCCGCCAATCGTTGGTTTGTGCAATAGAATTATTAAAAAATAATAGTAAGCTTCCAAATAAAAATAGTAGTTGTTTTTTCATAATATGTTGCTTTAGTATAGGTTTAAAATTTAGTATTAAATAGATATCAGAATTTTTCTAATAATCATTCACAGAAATTTAATATCTTACTTTCGGTACTATAAAGTATTGAAGAGTCCTATTTGAGGTCTAAGTCTGTTATAAAAGTAATAAAATAAATGGAACCGCCAAATAAATCTTAAGGTTAACTTGTTTATATCTATTAATTTAGAGGGTTCGTATTTAGAAAAACAAATCACAAATACTAAATTGCTCTTAAAAACATTCAGTGTTTCTATTAAAAATAGTAACTTGGTATTGGATTTAACTCCACTATTTTTAAAACCATTTATGCGCCATTTTTTTACACTCTTTTGTTTTATTTTTTCGCTCTCACTTTTCGCTCAAGAATCGGCTTCTCCTTTGGACACTTCCGATGTAGAGCTGCAAAAAACATGGGTGGACAGTACTTACAATGCACTTAGCCTGAAAGAAAAAATTGGACAATTGTATATGGTGCAAGTATTTTCTAATCAAGATTTAGCCACCAAAAAAACGATTCTAAACCAAATTACTGCCAATCATATTGGAGGCGTTATCTATTCCAATGGAGGCCCCGTGCGACAAGCCCAACTAAATAATGAGCTACAAGCTGCTTCCAAAATTCCTTTGTTAGTTGGGATGGATGCGGAGTGGGGACTGAGCATGCGTTTGGATTCTACCTATGCTTTTCCATGGAATATGACTTTGGGAGCTGTGAAAAATTTAGACCTCATACGTCAAACCGGTGTTCAAATAGGAGAGCATTGCAAACGGATTGGCGTGCATTTTAACTTTGCCCCCGTAGTGGATATCAATACCAATCCCAAAAATCCAATCATTGGAAATCGCTCTTTTGGAGAAGAAAAAGAAGAAGTCACCAAACGTTCTTTAGCGTTTATGGAAGGGATGCAAAGCGTAGGCGTGTTGGCAAATGCCAAACATTTTCCGGGGCATGGCGATACCAGTTCCGATTCGCACAAGACACTTCCCACAATTAATTTCTCAGCCAAACGCATTGATTCCCTAGAATTATATCCTTACAAACAACTCATTTCAAAAGGACTGTCGTCTGTGATGGTCGCCCATCTTAATGTGCCCAATCTCGATTCAAGACCCGAGTATCCATCCTCTTTATCCTATCCAATTGTCACCGATTTACTAAAAGAAAAATTAGGATTTAAAGGTTTGATTTTTACCGATGCACTGAGTATGAAAGGCGCTTCTAATTTTAGCAGTCCCGGAGAAATAGATTTGCAAGCCTTTTTGGCTGGAAATGATGTGATGCTCATGTCTAATGATGTCACTCAAGGCATAGATGCTTTGCAGAAAGCCGTGGAATCGGGCGTTATTTCAGAAGAGCGTTTAGCCCATTCTGTCAAAAAAATATTAAGTGCCAAATACAAGGTTGGACTGCATCAATTTGAGCCCATCGATACCACCAATTTAGGTGCCGATTTGAATCGCCAAAAAGACGATCTGTTGTATGGGGAATTGATGGAAAATGCAATCACGCTGGTTCAAAATAAGAAAGCTGTTTTGCCACTCAAAAATTTAGAATTACACAAAATTGCCTATGTCAATATGGGCGATACCGATGCAAGCCCGTTTGTCAATACACTCAACAAATACACCCAAGTGGATGTCGTAAATGCCAAAAATTTAGATGCATTGATAACGTCTTTAAGTAACTACAACACCGTGATTGTTGGCTTTCATAAATCCAATGCAAACCCTTGGAAATCGTATCAATTTAGGGATAAGGAACTCGTGTGGCTTTATGAAATAGCACGCACCAACAACGTGATTTTAACCCTGTTTGCAAAACCGTATGCTTTGAATGATTTCAAGACGTTTGAAAACTTTGAAAGCATTCTGATGGCGTATCAAAACAGTCCGATTGCGCAGCAAAAAGCCGCTCAAATTATTTTTGGAGCCTTGCCGGCCAAAGGAATTTTGCCTGTGAGTTGTGGCATCAACTTTAAAGCAGGCGCTGGTTTACCAACCACTTCCTTAAATCGATTGACTTACGGATTGCCAGAATCGGTGGGGATGGATGCAACGCGCTTACAGAAAATTGATTCCATCGCGAACTATGCTATTTCGGAACAAATGACCCCAGGTATTCAATTGTTAGTGGCACGCAAAGGAAAAGTGATTTACGAAAAATCGTTTGGGTACCACACCTATAAAAAAGCATCTGAAGTAAAGTTTAATACCCTTTATGACGTGGCGTCTCTCACTAAAATATTAGCCACACTTCCCTTGCTTATGGAGTTGGTTGATTCAGGAGTGATTGGTTTAGATTCTACCTTAGGCGACTTATTGCCGTCCTATAAAAACACCAATAAAGAAGCCATTACAATTCAGGAGATGCTTTCTCATTTTGCACAACTAAAACCATGGATTCCATTTTATGTATCTACCTTAGACTCTGTTACTCAAAAACCAAACCCTAAGTTTTATAAAGTTAAACCTTCTAATAAATTTCCAATAAAAATAAACGAACAGTTATATCTACGAAAGGATTTTAGGGATAGTATTCAAAATCGAATCATCAATTCAGAATTGCTCGAAGAACAAGAATATCGTTACAGCGACTTACCTTATTATATTTTAAAATCAATTATAGAAAATCATTATAATTTACCACTGGATGCATTGGTACAACAGCATTTTTATAAATCATTAGGGGCTAATTATACAACCTATAAACCGTTAGAGAAGTTTAGTAAATACCAGATCACTCCCACAGAAATAGATGATTATTTTCGATATGATACCGTACATGGATATGTGCATGATATGGGTGCTGCAATGCAAGATGGTGTTGGTGGACACGCAGGTTTATTTAGTAATGCCAATGATGTTGCAAAACTGATGCAAATGTATCTTCAAGAAGGGGTTTATGGAAGGAAACGTTATTTCTCAACAGATACATTTAAGACGTTTAATACCTGTCATTATTGCGATCAAGAAAACCGTCGCGGCATTGGATTTGATAAACCACAATTAGAAGACGAAGGCCCTACCTGTGGTTGTTTGTCGATGACGAGTTTTGGACATTCAGGATTTACGGGAACTTATGCATGGGCAGATCCAGAAGAAGAAATAGTTTATGTATTTTTGGCCAATAGAACGTTTCCGAAATCCGATCCGAATCGGCTTTCACAAGAAAACATTAGAACGGAAATACAACGTTTGATCTACGAATCAATTATAGAATAATTATGAATATAGGCATTGTGTGTTACCCAACCTTTGGAGGAAGTGGTGTTTTGGCAACCGAATTGGGTTTAGAATTATCTCGCAAAGGACATGAGATACATTTCATTACGTACAGTCAACCTGTACGCTTGGAATTATTGAGTTCCAATGTACATTTTCACGAAGTCAACGTGCCAGAATACCCGCTGTTTCATTACCAGCCTTATGAGTTGGCGTTGTCAAGTAAACTAGTGGATATGGTCAAAGTTCATAAAATTGATGTTTTGCATGTGCACTACGCTATTCCGCATGCCTATGCCGCCTATATGGCTAAAAAAATGCTTCACGAAGAAGGCATTGATGTCCCAATTGTTACTACTTTGCACGGCACCGATATTACCTTAGTAGGAAGCCATCCTTTTTATAAAACGGCGGTAACGTTTAGCATCAATAAATCAGATGCGGTGACCTCTGTGTCTCAAAATTTAAAAGAAGATACCCAACGATTATTTAACACCAAAAAAGAGATTAAAGTCGTTCCGAATTTTATCGATATAGATAAATATAAAAACACTTATAAAGACTGTGATCGGGATCTTTTGGCACTTCCTGAGGAACGTGTGATTACCCATGTGAGTAATTTTAGACCTGTCAAACGCATTGCAGATGTGATTGAAATTTTCTATAGAATTCAAAAAGAACTTCCTGCAAAATTAATGATGGTAGGCGAGGGGCCTGAGCGGAAGGAAGCCGAACTGCTTTGTGAAACGTACAAAATAGAAGATAAAGTTGTGTTTTTAGGCAACAGTAGTGAAGTGGATAAAATCTTGTGTTTTAGTGATTTATTTTTATTGCCCTCCCAAACGGAGAGTTTTGGATTGGCGGCTTTAGAAGCCATGGCTTCTGGAGTTCCTGTGATTTCAAGTAATTCTGGAGGCATTCCAGAAGTGAACATTCAAGGGGTTTCTGGATTTTTAAGTCCCGTAGGTGCCATTGATGAAATGGCTCAAAACGCACTAAAAATTCTTAAAGAGGACGCTGTTTTAGATGTATTTAAAAAAGGGGCACAAGCCACGGCGACTAAATTTGATATTCACAAAATTGTTCCTTTTTACGAAGCTATTTATGAAGAAGCGCTCCAAAACTGCATTTCAATTTAATTCGTAAAAAGATTCGACACTTAGTAGCGTTGGAATTTTTGTTTTTATAATAATACAATTACTTTTACATTCTAAAAGACTTAAGGACTAGTATATGGCAGGGAATGCATTTGGATCGATTTTTAAACTGACAACTTTTGGGGAATCTCATGGAACTGCTATTGGCGGTGTGATTGATGGATGCCCTGCGGGAATTACAATTAATTTTGAAGCGATTCAGCTTGAAATGGACCGTCGGAAACCCGGACAATCCAACATTGTGACCCAACGAAAAGAACCGGATACCGTTAAGTTTTTATCTGGAATTTTTGAAGGGATTACTACTGGTACACCTATTGGATTTATCATTGAAAATGCCAATCAAAAATCGAATGATTATACACATATAAAAGACGTGTTTCGTCCGAGTCATGCCGATTATACGTACACCGAAAAATACGGTCAACGCGATTATAGAGGTGGTGGACGCAGTTCGGCAAGAGAGACAGCCTGTCGCGTGGTGGCAGGAGCCATTGCAAAACAATTTCTCAAAACAATTGAAATAAACGCATATACGTCTTCTGTTGGAGACATAGCACTTAACAAATCTTATAAAGATTTAGATTTAGCCAATGCTGAAACAAACGACGTTCGTTGTCCAGATTCAGAAGTGGCTGCAGAAATGATTTCCAAAATAAAAGCCATTCGTAAAGAAGGTGATACTATTGGAGGCGTGATTTCTTGTGTGATAAAAAATGTACCCGTAGGCTTAGGGGAACCCGTGTTTGACCGTTTGCATGCACAGTTAGGAAAAGCGATGCTTTCCATTAATGCGGTGAAAGGATTTCAATACGGTAGTGGATTTGAAGGGACGCAACTCAAAGGAAGTCAGCATAACGATGCTTTTAATGCTGATGGCTCTACCAAAACAAATTTATCGGGTGGCATTCAAGGCGGAATAAGTAATGGGATGGACATCTATTTTGATGTGGCTTTTAAGCCGGTTGCGACAATCATGCAAGCCCAAGACACAATCGATAAGGATGGTAATGTGGTTGAAATGCACGGAAAAGGTCGGCACGATCCTTGTGTAGTACCGCGTGCGGTGCCAATTGTCGAAGCCATGGCTGCCTTGGTTATTGCCGACTTTATGCTGTTAAATCGGCTTAGTAAAGCTTAAAATATAAAAAAACACCCATATGAAATCACTTGCACTACATTGGAAAATATTAATTGGCATGCTATCAGGTGTGACCTTTGGTTTTATAATGCTCGAAGTAGGCGGTGCTGATTTTGTGGCGAGTTGGATCAAACCCATTGGGACGATTTTTGTAAAACTCTTAAAATTAATTGCGGTGCCGCTTATTTTAGCTTCACTGATTAAAGGGATTTCAGATTTAAAAGACATTTCAAAATTTGCGTCTATTGGACTTAAAACCATTATAATCTATGTACTCACCACAGTGATTGCTATTAGTATTGGATTGATTTTGGTGAATACACTAAATCCTGGTGACGGCGTTTCTGCTGAAACCATTTCGAAATTGACTGAAACCTATGCGGACAACAGCAGTGTGCAAGGAAAAATTGCAGAAGCAAGTCGCCAACAAGCCAGTCGTCCTTTGGATTTTCTGGTAGATATGGTACCGGACAATGCCTTTTCTGCTCTGAGTAATAATAAACTGATGTTGCAAGTCATTTTCTTAGCGATGTTTTTAGGGATTTCTCTCTTGTTAGTAGGCGAAAAAAGTGCGAAACCCCTCAAAGATTTCTTTGATTCTTTGAATGATGTCGTCCTAAAAATGGTGGATTTAATCATGCTGACTGCGCCTTTTGCGGTGTTTGCATTGTTGGCCAATGTGGTCGTGTCTTCTGGAGATCCTGAGTTGTTATATGCCCTGTTGTTTTATTCAGGTGTGGTAGTAGGTGGATTAACACTGATGGTTTGCTTTTACCTTGTATTGGTATCGGTGATTACCAAAAGAAATCCACTATGGTTTTTGAAACAAATCAGTCCAGCACAGTTATTAGCATTTTCAACCAGTAGTAGTGCGGCAACGCTTCCTGTGACTATGGAACGTGTGGAAGAACACCTCGGTGTGGATAAAGAAGTGTCTAGTTTTGTGTTGCCCGTAGGCGCGACCATCAATATGGATGGAACCAGTTTATACCAAGCAGTAGCGGCTGTGTTTATAGCCCAAGCCTTGGATTTTGACTTGACGTTTACAGATCAATTAATGATTGTTCTCACAGCGCTTTTAGCGTCTATAGGAAGTGCAGCAGTCCCAGGTGCAGGAATGGTGATGTTGGTAATTGTTCTAGAGTCGGTTGGCTTTCCAGCGGATAAGTTGGCCATTGGATTGGCACTTATTTTTGCAGTGGACCGTCCATTAGACATGTGCCGTACGATGGTAAATGTCACAGGCGATGCCACGGTTTCTATGATAGTGGCAAAGTTTGAAGGCAAACTTCACACCCCAAAATCTAAAGAATGGGATGATCATTTGGAGGAGGTGAAGTAAACTATTTTCAAGAGTCTAACTGATTACGAAAGAGGTATTCTTTATCGTGAGTTTCCTATAATAAAGATATTTTTTACTCTGTATTTCTATTTAGATCTAATAATAATTTTTCATCTTTAAATAAATAAAAAGTTAATTTTAGATTTGAAAAGCATATTTGAAGATATTATATTAAAATGAGGTTTACAATCCCTTAATTTTGTATGTTATTGAAAATTAAATTTTAAAAACAGGATCACTAATTTTTTAAGAAGTTTTTGATTTACTTTAGTTTAAATGCCACACAAAAGAATTGGATTGGGAGTGGGATTATTTTTTAACAAGACTGTTTAGAAACTCATCTGGAGACATCACAGGTAGTAATGATTTTTTAAAATCTTTTCCGTTTCTAGTAATGATTAATTCACAACCAGATTCGATAGCACTAAAATATTGAAGCGCATCTTCAAAATCCTTAAATGATGAATTTAAGCCTTTTTCAATAGTTTGTGCATCAAGAGAACAAATTTCACTTATAACATTGAACTTCCTCAGTTTTTCTCGAGCCTTTTTAGAGTTTTCAAATTTTGATAGAAAATAATTCAAGGTTGCATATGAAATAGGAGAAACCACTAAAGTTAAAACTTCTTTTTCCCCTAAGGATGCTATTTTAGCAATGGACTCATAGAAAGGTTTACGCTCCCCCAAAAGGTCTAACATTACATTTGTATCTATAAAAATTCTTTTACTCATTGATATTTCTCTATTAAGTAATCAGAGTAAACTTCTTTATCATCTAAATCAGCAGGAATGTTAATCCCTGTTGCCATACTTTTTACAAAAGGAGATATTTCAAAATCCGTTTTATTTTTTTCAGACGTTAGCGACTGCAGATAAGCCTCAATAATTCTAGATAAACTCATTTTTTTATCAGAAGCATATTTTTTTGCATTCTCAATAATTTCCTGATTTAACTTTAATGTTAGTTTAGTATCCATAAAATTAATTTATACGTACAAATATAATAATTAAAGCCGTGCAAACCGATTTTAGAGCAGGATTTTTTGGATGCACGGTAATGAGTCGTTCATCCATTTCCAATAAGGGAATGTTCCGTCTACTTATTACTGGCAAACAAAAATCTGTTTTTCCGATTGATCATTAAATGCTTCTTCTTCAAAACCTCCAAACTTATGAATCACATTAAAACCGCTCCATTCAAGATAGGAATCTAATTCTTGAGGAAAAAACAATCGCATGTCCAAATTTTGAATCGAATCAAACACCCCATTTCATAAGTGACACTACAATGTGCTAACATTTGTCCAACTGTCATCTTTCCCCATTTCGGTTTAGAATTTGGATTCAGTAAATTTATTCGTCCGATAATTTCTTCTGAAACGGTTTTGTCAAATACGTCTTTCATTTTCTTTAAGTTCGTTTTCAGCTTGTTGCCAACGGTTTTGTGTATGGTTAGTTGCGTGATTAAGCAACTAATTTAGTAAACAAAAACGAGCGCGAGAAAATTCCGAAGGAATTTTCCAAGTAGGCAACGACCAAAGCAATTAATTATACACGGTGTTAGCAAATGTTATTTTTTTACAATCTTAATTATCTGTTGGCTATTCTGCGTTTTTATAGTTAAGAAATAGATTCCTTTTGTATTTGGTAATTCAAGGTTTTTGTTAATTATGGAACTATAAGTTTGTATTTTAATTATTTTTCCTAAAACATCAGTAATAATAAACTGAACATTATTTACTATTCGACTAAAATTGATGTTTATTATACCTTCCGAAGGGTTAGGGTAAGCAATTACTTTAATTTTATTACTAATCTCTTGTACTCCTAAATTACTTTGACTCATTTTCTGAACAAAGACATCATAATTTCCTAATGAAATTAAGTCATTAGTGCCCAAATCAGGGTCAAAATCTACTGTGCCATTAAACCCTCCTACAGTATAAATGTTTTCGGAAGTATCTACAGCTATTGATATACCAGAATCGCTATTACTTCCTCCAAAGGATTTTGCCCAAATTGAATTGCCATTTGTATCCATTTTCTGAACAAAGACATCCCCAGCTCCTTCAGATGTTAAGTTGTTGATTCCAGTACCAGGATCAAAATCTACAGTTCCATAAAAATAACCTATCAGATAAAGGTCTCCAGAAGCACCTATAACTATTGAGGTACTACCATCTAGATTAGCTCCTCCAAAGGATTTTGCCCAAATAAAATTTCCATTTGCATCCATTTTCTGAACAAAGACATCCCTACTTCCTGATGCTGTCAAGTTACTTATTGACGTTCCTGAATCAAAATCAACAATGCCTTCAAAATATCCTGTAGTATATACATTTCCAGAAGCGTCTGTAATTATTGAACTACCACCTTCATGATCATCTCCTGCAAGGGATTTTGCCCAAAGGAAATTCCCATTTGCATCCATTTTCTGAACAAAGACATCATCATATCCATTTCCTCCTGTTAAGATACTAATCCCTGATCCAGGATCAAAATCTCCTGAACCTCGAAAATATCCTGTAGTATATACATTTCCAGAAATATCTAAAGCTATAGATTTCCCTTCACTATATCCATTTCCTCCAAATGATTTTGCCCAAAGAAAATTACCGTTGGTATCCAACTTCTGTACAAAAATACCTCTAGTCCCAAACGCTGTTAAGTTGCTTATCCCTGTTCCCGGATCAAAATCAACAGTACCTTGAAAATATCCTGTAGTGTATACATTTCCAGAAGTATCAACAACTATTGAGAAACCAATGCATATTAAAGATGATTCTAAAAAAATTTCCCAAAGGATATTGCCATTGGTGTCCATTTTCTGCACAAAAACATTTCCATTAAATTCTCCTGTTATATAGACATTGTTAGAAGTATCCAAAGCTATTGAGTAACCAATATTATCACTAAAGGAAGACCCTCCTAAAGATTTTGCCCATTGAAAATTGCCATTTGCATCCAACTTCTGTACAAAAATACCTTCATCCCCTGACGATGTTAAGTTGCTTATTCCAGTTCCTGGGTCAAAATCTACAGTACCTTGAAAAAAACCTGTAGTATACACATTTCCCAAAGCGTCAACAGCTATTGAGTAACCAATATCATTATTTATTTCTCCAAAAGATTTTGCCCATTCAAATGTTTGAGCATTTATTGTATTGAATCCTAAAAATAGAATTGTAAAAAAGAGTACTTTTAAATTTGTTTTCATCTTAATTTTTTGTTTTCGGTATGCTAATATTTGCTAACGGTTGGGCTATGCGCAGTGTCCGGAAGGGCATTGCGTATAGGTGTTGTTGTGCGTTCGTGCTTTACTTTTCATATTTTCCTCTTCTAAGGTTACAATCCATTTACCTTAAATATTAATACACACAGTGCTTTATCAAATCGGTGGTAAATTTTTTCCTCTTCTTTTTTGTCGAGAATGGAGTACTTGAATCCTTTTTTTTGAAAGTCACCTCCTGTAACCATTTTTCGATATTGAAAACGACAACTCTTTATCTCATCAAAGTCATCCTTAAACTTGTTCTTTCCACAATGATCAGAAAGAGTAATAATAGTGTCAAGTTCGTTAGAGATAGTTGTAAATAGACTTATCAGTTGGTATGTGTTTGCAGTTGAAACGGCCTGTTTTTGAACGCATTCTGCAACGGTGTGATTCACAATTCGAATAGTTCCTTGCAAGGCCTCAACTTTGCGAATAATTACATCTTTCTCGCTTCTCTTGTTATGCATGTTTCGCTCAAGAAAAATCGGGATGTAGACAGCAAGAAAAATTGTGACAAGCAAAGTTGCCAATCCAACTACATCAATTTTGTCTTCAAATGAAAAGAGCGGGTAATAATGCTGTAATCCCATTCCGATTACAACACCAACAATTACCAGTATAACTCCAATAATGTAGCGTATCATTTTTCGTTGGCTTCTTTAATGTACTCGATAATGTCATCTTCTAGGAACGGATCATCATCTGATTTGAATTCTAGGTTGGCCAGCACGATTTTGGATTCCTTGTACTCCCTTGCAAGACCACCAAAGGCAGCTTCAAGAAAAGAAGTTGCATAGCCTGCCGTACCATCAAGGTCGATTAACAATTTTTTCTTCTCCGTGAGTGCTTGCTTAAATTTTGGTAGGAGAATCTTTTCCAAAAACTCTTCTCCAGGGAAATCGCCTTCAATTTCCTCCCGTACACCAGGAATCGTAGTGTAGTCGTTTGCTATTTTAATAATTAACTTGTCCATCTGTTTGTGTTGTTTAGTTCCCAATAAAGAAATGTTCCACTAAATTCTTTTGATAGTCTTTCAAATTTGTCTGTGCTCAAATCAGCCTTCACATCATTCGAAATAATTTTAAGATTGCTGTAGTAATTGCGTTCAAGGCCTCTGTATATGTTTGGTAATCCCTTACCTCTATAAGGGATCTTAGTGCTTGACATTTTTCGGCCACTGATGATTTCTTTCAATACATCACGGTTGTCTGTGATACCAAAGAAGGATGTTAGTTTGTCACGGAATCCACTCATTTTTGAAGACTTAAAGATTCCAACTCCCATATCAATGAAAGCAAAAGATACCTTGTTATGAGCTTGGTCGTGATACACTGTGAGCCACCAAGTTTCCTGCCCTACTTGTTGGGGTTTAGCATGATAGCAGGTATTTGCCATGCATTCCATTAATGCACTATAAATACCCATACATCTTGCCTCTTGTCCAAATACGATTTTTGTTGCTCGTTTTATCAATTCATTGGCAATACCGCCTTCTGCTTTCTTATTCTGTCGAGTAAGAATGTAATTCTTGTGTTCGCTATCTGAACTACTTGCACCAAAAACACCGCTTTCCTGAAATATCTTCCTCAATTCTTCATCTCTAGGGTAGTTGCCTTTAATCGGAACTCCTTTGGTTATTGCAGGATTCTTTACAATCGCTAGTAAAAGGACAATAGCATCATTTGTCAAGTTGGTAATGTCCTTTAGGTTAATTAAAACCGGCTTTCTGTGATTAATCTTTTCTCGAATTCTTTCTAGATACGCTAAAACGGCAACCGTATTCTCTACAAATGAAAAATTCGAAGGTGCATGCAAACTCTCAAATTGGCTGATTATCCTTCTTTCACGTTGTTCTGCGATTGGAACCCCATCTGTTGCTCTTCTCTTTGCTTTGGCTTTTTCTTTACTCAATAGCTGTTGCTTCAAACGATCTTTTGCCCGTTTGGTATTGCGCTTTTTATACTCAGCTGTTGTGTAAAGTTTCTTCATTTAAATTTCACTTCCTGTCTAGGCTTAGCTTGTTCTTTTTTGTATGACGCACAACGGTCTTTGTAAAATGCGTTTTAATGCATCTTTACATATTGTTAGCTGCTGGTTTTTGTTTTTTTTTATTCATTTAGTTTTTGTTCGTCTCCGCAATATGGACAGAAAGCGAAGCCTTCGTCCAAGCGGTTGCTACATTTTGAGCAAAGCGTTATTTCCTCAATTACAGACTTAAATGGAATACTAGTCTTGAAAGTAAAATTATCTGGAATCTCTTTTAGAAAACTCGATTCATTTCCTTTTTCTGTAATAAGAAACAGGTCGTCTTTTGCTCTTGTGATTGCTACATAAAAAAGTCGTCTTTCTTCTTCAAGTAACAGGTCGTGATTCGATTCTTTGATAACTTGATAAATTCTGTCCTCCATCCAAATGTCAGGAAATCCTCCACCTCCTTCTGTCAAACCGATAATAAAGACTGCTTTTGCTTCAAGTCCTTTTGAAGCGTGAATTGTTTTGCCTGAAACAAATACTCGTTCTTGTTTGAATCTTTCAAAATATGGACTGTACATTTTACTTCTGCGATAGAGAAATAGAATATCCTCTTTCGTGTAGCCTTTTTCTTTTAGCTTGTGTACTTGGTCAAGCACATATTCAATGTTTTCAGCTTCATTTTTCCCTGAATATATGTGAATCTTGCTACTTGACTTTTTATTGGACTGAACATTTTTATTTACCTTGAATTTGTTATGCTTGATTACTTCATTACTTGCACCAACAATATGTTCGGTGCTTCTGTAATTCATACTCAATTTTATAGTTTCGGAATCCTTAAAATGCTTCTTGAAATTTACAATGTAATCTACATTTGAACCTCTGAATCCATATATGCTTTGCCAATCATCTCCAACGCAGAAAAGTTGGTTTTTAGCTGTCAACAGAAGTTTAATTAATTCCACTTGCAGGTTGTTTACATCTTGAAATTCATCTACTAGAATATATTCATATTTACCTCTGAACTTATCTGCTATTTCATTATGATTTTTAAATAGCGAAATGGTCTTTGTAATCATATCGTTGAAGTCGAGATATGATTTGTTGGTGCAATACGATTGATATTGTTCTATTGCAGGAATGGCAAGTTTGTAAAAATCTCTAACTCGTTCGTGTTGGTCTTTTTGTGATTGTTCTAAAACCATTTTTGTTGGTATATTCTCCACTTTTATCATATCAATTACACGCATAGTTTGGCGTAAAAAGTCTTTTACTTCTTTGTGGTAAGAGTTAAATTCCTCCTCAAAAGACAGGGCAGTAGAGAAGTGGTAATTTGAAGGAAGTCTATTTTTTACAATTCGCTCTAAAACCAAATTAAACAGCGCTGTATCTTTTGTTTGGTGCTCAAATGTTTTTACAAGTAGTTTGTTTGCTTTGTTAAACTGTTGTTCTTTGCCTTTAGTTGGATAACTTTTTTGGCTTACGTGTTCTAAGTACAGATTGGCTTCTGGAATGAAAAAATCTGGTCTAAAATCAAAATCTCTGAAATTCACATTAGGTTCATACTCGAACTTGATACTGTGGCGATAAAGCCAATCAGCAATATATTGTTCAGATTTTGAACGAACCTTAGTTCCGTTTAATGTTGTGTAAAATTTACCGTCCTTAGGTAAGGAAAGACGTTTGTCTTTTTCAATGTGGATTTTATCAATCATATAATCCAAAATGTATCTTTTCAAGTTGAGCAGATACTCGTTGGATTCGCAGTTTTCGATTAGAATTTTATGAATGACTTCAAAAGCTGTTTCGGTAGCCGAATACTTTGCAAATTCATCATCTGTAGCTTTTGTATCTCCAATAATTTTGAATTTGTTGTCAAATTCATTTACTCCAAAATTTCGGATAATGCCGTAGCAAAGACTATGAAAAGTCTTGAGCGTTAGGTTATCAATCCATTTGTACTTCTTGGTGAAAAAGTATCGTTCTGTATCTTTTTCTTTTGCAGTTCGATTTTTGTTTGCTAAAATTTCGACATATTCTTCTGTATCATCTGCTGAAATAATAAGCCTATCAAGCATTTCATTAGCGGCATTTTTAGTAAAAGTGATTGCCAAAATGTTGCTTGGATTTACTCCCTTTTCTTCAATGAGATAAATTAGCTTTTGAAGTAAGGTTTTCGTTTTTCCCGAACCTGCTCCTGCAAGTACAAGAAGTCTTTTACATTCAGAAACTACAGCTTGTCTCTGTTTTTCATTCAGTCCACTTAAATCAGTTTTGGTTTCCGTCATCTTTCAGATTTTGAGATTCATAAATTAGTCTTTGTCCATTAGATTCTATTGAGCCTTTCCCTCTTTGGAAGCATTCAGAAAGTAGGTCAAGGTCATTTGTGTATTTGATAGCTTTGTTTAGAAGCTCTTTTTCCATATCAGTCCAAGATTCGTATGCTCTTGGGTGATTGATTCTTGCAATCTGAACGTATTCAGAAAGGTTTTCGGTCTTTTGAATTCCTAATTGGTCAACCTTTTCTTTTAGCTGATTAACAGCTTTTTCGGTGAGCTTATTGAATGTTTCTTTTTGAAAAAAGTCAATTTCCTTGTAAGGGTTGTTTTTTCGATTGTTTCTGTTGGTCAAGTTGTTGTCTGAAAGATATTGAGTGAAAAAATCTAAAAGCTGTCCTTTTTGGTAGAGATTCCGATACTTTCCATAGAGTTGATTTGAAACAAGAGTTTCATTTTTGAATTTCCTTGTCCCAAGGAAGAAGCCAACTAATTTATTGGAAGTAGGGTTTTGCTCTTTTTCTTTAAATAAGTCAATTACGTTTTTAATTTCCAAATCGTCAATCTCAATTTCTGAAACTGGTTGTGGTTGATTTGTTTTTAGGTAGTCAATAGCAATTTGTAATGCTCGGATAACATCACGTTCATTTAAGACACTTTCATTGTCAATCATTTCTCCTGTTGTGGGTGAACAACCTGAGACAAGGGCTTCTAATATTTCTATGGTTCTATTTATATCCATTCGGTTTCTTCAACTTGCAGCTAACGTTAAGTATATGAAGCGTTGCCTGCCGATAGGCGGCTATGATTTCATATACAGTGTTAGGCACTTTTTTTTTTAATTTTTTCTACTTTCATAATACTTATACACGACCGCCAATTCTTGCCAACGATTGTTTTCGAGCGAGTAAAAGCTAAAGCTTAGTTGAGTGTAATTCGTTCTATATCTTTTTTGGTCTAGAAAAAGAACTAGTGTACTATCTCTTAGGAAAATTGGTTTTGAGAAGGTATAAACGATAGAGCACATATTCTTTTCCTTTTCAGTTCCTAGTTTTTCAGTTTGGTCGAATGTATTTTGAATTTCTTGTGGACTATCAAGACGACTAGAGTAAGGAAATAGATGTTCTTCCCATTCGTGATTCGATAGCGTGCTTAATTCCTTTAAGATATAACTCTTTTCTTCAGCTGATAACTTTAAATTTTCAGTTTGTTTCCCTCTGTATAATGACCATAATTCAAATTCTTCAGTTGTCTCAATAGCTGATATCGTTGAATTGATTATTGATGTGTCTATGGACTTTGTATAATAGAGAGTGTCACACTCAAACCTTTCATATTTCCACCTTGATACCCAATCTCTGTAAGGATCTTCCATCAGCTCTAATTTATTCTCAGGTATCTCAGACTTTTTGGATTTTTCATTACCCACATCAGGAATAGTAGCGTTGAATTCTTCAAGATTTATTTTGTCAAAGGTTTGCTTTTTTTCTTCTAGTATCTGCTTAGCTGATTGTAACTCCTCAGAAGACATATAAGCCTTGATTAAATATCTAGTGGTCGTTCCTTTTTGAATCGGGTCATAAGCAGCAGCAATTTCAGCCCAGACCAAAGCATCTACTTTATATTTTGGATTGGTTGAACTCTTTTCAAAATACACAACAGATAATAATCCCATTGCTCTCCCAAACTCTTGATTTGCAGATTTAACTAAATACTGTTCAGCCAGTGAGTCATTTTTTATTTCTAATTCCTTACTGTAATAACAAAATCCAACAATAAACTGGGCTACTTTATCACCTGAATTTGCATATGGCTGCATTATTTTAAAAGACTTCATGAATTGTTTCGAATCAAAAGCTTTCAGTCCTTTTTCAAACCTAGCATCTTGTGAAAATGTTATTGTTGATATGAAGCAAAATAATATTATTGATGTAAATTTTTTCATTGTATTTAATTGTGCCTAACTAGTGTGTATATATCCCTTAGGTGTGCATATTTCCATTATATCCAGTGTTTTGTTCAACAATACATCCCGATTTGGCATGTATTGTTGAACGTTCTGTTTTATATAATTCATTTATATATTTTTTCATCTCACCCATTTTAGCAGTAAAAATCTAAGTCTATTGTTCATTATGATGCGTGCTACGCTACTCGATTCGTTTTTAAAAAAACACATACACGCACCCGCTGTGTCATTCACAGTACACTAATATCTTACTAAAAGGTTGAATTGGTTAAAATGAAGAATCAGATTTGAGGTCTAAATCTGTCATAAATGTAGTAAAGAAATTTTTCAAATCAAACTTTCTCCTTTGTTTTTTTGATTTTAAACACAACATCTTTCTTAACCAACTCATCAGATGCAGCAGGCTTTCTAAATTGCTCAACTTGAAGTGTTGATTGAAATTCAGGGATTTCAATTAAACTAATATTTAGTATTTGTTCAATTTTAGTAACAGTTTCTAATTGCAGGTTTTCAGTACCTTTCAATAGTTTGTTCACATATTGTGGTGAACAAACCATTGCTTCGGCTAATTCTTTTTGAGTTTTTGGAAACACATCAGCCGTTTTATTTGCTTTAAGAGCAGACATTATTCTGACAGCAATCGTAAAAGAAATATCTAGCCAAGTTTTATTTTCTTTACGGTATTTTGCTCTTTCAACCCAAGAGTTATCTTGTTTTGAGTTTTTTTCAAGTCTATTTTTTATGTTGCTCATACGCATTTGAAATTATTAGATTATTTTAATTTATTTCAACGAATTCTAAATGTTTGTTACCTTCATCCTGTAGGTGATTTCTTGTAAATTCTAATTTATACAGCTCTAAAATTAAATGATCTCTATTATTCATTGTTTGTGTGAGTTTAATTGCTCCTCCGCAAACAACAAATAGATTGGCTTCAATTCTTATTGCATACATCCGAAGCCAACTGTGTCTTTTGATTCCTTTCGCTTTGTCTTTTTCAAATTTTCCGTAGATGTACCCTTTTGATAAAGGCTCAAATAAGGTTGATAATGTTTCAAGTCTTTCAGTTTTTCCAGTTTCTGCGATGTATAATAATTCTTCTTCAAAAAGTTGAGCATCTTCTCTTGTTTTAATAATGGCATCTTCAATTGTTATGTCATTCCAAAACTTGTGCTCTAAATCTTCCTTGTGCTGCTCGAAAAACGCTCTTAAATAGATTGGATCGTTCCATAATTCAAAACATTTCGCAAATTCATTTAACATCTCAGTTTCATACTGAACTGAATATAAACTGTCTTTTACTATTACAAATGTATTAATTATTTTCACTAAATCAACTTGTAGGTTTATTTTTTTTAATTTTATTGTTAGTTTTTACAAGATGCTTTTCACAAACAGGCATAAAAAAAGCTACTCTCAATTTGAGTACTCTAATATCTTACTAAAAGGTTGAATTGGTTAAAATGAAGAATCAGATTTGAGGTCTAAATCTGTCATAAATGTATTAAAAATAATTTAATTGTAGTTAAAGTGAGTTGGGTTTTAACATTCGGGTGTTCAATACCATCAATCCAAAAATCGTTCTTTTAAATCTGCTGTCGGAATCATACATTGGTCTTTTTTGCCAAACCATTTATAGCGATTGTTTGCAATAAATGTGTACACAGCATTTCTAAGAAATGACGGTAGGAGGTACCCAATTCTAAAAAAATGAAAACCGCCTCCTAAAGATTTACAAATTGCTAAAACGGCACTGCTTTTTGTAAAGAATTTTTTCCCATCCGAAAAGACGATGCTGTCTAAATCCGCACTGTTTACTAAGTCTTCAGGCAGAAAGGACTTCGCAAAATCACTCTGCAAAGATGCAAATTTTAAAAGGCCTTTTTTGTCTTGTTTTATGAGGAAATTCACACTGCGATTACAGAGGTTACAAACGCCATCAAAGAAAACAATTTTTTGCATTATTTTTTAGAATTCACATATTCAAGGCGGTCCACACTCACATTGGTTGTGAAAAGTCCATAATTGACCACCGCTTTATTTTTCTCTAATTTATCAATCGTACCCACCGCGCGGCCATCTTCCAGTCGGACTTGGTCTCCAATTTTCAAGGTGCGTTTTGGTTTTGGTGGAATCAGTGCTGCTTTTTCTTTTTGTTGCTTTTTTTGTTGGCGAATCACCGCTACTTTTTGACCGACTTCCTTCTTTAATTCAATTTCTTTTGCCAAAAGAATCTTCTTTTGTTTGAGGCTTATTTTTTGACGTTTCGAATTGTCAATCTGCACCAATTTAAAAAGTTCGTTCATCAATTCGCGTTTCCGATTGTTATCGAAATAGCGTTCACCTAAATCACTAATTTTTTGTCCCAGATACACCAAACGCTGATTGCTGTCAAAAAGTTCTTGATAGCTTTGCAGTTTTTTCTTTGCCTTGGCATTCGTTGTCTCTAATTTATCGGCTTCTAAACTCTTTTTAATTTCATTTTGTTTGAGCGCACGTTCGGTTTTTTCAAGTTTCGAACGTTCTTTTTGAAGCTTCGAAATGGTTTTATCAAACCGTATTTTGCCGCGCTCAATTTTCTTTTTAGACCGATTGATCAAACTGAAAGGAATGCCGTTTTTCTGAGCCACTTCAAAAGTGAAAGAACTTCCCGCTTGTCCAATCACCAACTTATACAACGGTAGTAAGGTCTTTTCATCAAACAACATATTCGCATTCTGAATGTGTGGCAATTCGTTGGCCAATAATTTTAAATTACTATAATGCGTCGTAATGATGCCAAACGCTTCTCGCTCGTAAAACACTTCCAAAAAAGTTTCTGCCAAGGCACCTCCCAATTCAGGATCACTTCCCGTCCCAAATTCATCAATTAAAAAGAGGGTATGCTTGTTACACTTCTTTAAAAAATAATTCATCTGCTTCAGACGGTAGCTATACGTACTTAAATGGTTTTCAATCGATTGATTATCGCCAATATCACTTAAAATTGAATCAAACAAACACAGTTTAGACCGTTCATGGACAGGTATCAACATGCCCGATTGCACCATAATTTGAAGCAGTCCAACCGTTTTTAGCGTGATACTTTTCCCCCCAGCATTCGGACCCGAAATTACAATGATTCGACTTTCGGTAGTCATCGTAATTGTTTGTGGAAAAGTGGTAATTCCTTCATTTTTATTCGCCACCAATAACAAAGGGTGGTAAGCGTCCACAAGCTCAATTTCTTGATGTTCTGTAACTTCTGGAAGAATGGCATCAATTACTTTGGCATATTTTGCTTTGGCATAGATGACATCTAATTTTGTCAGAAATAACTGAAAATCTTCTAAGAGGGGGCCGTAACCACTTATAAAACTGGTAAGCTCAAGTAAAATCCGCTTGATTTCTTCGGTTTCTTCAAAGGTTAAATTATTAAGATCCCGTTGGTGTTGTTGTGTGGTATCTGGTTCAATATAGACGATGCTGCCTGTTTTACTAGCCCCCAAAATACTGCCTTTTACCTTGCGTCGGTACATCGCCTTGACGGCCAATACACGTCGGTTTTCCATCACCGTTTCACGGATGTCATCCAAATAATCCAAGCTGTTATAATTGCTTAAAGCAGAATTGAAACTGGTATTGATTTTTATACGAACCGCTTGAATCGATTTACGCAATCCGTACAAGGTATCAGATGCATCGTTGCGAATTTCGCCAAATTTATCAACCACGCTATTAATGGCTTCTGGGATCTCTTTATTGGATTCTAATAGCAAAGAAACTTTGTGTAAAAGCGGATAGTATTCATGAAATTTCTTAAAGAATTTCAATAAGATATTTGTGGTCAAACAGATGCTTGCTATTTTTCGAAATCCGTCTATTTCTAGATAATTATTCTCAATCCGAATTAATTTTAATTCTGCGGTGATCGCATCAAACCCGTGGTTTGGAATTCGATTTTCATTATCAAAAGAAGCTACAAATTCGTTGGTGAGCTGTAGCGCTTCAATCACATCCTCTCTTTTTGAAAAAGGGAGTGTTCCGAGAATTTCAATTTTCCCCAAGCTTGTAACATTGTGAGTTGCCACCTGTTGAATTACGGATTCAAATTCTAAATCCTGCAATGTTTTCTTGGAAATATTAATCATAGCGTTCGTGCATAAGTCGTCACAAATGTAGGTATTAATGTTTAAAATATATAGTTTAAATTTGCCATCTAAGCCTTAATTGTTAAGCTCTATTTTATGTTACAACTCAGCGGGACTTGGCGTTCCCATTTAGAACCAGAATTTAAGAAACCTTACTTCGAGACATTGGATGTTTTTGTGCATGCCGAATATGGTTTACACCCCTGTTATCCCCCTTTTAATCAGATTTTTAATGCGTTTGAAAGCTGTGCGTTTGAAGCGGTTAAGGTTGTCATCATCGGTCAGGATCCCTACCATGGTGAAGGACAGGCCAACGGTTTGTGTTTTTCTGTGAATGAAGGAATGCCGCATCCACCTTCTTTAAAAAATATTTTCAAGGAATTAGAAACGGATTTGAAACTTCCAGTTCCGTCTAGTGGCGATTTAAGTCCGTGGGCAAACCAAGGCGTGTTACTTTTAAATGCAACCTTGAGTGTCCGTGCAAAGGAAGCGGGGAGTCATCAAAAACACGGGTGGGAAAAATTCACAAATGAGGTGATCAAAACACTTTCTAGGGAACGATCGGATTTGGTATTTTTATTATGGGGAAGTTTTGCTAAAAATAAAATTAGATTTATCGATACAGAAAAACATACTGTTTTACAAACGGGACATCCATCGCCTTTGAGTGCCAATCGTGGTTATTGGTTCGGGAATAAGCATTTTAGTAAAACGAATGAAGTGCTGAAATCATTAGGCAAATCGCCCATTCAATGGGGTTAATCTTCTAGAGAGGCAACCAATTTATTGTAGGGTAGTTTTTCGGAAATGATGTCTAATTTCAACAATTGATTTTGAACCGCTTCAACGGTAGAAGATTCAATGTTTTCTTGTGACCATTCCGTAAGCTCTAACCAATTTTTTACATCTTCATTTTTTTGCTGATAGCGTTCGGAAATAATTGCATCGATTTCAGGGATTTGTTTAAAACCAGCCGTGATTGTATTGATGACTTCTAGAATGGCTTGAAGCGTTTCCTTTTCATTAGTTATAAATTCATCGCGCACCGCAATCACAAAGCAAGGCCACGGCGTTGGACAATCGCCCAAACGTCGGAATGTCTGTTGATCCACTAAAGGCTTTGTCGTAAATTTTTCCCACATAAAATAATCAGCCTTCTCATGTGTAAGTGCCTCCACAGCACCATCCAAATCTTTCACAACTTCAAACTCTAAATCCGTTGCTGTATCCCATCCAAGTTCTAACGCATTCACATACGCCATCAGATGCGATCCAGAGCCATAGCGACTGATAGCAGCCCGTTGGCCTTTGAGGTCACTGAGTTTTTTAAATGCGGATTTTTCTGCCACATGGATTCCCCAAATCAAGGGCGACTCTACAAAAACTTGCACAATTTTACAAGGACTGCCTTCTGTGATGTCTTTAATAATTCCTTCGGTTAGAATCACAGCGATGTCAATTTCATTATCACGCAGTGCTTTGGTCATTTGACCCGTACCACCAAAATAATTCTTCCAACGAACATTGATGTCGTGGGGTTTAAAATGGCCTTGTTTTAAAGCCAAATACCAAGCGTAATTGAAGTGTTCAGGAACTCCACCAATGCGTACATTTTTCATGTGTGTATTGTTATTGATTTTTAATGGTCACATGTTACATCCATTTGATTATTTTTCTTAGGTTTCAAGTTTTAGTTATGGATGTTTCATCTAAGAAATAAGTTTATTCAGCGTATAAGTTATTAATTTTTCGATAGTGGCCTGCGGGTCTTTACTAAAAGTCCCCAAAGCCCTGTTGGCTAAAATAGCATTCATAGAACAGGCTTCATGCCCCAATAATTTTGACAATCCATAAATGGCAGAAGTCTCCATTTCAAAATTGGTTACTCTCAAGCCGTTATACTCAAAACTATCTATTTTTTGATTTATGTTTTCGTCTTGTAATTCCAAGCGTAATACACGGCCTTGCGGTCCGTAAAACCCGCCACAAGTCGCCGTCAGTCCGTTAATGGTCTGATCACTTTTTAATTTTACTTCTAATATTTTTGAATTTTCAATGATGACAGGATAGGGTTTTTGTGGACTCCATTGCGTATGTTTCACAAAAGCAGCTTCGATATCCGAATGTTTGATCGCAGCAATTTTATAGGATTGTAACATCCCATTAATATCCATTCCATACCCACTCAGTACAAAACTGTCAATATCAATATCAGGTTGTAAAGCCCCGGAAGTTCCAATACGCACAATCGATAAACTTGTTTTATTCGCTTTGATTTCTCGTGTTTCAAAGTCAATATTCACCAAGGCATCCAGTTCATTAAGCACAATATCAATATTATCTGGACCGATTCCTGTAGAAATTACAGAGAGGCGTTTCCCTTTATAAATTCCTGTTTGGGTTTTAAATTCACGACTTTGCACCTCAAAATCTACAGTATCAAAATGCTTCGTCACTTCAGTCACGCGCTCTTGATCCCCCACAAAAATGATGGTATCCGCAATGTCGGAAGGTTTTAAATGAAGATGATAAATACTACCATCCGAATTGAGTATGAGTTCAGAATTTTTTATTGACATTTAATTGTTTTATGGTTAGCCCCCAACACGTTTGACATTGAATCCCAATTCTTTTAAAAACTCCATAATTTTATCTCTGTAATCGCCTTGTATGATGATGCTGTCGTTTTTAAAACTGCCACCCACACTGAACTTCTTTTTGAGATCTTTGGCAAGGATTTTAAAATCTTTATCCCCCCCAGTGTAGCCTTCAATAATGGTGATGGGTTTCCCTTTTCGTTTTTCGTATTTACAAATAATAGGGGCGTCTTGCATCCAAAGGGATGTTTTTTTTACTTCAGAGAGGTCTTCGGGACTTTCGGTATGCTCTGGGAATAGGTTTTTAAGTTGGTCTTTTAAATCCATTATTTTTTGGCGAATCCTAATTCTTTAATACGTTGATCCAAATATTCGCCCGCAGTGATGTCATCAAATTGTTTTGGGTGTTCGGCATCAATACAGTCCTCTAAGACGTTTAATTTCATAGCACTGATAGGGTGCAAGAAAAAAGGAATCGAATAGCGCGAAGTACCCCATAGTTCTCGTGGTGGATTCACCACACGGTGGATGGTTGATTTTAATTTATTATTGGTATGACGCGAGAGCATATCGCCCACATTGATCATTAATTCATCTGGATTTGCGATGGCATCAATCCAATCGCCATCATGATTTTGAACTTGCAGTCCTTTTCCTTGTGCCCCCATTAATAAGGTAATCAAGTTGATATCTCCATGGGCTGCAGCACGTTCTGCATTTTTTGGTTCTTCTTGAATGGGTGGATAATGAATAGGGCGTAAGATGCTATTTCCATTATGCACATAGTTGTCAAAATAAAATTCATCCAATCCTAAATGGATGGACAGTGCTCTTAAAACATAAGTAGCTGTTTTCTCCAACATTTTATACGTTTCTTTTCCGACCTTATTAAATTCAGCCAACTCTGGAACTTCTACGTTTTTAGGATATTCTGCTTCGAGTTCTGGATTGTCTTGCACATACTGTCCAAAATGCCAAAATTCTTTTAAATCGCCTTCTTTTCTTCCTTTTGCACTTTCCTTTCCAAAAGATACATAACCACGTTGTCCTCCAATTTCTGGAACTTCATAGCTTTGTTTTTGAGCTGTTGGTAAATCAAAAAATTTCTTTATTTCTGAATATAAAGTATCCACTAAAGTATCATCCAAAAAATGGCCTTTAAGTGCTACGAACCCAATTGTTTCGTATGCTTCACCAATTTCATCTACAAATTTTTGTTTGACTTTTGGATCGTTGGATAAAAACTCTGAAAGATTGACACTTGGAATTTTGTTCATGGCTTTTGTTTAATCATGTTTGTAACAAAGATAACAATTCAAACAATAAGCACAACAGTAAATATAAATATCCAAATCTCACTTCGTAAAGATGTTCGTTTTTTAAGTGTCTGAAAATGAATTAAACCGTATCCGTAAATACATTCGTGAAAACCCTGTGATCTGGCAACGGGATCGAAATAATGAAAATAAATTTAAAACTACAAAATGAGGTGGTATTTCAATTAACATGATCCATTCAAAAATTATACAAAAGCAATTTTTAAAGTTAAACGGAGTTAACTATTATTTTCCTATTTTTGAAACAGAAATATACTAGATTTGAAACCATTATTTAACTACGATTTTAAAGAAGTAAGCCCAGAAACTCAAAAGGCATTGTATTTCAATATGTTGAAATCCAGACTTATCGAGGATAAAATGTTGATATTACTCCGACAAGGAAAAATATCAAAATGGTTTTCAGGGATTGGACAAGAAGCCATTTCTGTTGGGGTCACATTGGCCTTGAACTCCGATGAATACATCCTTCCAATGCACCGTAATTTAGGAGTGTTTACAACGCGAGAAATTCCCTTATACCGTTTGTTTTCTCAATGGCAAGGAAAAGCCAACGGCTTTACAAAAGGGCGGGACCGTTCGTTTCATTTTGGAACCCAAGATTATAAAATTATTGGAATGATTTCGCATTTAGGGCCTCAGCTTGGGGTTGCCGATGGGATTGCACTTTCTCATATATTAAAAAAAGAACCTAAATTGACTGCTGTATTTTCAGGAGATGGCGGGACGAGCGAAGGCGATTTCCACGAAGCGCTGAATGTGGCTTCTGTTTGGAATTTACCCGTTTTATTTTGCATTGAAAATAATGGCTATGGACTTTCGACCCCGTCTAATGAACAATATAATTGTGAATCCATTGCCGATCGTGGCGTGGGCTATGGAATGGAATCTCATGTGATTGAAGGCAATAATGTGATGGAAGTGTTTTCTAAATTAGATACCATTGCAAAAAGTGTTCGACTCAATCCACGACCTGTTTTGATTGAATTTAAAACATTCAGAATGCGAGGCCATGAAGAGGCGAGTGGGACGAAATATGTTGCTCAAGAGCTGTTAGATGCGTGGGCTGAAAAAGATCCTATCTCTAATTTTGAGATCTATCTTCTTCAAGAAAAAGTAATTACAGAAACTGAAATAGAGGATTTTAAAGCGGCCTATAAAAAAGAAATTCAAGACGGATTGCAAACGGCTTCTGAGGAACCTGCGATCATTCCAGATTTAGAAACGGAGCTCGCAGATGTTTATAAATCGTTTGAATATAAAGAAACGAAACCCACATCAAACCAAGAAACAAAACGATTGATTGATGCCATTTCGGATGGCCTTCGTCAGTCCATGGAAGTACATCCCGATTTGGTGATTATGGGACAAGACATTGCCGAATATGGAGGGGTTTTTAAAATCACAGAAAATTTTGTCGAACAGTTTGGAAAAGCACGCGTTCGGAATACACCCATTTGTGAATCTGCGATTGTGGAAGCAGCGATGGGCTTGTCCATTGCGGGCATCAAATCAGTGGTTGAAATGCAATTTGCAGATTTTGTAAGTTCAGGATTTAATCCGGTGGTTAATTATTTAGCAAAATCCCATTACCGATGGGGGCAAGCAGCGGATATTGTGGTCCGTATGCCTTGTGGAGCCAGCGTGGCTGCTGGGCCTTTTCATTCCCAAACCAACGAAGCTTGGTTTACAAAAACCCCTGGTCTAAAAGTGATATATCCCGCCTTTCCTTACGATGCAAAAGGCTTGTTGGCAACCGCCATCAACGATCCTAATCCAGTCTTGTTTTTTGAGCATAAAGCCTTGTACAGAAGCATAAGGCATGAGGTGCCTACAGATTATTTTACGCTGCCGTTCGGTGTTGCTTCAACACTCAAAAAGGGTACGGATGTTACCATTATTTCTTATGGAGCTGCAGTACATTGGGCATTGGAAACTTTAGAGAAACATCCGCATATATCCGCGGATTTAATAGATTTAAGAAGTTTGCAACCCTTAGATTTTGAAGCCATATTAGCGTCCGTTAAAAAAACCAATAAAGCCATTATAGTACAAGAAGACTCGTTGTTTGGAAGTATTGCTTCTGATATTTCGTCCCAATTGATGGAACAAGCGTTTGAGTTTTTAGATGCACCTGTCAAACGAGTGGCAAGTATAGAAACTCCCATTCCATTTGCAAGTCAGCTAGAACAGCAGTATCTTGCAAAGCGAACTTTTGAGCATGAATTAATGGAGTTACTAGCGTATTAAATGGAGTATTTAGAATTGTTTTTAAACGCCTTTATGGGAACCGTACAGTGGACTTGGAAATCCATTTGTTTTGAGGTGCCTTGGACGCAAAATTATTTTTGGGGTCTGATAGCGATCTCATTAATTGTGTGGGGAATTGAAATGATTTTTCCTTGGCGCAAACAACAATCAGTTTTTAGAAAAGATTTTTTTCTTGATGGGTTTTATATGTTTTTCAACTTTTTCATCTTTAGTATGTTGATTAGTGGAGTGTATAAAATCATCACCAAAATTGCAGTCGATGCGTTTCAGATTTCTCCAAATGCCATTGCCCTCGTTGATTTGTCTAATTTTTCACCCCTACTTCAATTATTGATTTTCTTTGTTGTTCTCGATTTTGTACAATGGTTGACACATATCATATTACACCGTTTTTCGTTTTTATGGAAATTTCATAAAGTGCACCACTCAGTAAAAGAAATGGGGTTTGCGGCACATTTGCGCTACCATTGGATGGAGAATATTCTTTACAAACCGTTCAAAGTGATTGCGTTAATGTTATTGGGAGGCTTTGAACCTGAGCAAGCATTTATCATTCACTTTATTGCCATTTCAATTGGACACCTGAACCATGCGAATATCAAATTAGATTATGGTCCTTTAAAATATGTATTTAACAACCCCGTGATGCATTTATATCACCATGCACAGGCAATTCCTAAAGGATTTAAAACTGGAGTTAATTTTGCAATCAGCTTAAGTTTGTGGGATTATATTTTTAAAACCAACTATGTGCCAACGCCAGATAAAAATCTTGTGTTAGGTTACAGCGATGACCAACAAATGCCATCTGGGTTTTTTGGTCAGTTGTTTTATGGGTTTAAAAAAGGAGATTAATTTAAGAATCTTTTCGAGCGTTCATAAAATCTGTAATCAAATAGGAGAGGAGCTTTCCAGTTAGTGCGTTTGTTTGTGAATCTTCACCAGTTGCAGCTTCACAAATATGTAAGTAAGTGGCGTTTGGGTCGCTTCCAAAATAGTGTACAAATTGACGTGTTTGATTTACAGAAAACCCACTCGGTGTCTGCGCACTGCTAGGAATGTTTTGAATGGCATCACAATCAATTTCAATTCCAAATTTTGTATTAGAAATAAAGTCCATCGCGTTTTCAGAAGCCTTCTTAAAAGACATCTTTTTACGAACGATAAGATCCTCAAAAGTATTGAATTCTATTTTTGATTTTGACACCTCTATATAGTTTAAAATCTCTTTAGAAGTATAATTTTCATGCACTCCAAAAATAAAGTAGCGATCCAAATAACCTTCTTCTAGAGCGTATTTAAAGCCATTTCCACTGTGTCGACCTTCTAGTGCTCGTAAATCTGTATGGGCATCAAAATTTAGACTGTTTATTTTAGAATCTAAAGCGAGTGCACTTCCTTTTATAGCGCCATACGCATTGTTGTGACCGCCTCCAATGAGAATGGGAATCTTTCCCGCCTTAACAATTGTACAAACCAATTCTGTAACACTCTTGTCAATCTGCTCCACATAGGTTTGATAGGTGTGTTGGAGTTGATCGGGTTGGATTGAAGGCAGAGTATCGTATAATTCTGAAAAATCCAAGTGGCCTAACAAAAGTACATTCGAAGGGTTTGTAAATTGATTGCTCTGAAGGTTTAAAAGTGATTTCAAGGCAACATCCCAAGTATCTTTTGCACCAGCGCGCCCATTATTCGCCAAAACGCCAATGTCTTCTTTGATTCCAAAAAGCACAAATTTCACTTCAGAATCTTCGAGTATCGAAGGTAAATGAGTCGTGTTCTTCAGGTATTTAACAAGTTCAAAAAATTTAGTTTCACCCGCTCTTTTGGTCGTGATGCGATTTAACGTTTCAGTGGAAATAATTTGAAGATTGTTCATTTTTTGTAATACATTTGCTGGACTTTAAAATTACAATAATTTTTATTGATTTTAAAAACCATTTATTTTAATCCTTAATTATATACCATTATGAATTCTACATTTTCAAATAAAGGCTCAAAGGCAGCGATTATTATTTTAGCCTTATTGCTTATCGGAACCTTGTTTTACAGCTATCAAATGCATCAAGAGAGTAACGCAACTGAGGCACTCCTTGAAAATGAAAAAACGGAAGTTCTTAGGAATTTAGAAAACATGTCTTCTTTGTATAACGAAGCCAACGCTGATAATGAAGTTGCGAATGAAAAACTGATCGAAGCTCAAGCACGTTTAGAAGCGCTTATGGCGGAACTTAAATCCTCAAAATCATCTGTGTCAGCATTGCTTAAATACAAGAAGAAATTTTTCGAATTAGAATCTGAAATGGAAGTGTTGTTAGATGAAAATGCAACTTTGAAATTTCAAAATGCATTATTAGAAACTTCTTTAGACAGCACGCAAGTTCAATTGTCTTCTCAATTAGCTTCCAATACTGTATTGTCAGAGCAAAACCTTCGTTTGTCAGAGTCTGTGGATGCTGCCAAAAAACTAACCGTTGAACGTTTGAATGCTTACGGAGTTATCCAACGAAAGTCTGGGAAGTTAGTCCCAACGACACGTGCTTCAAGAGTTGACAATTTAAGAATCTGTTATTCAGTACCTTCTAATCTGTTAACAGAAGCAGGCGATAAAAAATATTTCGTTCAAGTGATCGACCCGAACCTTAGTGTGATTGGATCCAATAAACCAGTTCAGTTTGATGAAGACATTTTAAAATACAGTTACGTGAGTGCTTTCACATACGACAACGAACTGTTAGATGTTTGTGATTTTGTTTCTGCTGAAGAAGGTGATTATGAAAAAGGAGTCTATATGGTGAACGTTTTTGATCAGAATGTGTTGGTTACTACTTCTACATTCACTTTGAAATAGGAACAAATTAGTTCACAAATTCACCGTTAATCATCACCTTGTGTATGGGGTTATTCCCAAAATGATAAGGAATTTGACGGTAGGACGTCATGTTTTTTGTGATGATAAGGTTTGCTTTTTTCCCTGTTGCAATACTTCCATACTGCTCTGATATATTCATCGCGTACGCGCCATTTAGGGTGGCTGCATTGATGGCTTCTTCGGGGCTCATATTCATTTTGATACAGGCGAGACTCACCACAAAATTCATATTGCCACTAGGAGCAGAGCCGGGATTGAAATCGGTTGCGATGGCCAATGCCATGCCTCCATCTATTAGTTTTCGTGCGGGCGTATAAGGAATCCCTAAGAAAAAAGAACAGCCAGGTAAGGCCACTGGAATGGTTGAGGATTTTTTTAAAACTTCAAGATCTTCCGTGTTGAGTACTTCCAAATGATCCACAGATAAGGCTTTGTGTTTGACGCCTAAGCCGACACCGCCAAAAGCATTAAATTGATTCACATGAATTTTTGGAACGAGGCCATATTTTGTCGCTGCCTCTAGAATTTGTTCGGTATCTTCTAAAGAGAAATAGCCTTTTTCGCAAAATACATCTACAAAATCAGCTAATTTTTGAGTGTGTATTTCTGGGAGCATGGTATTGATAATGAGATCAAGATATGCTTGTTTATTGTTCTTATATTTTTTTGGAATTGCGTGGGCTCCTAAAAAGGTCGCTTTTATTTTTAAGGGTGCAGTCTCTTTAATAGCCTTAATGACACGCAGCATTTTAAGCTCCGCTTCGGTACTGAGTCCGTATCCAGATTTTATTTCCAAGGCACCCGTCCCAAGTTGAATGAGTGCATGGACACGCTCCATGGATTGTTCAAATAAGGCATCTTCACTTGTGTCTTGTAAGGTTTGAGCAGAGTTCAAAATACCGCCGCCTTTGGCCGCAATATCTTCGTAGCTTAATCCATTCAATCGGTCTACAAATTCTTGCGAACGATCGCCTGCATAGACCACATGCGAATGGCTGTCGCACCAAGTCGGAAGTATTATTTTTCCAGTGACATTCACTACTTCATCCGTTTCTTGAATGACCAAATCATCCATCGTACCAAAATCTAGAATAGTATCGCCTTGAATTCTCAGAAACGCATTTTTGATATGTGGTAATTTCTTCATTGCAGTACCCACCACTTTTAGTTCCGATTTTGGTCGGGTTTGAAGTAATTCTTTGATATGCGTAAAAAGGATGTTCATAAATTTATTTTAGGCTTCCAACCATGTTTTCGGGTTTGACCCACGCATCATAATTTTCTGCTGTGACATACCCAAGATTGATGGCTTCTACCTTAAGCGTTGTCCCATTTTTGTGAGCAGTATTCGCTATTTCAGCAGCTTTGTAATAACCTATTTTGGTATTTAAAGCGGTGATTAACATCAAGGAGTTATTTAATAATTTTTCAATCACATCGTGGTTGGGTTCAATGCCTGAAGCACAATGGGCTTCAAAACTAAGTGCTGCATCGCCCAACAATTCTGCGGATTGCAAGAAGTTAGCGGCCATCATTGGCTTAAATACATTCAGTTCGTAATGGCCTTGAGTGCCACCAACCGAAATGGCAACATCATTCCCCATCACTTGCGCACAGACCATGGTAAGTGCTTCACACTGTGTAGGATTCACTTTTCCGGGCATGATTGAGCTTCCAGGTTCGTTGGCAGGAATGGTAATTTCTCCAATGCCAGAGCGAGGCCCTGAAGCCATCATACGAATGTCATTGGCGATTTTGTTTAAGGAAACTGCCAACTGTTTTAAAGCCCCGTGACTTTCTACAATTGCATCGTGAGCAGCCAGCGCTTCGAATTTATTGGGGGCGGTTATGAAAGGCAAGCCAGTAAATTTTGCAATATAATCGGCTACCAATTCGGAGTAACCTTCAGGTGTATTTAATCCGGTTCCTACAGCGGTGCCTCCCAAAGCGATTTCGCTTAGGTGTTCCAGTGTATTTTTCAATGCTTTTAATCCGTGGTCTAGTTGTGATACATAACCCGAAAACTCTTGCCCCAAGGTCAGAGGCGTCGCATCCATCAGGTGGGTACGTCCGATTTTTACAACAGATTTGAATTTTTCAGATTTCGCTTGAAGTGTATCTCGTAATTTTTGAACCCCTGGAATGGTTGTTTCGACTACTTTTTTATAAGCAGCAATGTGCATTCCTGTGGGGAAAGTATCGTTTGAAGATTGTGATTTATTAACGTCGTCATTGGGTTGGATGGTTTTTTCACCTTCTCCAATAATTTTTCCTGCCAGTTGTTGGGCACGGTTGGCAATCACTTCGTTCAGGTTCATATTGCTTTGCGTTCCTGAGCCGGTTTGCCAAATGACTAAAGGAAATTGATCATCGTGTTTTCCTGTGAGAATTTCATCACACACTTGTGCAATCAAATCACGTTTTTCAGAAGATAGAATTCCGAGTTCGCAATTGGTATAGGCAGCGGCTTTTTTAAGATATGCAAATCCATAGACGATATCAATTGGCATGGAAGCAGCGCTTCCGATTTTGAAATTGTTTCGAGAGCGTTCGGTTTGGGCGCCCCACAATTTATCTGCGGGAACCTGAACATCTCCCATCGTATCTTTTTCTATTCTAAACTTCATAACATTCTGATTTGAATACAAATTTACAATTTTTTCACTTCAAATCCATGCTGTTATCAAGCTGTTGATGAATCTGAAATTTTATGTAGTAAAACTAGTTTTCTGATAGACTGTTTACAGCGTAAAACAAACGGATAGCCTGCTGCTGCCACGCTAGCGGAAAATTGATGAGGGATTTTCATAAACTATTTCTTTTTTTTGATGGTAATAATTACTTAATTTTGACATCTATATGGAAGAATTAACATTGACTACCCCTGCAGTTTTATTTTCTGCAATTTCTCTAATTATGTTGGCGTATACCAACCGTTTTTTAGCCTATGCTGCAGTCATTAGAAATTTGCACGATATTTATTTAGAACGCAAAGAAGAGTCTTTAATAAGACAGATTAAGAATTTAAAACTACGTCTAAACTTAACCCGATGGATGCAAATTTTTGGAATTTCAAGTTTACTTTTCTGTGTGTTGACCATGTTTTTAATCTATATTCATCAACAAAACATGGCCGTTTGGATTTTTGGGTTCGCTTTAATTTTATTAATCATTTCTTTATTATTATTGATCAAGGAAATACAGATCTCTGCTCAGGCGTTGCAATATCATATTGCTGATATTGAAGAACATTTAGAAAATAACTAAGGAGTCTTATTTTTATGTTCTATGAGTTCATAAATCATTCCGCTGCCGCTAAGTTGTACTTAGTGGCCGTAAACTAGCTAAAAACATCTTTTATTTCCACTACTACCATGACTTACCATTCTTTGACGCCACCACGCTAAAGCGTGGCGGTAGTGTGGGTTTAATTCTTTTATAAAGTTTATTTAAATTTTATGTCTTCAATTTTCGTATTTCCATAATAAAGTGTAGCACTTTTAGTCCCTTTTATCAATGGAAAATATAAATTAATATTTCTTTTTCTTAATTCTTTAGGTTCAAAATACGTTTCGTGAGGTACTTTTTTTGGATTTTTAAAACTTATTTTATATTTGTTATATGCTTCGAAATGTATGGGTATGATATAATTAGTAATTCCCTCAAATTCATAATCCAAAAATGTATCTTTAATACTAGGGTCATACCGATTTTCAAGAGATTTATAGCTTGGCTTATTCTTTATTAATTTGTAAAAATGCCATTTGTCTGTGAAATTTGTATAGGCTACATCAACAGGTCTTAGTCTTATTTTGTTTTGATAATCTATAAGTGAAAATTTGTTGGGGTCAAAAGATCTTTTCTTATTATCAATCATCTCGATTCTAACTTTAATGTTGTATTGAACTATTTTTTTTGACTTTGTTCTAACATTAGTCACCGCTATTAATTGACTCGCTTTTTTAGTTTTTTCATACTCAATAGTCAGGTTGTCCTCTTGAATTTTAATTTGAGAATAAAATACTTGAGTGAATAGGAATGCTAGTATTATTAATCTTGTTTTCATATTAATTTATTTTTTTTCTATTGCTGGGGCACGAGCAAAAGATGCTCGCGCTAGCGGGGTTACTCAACGTTTTTATTTGTATTCAATTTGTCTTTCCCAAACATATCCTAATTCTCCTTTGGAAAACCTTTTCTTAGTAATCCAATTGTCATTCTTATCATAACTGTACTCCCAATTATTCCAATGTTTTTGTTTTCCATCCTTATCGTACCAATATTGTGTTAGGATATTATTTCGTTCATTATATGTAGAAATAAATTTTGTGTAATCACCATTTGGTCTTGTTAATTCAGATTCAATTTCATTACCTTTTGTGTCATATCTATAAGTTCTTATGCCTTTTATTATTCCATCTGATTTGAAATCAGTTTCTTTAATCTTTTGGTTTTTGGAATTATATTCGTTAGTTGTTTTAAAGGTTCGATTTGACTTAACACTCGATTTAGTCAATGCTATTTGATTTCCTTTAGTGTCGTATTCATTCTTTTGTAAAAAAATTAATTCATTATCAGAATTGTATGTTTTGTACTCAATAATTTTTCCATTTTCATCAAATTCAGTTGTTGTAAGTTTTTTTAGATTGCCATCTTTGTCAAAAGTGATACTTTTTATAAGTTTTCCTTCTTTGTTTTTTGTGAGTTTTGTTTTTTCATAAATTGTATCATCATTTTCAAAACGCCAATATTCTATCAAATCTCCTTGTACATTATAAATTTCCTTTCTGTTAACTTTTTGGTTTAAGGCTTTTTTACGGGTTAATTCTCCACTTCGTTTTGAACTGTATGAAGCTTCAGTAATTGTTTTAAATGTATTTGTATTTTCTTTTTTAATATTCTTTGTCGAAGAGCAAGAAAGGATTAATCCAAAAACTAATAGGTTGAGTATTATTTTCATAATGTTGGGTAACTAGTTATATCAAAACAAAAGGATGTGTTAACGGTTCTATATTTCGGATCGCCGCTAGCGCGAGCATCTTGCTCGTGCCCTTAAACAAACTAAAGTTAGTATTTCTTCTCATATATCAATTTCTAAAACTGTTTGGTCTTCTTGATAATTTCTTGCACTACTATACTTCCAGTCTATTGGATCGGTAACAAAACCGCTTTCAACAGGGTTGTTATGAATATAATCTATTTTTTGTTGTATTACTTTTTCACTCCATAATTCTATTGGTTTATTGTGTTGCTGCCAAAATTGACGTTGGTTAACATTGCTTTTCTTTTTACCTGCTCGTTCCATCATCCAGAATAACCACTCTTTTCTACTTTCTTGTGGATTTTCTTCTATTGATTTTATTAGTTTTCTTGCTGTAAAACCTTTAAAATCTCTTATTAATCCTGATGGATCTTCATTACTTGACCTAAATATTAAATGCACATGACTTGGCATAAAACAATAAGCAAATACTTCCATACCTTTTTCTTCTCTGCAATAATCTATACTTTCTTCTAATACATTAAAATATACTTGACGAGTAAAAATATCTAACCAATACACGGTAGCAAAACTTATAAAATAGGCTGCTGATTCGTTATGAAATTGTATTTTCTGCTCATAATATTATTTTTCTATCTTCTTTCTCTTGCTGGGCACGAGCAAGATGCTCGCGCTAGCGGGGATTGGCATCATTTTTTATTTTTTCAGCTCTATTATTTGTTGTTTCGCATATTCTTTTGCTCTATCATCTCCAAATTCAACAGTCTTTTCGTAATATTCGATTGCTTTTTTCTTGTCTCCTTTTAATTTATAACCTTGAGCAATATTTGAAAGAACAATATAATCTTTCGGATTAATTTTCTCAGCCCGTAAAAGTGGTTCAATTCCTTTGTCATATTCTCCCGTCAATAAATAAGTAATTGATAGATTTGATAAACTCTCAATATGATTTGGATAGAATTTCAGAACTGTGTTTGCAATTTCACGCATATTTTTGAGCAAGTTGTCATTTTCAGTATTGTATAATTGCAATTGATATGTTTGAATATCTAAAAGAAATTCTTTTTCTCCGCCATCATATTTTTCGTTGTTAGTCCAAGTCCAATTATTTCCAATTTTTGTGGAATATTCTATTGTTTTTTTAATTTCGGAAGTGAAATTTTTCCAATCAGAGACTTCTCCTAAAACATAGATTTTTCCAAATCGCATATCAAGTCTATTTGGATAAAGTTTAATTCCTTCGTTAATTTTACTTATTCCTTTTTCTAATTCTTTTTGGTCAAAATGTATTTTACTTCCTAAAAAACCTGCTGTTTGATTTAAACTATCTTTTAAAACAAGACTTTCTCCATTTGGTTCATTTGTCGACATAGCAAGAACTTCTTGCTTAGATTTCATAAAATGATAATTGAAATAACTCGTGTAAAGTTCAGCATCTTTTGGATTAGCCGAATTCCATTCAGTCAAAATTTTTAATTGATTAATAGTGTCATTAGTTTGACAATATTTTTGAAAGTCAGATTGATAGTCGCCGCTAGCGCGAGCATCTTGCTCGTGCCCTTAAACAAACTAAAGTTAGTATTTCTTCTCATATATCAATTTCTAAAACTGTTTGGTCTTCTTGATAATTTCTTGCACTACTATACTTCCAGTCTATTGGATCGGTAACAAAACCGCTTTCAACAGGGTTGTTATGAATATAATCTATTTTTTGTTGTATTACTTTTTCACTCCATAATTCTATTGGTTTATTGTGTTGCTGCCAAAATTGACGTTGGTTAACATTGCTTTTCTTTTTACCTGCTCGTTCCATCATCCAGAATAACCACTCTTTTCTACTTTCTTGTGGATTTTCTTCTATTGATTTTATTAGTTTTCTTGCTGTAAAACCTTTAAAATCTCTTATTAATCCTGATGGATCTTCATTACTTGACCTAAATATTAAATGCACATGACTTGGCATAAAACAATAAGCAAATACTTCCATACCTTTTTCTTCTCTGCAATAATCTATACTTTCTTCTAATACATTAAAATATACTTGACGAGTAAAAATATCTAACCAATACACGGTAGCAAAACTTATAAAATAGGCTGCTGATTCGTTATGAAATTTGTATTTTCTGCTCATAATATTATTTTTCTATCTTCTTTCTCTTGCTGGGCACGAGCAAGATGCTCGCGCTAGCGGGGGAATTAATTTTATTTTGCTCCAGAATTTGATTGTAGACTATGTTTAATTCGTTTTCTGATATATTGTAATTTATTTTTTCTTTTTCACTCATTTCTTGCTGAGTTTGAGAGTAGATATGTTGAGAAAAAATTAAGATTATTATCAATGTGATTTTTTTCATTTCGTTTTTGTTAGGATTTTGTTCAGCTTGTTGCCAACTAGTTATATCCAAATAAAATTTTGTGTTAACGGTTCTATATTCCGGGATCACATACCGTTTTGTTTGTCATTATTTATTTTCCCTTCCACCATTTTTTCATATTATCTTTAAATATCAAACATTTAGGAACAGTCTTATCTTCATTTTCAGGTGTAAACTCCTCTCTTTCGTAACTAATAAAGTCTTTAAGGTCAATTTTCTTACCATAATTAGGTTTGAATATCGTTTTATATGTTTTATCAAAGCCTCCTTCAGTTCGTTCAGTTCCATCTTCCTCAAACCAATGTGACTCCTCAATCCATCTGTCTGCATTGTCAAAATGTACAGGACTGACTTTTGAGCCATTCCCTTTTATCCAATAGTAAACTTTACCATAATACATTGAATGTAAATATTTTTCATATAATCTTGGTCTGAAATTTTCAGTACCCAAATCCTCTTTCAAAGGAACTATCCATAAAATGCTAACCTTCCGAGCGTAATATCCATTTACACGTTTAAGAATTTTTGGTAGTGTTAATGAACTTGCTTGGACTTCAATAACAATAGGTTTTCCATTTATTCTTCCGCTAATGTCTGGTGTTAATTTCTTTATGTCTTTTTCCTTATTTTCGGGTATTAATCTTTCAACTTTCCAATTCCCATCTGGAAATTCTTTTTTTAGTTCTTCACAAATTTCAGTTTTGCATTCAAAATGTAATTTCGATTCTCCACCACCATAAACAGAACTTAATCTTCCTTTATAAGCGAAATGGTCTCTTTTGTCAACACATTTTCTAACTATCAATTCTTCAAATGTGTCTGGACAATAAAATGGTCCGTCTGATTTTTTTGCTTCATTGGCGTGAATAGGTTTATTAGTCGCACATATTTTCGCCCAATCTTTAATTGGATGATAATTCTCTGGTTCATAAAATTCATTATCCATTTTTAGTACTTTCTTTCGTTTTTCTAATACACCACAACTAGTTATATCCAAACAAAATCTTATGTTAACGGTTCTATATTTCGGGATCACACACCGTTTTGTTTGTCTTTATTTTATTTTTGTAATGCCAAACCCTATCACCGCACGAAATCGAAGATTAGACGATGTCAAATCTATCGTGTGGTGAAACCCCATATCGGAACGGTTCCAACATACATGTAATCCAATAAAATAATATCTTAAGCTTCGGTTAAATTGCTTACAAAGATTTAGACTTTGGGGTCATCATCAATACTCAAATTTACACTAATTTTTTAAATGACAAAAAAACGCATCGATTTTAATAGATAAATCTGAAATTTTATGTTGTAAAACTATTTTTCTTATAGTATATTTGCAGTGTAAAACAAAAGTATATACCATGTTCGATTTTGATCAGTATTTAGGATTTTTAGCATTTTTATCCATATTAACCTTAGGATTTTGGTTAATGATTTTCTTATTAACCTTTGCCATTCCTTATTGGTTGGTTGGTTCTGCTTTGGAACACTTCAAAGAAAAGAGAGACGCTAAAAAAGCAAAAGCGGAAGAAGCTTAAGTAAGCTTTCCTTTATATAAATCAAAATCCAAAACATTGCTGTTTTGGATTTTTTTGTTTGTTACCCCTCAAAACCATTCCCAAAACCGCCACGTGGCGCACGTTTTTTCTTCTGATTGAAACGGTAGGTAAAGGATAAATTGTACGAACGTACTCGCCATCGGTAATAACTATCGCTGTAAAATGTGGGCGTCGTAGATTCTAAATTGCGACGTTGTGTGTTAAAGAGGTCATTGACACTAAATGAAATAGATGCCTTTTCTTTGAACAGATCTTTACTAAATGCCATGTTTGTAGAAAAACGACCCTCTCGTTTGTTGACGGCATCAATTCGTGGACCATCATAACTTACTCGTGTTTGCCATTCTATGTTTCCGGGTAAGGTGTATTTGTTGTTCAAACGGATGAACCAGTTTAAGTTTTCGGAATCATAACTTAATCCTTTATAGGTGCCTCTAATAATGGATTGAAAGAGGTTGAAATTTACATTCATATTCCACTTTTTGGCTGGACGGTAGGTGAGGGTAAACTCAAACCCATAACGGTCGTTTTCAGCCAAGTTGATAGGGCCCCGTCGAATGATCGGCACACTCTGACCATCCACCACAACTTCTTCGCCAGTATCTTCACTTACATAAGTGAACACATCGGTTGCATGGTTGAAATACAAAGAGGTATTGAGTGTTAAAATGCCAAATTCGTTAAGGTAGCCAATGTCAAATCCATCCGAATAACTTGGAGTGATGTTTGGATTGCCTTGAAATAAATTCGTCGCGCTACTTCTAGAAGGAAACGGATTTAAAAAGCGTGAACGCGGTCGGCTGATACGGCGGTTATAGCCTAAAGTTAAGCTTTGCGTTTCAGAGAATTCATAACCCAAATTAACCGTAGGAAAGAGCCCCACATAATTATTATTGTTATATTCATTAGTACTGAGTTGTTGAATGGTCACCCGTGTCGATTCCAATCGCAAGCCAAATAAAAATGAAAATTTATCTTTGAGTTTACTTCCAAATTGGGAGTAAAACGCATTGACATCTTCTTTATATATTAAGGTGTTACTCACGCCAGTATCCAATACAAAAACACCGTTTTCAGAAAATTCTAATGTATAATCCGTTGTGTTTTTACTGAACCGTCCATTATAGCCCGCTTCAAAACGACTGTGTTCTCCTATGGGAAGCGTGAAATCTGTTTTGAGTAAAACACGCTCTTGATCTTCTATGGTTTGAACCCGTTCGGCAACCACAGAATTATTATAAATGATGGAGTTTTCGTCTTCGGCACTGTTTTCAACTTGGAAATCTACGGTCAAACGGTGTTCGCTATTGCCGTGAAACTGCTTGTCAAAATTAATAGAAAACTGTGTGGTTTCATCCGTTTCAAATTCGGGAGCATAGCGCAAGGATTCACTTACAAGCGTTTTGGATGCATCCAAGGTTTCCGCCCTGTTAAGGGTCTCATTACTATTGTCATTTTTCCGAACTAAAAAAGCAGATGTTAAGGAGGTGGTTGGGTTGATATACCACTCGATGCCTGTGTTGCTGTTAAATCCTTTTCGAATCCGATCAAAGGTGCGGTATTCGTTCCGAAACGTATTTGGAGCGTCTTGAATAAATATTCCATCATCGTCGTATTCGGTATTGAAAAACTCAGTTTTTGTGGTTGAATTCCCTGGACTGTTACGGTAAGAATAGCCAGAGGTGTTAAAGATGTTTACATTTCCTGTACGGTAATTAATATTTCCCAAGCCCCCTAATTGATCTGGATGTCCTGCATTTAGAATGATGGCACCATTTAATCCAAGTAGCTTGCTACGTCTCAAAATAATATTTAAAATTCCAGCAGTCCCTTCAGCATCATAGCGCGCAGAAGGGGAGGTGATAATTTCAACTTTTTCAATCGCATCTGCGGGGAGTTGTCGCAACGCATCGGTTGAATTCAGCCCCACCAAACCAGAGGGTTTTCCGTTTATTAAAATACGTACATTTTCATTTCCTCTCAAGGCGACATTGCCTTCAATATCCACAGAAACAGAGGGCACGTTGTTTAATACATCACTGACGCTGCCACCTCTTACCGTGAGGTCTTTGCCTACATTGTATATTTTTTTATCTAATTTAATTTCAACCGTTGTTCTTTCAGCAATGATGTCAACGGCATCCAATGCTTGTAAGTCTTCTGCCATTTTAAGCACTCCAAAATTAACATCTTGAGTGATGTTGTAGTTTGGTTTTGTAAGCGTTTCAAAGGAGAAATATTCAAAGGAGATGTCATAAACTCCTTTCGGAATCGCAATGCTAAAATTACCTTCGGTATCTGTAATGCCGCCACGAATTATCTTATTTTCAGTAGGGCTAAAAAATGCGATGGTCGCATATTCAAGCGGAAGCTGGCTCTCTTTTTCTAGGATAGTTCCAGAGACAACAAAGCTGTCCACTTTTCTTTGGGCAAACAAAGAGCAATGAGCTAGAACTAAAGTAATGGCAAATAAGAAATACTTATTCATAAATATCGGTTAATAGTGGACACAAAAATAACTTCCTAAACAGTGTGTTCAGGTTAATATTGTGTTAAATAATAAGGAGTTAGATTGTCTAAATAATGAAATTATTTAAGTACTATTTCATTTTTCTTCGAAGTTCCTTAGCCTGTTTTGTGGCCTCTACATTTCTTTCGATAACATGCCCAGGACGTGTCCACTTAACAGCTTCGTCTTTTTTTAATAAAGATTTTCGAATTTTGAAGTTATCAATCGTTTCTTTTTTCTTTTCAGTTGGAATTAACCCCAACAAAGAAAACATTTCGGCATCTTTATCTTCTCCAGGATTTGGAGTTGTCAATAATTTTTCACCTGCAAAAATGGAAGAGGCGCCCGCCATAAAACATATAGCTTGGGCTTCCATACTCATTTCTGTTCTTCCTGCGGATAGTCGTACCGTTGTTTTTGGCATCACAATTCTTGTGGTCGCAATCATTCTAATAATGTCCCAGACGGGAATGATATTTTCAGACGCTAAAGGCGTTCCCTCTACAGGAACCAATGCATTAATGGGGACGGAATCGGGAATTCTTTCTAAACTCAACAAGCTCATGAGCATTCCAATTCGATCCTCAACACTTTCGCCCATGCCTATGATGCCTCCGGAACATACTTTTAAAGCGCCTTTATTTACATTTTTCAATGTTTCTAAGCGGTCATCATAACCTCTTGTAGAAATGACTTCTTTGTAATAGTCTTCAGAAGTATCTAGGTTATGATTGTAATAATGTAAGCCTGCATCTGCCAAACGCAACGCCTGACTTTCAGTAATCATTCCGAGTGTGCAGCAAACTTCCATATTTAAATGACTGATGCCTCTAACCATTTCTAAAACGCTTTCGAAATCATCTCCTTCTTTGACGTTTCGCCACGCAGCGCCCATACATACACGAGAAGATCCATTTTTTTTTGCTTTTTTAGCTAAATTAATGACGGTGTTTACAGGCATTAAGTCATTCTTTTCAATCCCTGTATGATATCTAGCAGCTTGAGGGCAGTAGCCGCAATCTTCGGGGCAGCCTCCCGTTTTTATCGAAATTAAAGTGCTTACTTGAATTTTGGTTGGGTCATGATGCAGTCGATGCACAGTCGCGGCTTCAAAAACCAATTCCATTAATGGTTTGTTGTATATTTCTAAGATATCTTTTTTTGAGTAGGCTTTCATTTTAATTCTTCTTTAATTCGGGGTTATAAAAAACGTGGATTTTAATTTATGGATAGCAACAAACTTACCGCATTTCCTCCAAAACCGACGGCATTGACTAGTATTTTTTTTATTTTATTTGGATGTTTTTGATCCTTCAAAAATGGAATACTAATAAATTGTTGCTGTTGCAGCATTCGGATGGCGAGTTCTAAACTTAAACCACCCGATGCCCCAAGTGTATGTCCGATTTTCCATTTGTTGGAAGTTAAAGCGGGTGTTTTATCTTTAAACAATAGTTTGATTGCATTGTATTCGGAGGTGTCTCCTTTGATGGTTCCAGGGGCGTGCATGACAATAACATCAATAGTTTCTGGTTCAACTGAGCTCATAGCCATTGCCATGGATTTCTGAAAACAATCGGCATTGGTTGAAATGGAAATATTATGTTTTAAAGGTTCTGTTGCATATCCAATGCCTTCAATGATTGCGATTGCATTTTTTTTAGAGCCTTTTTCTAAACAAAATACGGCAGCACCTTCGCCCACTATCATTGTATTTTGTTTTTTATTAAAATCTAAAGTTTTACATGGATACGCACTTTTATCATTAGAATAAATCTTTAAGGCTTTCATCTGTGCGATTGTGAAAGGTGTATTAGATGCTTCACATCCGCCCACCAAAAAACGATCGGCCATACCGCTTGTGATCCAGGCTATGCCATTTAAGACCGCATGTAAAGCGGTAGAGCAGGCTATTGAATGGCTAATCGTTGGCCCATTTGATTGTAAATCGTGACCTACCCAAGAGGATATGTTTCCTAAGGTGGTTGTCGGAGAACTTAAGGTTGAAACATTTGCATTTTTACTATGTATAAACTCCGAGTGGTATTTTTCAAATAGGGTAGTAGCGCCCCTCGAAGATCCAATATTAATTCCAAAAGATTTATTGTTCCAAGACACTTTTGCTATTGCTTTTCTAGAAACGTCTATAGCCAGTAAAACAGAGGGATCTAAATCTTTATAATGTGCAGATTCTTTTAGTAAATTGACAACTTTCCAGTCGTTATCGGATAGCGCACTCACCAAGGATTCAAATCCGTCGAAGGCTTTATTTATAAAGTTATGTTTTTCAGTGAGGTATTGCTCCCAAATTTGCTGGTCATTACTTCCAAGTGCAGATATAGAGGCCATACTCATTATTGAAATTTTTTCTTTCATTTAAACTAGTTCTAATGCATTTTCAATGACTTCATAGATTCTTTCTAATTCTTTATTTGTAATTACAAATGGAGGTAGTATGTAGATCGTATTTCCTAAGGGTCTTAAAAACACACCTTCCTCCATAAAATAATTAAATAATGTGTCTCGTAAGGATCCATATCTGTCCATTTTTACTTTTAAGTCTAATGCAAAAATCACGCCTAAACACCGAGTAGCATTTACGTTTTTATGATTTTTAATACGAGTTTCAAAATCCAAGTGTCGCGTACTGATTTCTAAAATTCTGTCTTGAATTTCTTTAGATACTAATAAATCAATTCCGGCAATTGCCGCCGTGCATGCTAAGGGGTTGGCGGAATAGGTATGTCCGTGAAAAAAACCTTTTGTAATATCGTCATCACAAAATGCTTCGTAAATTTTTTGAGTACAACTTGTCAATGCCATTGGCGCGATGCCAGCAGTAAGCGATTTAGACATGCAAATAATATCGGGTTGATGAAGCATGTATTCAGACGCAAAATTCTTAGCTGTTTTCCCAAAACCCGTCATTATCTCATCAGCTATGGCGATGACATTATTTTCTTTGGCTATGGCTAACAGTTCGTCTAATAAATCAGCATCATACATCCGCATTGAATTCGCTCCTTGAACCAACGGTTCATAGATAATAGCTGCAATTTCACCTGTGTCAACCAAATTTTTAAAATTGGTTATAACAGTTTTTAAATTGTCTTTTGTGGGAACTTTAATTCTGTCAATCGTTAGTAAAAATGACTCAAACGGCCCATTGTAAACAGATAAGCCTGAAACGGACATTGCTCCAAAAGTATCGCCATGAAATGCATCTTCTAGTGCTATAATCCGCGTTCGTTTTTCTTTTTTATTAAAAAAATATTGAAGCGCCATTTTTATAGCTACATCGACCGCGGTAGAACCATTGTCAGAAAAAAATAGTTTGTTCTGGTTTGAAGGGAGGATAGCCATCAATTTTTCTGATAATTCTATCGCTGGTTTATGCGTAAAGCCACTAAAAACAACTTGATCTAATACGTCCAGTTGCACTTTAATCTTTGAAATAATAGAGTCATTACAGTGGCCATACATACAAGTGTACCAAGACGCAATGCCATCTATATATTCTTTGCCTTGATTATCATAGAGCGAGGAGCCTTTTGCTTTTACAATTGGCAAATGGTTTGGCTTTAATTTATGTTGTGTTAAGGGATGCCATAAATGGGCTTTATCTCTTTCAGTTAAATTCATTATAGGGTTTCTAATAAGGGTTTCAGTAGGGTTGCGTATCTTTTGACGACCGCTTTATTAATTATTTTTTCGTCATTAATTCTTCCTATTATTGGAATACTGGTCATTTTTTTAATAATACTTTCTGAGGTTTTAAGCTCATTACCGTTAAATATAATTCCAGCAATAGCGATGCCTCTATTTTTTAATAATTCTATCGTTAAAAGTGTATGATTAATACTTCCTAGATAATGTTTGGACACCACAATAACTTTATAGTCACTTTTAATAAGGTCTAAAATAGTTTCAGAATCATTTATAGGCACTAATAGCCCGCCAGCACCTTCGATAACTAAATTGTTTGTTGTAGTTGGCTTTGCTATTTTTTTGGAGTCAATACGAATGTCGTCTATCTCAGCTGCTGCATGTGGACTCATCGGAGTTTTCAATGCGTAACTGTTCTCAAATATTTTTGAGTGCGGATTGCTAATTAATGCTTTAATTTTATGAGAGTCCGAGTGTGATAATTGGCCGGCCTGAATAGGTTTCCAATAATCGGCGTTTAATGCTTCAGTGACAATAGCAGATACCACTGTTTTTCCAACATCAGTTCCAATTCCGGTGATAAATAGGCTTTTCATGTGGGGTATATATGGGGTTTATTTATTTTTAAATAAGGTTACTAAATATATGAAGAATGCCTTCAATTTCAGAGGTGGAATTATAGCTATGAATACAGAACCGAATTCGTTCTGTTCCTAAAGCTACTGTTGGAAATAAAATTGCTTTTACATCGTAATTCTCTTTTCGGATTTTAGAAGCAATATCTTTTGCTTTTAAGGGGTCGCCAATAATACAACTTTGAATAGCACTTTCACTTTCAATAAATTTGTTTTGTAAATTATGAATTTTAATGCCATTCATAAACGTCCTAATATTTCTTTTAAGCTTTGTTAGCTGATCTGTGATTTCAAGTTCATTAAGTGCAAATTTGATTGTTAAAGCGGCATGAATGGGCATAGCGGTCGTATATATAAATGGCCTCGAAAAGTTTATTAGATAATTTCGCAACTCATTTGAACCTAAAATAACAGCCCCATGACACCCCAATGCTTTTCCAAATGTGATGACCCTCGCAAAAATAAAATCTCCTAAACAAAGTTCGTCAATCAATCCTTTGCCTTGAGTTCCAAAAACGCCTGTGGCATGTGCCTCATCAACAATTAAGTAACACGAATGTTTTGCACAAAACTCAGAGATGTCTTTTAAAGGTGCTCTATCTCCATCCATAGAGTAAATTGATTCTACAACGATATAAATTGTTGCTGATACCGTTTTGGTATTTAAATATTTCTTTTTTAAATCCGAAATAGAATTGTGCTTAAAACTATAGGATGTGGCATTTGACAATCGAATACCGTCTCTAATTGAGGCATGACAGAGTTCATCAAACAAAACAATGTCGCCTCGTTGAGGTACGCTAGAAAGCAGACCTAAATTTGCATCATAACCCGAATTAAAAAGCAGTGCACTAGGGGTTTTAAAAAACCCTGCGAGTTTATTTTCGACTTCGATGTGTATTGCATGATTTCCAGAAAGGAGTCTAGATCCTGTACTCCCATTTACAAACATAGTTTTTTTTGAGGCGCTTTCAACAGCTTTAGTAATAGTTTTTAGACGTGAAAAACCCAAATAGTCATTGGATGAAAAATCAATTCGTTCATGAGAAGTCGTCAACGTTCTGAACGAATTGTTGTTTTTTCTTGAGGTTATTTTTGAAATCAGGGGGTTTGGGAATTTCATAGTGCTAACTTAGAAAAAAAAACAAACAATTGGAAGATTATAAGACTAGAATTCTATATACAGAATGCACGTTAAAGAATGTCCAGAATCCGCTCGTTAGGACGTCCAATAACGCCTTTGTTTTTATGGATCACAATGGGACGTTCTATGAGTTTTGGATGGGTTGCCATGGCTTTAATTATACTTTGATCTGATAATTCCTTGCCTTTGAACTCCGATTTCCATATTGCTTCATTCTTACGCACAAGATCGATGGGTGCGATGTCTAAAACTGTAATAATTTCTTTCAGTTCAGTTGCATCCAAAGGATTGGAAATATAATCAATAACTTCATAGGGCTGTTCAGACGCTTGAACGGTTTGAAGCCCTTCACGCGATTTCCGACAGCGGTTGTTGTGGTAAATTTTTATCATAACGTATCTGGTTTTTCTTTTTGTCCCATCAGCATCAGATATGCTTTTAAGAAGGGGGTGATGTCACCATTCATCACATTGTCCACATTCCCCGTTTCTTTAGCGGTTCGCACATCTTTGACGAGTTTATAGGGATGCATGACGTAATTTCGGATTTGACTTCCCCATTCAATTTTCATTTTCCCTGCTTCAATATCTTCGCGCTGTGCCAATTGTTTTTTGAGTTCAATTTCATACAATTGCGATTTCAGCATTTGCATCGCTCTGGAACGGTTGTCGTGTTGTGAGCGTGTTTCAGAACAAGAAATTTGAATTCCCGAAGGCTTGTGGGTTAACTGTACTTTCGTTTCCACTTTATTCACGTTTTGTCCACCAGCACCACTGGAACGCGCGGTGGTGATGTCAATATCCGCAGGGTTGATATCGATTTCGATTGTATCATCCACAAGAGGATACACATAGACCGAGGCAAAACTGGTATGGCGTTTGGCATTGCTATCAAAAGGAGAAATACGCACCAAACGATGCACGCCGTTTTCACCTTTCAACCATCCAAAAGCAAAGTCCCCTTCAATTTGAAGCGTCACGGTTTTGATTCCAGCAACATCCCCATTTTGGAGGTTGAGCTCTTTAATTTTGAAATTATTTTTTTCTGCATACATCACATACATACGCATGAGCATATACGCCCAATCACAACTTTCGGTACCACCAGCACCTGCTGTAATTTGTAGCACGGCACTGAGACCATCCCCTTCTTCCGAAAGCATGTTTCGGAATTCAATATCTTCTAAATAAGTAGAGGCAAGCTCAAATTGTTTTTCAACTTCTTCAGCAGTCGTTTCTCCTTCTTTAAAAAAATCAAATAAGATTTCGAGGTCTTCTGTGTAGGTTTGCACTTTTTCAAAATCGCTCACCCATTTTTTGTTGACTCGTAAAGATTTCATGAGCAGCTCGGCTGCTTTCGAATCGTTCCAAAAATCAGGAGAAAAGGTTTTTTCTTCTTCATTTTGAATTTCGATGCGTTTGGCATCTAAGTCAAAGATACCTCCTCAACGCTCCAAGGCGCTCAAAAAGATCTTTTATGTGATCGTGTGTTATCATAATTTTATTTCGAAATACAAAAATAGAATTTATAGTATAGAATGAAAATAATATGTAGTTTTATATCCAAAATAAAATTCATGCAAATAGATTTAAGAAGCGATACCGTTACAAGACCCTCCAAAGGGATGTTGGACGCAATGAGGACTGCCAAATTAGGCGACGATGTCTATGCAGAAGATCCAACGGTAAATGCCTTAGAAGCTCGAGTAGCCGCTCTTTTTGGAAAACCAAAAGCCTTGTTTTTCCCTTCTGGAACGATGGCCAATCAAACGGCTATCAAACTCCATACTCAACCCGGAGAGCAATTGATATGCGATAAATATGCACATGTCTATAATTATGAAGGCGGTGGTGTTTCTTTTAATAGCGGAGTGTCGTGTCAACTTGTGGACGGACATCGGGGTATGATGACGGCGGCTCAAGTAGAAGCAGCGATCAATCCTCCTGATTTTTACCACAGTCCATTGATCTCTTTGGTGACCTTAGAAAATACGACCAATAAAGGCGGTGGCGCTTGTTGGGATTTTAATGAGATTTCAAAAATTCGTACGGTTTGTGATGCCCATGAATTAGGACTCCATTTGGATGGCGCCCGTTTATGGAATGCACTCGTTGCTAAACCAGAAAGTGCACTTCAGTACGGTCAAGTTTTTGACACCATTTCGGTCTGTTTTAGTAAAGGTTTAGGCGCTCCCGTGGGCTCTATGTTGGTTGGTGACGAAGATCTGCTGAACAAAGCCTTGCGCGTTCGAAAAATGTTGGGTGGTGGCATGCGTCAAATAGGATCGCTGGCAGCAGCAGCATCTTACGCGTTGGACCACCAATACGATCGCCTTAAAGACGACCATCAAAAAGCAAAAGACATTGCAGAAGTGTTGCAACAGTTGGAAGCTGTTTCAAGTGTTGAACCTGTGGAAACTAACATTGTCATATTCAAACTAAACCCAAACATCCCTGAAGCGCTGTTTTTAGACAATTTAAAAGCACACGATATTCTTGTAAGCGATATGGGAAGTGGCAAGTTGAGAATGGTCACACATTTAGATTATACCGATGCCATGCATGCCAATCTTTTAGAAATTTTGCGCAAACCCTAATTATTTTTTGTAAGTTTATGGATTGAAAAAACTTAATCTAAACGCTTATGAAACTCAAAATCTTTTCTCTAATTTTAATAAGTTCACTTTTTTCTTGTGATACTAAGACTCAGAAATCAATGTCAGAATTACCAAATGCTCCAATAGCAAAACAAATTCCTAAAAATTTAACAATGCACGACGATGTGCGTGTTGATGAATTTTATTGGTTAAACGATAGAGAAAATCCAGAAGTGATTGACTATCTCAATAAAGAAAACGACTATTATAACGCCCATACGGGGCATACCAAAAAATTTCAAACAGATTTGTTTGATGAAATGAAGTCTAGAATTAAGGAAGATGACAGTTCAGTCCCTTATAAATATAACGGCTATTGGTACATTACTAAATATGAAAAAGGGAAAGATTATCCTATTTACACACGAAAAAAAGAAACTTTAGAGGCGGCAGAAGAATTGCTGTTTGATTGTAACGACATGGCCAAAGATCATTCGTATTTTAGATTGGTTGGGTTGAATATAAATTCTAATAACGATTTAATTTCTTACGGGATTGATACCACAGGCAGACGTCAATATACATTACACATCAAAGATCTTAAAACCAATGAAGTTTTTAAGGATGAAATTTCTAATACAACGGGTGGCAGTACTTGGGCAAATGACAACAAAACCTTGTTTTATACGCTGAAAGACGAAACAACGTTGCGTTCCGAAGCGATCTATAAACACCGATTGAATACAGATCCAAAATCAGATGAATTGATTTATGAAGAAACAGACGACACTTTTGGAGTCAGTGTTTATAAAACCAAATCTGACAAATATTTGGTCATTGCGAGTTACAGTACCTTAACATCGGAATATCAGATTTTAAATGCTAATACTCCTGATGGCGATTTCAAAATATTTCAAGCGAGAACTCGAGGTTTAGAATATGGTATTTCTCATTTTGAAGACTCCTTTTATGTCGTCTCAAATGCCGATGGCGCTCAAAACTTTAAGCTATCAAAAACATCGGAAACACAAACTGAAAAAAAATATTGGAAAGATGTGATTCCGCATCGAGAAGCGGTATTGTTGGAAGACATCGAAATATTTAAAGACTTTTTAGTGGTTTCAGAGCGTGAAAACGGATTGAATCACATCCACATCAAACGTTGGGACGGAACTGATAGTTACTACCTTCCTTTTGACAGTGAAACTTATACAGCTTACACCACTACGAATATTGATTTTGACACCACTGTTTTACGATACGGCTATCAGTCTTTGACCACACCTTCTTCTGTGATTGATTTTGACATGGTGACGAAAACCAAAACCGTTCAAAAAGAACAAGAAGTATTGGGAGGAAAGTTTAAAAAAGAAAATTATACGTCTGAACGTTTGTGGGCGACCGCTGTGGATGGGACTCAAATCCCAATCTCTTTAATACGCCGTGTGGATACTAAAAAATCATCTGACACTCCTTTGTTATTATATGCTTATGGATCTTATGGAAGCACAATTGACCCGTATTTCTCCACGGTTCGAATGAGTCTTTTAGACCGTGGGTTTATTTTTGCAATTGCACACATTAGAGGGGGACAGTATTTAGGTCGTCAATGGTATGAAGATGGAAAACTATTTAAAAAGAAAAATACCTTTTCAGATTTTGTGGACTGTTCAAAATATTTAATTGAAAACAATTATACCTCTGCTAAGCATCATTATGCGATGGGTGGGAGTGCTGGTGGATTGTTGATGGGAGCGATTATCAATTTAGCTCCTGAATTATACAATGGCGTCGTAGCGCAGGTGCCTTTTGTAGATGTCGTCACCACCATGTTAGACGATAGTATTCCGTTGACCACAGGAGAGTATGACGAGTGGGGGAATCCTAACGAAAAAGACTACTACGAGTATATGAAATCGTATTCACCTTATGATAATATTTCCAATAAATCGTACCCTAATATGTTAGTGACCACGGGACTGCACGATTCACAAGTTCAGTATTGGGAGCCGGCTAAATGGGTGGCGCGCTTGAGAGCACAGAATAAAAACACGTCTCAACTGTATCTTCAAACCAATATGGAGGCAGGACATGGAGGTGCTTCTGGACGTTTTGAAGCTCTGAAAGAAGTGGCAGCAGAGTATGCGTTTTTATTAGATCTTGAATCGATTTCAAAATAGATTTGAAAAAATTATTGTAATTTTGTAGCTTACTTAAATACACAAACTTGGTAAATAAAGATAAATTGATATTTGATAATGTACTAGAGCTGGTTGGAAACACGCCTCTTGTGAAGTTGAATACTATTTTGTCGGGTTCTCCTGGTACCTTTATTGCTAAATTGGAATGTTTCAATCCGGGACATTCTTCTAAAGACCGTATTGCACTTCATATTATTGAAGATGCTGAAAAAAAAGGGATTCTTAAACCAGGCGATACCATTATTGAAACAACTTCTGGAAACACAGGTTTTAGTATTGCGATGGTCAGTATTATCAAAGGGTATAAATGTGTATTAGCCGTCAGTTCAAAATCGTCTTTAGATAAAATTGACATGCTCAAGAGTATGGGAGCGAAGGTCTATGTGTGCCCAGCACACGTAAGTGCCGACGATCCACGTTCGTATTACGAAGTAGCAAAACGTTTGCACAAAGAACTTGAAGGATCGGTCTATATCAACCAATATTTTAATAGTTTAAATACAGAGGCGCATTACCAATCTACGGGGCCAGAATTATGGCAGCAAACCCAAGGTAAAATCACGCATTTAGTAGCGTGTAGTGGCACAGGTGGTACCATTTCAGGGGCTGCAAACTATTTAAAAGAACAAAATCCAGACATTAAAATTATAGGCGTGGATGCTTATGGTTCGGTGTTGAAAAAATACCATGAAACCAAAGAGTTTGATTCCAATGAAATATATCCCTATCGCATTGAAGGGCTTGGTAAAAACTTGGTTCCTACAGCTACCGACTTTGATTCGATTGACGAGTTTGTTAAAGTCACGGATGAAGACAGTGCGCATACTGCAAGAGAGTTGGCACAAACGGAAGGCTTGTTTGCAGGCTATACGTCAGGAGCCGTTGTTCAGGCCGTCAAACAACTCAATCAAAAAGATACTTTTAAATCTACAGACGTTGTTGTTTTAATTTTTCCAGATCACGGATCCAGATACATGAGTAAAGTGTTTAATGACCAATGGATGGAAGATCAAGGCTTTTTTGATGCTAAAAATGAGGTGGTTGCTCAAAGTATTGAGTTTATTGAGTAGTTGTAATACATTACCAAAACCTCAAATATGAAATTTAAATACATTGAAATTAAAGACGCTTATTGAGAGATTAAAAAATTTCTTGAACACGCTTCAGGTGAGAAAATAAATAATCTGAATACCAAAATTGTTGATGACTTAAAATTTTTGGGCGATGATAATTATTTCTTACTTATTGAATTTATTGAAAAATATAATTTGAATTTCGATAAGTTCGAATATGATAAACACTTTGAATCCGAGGGCGATTTCATTGGATTCAAAAATCTGGTACTTGGACTTTTAAAATTGCCTGTATTGATAATAAACAGCTTAATTATAAAATACTTTTCGATAACTCTATATATTAGGATTGATAATTTTTTCTTTGATAGAACAAATGAGAAAAAAGATTTGACATTTGGTGATTTGATTTTAAGTAAGCTAAAGTGGGAATTCTGTCTTAGAGATGAATGTAGAGTTCAACTTGCAAAATAAAGACACTACTATACGGAGTTTGAAACTTAGCTAACAAGAGCTAATACAAAATTGAAGTATTAAAAAAAAATGGTATAGGAATAATGGTAATTGATACAGCACCAAAAGAAATTGAAAAAATGAGAAAAGAAACACTTGATGAAGTTAAAGAATTTGCAAAAGAAAATGGTGTCGATTTTTGGTATTGTTCTTGATTTAGAACTTAAAATCGAGCAATAAATCAAACTTTATTAAAAAAATATTATCTTTGGTATATGAAAACGACAGATTTAAATACCGCATTACTTGATAATTATTTTGGACTTATAAAAAATTTAAGTCCAGAAATTAAAATTAATTTAATCGAAAAAATCGCAAAAACCTTGAAAGGAAATGTTACAAGCAGTAACAGTTCATTAACTGATGCATTTGGTGCGTGGAAATCAAAAAAATCAGCAGATGAAATATTAATTGAATTAAGAGATCACAGAAATTTCGATAGACAAATTGAAGCTTTATAATGAAATGTTTATTAGACACAAATATTTCTATTTACTTTATGAAAGGTCTTTATAATCTTGATGAAAAAATCAAAAAGGCAGGAATTGAAAATTGTTATATTTCTGAAATAACACTTGCCGAGTTGAAATTCGGAGTTGAAAACAGTGAACAAAAAAAGAAAAATAAAGAAGTATTAGATAATTTCATAAACGGAATTAAAATTGTTCCTATTTATAACTCTCTTGACTTTTATGCAATTGAAAAAGCAAGATTAAGAAAAAACGGAAATACTGTAGATGATTTTGATTTGTTAATTGGAGCAAGTGCTGTTTCAAATAACATGACGCTTGTAACAAATAACATCAAGCATTTCAAAAATATTAAAAATATTGAAATTCAAGATTGGACGCAATAAAAAACACAAAGAAGGTTTATCAACTGATTTGGAAACAGCGAAAGAAATTGAACAGAAGTTAGAAGAACATCGCAATAGTAAAAACTAAATTCAAGGTATATAAACCAATTAGCCTCCACTTTCTTAATTCAAATCATTCACACAGGGTTCATATCTGTTTAATTGCTTAAATTATTATGTATTCATAATATTATTGTATAATTTTGTGGAGCAAACTAACTAGGAATCATGATGAGAGATTTATTCGAAAAGATATATAAAGACAAAGGTCCTTTAGGTAAATGGGCAAGCTATGCAGAAGGCTATTTTGTGTTTCCAAAATTGGAAGGTCAGATTTCCAACCGTATGAAATTTCAGGGGAAAGATGTCATCACTTGGAGTATAAATGATTATTTAGGTCTTGCAAACCATCCTGAAGTTAGAAAAGTGGATGCTGAAGCTGCCAAAGATTATGGGTCTGCCTATCCGATGGGCGCTCGAATGATGTCTGGTCACACTTCGCTTCATGAGCAACTACAAAATGAATTAGCAGAATTTGTAAGTAAAGAAGCGACCTACCTCTTAAATTTTGGATACCAAGGAATCATGTCCACAATTGATGCATTGGTTGGGAAGGATGATATTATCGTGTATGATGTGGACTCACATGCTTGTATTATTGACGGCGTTCGTTTGCACATGGGAAAACGATTTACGTATAAGCACAACGATATTGAAAGTTTAGAAAAAAACTTGGAGCGTGCCACCAAAATGGCTGAACATACAGGCGGTGGAATTTTAGTAATTTCCGAAGGTGTTTTTGGAATGCGCGGCGAACAAGGGAAGCTAAAAGAAATTGCAGCGTTGAAAAATAAATTCAACTTTAGATTTTTAGTAGACGATGCACACGGCTTTGGAACATTGGGAAAAACAGGCGCAGGCGCAGGAGAAGAACAAGGAGTTCAAGATGAGATTGATGTGTATTTTGCAACCTTTGCCAAATCCATGGCAAGTACAGGCGCTTTTATTGCCGCTGATAAAGAAATTATTGATTATTTAAAATACAATTTACGTTCACAAATGTTTGCAAAATCCTTGCAAATGCAATTGGTGAAAGGCGCTCTCAAACGTTTGGACATGCTTCGAACCATGCCCGAACTTAAAGAAAACCTTTGGATGATTGTAAATGCATTGCAATCGGGCTTACGCGAAAGAGGATTCGATTTAGGAACCACTCAAAGTTGTGTGACACCCGTATATCTAAAAGGAAGTATTCCTGAAGCGATGGCCTTGGTAAAAGACCTGCGTGAAAATCATGGAATTTTCTGTTCCATCGTGGTATATCCAGTGATTCCTAAAGGACTCATATTGCTGAGGTTGATTCCAACGTCTATGCATACCTTAGCAGATGTAGATGAAACTTTAAAGGCATTTTCTGTAATTAGAGAACGCTTAGAAAAAGGAGTTTATAAGCGTCTTTCTGCTTCTGTTGCAGCAGCCATGGGGGAGTAGTTAGTTACAACTCTTTTCTAAACGTACATCGTTTTTTAATCAACACGGGATTAAAATCGCGCCATAATTTTTGAATCGCCAAATTGTCCGCTAATTCTGGCGTTCTTCGACATTCTAAAATACCTTTCTCTTGAAAGGTTCTATGAAATGCGCTAAAAATAATGGAATGTACGCCCTTCTTTTGGTATTCAGGATGGACGCCAATTAAATAGAAATTCACTTTTTTTGACTGCTTTGCTTTCAGAATATGAAAAATTCCAAACGGAAATAATTTACCGTTTATTTTTTGTAGTGCTTCTGCAAAAGAAGGCATTACAACTCCAAACGCAACCAATTCATCTGCCTCATTCACCACAAATTTAATGTATTCCGGATTGATGAAATTTAAAAATTTCTTCTTTAAAAATGCTTTTTGAATGTCTGTAATCTCTACAAACGAGGACAAGGATGCATAGCTTTGATTAAATAAATCAAACATCTTATCTGCATACGGCATTAGGTCTTTTGTTTTATTAAAATCCAAAGCCTTTAAGTTGTAACGATCTTTAATGACTGCTTCGAGTCGGTTTGAATCCGCGATTAAAATGTCACTAAACTGATGCTTATGTTCTACATATTCTTTTTCAACTTTAAAGTTCAACAAATTTAAGTGTTCCACATAATAGGAGTGATTATACCAAGAAACCATGGTGCCAATTTCATCATAGCCATAAGTGAGAACCCCCACTTTGTCTAAGTTAGAAAAACCAATAGGCCCTTCCATATAGCTTAAGTTTTGCGCTTTTCCAATGGTTTCTACTTTGGCTAACAATGCTTTTGTAACTTCAAGATCGTCAACCATATCCATCCATCCAAACCTAATTTTATGGCTATCTTTATTCCCGACTTCCAGCCAATTAATGATGGCCGCCACACGCCCTACAATTTCCCCATCTTTATAAGCTAGAAACAACTGCGCATCCGCATTTTGGAGCACAGGGTTTGTGTTTTTGTCAAACACTTTAATTTCTTCGCTTATGATTGGAGGAACCCAATACTTAGAATCTTTGTAGAGTGAAAATGGGAACGTTACAAATTGTTTTATCTCCTTCTTAGAAACCGCTTCTTTAATGGTTATCATACTGCTTTAGTCCTCATCAAAATTAGTATTCTTTTTCTTCTTTTTTCTTTTATCAGCATTTTGGGAACGGGATTTTCGTTCGCCTTGTTCTTCTGCAGACGTGCCATTATCAGGTTTGTTTTTATCCTTGTGGCGATCCAATCGATAGGAGGCTCCAAAATTCAGACTCATGACAGCAGGTGTGTTTTTAGTATTGAATGTGAGGGCCGTGTCTAGTTGTAAATTCTTATTCAACAAATAACCACCTCCAAATCGAAACAAATTATCTGCATAAAATTCACTTTTTATACCTTGTGTTTCTCCAAAAATTACCCATTTTGGATCGAAGGAATGTGTAAGCGTCAAAATGTATTGAAAATCCGTTTGCTCACTTCCAATGCGATCTAGCATAAAATTTGTGATAAATACCCATCCTCCAGAAAAATTATTCTGCGTAATGACAACCCCTCGATAGCTGAGCCCTTCTACTGTCGGTGCTGTGTATGGACTGTCTTTGATATCATAATTTACACCTGCGGCCACAGAAACGGCAGGTAGTAAACTGCTCCATTTGAATCCATTATTGGCGTGGTAACTGTATAAATTTGGTTTGTCTTCTTTGTTTTTATGGGGGTCATACACCAGATATTTGGCTCCAATGTTGAGGTTTTTAAAATTTGCACGTTCAATTTCTACATCCTCAAGCGATGTATAAGTTTGGGTGTCCTTCTGAAAAGTTCCTTGAATATTAAATTCTAGAGCTTCTTTCCAAAAACCATAATGGGCTGCAAAATCAACCCCATATCCAGAGACTTCATACTTTGGATAGAGACCTCGTTTTTCCTTAATCATATATGGACCAACTTCAAACTGCAAAACTTTGGTGCCTACAGAAAATGCACTCTGGGAAGCGCCCGGTCGGTTTGAGTTTATAACATCGGTATATTGTGCGTGCACAGTGCTACACATACACAGAAGTATTGTAAAAGTAATGAGGTTGGATAGAATTTTCATTTAAAAAGACTTTTACCAAACCTACATATTTTTTTTATATTTTTAATTGATAAGACATAATTTCTTAATGGAAGGGCCTCTTTTTTCTTGTGGGTGCAATCATTTATATAATAATTTATGAAACGAGTAGGCTAAAATTATTATCAACTAAGGAATGATTAATAGCGAACCTGCCTGTGGCAGGCAGGCAGCATGTGTCCTTAAAAAAACAATAGATATAGACACATGAAATAAAAATAAGAATTGTATTTTTGAAAAAATAATCTACCGATGTTACAAACTGCGTCTTTTATTGGATTGCTAAAAACGCTCCTAATTTTTGTTTTGGTCTATACCATTTTCAAGTATTTGATGCGCTTATTTGCGCCCTTTATAATGAAGTCTATTGCCAAAAAAGCAGAAGCCCATTTTAGAAATCAATCCGCTCCAAAACCCCCTACCCAAAAAGAAGGGGAGATTAGTATTGATAAAATGCCCAATTCTAAATCATCAAATAATAATGTTGGGGAATATGTCGATTATGAAGAAGTTGAATAAATAACTGAGACTATGAACCCTAGCTTAAAACAATTTGGCACCCATTTTTTAGTGATTTTAGGGTTTGTTCTTGTGGCTGTTTTATATTTCAATCCCGTTCTAAAAGGAAAAAAAATCTATCAAAGTGATATTGTCCAATATACTGGGATGGCCAAACAGCAAATCGATTTTCGAAAAGCTTACGATGCCGAATCCTATTGGACCAACAGTGCTTTTGGTGGCATGCCAACCTATCAACTCGGTGCTAAATACCCTCATAATTACATTAAACAACTGGATTTAGCACTTCGTTTTTTACCCCGTCCAGCGGATTATCTATTTTTATATCTATTAGGATTTTACATCCTGTTATTGGTTTTAAAAGTTGACTACAAAGTTGCTGCTTTAGGAGCGTTCGCCTTTGGGTTTTCCACCTATTTAATTATTATTTTAGGGGTAGGACATAACTCCAAGGCCCATGCCATTGCCTATATGCCATTGGTATTGTCAGGAATTATTTTAACCTTTCAAAAGCGCTATTATTTAGGGTTTATATTGACCGCCGTAGCGTCCGGTTTAGAGCTTGCGACCAACCACCCTCAAATGACGTACTACTTAGGGTTTTTAATTATAATTTTAGGATTCTCGTATTTGATTCAAGCCATCAAAATAAAAGAACTTCCATCATTTTTTAAAGCGTCCGCCATTCTTTTAGTCGCTGCTGTTTTAGCCTTTGGAATGAATGCCACTAATTTGATGGCCACTAGTGAATATGCCAAAGAAAGCACCCGCGGACAAAGTGAATTGACCATCAATTCGGATGGCAGTGCCAAAGAACAAACAACAGGTTTGGAGAGAGCCTATATTACGCAATTCAGTTACGGAATTTTAGAAACGTTTAACCTGTTCATCCCTCGATTTATGGGTGGTGGAAATAGAGAGAACCTTGGCAAAGATTCGGAAACCTATAAAGCCTACCGTGCATTGGGAGCAACTCCCTTACAAGCACTTCAGGAATCGAAACAAGCCCCCATGTATTGGGGCAATCAACCTATTGTGGAGGCGCCTGCCTATATTGGAGCCGTTGTGATTTTTCTTTTTGTATTGGCGTTGTTTCTATACCAAGGTCGTTTCAAATGGTGGCTGATTGCAGGGGTATTGATGTCTTTGTTTTTGTCTTACGGAAAAAATCTATCGTTTCTCACCGACTTATTTATTGATTATGTTCCACTTTACAACAAATTTAGAGCAGTAAGTTCCATTCAAGTGATTTTAGAATTGTGTATTCCATTGTTAGCGGTCTTAGGATTGTCACAATTATTTCAAAAAGACGTCAGCTCAGAAACGAAGCTGTATGCCTTAAAAAAATCGTTGGGCATTGTAGCCGGATTGACAGTCTTGTTTTTGATTTTTAAGAATAGCTTGTTTGATTTTGTTGGGATGAGTGATGGACAATTTAAGGAGTATTATGGAGCTTCTTTTGTAGAAGCGTTGCGAATGGATCGTAGCACTATTTTTACAGAGGATGCATTGCGAACTTTGTTATTGGTCTTAGCTGTTGGAGGTTTGATTTTTGCCTATCTCAAACAAAAAATCGCTCAAAACACCACGATCGTTATTTTGGGTGTTATTCTTATTTTTGACCTTGTAGGGGTGGACCTTCGCTATGTGAATAATGATAATTTTGTTTCTGCAATTAAAGTAGATCGCCCGTATCAAGCAAGTAAAATTGATAAAGAAATATTAAAAGACACCACAAATTTTAGAGTCTTTGATATGTCCGACAATTCTACGAAAGCTTCTTATTTTCATAACTCAATAGGAGGGTATCATGCCGCTAAATTGAAACGTTTTAAAGCCTTGCAAGAATTTCATATTGATAAAAATAACTTTGAAGTTCTTAATATGCTCAATACAAAGTATATCATTTATCAAAACAAAGAAGGAGAAGTGCTGTATTTTGAAAATGAAAAAGCAAATGGAAATGCTTGGTTTGTAGATGCAATTGAAACCTTTGAAACCGCAGATGAAGAAATTTTATCCTTCGATAAAATAAACACAAAAACAACTGCGACCGCCAATACTTCAGAATTGAAGTCGCAACGTTTTGCAAAAGATTCTACCGCTTCGATTCAATTGGTGAATTACAAACTCAATCATTTGGTGTATGCAACCCAAAACCTTGAAGATGGATTTGCAGTATTTTCAGAGGCCTATTATAAAAATGGGTGGAACGTTACTATAGATGGTGTCGAAGTAGAACATTACAATGTGGACTACGTACTTCGTGGCTTGGAAATCCCAAAGGGAGAACATACAGTGGTATTTTCGTTTAATCCAGCCGTTGTAGCTACAGGTTCAAATATCTCCTTGGGGAGTACCATTTTGTTGGTGCTGCTAATTCTAGGTCAAGGACTTCTAATTTATAGAAAACCATCGTGAAAAAGGTACTCCTCATTACATACTATTGGCCACCTGCTGGTGGACCGGGCGTTCAACGTTGGTTGAAGTTCGTGAAGTATCTGCCTGATTTTGGTATAGAACCCATTGTTTATTGTCCAGACAATCCCAATTACCCCATTACAGATGCTTCGTTAGTAGCAGATGTAAGTTCCGATTTAACGGTTTTAAAAACACCCATTCGCGAACCCTATAAATGGGCACAATTATTTTCTAAGTCCAAAACAGCAAACCTATCTAAAGGGCTTATTTCAAATCAAAAAAAACAATCAATCCTCGAAAAACTACTCCTTTTTGTAAGAGGGAATTTTTTCATTCCCGATGCGCGAGTCTCTTGGATTCGTCCTTCTGTTTTGTTTTTATCGGACTATATTACGACTCATCAAATTGATACGATTGTCACCACGGGTCCACCTCACAGTTTACATTTGATTGGGTTGCAATTAAAACAAAATCATGCGATCAAATGGGTGGCAGATTTTAGAGATCCTTGGACGCAAATAGGGTATCATAAAAAATTAATGCTAAGCTCGTTTGCTCAAAAAAAACATAAAAAATTAGAAACTGTGGTGCTTCAAACCGCAGATGAAATAGTGGTAACTAGCTTCAAAACTAAAACAATATTTTCAGAATTAACCACCACACCAATAACGGTTCTTACCAATGGTTTTGATTTTGAAATCACCAACGATAGCACATTAGATTCAAAGTTTACACTATCACATATTGGATCTTTACTAGCGGGACGCAATCCCTATATGTTATGGACCGTTTTATCGGATTTGATAAATGAATCCGATGAATTTGCTTCGGCGTTTCAACTCAATCTTATTGGATCGGTCAGTACAGAAGTGATGGATGCCATTCGGATTTATGGATTGGAAAACTATATTAGTAATATTGGATATATTCCCCACAACGAAGTTTTAGAGTATCAGAAAAAGACTCAATTATTGCTACTTATTGAAGAAAATTCAAAGGAAACGGAATACATAATTCCAGGAAAATTATTTGAATATATGGCGTCTAAACGCCCCATAATAGCCATTGGACCTGAGGTTTCTGATATAGAAAAAATCTTAAACCAAACCGGATCGGGTACTTATTTTAGATATGACGAAGCCGCGGCACTCCGCACACTTTTGTTAGAGCATTTTGATGCCTATCAAACACAGCAATTAAACGTGGATTCAAAAGGATTGGAAGCCTACAGCCGTAAATCATTGACCCAACAATTGGCTCAAAAACTTCTGGATTAAACATAAAAACTCCGTAGTGATGTGGGATATTCATCTACGGAGTTTTCAACTAACTAACTAATTATTTTCTTCGTCTTACGGGCGTTCTTTTTGAGTTTACTCTCGGCGTTCTTTGGGCAACTGTTCTTGAATTTCTTGTGACCGGTTTGCTACGGTTCACTTGATTCGATGTATTCGTTCGTACCCTCTGATTGGAAGTTACAACGCTGTTATTGGATCGATTTGTTGATGGACGCGTTGTTCCTCGTGTTGTTTGACGGTTCTCAGAGTGCGTTGTGTTGTTCGTCGTTCGTCTGGTACGTCGGTTGGTTCTATAGCGATCACTTTGATTCGATCGGTTGTTTGCGACTCTATTGTGACCCCGTTGATTTCTATATACATTCGGACGACGATTGTTTCTGTACGGTCTTTGGTACTGATATCTGACAGGCGTATAATGTCTTCTATAAGGTGTCTTGAAAATCACACAATACTGAACATTTGGTACGCTGTAATACGAATACCACGCGCTAGGGGTGTAGTATCGGTGTTGACGGTTCACATAGCCATTACAGTGTGAATTGTTGTAGCGATCGTAGTTTATACGCATGTTGCCAATCCAAGACACCCGACCTCTGTAGTCATAATTAACATGCACATTTCCGGCTTGGCTGATACGTCCATAATAATCATAATATATAGGGGTATTTTCAATTTGAATGACGGCCCCATAACTATCATATTGAACATAAGCACTGTAATCGTAGCCTGTATTGAAACTGATGTTTATTCCATTATGATTTGAAAATTGAATAGAATTTTGACGCTGTCTGAGCACATTAAAATCAAATTGTCCATCGTTAAAAATAGCAAATTCAATCCCTTGTTCATTAAATACAAAAGAATTACTAGTTCTCGATTGCTTAGAAACTGTGCTTGCAGAAACGGTTCCGAATAAGGTTAAAGTGACGAGGGCTAAAAATAATTTTCTCATAATACAAAGTTTTAAAAGTTAAACACAACTCTGTATTACCAAACAGCATGCCAAGAATCACAGCTCTAGTTTAGTTGACTGACGGTCAAATAAATAAATTTAAAACAAACTCAATTTAATTTACTTTTTAGAAAATCAGCTGTTGAAGATTTCTTTGATTTGGTTATAAATTCTGGCGTGCCTTCAGCCAATACATAGCCGCCATTGGCACCGCCTTCAGGACCTAAATCGATCACATGATCGGCACATTTAATCAGTTCTAAATTGTGCTCAACGACCAATACCGAGTGCCCTTTGTCAATCAAGGCATTGAAGGATTTGAGTAGTTTTTTAATGTCATGAAAATGAAGTCCCGTCGTAGGCTCATCAAAAATAAACAAACCCGTGTCTGCTTTGGAACCTTTTCCTAAAAAGGAGGCAAGTTTGATACGTTGTGCTTCACCACCAGAGAGGGTCGAAGAACTTTGTCCAAGGGTCACATACCCCAGCCCCACATCTTGAAGTGGCTGTAGTTTTGTTTTTATTTTAGTCACGTTATGCATTTCAAAAAAGGCAACGGCATCATCAATCGTCATGTTTAAAATATCATCAATTGTTTTGTCATGGAACTTAATTTCCAACACTTGTTTCTTAAAGCGTTTTCCATCACAGTCGTCACAAAGCAATTGGACGTCAGCCATAAACTGCATTTCAATGGTGACAGCACCTTCGCCTTTACAGGTATCGCAACGGCCTCCATCGACATTGAATGAAAAATGTTTGGGTTGGTAATTTCTTAAAACACTTAATTTTTGCTTCGCGAATAGCGCCCGAATATCATCATAGGCTTTGATATACGTCACAGGGTTGGAACGTGAAGAACGCCCTATGGGGTTTTGATCGACAAACTCGATAAACTTAACGGTGCTAAAGTTCCCTTCAATACTCGTGAATTCGCCCGCCTTTTCGCCATAGCCTCCAATGGATTTTAGCAGTGCAGGATACACAATTTGTTTGACAAGCGTACTTTTTCCACTTCCAGAAACACCCGTCACAACCGTGAGCATGTTTAGTGGAAGGGTCACATCAATATTTTTTAAATTATGTTCTCGAGCGCCTTTGATGGTTACACTGTATTTTGACGTCCGTCGTTTTTTAGGAACTTCAATTTCCAGAGTCCCATTGAGGTACTGAGCTGTTAAAGTATTACTTTTTAAAAGCGATTTGTAAGTTCCACTCGCCATCACTTCGCCACCAAAAGTACCTGCTTCGGGTCCAATATCAATGACGTAATCTGCGGCTGCCATGATGGCTTCGTCATGTTCCACCACAATCACTGTGTTTCCTAAATCCCGCAAGGCATTCAGTACATTGATCAGGCGTTCGGTATCTTTAGAATGGAGTCCAATACTCGGTTCGTCCAAAATATACATAGATCCCACAAGACTGCTCCCAAGGGAGGTAGCCAGATTGATCCGTTGGCTTTCGCCCCCCGATAAGGTGTTTGATTTTCGGTTTAAAGTCAGGTAATCCAGCCCCACATTGGATAAAAATTCCAAGCGGTTATTAATCTCTTTGAGCAATCGTTTTGCAATTTCTCGTTCTTTTGCGTCTAGCTTGATGGTCTTAAAAAATGCAATGATATCCTTGAGTGATAATTCCACCAAATCGGTAATGGAGGCACCTCCAACTTTTACAAAATTGGCTTCTGGTCGTAAGCGTTTTCCGTGGCAACTTCCACATTTTGTTTTTCCGCGGTAGCGAGATAACATCACTCGGTTTTGAACTTTATAAGCTTTGGATTCTAATTCGGCAAAAAAGTCGTTTAAACCTGTAAAATGAGAGTTCCCTTTCCATAACAATTTTTGGTGTTTGGCTTCTAATTCAAAGTAAGGCTTGTGAATTGGGAAGTCAAATTTATGGCTGTTATTAACCAGTTGATCCCTGTAATATTTCATGCTTTCCCCACGCCATGGAAACACCGCATTTTCATAAACCGAAAGAGAGGTATTTGGAATCACAAGGCTTTCATCAATACCAATGACATCTCCATAGCCTTCACATTTTGGGCAGGCGCCATAAGGGTTGTTAAAGCTGAATAAATGCGTGTTGGGTTCTAAGAATTTTTGACCATCGAGTTCAAATGAATTGCTAAATTCACGGGACTCCGAAGTCTCTATTTTTTCAATTTGACAACGTCCTTTTCCTTCAAAAAATGCCATTTCAATCGCATCTCCCAAACGGTTGTAAAAATCTTCTTCGCCTTTCACAATAATCCGATCGACAACCAAACTGATTGTTTTTGGTAGTTTTTTAAAATCTTCAATCTGCTCAATACGCTCTACGGTATCACTCACTTTGATTCTTGCAAATCCCTGGTGTTGCAGAGCCTGTAGTTTATTTTCTAGTGTTCGCCCTTCTTCCAGATGGATGGGAGCAAGGAGGAGCAGTTTATCGCCTATTTCAAGCGTTTTGATATAATTAATGACATCGCTGGTTGTATCTTTTTTCACTACATTGTTAGAAGTAGGGGAATAGGTTTTCCCGATACGCGCGAATACTAATTTTAAATAATCATAAATTTCGGTGGTAGTTCCAACGGTGGAACGCGGATTGGTAGAATTTACTTTCTGTTCAATCGCAATCGCCGGCGCAATGCCTTTGATATAATCGACATTTGGTTTGTTGAGCCGCCCCAAAAACTGCCGTGCATAACTCGATAAACTCTCCACATAACGTCGTTGGCCTTCGGCATAGAGGGTGTCAAATGCCAAGCTTGATTTCCCCGATCCAGAAAGTCCTGTGATGACTACCAATTTGTGTCGTGGAATCGCAACGTCTATATTCTTTAGGTTGTGCAATTTTGCACCCTTAATTAGAATGTGCTCTTTTGGACTTAGTTTTGAAAGGTCTAGTGGCATTTATTGAGTTAAATTTTGGTTGCAAAGATACCATTAATATAAAAAATATTAAAGCCGTCTTTGCTCTACTTACGATTAAAAACTAAAATAAATTTGTGTAATTAAATAGATTGTTCTTATATTTGATAAAATAACTCTTAATAAACGCTTATAGAATAACATTACTTTTCAATTTTTATTAAACCCAGTACACCTACGGTGTGCTATTAAAAGTAATGTTATGAAATCTAAATCTATTAGCGATGCCACTCTCGTAAGTCAATACATTCAAGGTGATGAACCGTCCTTATCGGTGCTCATCAAACGCCACCAACAACGGTTGTACAGTTTTATCTATTCGAAGGTTTACGACCGCGATGTGACTGAGGATGTTTTTCAGGATACCTTTATAAAAGTGATTCGTACCCTCAAACGGGGTAATTATAATGAAGAAGGTAAGTTTTTACCTTGGGTGATGCGTATTGCACACAATCTCGTGATCGATCATTTCAGAAAAAACAACCGCATGCCGAAGTTTAACAACAGCGGCGATTTTGATATTTTCTCTGTGTTGAGTGATGGGGCTCTAAATGCCGAAGGTGAATTGGTAAAATCTCAAATTGTTGAAGACATCAGAGCCTTGGTAGAGGAGTTGCCAGAAGAACAAAAAACGGTTCTCGTGATGCGTATGTATAACGATATGAGTTTCAAGGAAATCTCCGAAAACACGGGTGTGAGTATCAATACGGCTTTGGGACGGATGCGTTATGCCTTGATCAATCTTCGTAAATTAATTGAAAAACACAATATTGTTTTGACAAATTAATTACCTGATAAAATAAAGTATATATTCTGTCGTTGTAGTATTAACTAACTAACAATGACAGGCTCATGGCAAAAATTTACACTGAAAAATTCTCTAATTCTAACACATTTAAACCCAAGACAGAAACCATAAATTTCCTTTTGAATTATTCAAAAGCCTTGAAAGTTTCTGTTTATAAAGGGCTTAAATTTGAATCTGTAATTAATTAGAATACGATCTTATAAATCCTGACAGTTGTTGGGATTTTTTTTGTTCCGCTAAGTTAGGAAATTGATTTATGTTGTAAGGAATGTAAGTCTGAGTTAGTGGGTTGATAAAAACACTTTCATTAAGAAATCTTTTTCAAAAAGTCGTTGAATTCAACTCTTTTTCCACTGTTTAACTCTTGAATCCCTTTTTCAATTTCTTTTTGCTCGGATACACTTAATTCATTCCAAAAATCAACTTTTTCTTTTTGAATAAATTCTGTGATTTTTTTAATGAATTTGTCATTCTCAATGTTGAGAATCATTTTCACTAGCTCTATTTTAGAAGTTTGAATATTCATAATGTGTTATTTCTTAAATTCAAATTTACAAAAAAATCGGCTTATAGTTTGAAACTATTTTTTTTAGGGTTTATGAAGTCCAACGCTACTGCTGGTGTCACGCTTTTGGCGTGATGCCGTTAACAATTTCAAATAATTCAGTAAATCATTTATTTCTCTTTTACGTCTTCTTTTGCATACTGGGCACCACGCTAAAAGCGTGACGCTAGCGGTGATTGCATGTCTGAGCTAGCTAGCTAGCTTGTTTGATCCCCACACGAAAGATTAACTTCGTCGAATCTTCGATTTCCCGACTTTGAGGGTAAATAATTCTCATTGCTTTTCCGTTCAAAATTCATTGATCATACTAGTTAGTTCGTCATCCATTTTTTATGTTGCGCTAAGTCAGAGAATACGCAGCGGGGTTGTTGCCATTCCGTTGTTTTTTCAGGACTCAAATTATCTGACTAAATTCCGTTTTCTGCTTTTCAGAGTTCGAGTAAATTCAGTCAGCTTTTTATTCCGCATTTTTTTAATTCCGATAGAGCAAGTAACTCATCAGATTTCTAAATTCCGTATTCAGTTTGATTTAAATTTCCCTTCTTGTTCTCTCCAGTTTAAATTTCAATTCCTGGATTTCAGTGTTTTTATCTTTAACCTCCATTTGAAAATACTTTAAACTTGTAAACAAATAAATCAGTACAAGAATATTTCTAAAATCTGTTAAGTTATATTCAGTCAAGAAATCAAGTTTGCTCGAAATCCATAAAATTCCAAATAATACAATTGATACTGTAGAAATTATTTTTAATGTTTTTTTCATTTCTTTTTATTTTCTGTTTGAGTACGTTCAGCCAATGAATGGCAACGTTTACTGTATGGTTAGTGGCGACTATAAAAGCACTACTTTTCGGTTAAGCACAAAAATACAAAAAAGCACAAACTTTGAGGTTTGTACTTTCTTAGCCATTAACTATACAGATTGTTGGCAACTTTATTTCTTTTTTAACCTTAAAATTTCTCTATAAGTATCATTTGAAAGAAAATCACCTATTAGCATTTCACCTTCCTTTATTTTAAAAAAAACTTTGATTGGTCTATTCTCGTCTGAAACGTTAGAACTTAACTCAATAGTGTCATTAATAATAATAAATGAGTAAGATAACTCTGCTTCATTAAAATCAGTTTTTTTAATCATTTGATTTTTTGAAAACACCAATACTGTCCTGCCTAAAACAGGATGAATTTCTTCCCAATTACCCAAATAAGCATTTTGCTCACTCTGTAAGTCTTGAGAATTACAACTTTGTAAGAAAAAAGAGAGAAGTAAAATTATGTTAATTAGATGTTTCATAATTTTATTTTTTTATAAATTTTCGAGTAATTACTTTGTTATTGCTAATTAATTTAAGAATATAAATGTCAGATTTTAATCTGCGCCGCTACCGCACGATTCCTATCGTGTGGTTTACAAAATTTATTTGGAACGCGAATGGATTCGCGCACCAGCGTGGGCAGCTTGGTTAAGCACTTTTTGCCCTATTTTTTTTATACATTGTTGGTAGCCGTTACTATCTTCACTTTTGTCAATTTGATTTGCTAACTTTATATAGATCAATTATGTAAGCAATAATAATTACTAAAGGTACAAATATCAGAATATAGAGTATGATTACTAAACTAGAAATAACATTATCATAAAATACTGTAAATAATAGCAATACGTATGTTAAAATTAACATAGTAGAGATATTTAAATAATCAATTAGATTTTGTGATTTAATATATATAATATCCTTTTTTTCTATGTTAAAATACGGATAATTAAATTTTTCAGGTCTTTTTCTAATATAACTAAATAAACTAAATAAAGTAAGTGATAAAAGTATAATAAGGAATAGCATCCATTTTGGTCCGAAGTTGTCAACCTCGCCTTTTAAATTTAAGTGTATTGCGATTTTTGATGGTAATCTACTGTAGGTCGTAAATAATATTATACATTGAAATAATAGCAGTAATACAGAAATAATCCTAGTTGTGTTTTTCATTTTTGATAAATTTTAAGTGTTGTTCTATTGGAAATAAATATAAAATTAGTACAGCAAGCATTGAAAAGAAAAAACTTATTAAACCAAATACTAAAACAATTGCAAGATGAAATATTACGCCGCTACCGCACGAATCCTATCGTGTGGTTTACAAAATTTATTTGGAACGCGAATGGATTCGCGCACCAGCGTGCGCTTAGTGGTCATAAACTAGCTGAAAACAACTTTTACATGACCCCAACAGACCTGCCAATCTTTGACACCACTAAGTACAACTTAGCGGGAGCGCAAACTAGCGACATCAGAGTATTTAATCTATCTGCTTATTTTGGTTTTCGGTTTCTTTGACTCTTTTTATATATCCTGATTTTTTCCCAATAGAAAATCCTAACAGGAATATTCCAATTGGAACTATTAAAACTAAAATTAATTGGATTGCTCCGATTGCTAAATACATATTTTTTCTGTTTGTTTTTTTTAATCAGTTTGAAGTAACTCCATACATCCCAAACAGGCATGTATTGAACCACTCTAGTTCCCCAACTGTTCTATAATTCTAGCAAAATAAGATCTAAAACTTCGGTCAAATTACTTACTAAGATTTAGATTCGGGATCTTCATCACTCAAACCTATGACATATTTTTTAAACCTCCAAAAAAACGCAGCAAATTTCAACTTAAATAACTAACAGTAAATTACTTGCTTTTTAAAATAAATGAAATAGAGGGTGTTTCACCCTTTCTAAAGTGTATTTTAAATAGTAGAAACTTTAATATTCGTTCCACCAACGAGAATTTTTGGAGTTATTTATAATAGGCATCAATCACAGATTGCCGACCAATGGTTTTGGTAATGACATCCGCGTCTAAATTCCACCCACGGGCAGGGGAGTACTCACGGCCATACCAAATGATTTGCAAGTGCAAATCGTTCCACAATGCTTCAGGAAATAGGCGTTTGGCATCTTTTTCCGTTTGCACTACATTTTTACCATTGGTCAGGTTCCAACGGTACATGAGGCGGTGGATGTGTGTGTCCACAGGAAATGCAGGCACACCAAACGCCTGTGCCATCACCACACTCGCCGTTTTATGACCCACGGCAGGCAAGGCCTCCAAAGCACTAAAACTCTGTGGGACTTCTCCGTTATGGGATTCTATGATAATTTTTGACAAGCCATAAATCCCTTTACTTTTCATGGGGGACAATCCACAAGGCCGTATAATAGCTTTGATCTCTTCCACCGTTAGTTTCACCATGTCATAGGGGTTGTCGGCTTTGGCAAATAGAAGGGGCGTAATCTTATTCACACGCACATCTGTACATTGTGCCGATAGCAATACTGCAATCAAAAGGGTGTAGGGATCTTTATGGTCTAAGGGAATCGGAATCTCAGGATAAAAATCTTTTAAGGTTTTTATAACAAAATTTACCTTCTCAGTTTTTGTCATTCGTTTATCTTTGTTGTGATAACCAAAGATACTAATTATGACAACATTACAAATAGGCGATGCCGCTCCAAATTTTAAATCCTTAGACGAGGCGGGAAACACCATTTCTTTAGCAGATTACAAAGGAAAAAAACTCGTGTTGTTTTTCTACCCGAAAGCCAGCACTCCTGGATGCACTGTTGAAGCTTGTAATTTAAGTGACAATTACAGTCGTTTTACAGCCCAAGGTTATGATGTCCTCGGAGTGAGTGCAGACAGCGCCAAACGCCAGTCCAACTTCAAAGAGAAATATGGATTTCCCTATCCTTTGTTAGCGGATGAAGATAAAACAGTCATCAACGCCTTTGGTGTTTGGGGTCCTAAAAAATTCATGGGCAAAGAATACGACGGCATTCACCGTACTACTTTTGTGATTGACGAAGCAGGTGTGATTGAAGACATCATTCTCAAAGTTAAAACCAAAGAACATACAGGGCAGATTTTAAAATAAGAACTTGCTTTCTTGAAAGTCCTTTTCTTGTCAAGCTGAACTCGTTTCAGCTTCTCACAAATTATTGAAACCAGCAATTTGAGATTCTGAAATAAACCTACCTACCGGCAGGCAGATTTAGAATGACAAATTCGTCTTTTTTTCTGATTCCTCCTTTATGAATTCAGAGAGCACTTCTAAGTTTCGTACCCAAATAATTTTTGTTCTTTGATGATATCAGAAACCCCTTCTGGGAGCATTGCTTCCCAACCCGGTTCAGCATTCGAAATCATTTTCAAGACTTTTCTGGAGAAAATATTCAGAATTTCAGGATCGTAATTTTTAATATCCACCAGTTTTCCATTGAATTTGAAATACTTATAAAGTTCTTTCATACGCGGATGTACTTTCAGATCTTCACTGGTGGTCATGGTGTTGTTTTCATTTAACATGGGATACAAATAGATTTTAAGATCCTTGTTAAAGAGTTTTCCAAACGCCTCCAAAATACCACCACTTAAATGGCGGTAATATTTCTCATCAAAAATATCAATTAAGTTATTGATCCCCATCGATAAGCCCATACGGTTTTTGGTATAGAGATTGAAATATTCTACAAGTTTGTAATACTCTTGAAAGTTAGAAATCAGTACCGTTTGTCCCAGAGAACCCAACAGTCGCGCGCGGTCCATAAAGTCTTGTTCGTCAATTTCACCCCCAGAAGCCCTGAGGTTGGATAAGGTGATTTCAAAAACCACGCGCGTATTTTCTTTTTGGACTTTATTCTCGTTTAAAAACATTTGATATGATTTCTCATACATATCCATGTTAACCTTTGTAACAGGTCTGAAACTTCCTCTAAAGGCTAAGATGTTTTTCTTATACAACACCCGTGCTGGCAGTACATTATTGCCATCAGGAGCAAACATGACGGCATCCGTCATTCCATTTTTTAAGAGCTGTAAACTCATCAGTCGGTTATCGACCTCTTTAAAGTCAGGTCCAGAAAAATTAATTGTATCAATTTCTAACTGGTCTTTATCAATGTGATCGTATAGGTATCTTAATAATTTTTTTGGTTGATTGTATTTATAAAACGCACCATATATCAGGTTGGTTCCTAGTTTTCCAAGCGTTTCTTGTTGGAGTCGTGCATCGGTTTCTTTAAAACGGACGTGCAGTGTGATTTCGTTGTATTCTTCTTGTTGGGCATCAATTTGATAGCGGATTCCAACCCATCCATGTCCTTTAAAACGTTTTGCAAAATCAATCGTTGCGACGGTATTTGCATAACTAAAAAACATTTTATTAGGATATTCATCACGAGAAAGACGATCTTCAATCAACATCACTTCATGAGACAGCATTTTTTTCAAGCGATCTTCGGTTACATACCGATTCTCCTTTTCAGTTCCATAAATAGCATCACTAAAGGATTTGTCGTAAGCAGACATGGCTTTTGCAATGGTTCCTGAAGCACCTCCAGCTCTGAAAAAATGCCTTACCGTTTCTTGTCCGGCACCAATTTCCGCAAAAGTTCCGTAGATATTTTCATTCAAATTTATTCTTAAAGCTTTGTCTTTTAATGAAGGAATGCTTTCAATGATAGCATCTCCTTTAAGCGTTATTTCCATCTTTAAAATTAACGGGGTTACCTCACAAAGGTATCACTTTAGAATAGCTTACAAAAAAAATAGTCTATTTTTGTTGAAATTAATCATTCATTGAAAATTACATTTTTAGGCACGGGAACTTCACAAGGGATTCCAATTATTGGAAGCACGCATCCCGTATGTTTGAGTGAAGACTCTAAGGATAAACGTCTTAGGGTGTCGGCACTCGTTCAGTGGGACGGTTTTTCGGTCTTAATTGATTGTGGTCCAGACTTTAGACAACAGCTCTTACGTACCGATTGCACCCAAATAGATGCCGTTCTGTTCACGCATGAACACAGCGATCATACCGCAGGTTTGGACGATTTACGGCCTTTTTTTTACAGACAAGGCGCCCTCGATGTGTATGCACACGAACGGGTTTTGAAATCGCTTTACAAACGTTTTGATTATATTTTTGTCACTGAAAATAAATACCCTGGTGTGCTGACTTTAAATGCACATCCAATTACGGATGTTCCTTTTTCTGTGGGCAGAAAAAAAATACAGCCCATCAACGTGCTTCACAATTCACTGCCCATTTTCGGTTTTCGAATGGATGCATTTGCCTATATAACCGATGCAAAAACAATTTCAGACTTAGAAGTTGAAAAGCTTCAAGACTTAGATGTTTTGGTGATTAATGCCTTGCGAATTGAGCCCCATGTCTCTCATTTTAATCTCGAAGAAGCCTTGGCGTTTATCAAACTGGTCAATCCAAAAAGAGCTTTTTTGACGCACCTGAGTCATCATTTAGGCTTTCATGAAGCCGTGCAAAAAAACCTACCGCCAAACGTTTATCTCGCTTACGATCAACTACAAATATCTCTCTAAAATGAAAGGAAAAATATACCTTTATTTATTCATGTTTTCTCTATTAGTCAATGTGTTCCAGTACGTGAACTCCAAAGCCATTATTGATAAATATGAAAAAGACATCAAAAAATTTAAATCTAAAATTGAAGTTTTAGAAACATCAGAAGCCACTCTTTTAGAAGCTAAAAAAGCAGCAGCAGAAGTATCTACTGTAGAACCTTCGTTATAGTTGTTCTAAATTTTAGTTGAAATCCAATCTCTTAATTCATAGAAATTTTGAGGAGCAACACCATGTCCCACAGGGAATTCGCTATAGGAATGTTGGATGTTTAAAGACTTCAAAAACACAGGCGTTTGTCGTGCCCAATCGATGGGGATCACTTGATCGACAGTTCCATGAGAACAGTAGAAATTCAGGTTTGAATAATCCATTTCCTTTAAATTATTAGGTAAAATATCATGGTTCACATACCCACTCAAGCCAATGATGTTTTTAATTTTTGTGGGGTGATTCAAAGCTGTTGCCATTCCTAAAATGGTGCCTTGACTAAAGCCCAATAGCGTCACATTATTTTGATCTACGGGATACTGTTTACAAGCGTCGTCAATACAATCGACCAAAATTTTCATAGAAGATTTCGCCTGATCGTTATCGTTCCATTTATTTTGTTCTGCATCAAAATTAATCGCATACCAAGCATTTCCACTCGGTTGGAGTGCGTAAGGAGCTCTTATGGAGATAATGAACAACTCTTCTGGAAGTTCAGAGGCAAACGAAAATAAATCATTTTCATCGCTGCCATAGCCATGAAGCATCACTAATAAGGGTGCATTTTCTTTGAGTGTGGACGGTCTGGAAATATGAACTAAAGGGAGTTTTACACTCATTTATTTAATATTTTTAAAAGCGTTTTGATAGAATTTTCCAACCAAAGGGATTGGGATCATTTTCTCTGATAATGCTGTCGAAAATCCATAAATAAATAGAATTCCAAACGCCATCCAAAATGAAATGGTAATTTGCAAATTATCAAAGTGTCCTACAGTGTAGCCCAACGCCATTAACGTCAGCCATAAACCCAAAGACTGGCGGATGTGGAAATAGGCGAATTGGCTTTTTGTATCCGCATTTGAATTGTAGGCGATAATCACTCCTATCAACCAAAAATAACTTATAAGCGCACTGGTTTTTCCAGACTTAACATCTTGATTTTCTATCATTAAAGAGGTATTGAAGTGGTGTTGTTCGCAATGATGCCATAAACTTTTCCTTTTAGTTTTGAACCTATAAAAAGCGAGTTTTTTGATTTTGAACCGATGTGTTTTTCTTCAAAAACATAGGTTTCTGAAGGATTGAACAAAGTCAGTTGTGCGCTGCTTCCAATGTGAATGGCATCTGTTTTTAAACCAAAACGTTGCTTTCCTTTCGTCAGTAATTGCACCGCTTTTTTGGTTGTAAATAAGGCATTCAAAACGCCAAAAGCACTTTCCAATCCGACCGTGCCATTTTTGGCATAATCAAATTCTATTTTTTTGTACTCAATATCAATCGGGTTATGATCCGATGTGACCATATCTATAGTACCGTCTTTGACTCCCGCAATAAGTGCTTCTATATCTGATTGTGTTCGTAAGGGAGGATTCACTTTAAAGTTGGTGTCAAAGTCGTTTAAACTTTCATCTGTAAACAGTAAGTTGTGGATGGCGACACTACAACTGACGTCTAGTTTTTTAGCTTTGGCTTCCCGAATTAAATCCACTGATTTTGCAGTAGATATTGTCGGTATGTGTAGTTTTCCGTCGGTATATTCTAGGAGAAATAAATCACGTGCAATTTGCAATTCTTCTGCCAATGCTGGCAATCCTTTCAATCCGAGTCGTGTGCTCGTTATATTTTCATTCATCACTCCTTTTGTGGCCACTCTTGATTCGTGTGGAAAAGAGTGTACCAAGCCGTCAAAACTAGATGCATATTGCAAGGCTATTTTGAGGAGGTTCGGATTTTCAATTGGGTTTTTATAATCTCCAAAAGCGATGCTTCCAGCGGATTTCATGTCAAATAATTCGGCAAGATCAACCCCTTCGCTTCCTTTGGTGAGCGCTCCAATAGGGTGGAGGTTGGTCGCAGAATTTGCAGCTTTAGACTTCACAAACGCAATGTCTGAATGCGAGTCAATCACCGGATTTGTATTCGCATTGAGAGCGATGTCTGTAAACCCAGAGGCCGCCGCTACTTGTAATCCATTTGCAATTGTTTCACGTTCTTCATACCCTGGCTCTCCAAACGATACACTGCTGTCAAACCATCCACTAGATACATGGAGGTTTTCTAATGCGATTACAGGATATTTTTTTGGGTTTTTGAGAGATTTAGCAATTTGAGTAATGAAACCGTTTTCAACTAAAATGTCTTGAGTTTGATTGTGGAAATCACTTTTGTCGTCAAGAATGGTAGCTGATTTTATAAGTACGTTCATTTAAAATATTTTAAGATGAGCATTTCAAAAGCTAATAATATTAGTGCAAAAATAACAAACCATTTCCATAACCAAGTCACATTCGCCTCAATTTTTATATTTTTAAGTGTCGCTTCCAAAGAATTCTCAATCAAAACCCCTTGTATTTTTGAGAGATCGGAATAGCGTAATTGGCTTTCAGTCCGAGTATAGTTATAACTCACATGGGTCAGGGTGTCCGTATCTTTTAAGATGGAAAAGTGTCCAGGCTCACTAGGATCGTTTGTTGTGGTGATGCTGACTTTGGTGTTGAAATTTGTTTGTAAAGGAATGAATTGAGCGTCTTTGTTTGCTAATTTTAAAATCCGGTCTTTCTGTAAATTCACTTTAAGATCAAACGTATTTTCTGCGCCAATCCAATAGTAAAGCGGTGGTGTTTTTAAACTTGATCTTCCGATGTTATAGAGTGTAGGCACGATTAATGGAGAATTCACAAAGTTAGAAGCCTCCGTTTCTACGGGGGCTGTAAAGACAAACAAAGCTTTAAATTGAATTAAAAAAGCCTGTTGATCTTCAAAGGATAATACACTGTTAGCAGAACTACTAATTGGATAATAATATTGAACGCTTGGGTATTGAAAATTAGTGACTTGTTCTTCAAAAACGTCTTTTAAAACGGGATGGTTAAACGCGATGTTGGTGATGCGTTTTTCTTGAGTTGTAAGCGGTTCGAGCCTGTGGTTTGTCTGCGTTGCTAAGAGCTGGTTATAGGATTGTAAATCCCCATCTTTAGAGGGAATCATGACGACCACGCCTCCAGCATCCATAAACGCCTTGAGACTGTTTTGTAAGGCGATTGAAATCTGGTTTAATCCATTTAAGACAATTAGATTTTGGGTTTTTAGTTGACTAAAATCGAGGGTCTTGTAATTTTGACTTTGAAATATAAATTCATCATCCGCATAGAGTTTCTTTAAAAAGGTAGAATTTGAATTTTCGTGAATGGCCAAAACTGCTATTTTTTCGGCTTTTGGGATGTTAAAATAAAACGTATCATCATACGGCATTTGAGTATCTTCGATGGAAAGTTTGCCGTTAAACTCTACTGTATTCGGAAGCACAAAAGTAGTTTTGTAATTCTTAGATTTTTCTAAAATTGATTTCCCAACCACTTTTTGGTCTTGGTATAAAGTCACAGGGATGGGGGCGTTCGTCTCACTCGAAGATTTACCGCTCACATTCAAGGTGTAATTAGCGTTGAGAGCGGGTTCTAAAGACACCTTATCAATATAACTATTGTTGGTGTTGATTGGTTTTAAGGGCACTAAAACGATGTGTATTGTGGAGTCTATTTTTGGGGAAATAGCGTCATCGTGTTGTTGAAAATCAGAGACGAGCACAAGTGTCTTTGAACTTGTTTTGGAATCTGAGAACAGTGCTTTCCCTTTTAGAATTAAGGTGTTTAAATCCAACTGATCTTGACTGTATTCTAGTGACAGTAAGTCTGTTTTTAACTCTTTTATAGAGGTCGATTTGTAACTTTGGTCGTTGGTGAACACTCCAATTTTTTCAGTTTCATCGAAGCCCGTCATCACATCTTGAACCGCTCTATTTAAGAGAGATCCTTTGGGGCCAATCGCTTGCATACTGAAGGAATTGTCTAAATAAACAACGGTTTCAGAACTGTTTTTTTCTGCTGTTTGATTGGATAGATACGGTTGGCTAAACGCTATAATGATACAGGCAATGGCTAGAAGTCTGATCAATAAAATGAGCCATTTTTTTAGTTGCGAACTCTTTCGGGTTTGAAAGCGTATTTTTTGTAATAAGGCAACATTTGTAAACGCTTGAATTTTAAAACGTCTCAGTTGAAATAAATGAATAAAAACAGGGATGAGCAGTGCTGGAAGTGCGTAAAAAAATTCTGGGTGTAAAAACTGCATCTGATGGATTGAATTGTCAAATATAAAAACTAAAATTTGATTTGGTTAACAGAAGAAGAAATAATCGTTCATAGCGGTCATTTTGTGGGATTGGAAATACTGTTCGATTTCCAATTGAGCCTCGTGATTTGCAACGGTAATAATGCTTTGGTAATTTTCGATTGTACTCAGGTATTCGAAGGATTTTAAGGTTTGATTGTAAATATCTTTTCCTATTTTTTTAGGATTGTCACACACCCATTCAAAGGGGGTGTTTTTTTCAATAAGTAATTGCGCTACTTTTTTCCCTTTGGCACCGGCTCCCCAGATTATTATGGTTTTTTCTTTGTCGTGCGACAGCTCAAAAAAGTAGTTGATCTTTAATTCTAAGAATGAATTTTCAGCATAATGCGCATCAACTCTCGAGGTTCTTACGGCATAATCACGCCAATGGTGGAGTATTTCATTGGAAGGAATACATTTCAATCCCTGTTTATAAAATCGAAATGCTAAATCGTAATCTTCTGGATAAGTGTTGGGAGTGAACCCTCCACAGCGGTCAAAGTCTGTTTTATATACCATCCAACAGGGAGATGGAATCACACATTCCTTATAAATTTCGTTAAAGTTAGTGCCTTTTGAAGTAAGGTTATTGAGCCACATTTCATAGCGTTTGTAGCCATTCCCAATTCCATTTTCTGAAAAGTATCGAACGGTTCCCAAAGCCAAGTGCCCTTCGCCATGCGTGACAAGCGACTGTTGCATCTGATCAAGTTTGTTTAACGCCATTACGTCGTCACTGTCCATACGCGTCACAAGCGTACCTTTCGCTTGTTTGTAGCCGGTTCTAAGCGCCTCAATTATACCACTTCCGTCATTGCGAAGCAAGTGGATTCGAGCATCGCTATTAGCGTAGTTTTGTACAATTTGATAACTCGTATCGGTGGATCCATCGTCCACAATAAGAAGTTCCCAGTTTGTATAGGTTTGTTGTAGGATAGAATCTAGACATTCCACCAAATAGGATTCCGTGTTTTTAAAGGGAACCAGAATACTTATAAGCGGTGTTTGCATTAGTATTTCGCTGCCTTTCCATTGGCAGACGATTCTTTAAGAAAGGTTCTTAAGTCTTCATTTGCCTGAATTAAATCTTCATCACGCAAATACATCATGTGTCCACTGCGGTAGCCTTTAAACGTAAAACGATCTTTCATTTTCCCGCTAGGATCCACTTGCGATAAGGTGTATTTTGCATTAAAATAAGTGGTTGCACCATCGTAATATCCAGATTGGTTCAACACTTTTAGATAGGGGTTTTGTGCCATTGCCAAACGCAGATTGTCACGGGTGTTGTCATCATCGTTATTCCAAGGTTGCACAGAGCCAAACATATTGTATTTTAAATCGGTTGTAAACTTTAATTCACTTTTGATATAATGGTTGATGGCAGGCGTAAACGAATGCAGCCAAGAGGTGAGCTCTGCACTGTAATCGGGACGATCGCCCGATTCTTTTTCGTCAATTCCTAGGTAGCGAGAGTCCAGTCGTCCGATGGTTTGACCGGTATCATCTCGAAGTAATTCTTTCCAAAAAAACGAATTCGGAACCTCTAAATTATGTTGTAAAATCACCTTTTGACTCAAGCCCGAATAATAAGCCATTTTTTCACTGACTGCCATTTTTTCTTCGGCATCAATAAAGCCACCCTTTGCCAATGCAGGAATAAGTGAATTGAGCGCATAGGCTTCTGATTCTGGAAGAATGTCTAATAAATCTTTGGATTGAAGTGCCTCTGGTAATTTGTTGTGATACCATGCGGTTGCTGTATAATAGGGAAGGTTCAATGCGGAGGAAACGGGCCCTCCAACACGTAAGACTTTATAATCTGCGGGAGATACTAAGATGACGCCATTTAAGTACATCCATTGATTTTGTTGGAGTTCTAAAGACAGGCCCATCACACGGGTGCCTCCATAACTTTCGCCAATAATATATTTAGGAGATTCCCATCTGTTTTTTCGACTTACAAATGTATTGATCCATCCCGCTAAATATTTGATATCTTCATTGATTCCAAAAAATTGTTCTCGATCGGGCATTTCACCTTCTTTATTGGGAAGCATTCTGGAATATCCCGTATTTACAGGGTTGACAAAAACAATGTCCGCGTCGTCTAAAATGGAATTTGGATTGTTTTTAAACCCATAGGGTTGGACAGGATAGCCTTCGGAATCGACATTTAAAATGCGAGGACCTGTATAGGCAACATGCATCCAAACGGACGCCGATCCTGGGCCTCCATTAAAGGAAATGATTAAGGGACGCATCGCACTATTTTTCACGTTATTTCGGGTGTAATAGGTATAATACAAACTAGCGATTGGCATGCCCTCATTATCCCAAACGGGTTGCATACCTGTTTCGGCAGTATAATCGAATTTCACCCCTTTTACGGTTGTGGAGTGGGTAGTGGTCACAATCGTGTCCACAGGGATTTCAATAGATTGACTGGAGCCAATAAAAAGAGAGACTAAACTGATATAAAATAGACGATTCTTCATTTTATGAAATGTTTGTTAGGATTGACTAAAATACAATCTTTAGCACAAAATAGAAATATTAATTTAAAAATCTGCCAATGTGGTGGCAACGATGGCTTCTGCTTTACTCTTTTCACTCGAGTGTACGTACAGTTCTTGAAATCCGTAAGTAGGCGTTCCAAAACCTGCCAAACGAGCGGATTCTGTTTCATCTTTTATAATAGGGCTGATGCCCATTTTTTCTAAGTTTTGAGTGATGAGTTGAACCACAATAAAGCTTCCGGCATACAGTTTTGAATAATTAGATTCCATAGGTTTTGATTTTTAAGGACTATAATTCTGTCAAAGAAAAATTCAATGACCATTTTATAGAAGATTCGAGATTTTAATGGAAGTCCCAGTAGAGAGCTTTGCATTGAATTCTTTCAAGCAATTTACGAATAAATTTGACCACCCCGACATATTTTCGCTACAATAGTAAACGGTGAATTAACACGACATTCATGTGTATTATTTATTTTTTTGTAATTTCACCAAAATAACCCCTAAACCTACGATCATGAAAAAATGTATTTTCATCCTATTTTTTCTTTCAATTTCAAACACATTTGCACAAACTGTATCCGAAGATATTCTTGGACAGTGGCAATTGCAAACACTGCAAGTTGACAATGATAAAATAACAGCTAAAGAAGCATTTGAGACCAATAATGTATTCCAAATATATTCTGAAAACAATCAATTTGAAGGGATTGTTGGCGAAAAAAACAACAAGGGTACTTGGGAACTTTCTGACAACCAAAAATCTGTATATATCAAATTAGACATACAGAAAGAAGGTCAAGAATTTACAATTACTAAATTGTCTGCGACGGAGCTTGTGTTAGATATTATTGATAATGATCAAGTAATCACCTTCTCTTATGTAAAGAAAATGTGATTACTTTAGGGTAATTAAAATGACTAAAAGACTCCTTTAATTATTAGTATCGATGTCGCCTCCAGAAGATGATTTAACATCATTTTTTACAGCAGTTTCGTGATTTTTAATGTGCGCACCGCTAGAGGCATTCGCATTAAATTCTTCCAAGCATTTTACAGATAAATTGGACCCGCTGGATGCTTTTGTTTCACAAAATTCAGCCGTTAATTTTGAAGCATCTATTTGACTTCCGCTTGAAGAATTTCCAACAAACCCTTTGGTGTTTCCTTCTAAGATTAAATCACTGCCACTTGAACTGCTGCTATTTATATGCTTGGTTTCAACGGAGAGTTTCATTTCACTTCCGCTAGAAGTGCTCAAGTCAAGACTCGGAACTTTTAGTGTATTGGTGCTAAAAACGGCACTTCCACTCGAAGCTTTGATTTGTTGGATAGTCATAAAATTGACCACTACTTTTTTGGAGGTAACATGATGGGTGCTTTTATCCATGTAAATTTTAAGCGTTTCATTTTCAATGTGAGTGATGATTAATTCTTGAATATTTTCATCTGCTTGAACTGAAATACTAGGGCTGTCACTTTGTGTTAAAAAGAGATCGATACCTGCACTGACTTCGATACTGTTAAAGGATTCATTACTGTTTCGTTGTTCGGTGACTACAACGCCGTTGCCACGCACCCCTTTATTAAATGGATAGGAGTTAAATTGGCAAGCGTTTAAGGCAAGGCTTACAATAGTGATGCTGATAAATTTGATAAGGGTGATCATGATAGTTTAGGTTTTAAGTTAGTTGTTTTTATTTAGGTTTGGACAATCCAAGCATCGCATGGATTTATGTTCTATTTTTAGATAATGATCTTCATTTCCATTGTCTAAAATGTCATTATGTATTGAATAGTTACGGTGGTAAGAATAGGTGTTTTCATCTGGAAACAACACGCTGCCAATGGGCAGTTGTATAATGACTTCAATGTTTTGTCCTCTATATTTTTGTTCTATATCTGTAAGGAAAAATCCATCTAAGTACAAGGTGTTGTTTTTGAATTCATATTGATAATCCAACGCCATCGCTCGATCTTTAGCGATCAAATAATCGACTCCAGACGCTTTCTTTTCGACTGAAATACTCCCAATAGAATCTTTTGTGGACTGTACGATGAGCCTTATATCCGAACCATAAATTCGTTTTGTATCCTGTTCGTCATAGATAATCTCTAAGTTACTATTGCGATGTAAAAATTTCGAGTATAAGGGATTGCCTTTCATTTCTAGATACAACGTATCCATTTTTGTAATGGGCAACTCTACTTGCTCCGTGACACTCGCATCCAATCTATAATCGGCAGCTTGTTTAACACTAAATATGGTGAGTGTAATCAAGACAATGAGCCAAACTCCTAAGAGTGAAAATTTAGTATACTTGTTGAATAAAGGAATCCGTTTGGACACCATGCGCAAGCCTAAGAGCAATATAAAGACCATTGGAATTCCAGCAATTAACAGTGCTAAAATAGAAACCAACCATATTGGCAAGCCTGACGAGTTGACGAGCTCTGCAAAATCCATCCCTGGAAAATGGATGGCATCTGCGATACCAACCGTTAGTAAGCCTATAAAAAATCCAATTAGTATCACGATACTGAAAACGATAAAGAACATTCCAATCGCTTTGAAAATTAATTTAAAGAAGAGCAAAATGAGATCCCCAATCGTTTCAAAAAAAGAGCGCGATGTTGACTGGATATTTTTACCCAAATCATTTAATCTTCCTGAGTTGACGCTGTCTTTAACACGCCCAAGGCTCTCCTTAACATTACCAAACTCTTCTTTTACTTTTTTTTCAATATTGGTAATGTTGATGGGCTTTCCCATCATGGATAGTTTTTCGGCTGTTGTATTCGCAGCAGGAATTAAAATCCATAAAATAATATATAATAAAGGTCCCATTCCGGCACCAAAAATTAAGATCACCCAAATCAGTCTTATGATGAGTGGGTCAATTCCAAAATAATACCCAAAACCAGACGATACGCCTCCTATGTATGAGTTATCTCGATCTCTAAACAAACGTCGTTTTTGACTGTCTGATTTTTCATTTTTAGGGGCTTCTTCAAAAATTTCTTCGTCTATTTTATAATCTTCAGGTTGTCCCATAATGATTACAATCTCATCCACTTCTTTATTAGAAATGACTTGTTGACTTGTTTTTATGCGCTCTGAAAACAGTTCAGCAACACGCCCTTCGATATCTGAAATAATTTCAGATGCACCTTGGGTGTTTTGTAACGAGGCTTTGATGGCTTCAAAATAATTTTGAAGTTTTTGATAGGCATCTTCATCTATATTAAATAAGATCCCGGCTAGATTTATACTTACAGTTTTGTTCATTTTTTTGTGGTTTTTGGGAGGGTTACTAAAGTGACTGCGTTGTGGAGTTCGCTCCACGTGGTCGTTAATTCAACTAAAAACAATTCCCCAGTTTCAGTGAGTGTGTAATACTTTCTGGGAGGTCCGGTTGTGGATTCTTCCCAACGGTAATTGAGGAGTCCAGAATTTTTAAGCCGTGTGAGAAGGGGATAAATAGTACCTTCAACCACCAGCAGTTTTGCTTCTTTTAAGGTTTTTAGAATTTCGGCGACGTAGGCATCTTTATTTTTTAAGACGGACAATATGCAGAATTCTAAAACACCTTTTCGCATTTGCGCTTTTGTGTTTTCTATTTTCATTACTATTAATTTTCAACAAACCTAATACATAAAAAGGTATTATGCATAACATAGTATTATATTTTAACTTAACTTTAACAAATCAAGGTCTTTAAAAATTACTTATCTTAGCTAACAATCTAATCGCACAAATGGACTTCACACCAAGAAAACTCAATTTATTTTTACTGTTCAAATTACCATCTGCTTATCTGACAGGCGTAAGGGCAAAATCGATTGATGCACAAACATGTGTGATCGTTGTGAAGCACCGTTGGATCAATCAGAATCCTTTTAAATCCATGTTTTGGGCCGTACAAGGGATGGCAGCAGAACTAGCAACAGGGGCTTTGATTATGATGAAAGTGGAAGCTTCTCATAAAAACATTTCCATGTTGGTCATTAAAAACAATGCCCGTTTCACCAAAAAAGCAAAAGGGGTTATTACGTTTACTTGCGACCAAGGTAACCTAGTAGACAAAGCCTTGCAAAAAGCAATAGAAACAGGCGAGGGGCAAACGGTGATTTTAACCGCCAATGGAATTGATTTGGCAGGCGATGAGGTCGCTTCTTTTGACTTCGAGTGGTCTCTGAAACTGAAACAAAAATAAATCAAAAGATACTGTTAAAGTTTGATGAGGGGTTCATTTTTTCATTACATTTATAAAATAATCATTAAATATTCGCCTATTCAATAACATTACTTTTTATTAATTTTAATCCATTCTAAAAATGTCAAGAGCAATGTTTGAGTACACCAAAACGGTACTGAATAAGGTGAGTTTCGATACCAACCTTTTTTGTAAAGAAGTTCAAAAGGCACTTCAACGTTTATTACCATACGAAATAGAAGAATTAAAATTATTCATTCAAAACTTGATTACATTCAATCCTGATTTGAAACAATGTATGGTTTATTTGAATTAGTCTTTGTATAAAATTAAACTGTAAAGTGGCCGAGAGGCCACTTTTTTTATTTTGGAACGGGACTTATAATTTGCACATTTTGAAAGGCAATCGCCCCCCGAATGATTCCAGAAATGATGTTGTGGAGTGCATCCGTTATTTGAATTTTCAATTCACTTTTATGATAGATCAAACTGACTTCCCTTGCAGGTGAAGGCTCACTAAAATAATGTAGATTCTCTTGTTCTTTTTCTTTTAAGTCTAAGGTGTGCAAATAGGGGAGCAGTGTCATTCCCATCCCTTCGTTGGTTAATTTTACCAACATTTCAAAACTTCCGCTTTCCAACTGAAACTCGTCATGGTCTTTGGTTTTTTTGGCGTTACATAAATTAAGCACCCCATCTCTAAAACAATGCCCGTCTTCTAACAACAACATGTCATTAATGTCCAAGTCCGAAACCTCTAATGTTTTTTTGGAGGTCAAACGGTGGTTGTTGGGAATGTAGCCTACAAAGGGTTCGTAAAACAAAACACGTTCTTTGATGTGTTCGTTTTTCAAAGGCGTTGCGGCGATGGCAGCATCTAAATGCCCGTCCCTGATCCGTTGGATGATTTCCTCGGTATTCAGTTCCTCGATTTTAAGCTTTATTTTTGGATAGCGTTTGATAAACGTTTTTAGAAACATTGGCAACAATGTTGGCATGACGGTTGGGATGATTCCTAATTTGAACTCTCCACCAATAAATCCTTTTTGTTGGTCCACAATATCCGTGATGCGTTCGGCTTCATTGACAATGTTTTTTGATTGGTTGACAATTTTGCGTCCCACCTCAGTCAATTCAATTGGCTTTTTACTGCGGTCAAAAATCTGAACCGCCAACTGGTCTTCCAGTTTTTGAATTTGCATGCTCAGTGTGGGTTGTGTGACAAAACACTTTTCCGCTGCTTTGGTGAAGTTTTGATGTTCAGCAACTGCTAAGACATATTTGAGTTGTGTGATGGTCATAATGGTTCTTATTGAGATTGCAAAGCTATCAATAAAAACTATGAACTCAGTTTGTTTTGATAGTTTTTTACTGTTTTGAGTTAAAAAAATAGGCTGTCATTCTGAACCTGACGGTAGTCAGGTTTATTTCAGAACAACTGCTACTGCAAAGTCTGCCGACTTTGAGTTCTCTATTTTTATAATACGCTCTTTCATTATTCTTCATTTTTTTTTACTTTTTAATGTAATCTTGCCTTTTTTATGTTGCGCTAAGTCGGGAAATCGAAGATTCGACGAAGTCAAACTTTGTGCAGCATGGGGATTCGACGAAGTCAAACTTTGCGCAGCAGGGGTACACATTGATTTTATGAAATATACAGCTTAAAATTAGTTGAAATTTTATTTGTTTAAGCCAAAGAATACGGAGCGGGCTTTACAATGCATTCTTTCTTTTTATGTTGCGCTAAGTCAGGAGACTTTGCGCAGCAGGGGTTTCACACTATTTAAATAAAAAAAGAGGGAGTCTGAAAAGCTTTGCTTTGTCAATCTGAACTCGTTTCAGATTCTAAAACAAATTGAATATCTGTGAATTGAGATTCTGAAACGAGTTCAGAATGACAGATTTTCTACTTTTTAGACTCCCTCTTTATCAAATACTATATGTGATTCTTTTAGTTTACAGGAAAGCCACGGTCGCGCATCAAGGCCTCTTTTTCAGCATCACGGCCTCTAAACAATCTGTAAGCTTCTGCAGGATCCATAGAGTTTCTAGGTTCAAATAAATACTTCACCAAACGTTGGGCGACCTCTTTGTCATAAAACCCGCCTGGGGCTTCTTGAAACGCTTCTGCAGCATCGGCAGTCAGTACATCTGCCCACATATAGCCATAGTAAGCAGTGGCATAACCTTCCCCAGAAAATACATGTCCAAAATGAGGCGTGCGGTGACGCATTGGAAGTTCTGTCGGCATTTTGAGGTCTGCTAAGGTTTGTCTTTCAAACGCATCAATATCAATGTTTTCAGGGTCTGCAAGGTGAAGTTTCATGTCCATCAATGCAGAAGCTAAATATTCAGTCGTTCCAAACCCTTGGTTAAACGTCGCTGCTTTTTTGATTTTTGCCACCAATTCTTGTGGAATCACAGCACCCGTTTTATAATGCACTAAAAACTGATTGATCACTTCGTCCGTGGACAACCAACGTTCTAACAATTGAGATTGAAACTCTGTATAATCTCTGACACCGCCGTTTAAAGTGGGGTATTTTACATTGGATGAAAAGAAGTGCAAAGCATGTCCAAACTCATGAAAAAAGGTGGTCGCATCGTCCCAGGAGACTAACAAGGCTTCACCTTCTGCAGGTTTCACAAAGTTGGAGTTGTTAGAAGCCAACACTGTTTTTTTACCATCAAAGGTGGTATGACTTCGGTAGGTGGTTGCCCACGCTCCAGAACGTTTCCCTTGACGTGCATAGGGGTCTAGATACCAAAGTCCAATATGGGCTCCAGAATCTTTGTCCGTCACTTCCCAAACCTTTACATCCTCTTGGAAAACAGGGACACTGCCTTCTGGCACTGGCGTAAACTCATAATTAAACAAACGTCCTGCGACGTAAAACATCGCATCTCTCAATTTGTCGAGTTGAAGGTATTGCTTCACTTCATCACTGTTTAAATCGTATTTTGCCACCCGTACTTTTTCGGCATAGAAACGGTAATCCCAAGGTTCAATCGTAATTTTCACGCCACTCGCATTTGCCACCGCTTGCATGTCCGCCACTTCTTCATGAACACGCGCGATGGATGCTGGCCAAACGGCTTCCATCAAAGCCAACGCATTTTCGGGCGTTTTTGCCATGCGATCTTGTAAACGCCATTCGGCATAATTTTTATGTCCTAATAATTCTACACGTTCTCGACGTAATTTCAGAATTTGTGCGATGATGCTATTGTTATCGTATTCATCTCCATTGTCACCACGTGCATAATAATTGGTCCACACTTGTTTTCTTAAATCTCTGTTTGTAGAATAGGTGAGGAATGGATCCATTGACGAACGCGAATTTGTAATCGCATAACTGCCTTCTTTTCCTTTTTCAGTGGCGATGGCGGCGGCAGATTTAATAAATCCTTCTGAAAGTCCATCCAACTGATCGTCATTTAAAAAGGTCACATAATTTTCTTCATCGTGAAGTACATTGTCTGAGAAGGTGTTATAGAGGGATGATAATTCCTTGTCGATCGCTGCATAACGGGCTTTCTTTTCTGCACCTAATTCTGCACCACGCATGGCAAAACCGTTATACGTAAGTTCAACAACACGTTGTTGGTCGGCATCCAAAGGCGTCACTAAAGACGCATCATAGACCGTTTTAATGCGTTCAAAAAGCGCTTTATTCTGATTGATTTTAGAAGAAAACTCAGACAGTTTTGGCGCGAGTACGCCTTGTATTTCTCTGAATTCAGGAGACGACATATTGGCACTCATAATTCCATAATAGGAAAACACACGGTCCAATTCTGCTCCTGAGCGTTCCATCGCTGCGATGGTGTTTTCAAAGGTGGCTGGCTCTGTTGAATTTGCAATGGCTTCGATCTCTGCAAGATTGAGTTCCATGCCTGTTTCTACGGCTTCTTGAATGTCATTCACAGTCATTTTATCAAAGGCTGGAACGCCGCCGTAGGGGCCATTCCACTCTTGTAATAATACATTTTCAGCTTGTGTTTTCATGTCTTTTTTACAACTTATAATCAGGGTTAGAAGACTCAAACAAAAAACTTTGAGGTAAGATTTTGGTACAGTAATTTTCATGGTTTATGATTTTGAATGTTAAAATAGATTTTCACAATTTACTCAAAATATATTATACCCCTTGTAGATTTAAAATTAATTTAAAATTTCAATTTTTTGGATGAATACATTTTGAAGTGGCCAATCGGAGGCATCGGTGGGAACGGCAGCAATTTTATCCACCACCTCCATACCGCGAATCACTTTTCCGAAAATAGTATAATCACCATCTAAATGATGGGCTCCGCCTTGCTGCTGCACAATGAAAAACTCAAAAGGGGAGGCCTTTTTGTAGGGGTTTTCTATGTTTTTGCTCGGCATACTGAGTATGCCACGGTCGTGTTTAAACCCTTTGTTGTGATCATTAGGAAGTAAGTATTTCCCAATCTTCCGTCGTTTTAGGGACGTTTCTCGGTCATCGCTATTGCCCCCTTGAATGACAAAATTTTGAATGACTCTGTAAAATTGAGTCCCGTCGAAATACTGTTTTCTTATAAGGTAAATAAAATTGGAGCGGTGGAACTTAGTCGCCTCAAACAATTGGACATCAATGGTTCCAAAATCGGTGGTGATTCTTATTGTGTCTTCTTTATGCTTTTGGTCGTAGTCCAAGAAAAACTCCATGACATTCGCATCGCTTAGAAGAAAGTTTGGTTTTTTTTCTTCAGCAGTCGGTTCTTTTGTGATGGAAGTAGAGTCGTTTTTTTGGGGCTTGATTGTTTTTGTTTTCTTACCTTCACAACTCAACAAAACACAACTTAAAAAGAAAAGTAAAACTAGTCGCATGGATCGTATTAATTTATTGAACTGTAATATATGAGATTTAAGGCATTTGAAAAAGCGATTTCAGAAATAAATAAACTTAGTTTACCTGGCATAGAGACGCAGTTAAAAATGGCTCCTTCATTTCGAAAGCAATTAATGGAACGTTATAAAGAAGAACAGAAATCCGCAAAATTGGCGGCTGTTTTGGCGTTATTTTACCCGAGTAAAGAAGGGGAGACGCTCTTGGTTTTAATATTACGTAAATCCTATAAAGGGGTACATTCTGCGCAAGTGGGATTCCCAGGAGGAAAACCAGAACCCGAGGATGATGGGATGGAAGCCACCGCTTTGCGAGAGACTTGGGAAGAGATTGGTGTTTCTTCTGAAAAAATTAAAGTCCTCCGCGAATTGACCTCTATTTATATACCGCCCAGTAATTTTTTGGTATCTCTTTTTTTAGGGATTGCACATGCGCCACTGACGTTCACACTTCAACCTTCCGAAGTAGATGCAGTTCTGGAAGTGTCTTTGACAGACTTTATGGATGACAAGTCTGAGGTAGTCTCTGAAATATTAGCTGCGGATGGTACTGCCTACGAGGTACCGGCTTTTAAACTCAACGGACGTATTGTTTGGGGAGCGACCGCCATGATGTTGATAGAAATTAAATCAATGTTAAATCAAATTTTAAAAAAATAGCTTACGTTTGCAGAATAACTTTTTTTAAAATTTTAATGGGTCTTTTCAAGAAAAATATATTCGGTCAATTTTTATTCTTTAAAAAATGGATCATTCGAATTGCAGGGGTATTAAGTCACCGACGTTACAGAGGATTTAACGAACTTCAGATAGAAGGCTCCGAAATTTTACGAAATTTACCCCAAAATAATGTCTTGTTTATTTCTAACCATCAAACGTATTTTGCGGATGTGATGGCGATGTTTCATGTGTTTAACGCAGCCCTCAGCGGACGCGATGACAATATTAAAAACGTAGGCTACTTGTGGAATCCGAAATTGAATGTCTATTTTGTAGCGGCGAAAGAAACCATGAAATCTGGATTTCTCCCAAAAATGTTTGCTCTTGCGGGGTCTATCAGTATTGAAAGAACGTGGCGTGCTTCTGGCGAAAACGTGAACCGACAGGTTAAAATGAGCGATATTTCTAATATTAATAAAGCTCTAACCGATGGCTGGGTGATTACATTTCCTCAGGGAACCACCACTCCTTTTAAGCCCATTCGTAAAGGAACGGCACATATTATCAAGCATTACCAACCCATTGTTGTGCCAATTGTAATTGATGGTTTTCGACGGTCGTTTGATAAAAAAGGCATCCGTGTGAAGAAGAAAAATATTCTTCAGTCGATGGAAATTAAAGCCCCTTTAGAGATTGATTATGAAAAGGAATCGATTGAACAAATCGTAGAAAAAATTGAGTATGCGATTGAACAACATTCCTCATTCATGAAAGTGATTTCTCAAGAAGAATTGTTGGAAAAAGAATCGCTGAACAAAAAACGTAAATGGTAAATGATTACTCTGTTATCAATTCTTTTAAATCTTTGTAATTCGATTTTAAACGCTTCAATAAAATCCCATAAATCAAATAGTAGAATCCTAATAAAAACACAGTAATAAGGGCCATTGCAACGAGACTCAATCCAACGACTATCAGATAAAATACAGTAACATTTCCTTCACCTTCTGAATCGATTCTAGAGAGTGTGGTTAGAACTTCCGGGTTGTTTGTCAACTCAATATACACACCAATAACAATACAAATACACATGAAAACAAGATTAAAAATCACATAGTGTTTTACAGTTTTGCGTGTTTTTAAAATGCGTTCCATCAACATTTTTGTATTCTCTGTCGCTGAAATACTTTTGTAGTTTTTATAGAAAACATAGAAGAAATAAATCAACACACCATATCCTAGGATCATAAGAGGATAGAGGATGTATTCGACATTATAACTCTGCATTTTCTCTAAATCTTCACTGCTATTAAAGGCGAATGAGAGGAGAGTCCAAAACGCAAATTCTAGCAGACTGATGATGAAAATCCATTTTACAATCGATGAAGAACGCTTATAAATTAATTTATAAAGCTCCTCTTTGTTTAACTCGGGATAGTTTTTAGAAGACGTCTCCCAATCTTTTTTTAATAGCTCTAATTCATCCATACCTAAGAATTTAACTGGGTTTTTAGTTTTGTTTTAATTCGGTTCATTCGCACGCGAGCATTGACTTCACTAATCCCTAGTGTTTCACTAATTTCTTTATAATTTTTGTTTTCTAAATACAAGAAAACAATTCCTTTTTCGATGTCGTTTAACTTATGCACGGCAGCATAAATTAGTTTCAATTGTTCATCCTTGGTGTCATCATACTCCTCATAAGAAAGCTTATAGGCGACAGGTTCAATACTCTGACTTTCGACCCGTCGCAAGGATTTTCGGTAGAGAGTGATGGAGGTGTTTAGACCCACTCGGTACATCCAAGTGCTAAATTTTGAGTCCCCTCTAAACTTCGGATACGCCTTCCATAACTGAATGGTTATCTCTTGAAACAAATCCTTATGCGCATCAGAATCATTGGTATAAAGACTGCAAATTTTGTGCACGATGTTCTGGTGCTTTTGCAAAAGTTCTACAAAATTATGTTCTGATGATAATTTCAAATGTATTGGTTCGTTGAAGTGTTAGTATCTAAATGTAATAAATTGTTACTCAAATTATAAAAAATTAAAGAGCTTCTTCTAGAAGTTCTCCGGCTTTAACGCTAAAAGCGAGTTGATTTTGTCGTGGTGGGAATAAACATGTTGTAAATTCCGAATAGGCGCAGGGAGGATTAAAAAGATAATTAAAATCCAAAGTAACGGTTCCATCTGTTTCTGGAAGGTCAATATACATATAGCGTCCGCCTCCATAGGTGGTTTCTCCGGAAGTTAAATCTCCAACCATCACAAATCCTTCACTTCCGATATCTAAGCTGTAAGGTTCGCCCTCATACATAAAACGCAGTTGTCCAATAAAATCGGTGACGTCTGGGATCCCTAGTTTTGATTCTACAGATTCTAAACGTGCCGTTTCAAAATAGTTAAAGTTGGCTTCAAAAATATAGTCACTATTAATATCATAATTTTTAAATCCTTTGAAGGCTTGAATGCCAGGATTTTTCAAATCCCAAACTCTCAGATATAATGCGCCTGATCGGGTAATCACTTGCCATTTTAGCTGCTTGTGAAAAAGCTGAACTGAATTTCCATTGGCATCAATTTCTAGTGGTAAAGTTTCTATTTCTTCATCTTGGGCATTGGTAATTTTGATGTTTTTAGCGGCATTAAACGTCAGTGCTTCTTCTGATAAATCGATGCTTCCAATGGTTTCTGCTAAATTTTCAATAGGTAAAACAAATTCATTTGAAACTGCTTTCCCAAATGTATTGCTGGTAGAATCTAGCTTAAATAAACCTGTCAACTCTAAATATTTGACTCGGTTTTCGGCACGAATTTCACGGTTTTGGTTCAAAGCATCCATATACGCAGCATCCATAAGGTTCTGTTTAGTTCCCTCTTTGCAATTGAAAAAGAGTGTTATAAAACAGCCGATTATAAAATAGGATTTCATCTGAATTATTTTTTAGTGTCAGGTGTGGACTTCGAAGCCTTAGGTGGCATAGGTCCTCTTAAGTGAATGATGAGTCCGTCTAAGAAATTCCTTAAAAACTGATCTCCACACTCCATATATTTGGGGTGGGTCTCGTTTCTAAAAATCGCATTTAGTTCACTTTTTGTGATTTTAAAATCTTTTAGACTGCAAATTTTTACAATATCGTCATCTCTTAATTTATGAGCGACTCTAAGTTTTTTGAATATATCGTTGTTGTTTAATCCCATGCCCCAAAGGTAGTATTTTTATGAGTTAATCTTTTATTCTGTTGTCATCAAAAGCAGAGGGTAATAATTTAGGGATAAATTTCACAAATAGCGGCAATAATAAAGCACCACCAGGTAATAAGAAAATGGCTAAACTTGGAATCGATTTTAAGAGGTCCAACAACTGTTCTTGCATTTGTTTTTGTTCGGCATCATTCAGCTCTCTTTGGGTCGATTGCGATAACAACTTCACCAATTCCTTGCTTTCTTTTAATTCTTTAAACAGGCGTTTGCTATTTCTTGAAATCAACTTACGCACCATCAAACTGGTATGGTCATAAAAACTTTGCACACTGTTTTTGGAGTTTAAAAGTGCTATTTTGTTTTTATGCGTTTTATAAAATATTTCTACCGAAGTTATAGATTGATCAATTAGAGTCTTTGAAATTCCAAGATCAGATCCTAATATATTTAAAAATTCTTGTTCTGCTGCTTCAAGTTTGAGATCACTCCAAGTGGACATGCACGCCAAATCTAAATAATATAAAGATTCTAATTCTGAGGGAGCAGCATCTATAACCGTTTTATAGTTATGGGAAGCGTTTTCTGTGAATCGAAATGAAGACTCTAAAAGTTTAATCAAACTGTCATCATAAGATGTTTTCAGCGATTTAGAATTTAAAGCCGTTAACACCAACGTTCTAATGGAATTTTCAAACTGATTTAAATAAAGGATGGCGTTTTTTTCTCCTTTTAAATATTCTTGGTACGCCATCACATCCATAAATAGGAGGGCATTCGTCACAAAAAAACTAAAATTTTTAGTCAGAATATTATTGTCAATATGAATGCGTTTATGAAGAATAGATTCTAGATTGTTCCCTAGAATGGTACGTATAAAGGTTGATTTATATAAGGTGATTTCTTTATAAAACTTTAATAAACTTTTTTCAAAGGGTTCAGTCGATTTCGTATTAGAATGGACTGCGTACAAGGCAATCACTAAATTGATTTTACAACGCTCTTCCTTAGTATAATCTGGATTGTCAGCGATATGGCTAAGTGTGGCCATATTACTCCCATATAAAAACCCCACATTTCTAAGTTTTGGATACAACTGCTCCAAAGACTCAAATTCATGTTCTGAATGTGCTTTGAGTAGCTTTAAAAGTTTCGTAATCCAACCGCTTCCTGATGGGTTCATTCTGCAACGTATTTGATGTAAAATTAAAAAAGCTACTCATTACAAGTAGCTTTGTATCGTTTTTTTTAAATTAAATTATTCGATAATTCCTCCACAACTCACACGGCTGCCAGCAGCTCCTGAGGGTTGAGATGTAAAATCGTCCATACCTTGGTGCACAATAACGCCTTTGCCTAGGATATCTTTTGTGTCATCTCCACAGCCAATACACCATTCATCTGTACTAAACTCAACGGTTGTATCATCCGCTGCGTTTTTAACCATAAAATTCCCAATATCTCCTTTGTGGTAGCCCGTTTCAGCACCCCATTTTCCATGTGGTTGCGCCGTTGGATTCCAATGCCCTCCAGCCGATTTCCCATCTGTAGATGTACAATCACCTGTTTTATGAATATGTATCGCATGAGATCCTTCGGAAAGTCCTTTGATGACCGCAGTCATCTGAACCATGCCGTTGGTTTCTACAAATTTAGCCGTTCCAGTCACTGTACTGTTACTTTTTGGGCTGAGAGCGATTGTTAAAGAGCGCATCTTTTGAACGGGTTCTTGTTTTTGCTCGGTATTAAGCATGTCTTTGTCAGACGTATTTGTTTTTTTGACTTCTTGTTTACAGGATAATACACTGAAAATAAGAAGTAAAGCTAGAATCGAATTTTTCATTTTTTTCATTTTAAATTTAGTTCCTCGAAAGTTAGTTAAAAAATCGCAACCGCATAAGAATGGAGTTTAATTTTTTAGTTTAAATGTTTCTATCGTCTTAAATGGAGACAGATCCTTGGCTTCCATTTCAGTTTGAAATGTGAGCCATTCAGCTTCAAAAAAGCTGTTCGTGGTTTTTAAGGCACTATCAATAGCTGTTTTTGCTTGTTTCACAAGGCTGTGTTCCGTATCTGTGATTCCATGCTGACGTGTGCTGATATAATACGAAGCCGTCCCAATGCGCTCTGTCACAGAAACCACAGGGTCACTTGTAATCCCTTGACGTTTATCGTCTTTCCCAAAATAGAGGGCCAAAATAGTATCTAATTTTTTGGTGATTTCTTTGCAATTTTTTAGAGCCTCTTTATTTATTTTTTTGTCTTTTTTGTTCAGTTTATCTGAAAACTCAGAAACGATGTTTTTACTTTCTACCAGTTGTTTGACGGCATTGCCCGTCATTTCTTGCTGATGTTCTAAAGCTTTCATCGTATTATATACATCTTGAGTTGCTTCTACATCGTAGGGAATTCGAGGGTCGCTCTGAACTTCAATAACAGTTTCCGAAATTTGATCGCCATAACTGACCACCGCACGGTAGGAGCTAGGGAGAACTTGGACTCCAGAAGGTTCTCGTTTTGATTTACTTATTATTTTAGATGGCCATTCGACGCCTTTTTCGTCCATGTTCCATTTCCAAGTATGCATTCCACTTTCTTTAGGAGCTTTCTGTTTGAGGGTTCTAATAAGCCGTTCCCCATCAAATAGTTGAAGCTGTAAAGAATCCCATTTGACTTTTGTCGTCATTTCTTCTTCCTCTTCATTCTCATCATCATTTTCTTCCTCATCCGCTTTTGAATCTTTTTCTTGCACGGTTAAATAATATGAAAACTGTGCGCCACTGTCTCGGTTTTCACCATTAAACAAGGCATCCCCGCCAAATCGACTTCCCGTGGGTTGTTGATACGCCGCTTGGTAGGCGGTAGGTGGATCAAACAAATGCACTGTTTTTTGAAGTACATTTTGATCTTTCGCGATGGCTCTCAACGGGCGAATGTCGTCCAATACCCAAGCCGCTCGTCCAAAAGTTCCAATGACTAAGTCATGCTCACGGGGGTGAATTATTAAATCTTTTACCGAAACGGTTGGGAATCCTTCGGTCCATTTGGTCCATTTGGTGCCGTGGTCGATAGAAATATAAAGACCATCATCAGTTCCTAAAAACAATAGATTCGGTTCTTCCTCATCTTCTACAATGGATAATGCATAACTGGTTACATCTGTAGCATCGACAATGCGTTCCCAATTTTTTCCATAGTTTGTAGTGCGATAGACATAGGGCGTATAATTAAAGCGTCTGTAATCATTGGCAACTAAAAGTGCTTCGCCCTTATTTGTTTTAGATGCTTTGATTTGTGGAACCCAGCTCCCTTTTGGCAAGCCTTTAATGTTTTTAGTGACCTCAGTCCATTGGGTGCCTCCATCTTGTGTATAGTGCACACGACCATCATCGGTACTTACCCAAAGCATGTTTGCTTCCACTTCTGAAGGCTCGATGACTAAGATGGTACAATGATTTTCAGCACCTGTCGCATCCATGGTCAATCCGCCGCTTTCGTGTTGTTTTAATTTATCGGGATCATTGGTGGTTAAATCGGGAGAAATAATTTGCCATGTCTCACCCTTATCGGTTGATTTATGCACAAACTGACTTCCAAAGTATAAAGTATTATTTGAGTTGGGATCTATATTAATCGCTGCATTCCAATTGAACCGAAGGGTGACATCTGCATCTGGGTGTGTGGGTCGTACAATGTAATTATTCCCTGTTTTCCAGTCGTAACGACTTACATAGCCTTCTTGACTCATGGTCCATCCAAATTGAGAATCGTCCTTATCGGGGATCACGTCAAATCCATCCCCAAAACTTATTTCTTGCCAATACGAATTTCTGATGCCCTGCGCACGCCATACATAGGCGGGACCTCTCCAAGAACCGTTGTCTTGCATGCCTCCATACACATTGTAAGGAAATTCATTATCTATATTGATATGGTAAAATTGTGCGACGGGTAAATTTCCGATAAAACGCCAGCTGTCGCCACCATCTTTGGTGATGTTCATACCGCCATCGTTTCCATCTATCATAAAATCACCATTTGTGGGATGTATCCACCACGCATGATGATCGGGGTGAATGCCATTATCTACGCCGTAAGCTGGCATGAGTTGTTTGAAACTTTTTCCGCCATCTTCACTTACATTGACGTAGGTGAAAATTGAAAACAACCGATTTTCATTTTGAGAATCGACATAAATATCTGCATAATAAAAAGGGCGATTTCCGATTTCGTCCATGTTATCACTGACCATTTTCCAGTTGACACCACCATCGGTACTTTTGTATAAAGCATTCTTTTTGGCCTCGATCAGCGCATAAATAACATCGGGTTTGCTAGGAGCAATTGCGATGCCAATGCGTCCTAAATTCCCTTCGGGCAATCCATCTTCAGAACTTATTTTTTTCCATGTGTCGCCACCATCGTAAGTGCTGTACAGTCCAGAGCCTTCGCCACCAGAATTAAAAAACCAAGGATCGCGTTTGTGTTCCCACATGGCTGCGATTAATTTATTAGGGTTTTGAGGGTCCATCACCAAATCCGCTGCACCACTTTTTTGATTTGTATATAATATTTTATTCCATGTTTTTCCGCCATCGGTGGTTTTATACACCCCTCGTTCTGGGTGCTCTCCCCAAGGCGATCCAATGGCTGCTGCATACACCGTATTCGGATTTGTAGGGTCAATAATAACACGATGAATATGTCGGGTTTTTTCTAAGCCCATCAACATCCAATTTTTACCACCATCTAAGGATTTATAGATGCCATAACCGCCGTTCAAACTGTTACGGGGATTGCCTTCGCCAGTTCCTACCCAAATGACACTTGGATTGGATTGTTGAACGGCAACAGCGCCAATAGAAGCAGTCGCTTCGTCTTCAAAAATGGGTGCCCATTTAATACCTCCCGAAGTGGATTTCCACAAGCCACCAGAAGCGGTACCTGCATACATGATATCAGGATTGGAATGCACCACATCAATAGAAGTGACCCGTCCCGACATGCCGCCAGGCCCTATGTTTCGAGGGGTTTTGTTTTTAAGAAGTTCCATGGAAAATTCTTGTGCGAACCCATTAAAACTGAACATTAATAGTAAGATTGATAGTATAGTTCTCATTAGAAAATGTTTTTAGTTTAGTTGTTTGTGATCGATATAAAAGTTTCTATCGATGTTGATTTTTGTAGAATTGATTTCCATTTTTTTCCAATCGGCAGTAGGGTAGAGCCATTGTTTTTCTTCATTGATTTCTACTTCAATAGGCATTTGAAACCCATCTACAATATTGATCCAGCGATAGCTCAATTCATTATCTTTTATAGAATACTCTAAAGTCGGAACTCGAACATCCCGAAGGTATTGATTGAAAAAGGCGGTTAAATTTAAACCTGAAAATTCACTCATATAGGTTTCAATCTCTTGAGTGGTGACGGTTTGATGGTAGAATGTTTCGTTCAATCCTCTTAACAATTGTCGCCATTTTTCATCATCATTTACGAGTTGGCGTAGTGTGTGGAGCAGATTGGAGCCTTTGTAATACATATCAGATGAGCCTTCAGAATTCACATCATAGGTCCCAATGATCGGTTTGTCATTTCGAATGTTCGCTCGGGTTCCAATCACATAGTCTGCAGAAGCTTCTGTTCCGTAATGATAATCTAAAAACAGATTTTCTGAATAGGCCGTAAACCCTTCGTGAACCCACATGTCCGCTGCATCTTTATACGTAATGTTATTTGCAAACCACTCATGCCCCGATTCGTGGATGATAATAAAATCAAATTTCAATCCCCAACCGGTTCCTGATAAATCCCTTCCCAAATAACCTTGTTTGAATTCATTTCCATAGGTGACAGAACTTTGGTGTTCCATTCCTAAATACGGCACTTCCACTAATTTGAAACTGTCTTCATAAAAAGGGTAGGGTCCAAACCAATGTTCAAAGGCTTTCATCATTTTTGGAGCATCTTTGAATTGTTTTTTAGCTTTTTCTAGATGGTCTCTTAAAACATAATAGTCCATGTCTAGAGGGCCTTTTTCGCCTTCATAAATTTCAGAGAAATGTACATAATCCCCAATATTGATGTTCACACCATAGTTGTTAATGGGGTTTGTTACGACCCAATTGTAGGTGGTGGTATTGTCGTCGTGTTCTTCAATTGATTCTAGCCGTCCATTAGAAACGTCCATCAAGTGTTTTGGAACATTCACACTAATTTTCATGCTGTCCACTTCATCGTACATATGGTCTTTATTAGGCCACCATACACTGGCGCCTAAGCCTTGACAGGAAGAGGCTATAAAATCATTACCGTTAGAATCTTTTTTCCATGAGATGCCACCATCCCAAGGCGCTCGGACGGCTACCCTTGGTTTACCTTCGTAAAAGACCTCAATTTCTTCCTGAGATCCAATGGCAGTCTGTGGTTTTTTTAAGGAGATAAAATGAGCGTTGCCTTCCGTTACGACCACTAATTCTTCTCCATCTTGAACTGCTTTCGTCAGTTTCATAGGCGGCTGTAAATCAATTTGAAGTGTTTGATAGGGTTCAAGAATTGTGTACTGAATGGTATTTTTCCCTTCGATGGATTTCGTTTCAGGATGGACTGAAATATCTAAATGGTAATAATTCAAATCCCACCATACACGTTCTGGAGTAATGCTACCCCTTAGAGAGTCTTGACGTGTAAAGGTCTCTGAGTCTGATTTTAAACTTTGTCCATTAATCAACATGCTTAAAAGCAAAATTGGGATTAAAAATAGAGATTTGGTTTTCATATTTTTTTTCTAAAGTTAAACAATTTTTAAACTTAGCACTCTAAGACTGTACATTTTGAATAAAAAAAAACGCCTCAAATCACTTTGAGACGTTTCTTCACTAGTTAAATTGGTTAAAAACAATAGCCATTTTCTTCTTTGACTTTTTCTGCAATTTCAATACGTAAATCTACAATATCCGGATAGTTCGCATATTTTGTAAAACGCTTCAGTCCCATTAACATCATGCGTTGTTCGTCGCCTTCAGCAAAAGAGATAATACTTTCTTTTCCTTTTTCTTCAACGGTATCTACGGCATGGTATAAATATAATTTAGCCATCGCTATTTGTGCCGATTGCTCTTTTTGACTTGTGCGCTTCACATTTTTCTCCGTTCGTAAAATTGAAGATTCTGCCATGTAGATTTCAATTAAGATATCAGCAGCAGCAATTAACAATTGTTGATGCTCTTCAAGTTGAGGTCCATATTTTTGAACCGCACCCCCAGCAACCATCAAGAACGTCTTTTTCAATTTCTTAATCATTTCTTTTTCTTCTGAAAATAATTCAGAGTAATCGGGTGTTTCAAAAGAGGGAATGCCCATGAGTTCTTCTTGAACTTTCGATGCAGGGCCTAATAAATCAAGATGTCCTTTCATTGCTTTTTTAACGAGCATACCCACAGACAACATTCTGTTAATTTCGTTGGTACCTTCATAAATACGTGTAATTCTAGCATCTCTCCAAGCAGATTCCATAGGGGTTTCTTCAGAGAAGCCCATACCACCAAAAATCTGAATTCCTTCATCGGCACAATTTTGTACATCTTCAGAAACCGCCACTTTTAAGATGGAACATTCAATCGCATATTCTTCAACGCCTTTTAGTTCGGCTTCTTGATGGGTATTTCCAGCCGCTTCACGTATTGCGATTCGGTCTTCAATATCTTTTGCAGCTCTATAAGTTGCAGACTCACAAGCATAGGCATTCGATGCCATTTCAGCTAGTTTTACTTTAATGGCTCCAAAGTCTGCAATAGGGGTGTCGAATTGTTTACGTTCCTTAGCATAATTTACAGCGATGGATAAGATACGTCTTTGCGAGTCCAAACAAGCCGCAGCCAGTTTGATACGACCTACGTTCAGTGCATTCATTGCGATTTTAAAACCTTCACCACGTCCCGCTAACATGTTTTCAACAGGTACCACACAATCGTTAAAAAAGACTTGACGTGTAGAAGACGCACGAATTCCTAATTTGTGTTCTTCTTCACCCAAAACGATACCGTTTGGTTTGTCACCATCATATTCAACAATGAAACCCGTAATATTTTTATCTCCTTCAATACGTGCAAATACAATCATCACACTACAGAAGCCTGCATTTGAGATCCACATTTTTTGACCATTGATTTTATAGGATTTTCCATCAGCAGATAATTCAGCCGTTGTTTTTCCTGAATTGGCATCTGATCCCGCGCCCGGTTCTGTAAGGCAATAGGCTCCAAACCATTCTCCAGAAGCTAATTTTGGTACGTATTTTTGTTTTTGTTCATCAGTACCATATAAGGTAATTGGCATGGTTCCAATTCCTGTATGTGCACCAAAAGCAGTACTAAAAGACCCAGTTCCACTAGAGATGTAATCACAAGTCAGGCAAGTCGAGACAAAACCCATTCCCATTCCGCCATAGGCTTCAGGAACAGCAACGCTTAAAAAGCCCATATCCCCAGCTTTTCGCATCACCTCTTCTGTTAACGCAAAATCTTTAGCTTCAAAGCGTGCCTTATGAGGAATGATCTCTCGGTCGTTGAATTCCATCACCGCTTCCTTCATCATTGTTTGCTCTTCCGTAAAATCTTCAGGTGTGAATACGTCTTCACATTTTGTTTCTTTCACTAAGAATTGACCTCCTCTGAGTAGTTGTTTGTCGTTTGTTTCCATGTTCTTTTATAGATTAAAGAAGATAGAAAATAGAGAATAGACCCTAATTGAGACTATTTTGAAACCCCATTGTCATTCTTTGGAATTCTTCTATTTTTTCTTCTATTTTTTTTAAAGTTTCGTTATTTATATAATTTCTATGTTTTGCTTCTAATAATTGTGTTCCTAACTCGAACGATGATCCTAAAGAGATATCTAAAAAATGACTAAAAGATTTATCTGTTCTTGAAGACCCTTCTGCAATATTGCTAGGCATTGAAACAGAACATCTACTTATTTGTGTACTTAAACCATATCGTTCGTGCTTTGGGAAGTCCAATAAAATATCCGAAATATCATTAGTAATTTCCAAGCCGAGATTCCAAATTTTCAAATTTTTGTAGTTATGTCTTTGTTTAGCACACATTAGTCTTAATTTCTTTCCTCTTTCCTCTTTCCTCTTTCCTCTTTTTTCTCTACTCTCTTGTTTCTAATTAAGGAATTCAAAAATCCCACACGCACCTTGTCCTGTTCCCACACACATGGTGACGGCTCCATACTTTCCATTCATTTTTTGCTTTCGCATTTCATCAAACAATTGAACCGATAGTTTTGCACCTGTACAACCTAAGGGGTGTCCTAATGAAATTGCGCCTCCATTTGGATTGATGATATCAGGGTTGAGGTTTAATTCTCGGATCACTGCTAACGATTGAGAAGCAAAGGCTTCATTGAGTTCAATCAAAGACAAATCGTCTTGTTTTAATCCGGCTTGTTTCAATGCTTTTGGGATGGCTTTTACGGGACCAATCCCCATGATTCTTGGCTCGACACCTGCGGCTGCATAGTTGACCAATCGTGCAATCGGCTCTAAGTTTAATTCTTTTACCATGTCTTCACTCATGACCATGACAAAGGCGGCACCATCACTCATTTGTGATGAATTTCCTGCGGTTACGCTTCCACCCGCAGCAAAGACAGCTCTTAGTTTTGCTAATGCTTCATTACTCGTTCCGGCTCTTGGACCTTCATCTTTAGTGACTGTATAGGATTTTGTTGCTTTCTTTCCATTGGCATCAATATATGTTTGTTCTACATCAATCGGTACAATTTGATCTTGAAAACGATTTTCCGCTTGTGCGCGTAAGGCTTTCATGTGAGAGTTATAAGCAAACGCATCTTGATCTTCACGAGAAATTTTAAACTGATTGGCAACTGCTTCAGCCGTATTTCCCATGCCCCAATAATAATCTTCGTGACCTGCTTTTACGATGTCGTAATTGAGTTCGGGTTTATAACCCGTCATTGGAACGCTGCTCATACTTTCAGCACCGCCCGCAATGATGCAATCAGCCATTCCAGCTTGAATTTTTGCAGTTGCCATCCCAATCGTTTCGATTCCAGAGGAACAAAAACGGTTGACGGTGACCCCAGGAACATCTACAATATCCAATCCCATTAAAGAGATGAGTCGTGCCATATTTAATCCTTGTGACCCTTCGGGCATCGCGTTACCAACAATCACATCGTCGATACGCTTTGGATCTAAATCAGGCAATTCTTTCATCATGTATTTGATGGTTTCAGCTGCTAATTCATCGGTTCTTTTAAAACGGAATACACCTTTTGGTGCTTTCCCTACGGCGGTTCTGTAGGCTTTTACAATGTAAGCTTGTTTGCTATTCATGGTATTAAGATTTTTAGTATTAAGTATTAAGACTTCTTTGAAGTGAGAAATTCATTTTTGTGACTTCAAGAACTTCATTTATAATGGGTCTTACATTTTCTTCTTTTATTAAGTTTAACCTTGATGATAAATATAATTGTGTTAATAATTCATAAGAAGAACCATTTGCAATTCCTAAGAACTGCTTAAATTCTCCATTTGTATTCCTTCCTGCCTCTTCTGAAATATTAGAAGGAATAGAAACCGCACTTCTTCGAAGTTGAGAGGTCAAACCATATCTTTCCTCTTTGGGGAAATTTTCTGATGCTTTGTAACATTTTTCAGTGATGTCCATTGCTTTTTGCCATATTTTTAAATCTTCAAATTTGTGCATGGGGATAAGTGTTAGTTAGTATTAAGTAGTTAGTATTAAGTATTAAGTAGTTAGTATTAAGATTAAAAAAATTTCATTTAAATTATATTTTATTAGTTACCTGTCTTAGTACTTTGTACTCTATACTTTGTACTAGTTACGAAGCGGTTTCCCCGTCGTCAACATATGCTGAATACGTTCCAATGTTTTTCGTTCTGTACAGAGACTCAAAAAAGCTTCTCTTTCAATGTCTAATAAATACTGTTCAGATACCAACGTTGGTTCTGATAAATCGCCACCCGCCATGACATACGCCAATTTGTTAGCGATTTTCATATCGTGTTCCGAAATGTAGTTGCTATCCTGCATAGAGTCTGTTCCTACTAAAAACATCCCTAAAGCTTGTTTGCCCAATACTTTTACATCCGTTCTCATGATAGGTTGTGTGTATCCACTTTCAGCCATTAATTTAGCATGTTGTTTTGCAACCGCTATCTGTCTGTGTTTATTGACGACTACTACATCTTTTCCTTTTTGCAAAAGGTTTAAGTCGAATGCTTCATAAGCAGAAGTTGATACTTTTGCCATCCCAATGGTTAAAAAATGTTCTTGTAATACATTCAATTGAACATCTCCTTTTTGGAAGGTATCGGAAGCTCTAAGAGCCATTTCTTTTGAACCCCCTCCGCCAGGGATTACCCCAACACCAAATTCTACAAGTCCCATATAGGTTTCTGCTGCAGCGACTATTTTATCGGCGTGTAAAGACAATTCACAACCGCCTCCTAAAGCCATACCGTGTGGTGCTGCTACCGTTGGAATGGAGGAATAACGCATGCGCATCATGGTGTCTTGAAAGTATTTAATTGCCATATTGAGCTCGTCATATTCTTGCTCTGCAGCCATCATAAAAATCATTCCAATATTAGCACCCACTGAAAAATTCGCCCCTTGATTTCCAACGACTAAACCAGCAAAATCTTTTTCAGCCAAATCAATCGCATTATTTAAGCCTGCCAATACATCCCCGCCTATGGTGTTCATTTTAGAACGGAATTCACAGTTGAGAATGCCATCGCCTAAATCTTCAATCACCACGCCCGAATTTTTAAAGACTTCGTTAGATTTTCGAATGTTATCTAGGATGATAAAACTATCCTGCCCAGGGATTTTTTCTTGTGTCTTTTTAGGAATATCATAAGCACAAGTCGCTCCATTTTTAACCGTATAAAAAGAAGTGTTTCCAGAAGCTAGCATGTCGTTCACCCAAGCAGCGGGTTCCAAACCTTCGGCTTTCATTAATTCAATTCCTTTTTCAACGCCAATCGCATCCCAAATTTGGAAGGGGCCATGCTCCCAGCCAAATCCTGCTTTCATGGCATCGTCAATCTTATAAAGTTCCTCTGTAATTTCAGGAATTCGATTAGAGACGTAACCAAAGAGTGCGGTAAAACTTTTACGGTAAAATTCGCCCGCCTTGTCTTTTCCTGCAACTAAAACTTTGAAACGATCAATGACGTTATCAATTGTTTTGGTTAATTCTAATGTGGCAAATTTTGCTTTTTGAGCCGAACGGTATTCAAGTGTGTTCAGGTCTAAAGTTAAAATTTCTTTTTTGCCTTCGGCAGATACATTTTTCTTATAAAATCCTTGACCCGTTTTGCTGCCCAACCATTTGTTTTCCACCATGGTGTTGATGAAATCTGGAAGTTGAAAGGATTCTAAGCGTTCATCGTCTTTACAGTTTTCTGCAATTCCGTTAGCAACATGTACCAAGGTGTCCAAACCAACAACGTCCACCGTTCTAAAAGTGGCCGATTTTGGTCTGCCAATGACGGGACCTGTTAATTTATCAACAGCTTCAACAGTCATGTCCATGTCTTTAACTGCATGAAACAAACTCATAATGCTAAAAATTCCAATACGGTTTCCTATAAATGCAGGGGTGTCTTTGGCAATGACAGCCGTTTTTCCTAAAAATTGCTCTCCATAGCTTCCTAAGAACTCAAGAACTTCGGGATCTGTTTTTGGCCCTGGGATAATTTCAAACAATTGTAAATAACGCGCAGGGTTAAAAAAGTGCGTTCCACAAAAGTGTTTTTGGAAATCGTCACTGCGTCCTTCACTCATGAATTTTATAGGAATTCCTGATGTGTTGGATGTAATTAAAGTGCCCGGCGTTCTGTGTTTTTCTAAGTTTTCAAACACCATTTTTTTGATGTCCAAACGTTCAACCACCACTTCCATGATCCAATCCACATCGGCTACTTTTGCGATGTCATCTTCCAAGTTACCGGTCGTAATTCGCTGGGCGAATTTTTGATGGTAAATAGGGGAGGGCTTTGATTTTAAAGAGGTAGTAAGGGCTTCGTTCACCAATCGGTTTCTGACAGCTTTGTCTTCTAAAGTTAAGCCTTTAGCTTTTTCTTTGGCGTTGAGTTCTCTGGGAACAATATCTAAAAGTAATACATCGACTCCAATATTGGCAAAATGGCAAGCAATTCCGCTGCCCATGATTCCAGATCCAATAATGGCAATTTTTTTGATTCGTCTTGTTTTCATCTAAGTATATATAGTGTTGTTAGAATATTTTTTTATTTGATATGAGGTTCATAATAGAATCCGATACTTCATAAAAGTGGTTCAGCTTTTCTTCTGAAATTTCATTTTTAATCACACTGTTAAACTGTAAAACAATTTGTTTTACTTCCTCTCTGTTTTTAAGCCCCGATTCCGTCAGATGTATCAGTACACCACGACCATCATTTGGATTGGGTAAGCGTTCAATTAAACTCAAGCCTTCCAAGGTTTTTAAAATTCTTGATAGACTTGTAGCTTCCATTCCCATTTTTGGACCCAATGATGTTGAAGGCGTCCCATTTTGTGGGTCCACACTTAGGAGGGTGAAACCTGTTGCCATTGTGATTCCATTATCTGAAGCCTCTTCATTATACATTTTTTGAACCGCCAACCATGTGGTTCTCAAAACATAATCTATCGTTTTATCTTTCATGCGTATTTTAATATCTAAACTCAAAGATAGGTAAATATATTATGCATGCATAGTAAAAAGCAAAAAAGTTATGCATGCATAGTATTATTTTGTATTTCTTTACGGTTAACTGCGTCGCTGTCGCACGAATCCTTTCGTGTGGCTATAAACTTCTTCATCCTTTAGGTGTTTTTACGGGCTTAATTATATCCTAAAAGTATAACTGTTTATTATTGATTTGCGTTAGTGTTGTCGATTATCAAAAAAAACAGATGAATCAATCTGTAAGTTTTTAGGTTGTTTATCGTTGGTTATAAATCCCACACCACACGAAAGGATTCGTGCGGTAGCTGGGATTAAAAGAAATTCACCTTACGTTGATTTTATGAAATATGCAGCTTAAAATTAATTGAAATTTTATTTGTTTAAGTCATAGAATACGGAGTGGGTTAATTATTTATCTGTCTATTTTTAATTTGTATATAAATCCCTCCAATCAGCATAGTAGCCATACTGAGAAGCCATAACCAATAACCAAATTCATAGCCTGTAATTTCTCCGTAGTTCCCTGCTTCATTTATAATAATTTCATTGAATAGAAGGAAACTTAACCCTATAAGCAGTGATATTAAACTCAATACCAATGAAGTTTTTTTCTTACTATTAAATAGAATCCAGGAAACAATTAAAAGTGGATTGGCAAGCCAAGTTAAACATGCACCTCCAATAAATAAACCAAAAAAACCAGATAAAAATATTAGCATTCCACTGCCTATTTCACCACAATCACCATTTGTGCAATATGCTCTTTGACTCAATGAAATTAAAAAGAGACCAATACTAATTACTAAAAAATATTTTTTCTTAATACGAACCATTTATTGCATTTCTAAATTTATAGTTGAGATTGGTTTATTTACTTTTTTATAATCCGCTAAGTCAAAGATTTTGTGGAGCTGTGATACCACACGAAAGGATTCGTGCGGCAGCGGGGGTTTCGTTCATTCAAATGGTAGGTAACGGTTTGGCTAAACTGCGTTTTAATGCAGTTTAGGTTTTGTTATCGTTATAGTCAATTACAGTGAAATATTTTTTAAATGACACTCCTTTTAAGATAGTAAATTCTTCATTTTGATAATTTAGAGTCAAAGGACTCTGAACATTTAAATAAAAGCTACCGCTATGACCAATCCAAATTACTCGATATTCATTGTCCAAGGAATAACTATTTGGTTTTATGAATAAATAATCTAAGTGCAAAGCATTGGAATGAAATTTTTTATCTATTTCTTTTTTAAATTCTTTAAAAGACCCATTTTTTAATACTCTATCTTTATATTCAATCATTTTAGAGCAAGAAATTAAAGAGTACCGATTAACCTTATTGTTCATTTTTTTTGTGATTAATTTAATTAATTCATTAGGGTTATTCACTTTTAAAAGTGCTACATCCTTTGCTAAACCAATACTTTCTCTAATTAAATGAATAACCTCCTCTCTCTTTTCTTTAGATATGTTTTTAGGAATAAGAGATAACGATAAAGAGTATGGATTACCAATAGCTATAGGTTGATTTTTAATTGATAATCCTCCACTTCCTTTTATAGCTTTAAATTTTTTTGTTGCTTCAATTCCAATATACTTTTTACAATCTTTACCTCTAAGCGTCCATTCCTCTTTGTCGGTATTTTCCCAATCTATCGAAATTGTCATTTCACCACTATCACATCTAGCATCATTAAATTTTTTATTTCTTACAACTGAACCTATAAGAAAATTTCCTTCTTTACAAGATTTTAAGTCCTTTAAATCAATAAATTTAATGACATCAAAATCATTTATAATATATTCTGGAATGCCCCCTAATGTGGTATTATTTCTGAATTTATACATTATTTTTCTTAACGATAACTAGCGTATATAAACCACTAGTGGTGTTTATTTTCATTATATTTTGTTTGGAGTGGTTCAATACATCCCAAATTGGCGTGTATTGAACCACTCTAGTTCCCCAAGTGTTATCTAAAATTTAAATAAAAAAATCGCTTACAATTGGTTAAGCTGCTTATGAAGATTTAGACTTGGGAGCTAAAATCAAAGATAAACTTATAAAAAAAATCACGTACATCCAAAGATACACGTGATTTTAACAGTTTGTGACTCAGAGTCAACGGAACTTAAACTAAATTTAATCGTCTGTATAAATTTTAGAAACCAAATCTTTGTAGAGGTCAAAAATGACACTGCGCTTCATTTTCATGGTAGGCGTGAGGTGCCCACCTTCAATACACCACACATCTGGAGTGAGCTCAAACCGTTTGATTTGTTCCCAATTCCCAAAGCCTTGGTTGGATTTGCTGACTTCTTTCTGGATGCGATCAATGATGATGTCAGACGCACAAATTGCTTCTGGTGTGGGTTCAAGATCAATATTCTTTCTTACGATCCATTCTTTGATAAACTCAAAATTAAGCTGAATTAAAGCCGCTGGCATTTTTTTATTTTCACCAATCACCATCACTTGTTCGATGAAATTAGATTCTTTCAAATCATTTTCAATTAGTGTTGGAATGATGTATTTCCCGCCCGAAGTTTTGAACATTTCCTTTTTACGCCCCGTGATTTTAAGAAACCCATCGGGGTCAATTTCACCTTTATCACCTGTGTGAAAATAATCGCCACTCATGACTTCCGCGGTTTTTGTAGGATCTTTGAAATAGCCTACCATTACGTTTGGGCCTTTGATGAGAATTTCGCCATCCTCAGCAATTTTCACTTCCACATTAGAAATCGGTTTTCCAACCGTTCCAATTTTAAAATGATGATCCGTATGCATTCCCACCGAAACGACTGGAGACGTTTCTGTAAGGCCATAGCCTTCCATAATCATCATTCCCGATGCACAAAAAATACGTGCCAAGCGTGGGTGCAGGGCTGCACTTCCCGAAACCATGGTGTGCAACTCGCCACCGAGCGCGGCTTTCCATTTGCTGAAAATTAATTTTCGAGCTATTTTTAATTGAAATTCATACCAAAATCCGTTGGCTTGGTACGGTTCGTAGCGTTCGCCTAGTTTGATGGCCCAGAAAAACAAGGCTCTTTTGATCCCTGTTAATTCGCTGCCTTTGGCGTTTATTTTATTAAATACTTTTTCTAACAAGCGTGGCACCACACTCATCAGGTTGGGTTTGATCTCCTGAGCATTTTCGCCAATCTTCTCGATGCTTTCAGCAAAATAAATACTGATCCCTGCATGTTGATATATGTAGATCAATACACGTTCAAAAATATGACAGAGTGGTAAAAAACTAAGGACGCGCGTTGTCCCTTCCATTAAGGGGAGACGTGGCATACTTACCAACACATTTTCAACCACATTGTAATGAGACAACATCACGCCTTTTGGCTTTCCAGTCGTTCCAGAGGTATAAATAATAGTTGCTAAATCTGAAGGAATGACTTCTGCCTTTCGAGTTTCAACATCGGGTTGCGTACTTTCATCGGCACCCAGTTCAAATAATTCTGTATAATTTTCACAACCTTCAATTTCATCAAAACTAAATACCTTTTTCAGTTTTGTGTTGTCTTTTACTTTGAGAACCTTGTTATAAACCTCTTCATCGGATACAAAACAGTAAACAGCTTCACTGTGATTTAAAACATATTCATAATCGTCCGAAGAAATTGTCGGATAAATCGGGATATTTTGCGCGCCAACTTGAAGCACTCCAACATCGACAATACACCATTCGGTACGGTTGGTTGTCGAAATGACGGCGATTTTATCATTTTTTTGAACGCCCATTTTTAGTAAGGCCCTACTGAGTGCATTTGCTTTATCGAGGTATTCTTTTGTGGATGTTTTCACCCATTCGCCATCTTTCTTAGAAACCAAAGCGGCTTCTAAATTATGAGTCTCTAATTGATAATAAGCAAAGTCAAATAGTCGCGTAATTGGTTTCATCGAATTGTAATAAGTTTGTGAGCATGCAAAGTACTAATTTTTAAAAGAGTATCAAATTTGATTCTTTAAAAATAAATACATCTTATTTTAAGGCCTCTAACCACAGTTTTGCATTCACAAATCCTTCTAACCAAGGCGAGACATCATCAGTTCTGTTTTCAGGGTAATGTGCCCAATTCCACTGAAAGGTCGAACGCTCAATATGCGGCATTGTTACCAAGTGACGCCCTGTTGCATCACACATCATGGCGGTGTTAAAATCGGAACCATTTGGGTTGTGGGGATAGGCATCGTAGGCATATTTACCGACAATGTTATAGTTGGACTCTTCATAAGGCAATTTAAACTTCCCTTCCCCATGAGATATCCAAACGCCAAGTGTACTTCCCTCCAAAGACGAAAGCATCACCGAATTATTTTTCTGAATGGTGACCGACGTAAACGCACTTTCGTGTTTTTGAGAATCATTGTATGTTAATTTCCCATGTTTTTCGTGTTCTGGGTTGATCAAATCCAATTCCATCCAAAGTTGACACCCATTACAGATGCCGACAGATAACGTGTCTGGACGCTCAAAGAAATTTTTGAGAGCCAATTTGGCCTTCTCATTGTATTTAAACGCGCCTGCCCATCCTTTAGCCGAGCCCAAAACATCACTGTTGCTAAAGCCGCCAACGGCTCCAATAAACTGGATATGTTCAAGAGTTTCACGTCCCGAAATTAAATCGGTCATGTGCACATCCTTCACGTCAAAACCAGCCAAATACATGGCGTTTGCCATTTCTCGTTCAGAGTTACTTCCTTTCTCTCTTATGATAGCGGCCTTTGGTTTGTTTGTTAGGTTGATATTAGGCAATTTCCCAGTGAACTGTTGTGGAAATTTATAGTTAAGTACTTGTGTTTTATAATTATCAAATCGATCTTTTGCCAATCCATTAGCCGTTTGTTTTTGATCGAGTAAATATGAGGTTTCATACCACACATCTCTTAATTCATTGATGTTTAAAGCTAAATCATCCGATGCGTTTTTAATGTTTAAAACAGGCTGATTTGTCACGGTTCCAAGTTCATAAAAATCAATAGACACTTTTGATAGTTCGGCTGCTACAGAGGCATCTACTGCTTGAAATACAATCCCTGAATTTTCGGAGAATAACAGTTTGATACTGTCTGCTTCTTCAAGGGAATTCAAATCCAAATCGGCTCCTAAATTGGTATCTGAAAAACACAGTTCTAATAAAGTGGTGATCAATCCACCAGAAGCGACATCGTGACCTGCTACAATTTTATTGTTTTGAATCAACTCTTGAAGTGTATTAAATACCGTTTTCACATAAGCTGCACTTTGTACGTTTGGCGTTTCTGTTCCAATGGTATTTAAAATTTGTCCAAAGGCACTGCCGCCTAATTTAAAAGCATCTTGAGATATATTGATGTAATAAATAGGACCTGCATTTTGTTTAAATAAAGGCTCTACCACTTTAGAAATCGCATTACAGTTTCCTGCCGCCGTAATAATAACCGTCCCTGGAGAGACCACATCGCCTTCAGGATATTTTTGTTTCATTGAGAGTGAATCTTTTCCTGTTGGAACGTTGATTCCTAAGTCAATCGCAAATTCAGAAATGGCTTCCACCGCGCTGTACAAGCGTGCATCTTCTCCTTCATTTTTACAAGGCCACATCCAGTTGGCAGACAATGAGATACTATCTAAACCGTCTTTTAAAGGGGCCCAAATAATATTAGTAAGTGCTTCAGTAATGGCAGCACGACTCCCAGCTTTGGGGTCAATAAGTGCCGCCACAGGCGCATGTCCTAAAGAAGTCGCAATCCCTTCTTGACTTGAATAATCCAAGGCCATCACACCCACATTATTGAGCGGGAGTTGTAAGGGGCCAACACATTGTTGTTTGGCAACTTTACCACCCACACAACGATCGACTTTGTTGGTCAACCAATCTTTACAAGCGACAGATTCAAGTTTTAAAACGTCTTCAAGATAAATTTGAAATAAACTGCTGTCATAAGAAGCCGATTTGTAATTTCTGACAATGGTTTTATCTTCTAAAATCGTTTTAGGAGAGCTTCCAAACATGTCTTCTAAATTAAAATCCATAGGTTTATTTCCTGTAGATTTTGATTCAAATACAAAACGGTGATCGCCGGTTACGTTTCCCACCGTGTACATAGGCGAGCGTTCTCTGTCGGCAATTTTTTGTAAGGTATCAATATGTTTTTCAGCAATCACAAGCCCCATGCGTTCTTGAGATTCGTTGCCAATTAATTCTTTGTTTGAGAGGGTAGGATCGCCAACTGGAAGTTGATCTAAATCGATATGCCCTCCGGTATCTTCGACCAATTCTGACAAGCAATTTAAATGTCCACCTGCGCCATGATCGTGTATGGATACAATGAAATTCTCTTCACTTTCAATCATGCCTCGCACGGCATTTGCAGCACGCTTTTGCATTTCAGGATTCGAACGTTGTACGGCATTTAATTCAATTCCGCTTGATAATGCGCCTGTATCTGCAGAGGATACAGCTGCGCCGCCCATTCCAATGCGGTAATTTTCGCCTCCGAGGATGACGATTTTATCATTTTTTTCAGGGGTGTCTTTCAGTGCTTGATCGGCTTTTCCGTAGCCAATCCCACCAGCTTGCATGATGACTTTATCAAATCCTAATCGTTGGGCGTCTTCCTGATGCTCGAATGTGAGCACCGACCCACAAATGAGGGGTTGACCAAATTTATTTCCAAAATCAGAAGCACCGTTAGAGGCTTTGATCAAAATATCCATGGGAGTTTGATAGAGCCAGTTCCGTTCTTTAAATCCAGCTTCCCAAGGTCGGTTGGAATTTAATCGCGAGTAAGAGGTCATGTAAACCGCTGTTCCTGCCAAGGGCAACGACCCTTTTCCGCCTGCGAGACGGTCTCTAATTTCGCCTCCAGAACCTGTTGCAGCCCCATTAAAAGGTTCTACAGTGGTGGGAAAATTATGCGTTTCAGCTTTGATGGAAATTACAGATTCAAAATCTTCTGTGGTATAGAAATCAGGTTTGTCAGCACTTTTAGGTGCAAACTGTTCTACGACGGGACCTTTTACAAAAGCAACATTATCTTTGTATGCTGATACGATGGTATTCGGGTGTTGTTTAGATGTTTCTTTTATGAGTTTGAAAAGGGAAGTTGGTTTTTCTTCCCCATCAATTACAAAGGTTCCGTTAAATATTTTATGGCGGCAATGCTCCGAATTGACTTGTGAAAATCCAAAGACTTCCGAGTCGGTGAGGGGTCTGCCTATTTTTTTACTGACTTGATTGAGGTATTCAATTTCATCGGCATTTAAAGACAGTCCTTCTTGCTGGTTGTAAGCAGAAATATCATTGATATTCAAAATCGGTTCTGGGGTGATGTCAATATCAAAACTCTGCTGGTGTAAGCCTTCAAATTTTTCTGAAATCATAGGATCAAAATCAGAAAAACCTTCTTCAATTGTATGAAATTCTTCGATTCGAATAATCCCTTCAATACCCATGTTTTGGGTAATTTCGACGGCATTCGTACTCCAAGGCGTAATCATTGCTGCACGTGGGCCTACAAAAGTTGAATTGAGTGTTGTCTGTTCTATTTTTGGTTGGTCACCAAAAAGCCATTGTAGTTTGGCGATCGTTTCGGGAGTTAATTCGTTTACGGTTTGAACTGCAAATACCTTTGTATCTAGGGTACCAAAGAAATGAATCATTCGTTTTGTTTTGGATATTATTCGATCCTACAAATTTAATGATTTTAAGAGTATTTTTGAATGATTTTATTTCCTAATTTATGGAGTTATTCACCAGTTTTGAACATCCCCAAAAAGGATTATAAAACCATCTTATTTTTTCTCTAATAAAGCCATATAAAATCCGTCAAATCCAGTTTCGTGCGCCAGTATTTTTTTGTCTTTTATAAATGTAAAATCTTTTCCAGATTCTGATTTTAAAAAGGTTTTAACTTGAGTTTCATTTTCAGAAGGCAATACTGAACAAGTGGCATAGACCATTTTTCCTTCTGGCTTTACCATTTTAGAATATTGTTGCAAAACCTCTTGTTGAGTTTTACGGATTCGGTCTATAAATTCAGGTTCTAGTTTCCATTTTGAATCTGGATTTCGTCTTAAAACTCCCAATCCAGAACAAGGCGCATCAATCAATAAGCGATCCGCTTTTTCATGCAATTTTTTGATTGGTTTTGTAGAGTCAATCACTTTCATTTCAATATTATGGGCGCCATCACGACGGGCTCTAATTTTTAGTTTTTTCAATTTACTTTCGTAAATATCCATCGCTACGACGGAGCCTTTATTTTCCATCAATGCAGAAAGGTGTAAGGTTTTTCCACCTGCGCCTGCACAACAATCCACTACTTTCATGCCTGGTTTCACATCTAAAAAATCAGCAACTAATTGCGAAGAAGCATCTTGAACTTCAAACCAGCCATCTTTAAACGCTTCCGTTGTAAATACATTGGCGCGTTCTTTCAGTTGTAAGGCGTAAGGATACCCCTCAATTTCGATGGTTTCAATGCCTTCAGATTCTAATTTTAATTTTAAATCTGCTTTCGATGTTTTTAAGGTATTGGTTCTTAAAATAACACTGGCTTGTTTATTTTGCATGGCCATTTCTTTGGTCCATTTGGCTTCGCCTAATTCTTTAACACCTAATTCATCAATCCAATCTGGAATGGATTCACGGTATTTCCGGTCTTTGGAAAGTTCGTCAAAACGCCCTTTTATTTTTCTAGAAGGTGTGCCTTCAAAATATTTCCAATCGGGTAATTTCACTCCTTTAAGCGTTGCCCATACTGCAAACAAGCGCCAAGCATCATCTCTGCTAAATGGCTCTTTGATTTGCGCAATCTCTGCATACAAACGTTTCCAGCGTACGATATCATAAGTGGTTTCAGCCACAAATCCACGGTCGCGACTTCCCCAACGTTTATCACGTTTTAATAATTTCTGAATGACTTTGTCAGCATATTCTCCTTCATTAAAGATCAGTAAAAGTCCGTCGATGACCGCAAAACATAAGTTTCTGTGTAAACGCATAAGTAAATTAGTTATAGCTGCAAAGTTACGTTTAATAATGCTAATTATTACAGATAATATGTATATTGAGAATTCAATTTTTCTAAATAAAAACGATCATGAAATACGCACTCTCCATCGGAATGTTCATCCTCTTTTTTACGGGGTGTAAGCATTCAAAAAAAACGCCTTCAACTCCATTTTCTAAATTGATTATTGAATCGGTGATTGAAGATTCTCTGCTCAATATTAGAGCTTTGGAAATTAATGAACAAACCTTAAAAGCTGTATCCTCTATTGGTGATGTCTATACTTATGATACAAAAACAGGACAAATGGCAGTCGAAAGGGTTTCGGAGGATACTCTAAATTTTCGAGCTTCGGCAATCGTAGAGAATTCTTATTTTGCGTTAAGCATTGGAAGTCCAGCGTATTTATTTAAAAATCAAGAATTGGTGTATGAAGAAACACATCCTGCTGCTTTTTATGATGCGCTTCATTTTTGGAATTCCAAAGAAGGCATTGCGATTGGTGATCCAACGGATGGTTGCATGAGTATGGTGATTACAAGAGATGGCGGACTGACATGGCAAAAAATATCATGTGATATACTACCTCCAGCAATGGAAGGTGAAGCCGCTTTTGCTGCGAGTGATACAAATATTGCGATTGTAGGCGATCAAACTTGGGTGGCTACTGGCGGTCGATCGAGTCGTGTTTTATATTCTTCGGATAAAGGAATGACTTGGGATGTTTTTGAGACTCCAATTGTTCAAGGTCTTGAAACGACGGGTATGTATTCCATAGATTTTTATGATGCTCTAAACGGATTTGCCATTGGTGGCGATTATACAAAACCAAAAAGTCAACATTCCAATAAAATCCGTACAAAGGATGGCGGGAAAACTTGGGAAGTGGTGGCACAGGATCAAAGCCCGGGTTATCGGAGTTGTGTGCAATATGTGCCTAACAGCAACGCAATGGGCTTGGTTGCCTTGGGTTTTGCGGGGGTCGATTACAGTCAAGACGGCGGTGCTACTTGGAAGCACCTTAGCGATGAAAGCTATTATACCCTTCGATTTTTAAATGACAGTGTGGCTTTCGCTGCTGGAAAAGGGAAAATTTCTAAACTGACGTTTAAGTAGTGACAGTAATAGATCAGTTTGTTAAAGTTTAAACTTTTATTGAAACGACTGCATAGATACAAGGTTGTTGTAAACTCCTTTTTTGTCTAACAATTCTTGGTGTTTTCCTTGCTCTACTATTTGACCTTTTTGCATCACGATGATTTCATCCGCATTCTGAATGGTTGAAAGTCGATGCGCAATCACAATAGAGGTTCTGTTTTTCATCATGTTTTCCAAGGCGACTTGCACCAAGCGTTCGCTCTCTGTGTCCAATGCAGAAGTGGCCTCGTCCAAAATCATGATCGGAGGGTTCTTTAAGACGGCTCTGGCAATGCTCAAACGTTGTTTTTGACCTCCTGATAATTTATTTCCTGAATCTCCAATGTTGGTATCCATGCCTTCCGGTAAGTCTTTTACAAACTCCCAAGCATTCGCAATTTCTAAGGCCTTTAAAACTTCGTAGTCAGTGGCATCCTCTTTACCTAAACGCACGTTATTTTTAATGGTATCATTGAAAAGAATAGAATCTTGTGTGACCAAGCCCATTAGGTTACGCAAGGAGTGTTTTGTAAGCGTCCGAATATCTGTACCATCAATATCGATCTGTCCTTCATTCACATCATAGAATCGAGTTACTAAATTGGCGATGGTCGATTTTCCACTTCCAGATTGTCCTACAAGTGCGACGGATTTTCCCTTAGGAACTGAAATTGAAAAGTTTTTCAGAACATATTCATCCTCATATTTGAAGCTAATATTTTTTATTTCAATAGCAGACTCAAAATCAGTTTTAGTCAGAGCATTTGGGATGTCTTTTAAAGGCGATTCTGAGTTTAGAATTTCCATCACTCGCTCTGCTGCGGCATTCCCTCTCTTAACGCCATAACTTGCTTTGCTTATAGCTTTGGCGGGTGTTAGGATATTATAAGCCAATCCCATGTAAACTAAGAACAAACTTGCGTCTAATGATTTTTCATTCAACACCATATTTCCTCCGTACCATAACAAGATAGCGATGACTGTAATACCTAAAAATTCACTTGTCGGACCTGCTAGATTTTGCTTGTTTAATAATTTATTTGAATACTTATAAAACCGTGTGGTAGAGGATTGGAATTTATTACTAAAAATCTTTTCACCGTTAAAACCTTTAATAACTTTAAGACCTGAAAGTGTTTCATCAACAATAGACAGGAAATAGCCTTGTTCTTTTTGAACTTTATTAGAATTTCGTTTTAACGACTTCCCTATGAGTGAAATCAGAAATCCAGAGATTGGGATAAATATCAATACAAAAATTGAAAGTTTTGGACTGATTATAAACATGGATACAAGCGTGAACAGAATTGTGAGTGGCTCTCTTACGATCAGCTCTAGAATAGATAAAAACGAGTGTTGAATTTCTAAAACATCTGTAGAGATTCTAGACATGGTGTCTCCTTTTCGTTTTTCGGAATAAAAGGCTAATGGAAGACTGGTTACTTTGTCATACAATTCGTTTCTCATATCTTTTAAAACACCATTTCTTAAGAAGGTAATAAAAAACATTGCTAAGTAGCTAAAGAAGTTTTTTAATAAAAATGAACTTATCACAAATCCCACCATAAAAATAAGGACATCATCATTTCCTTCAGATTTTTTTAGGGTGATAAAATAGTTAAGATAGTCTTCTCCATAAGAGGTTAGATGTCTAAATCCTTCCCATTTGGGTTTAATGAAAAGTGCTTCGGAATCTCCAAATAACACTTTAAGCATTGGAAATAAAGAAATCATCGATAAGGTCCCGAAAAATGCATAAAAGATGTTGCAAATAACATTCAGTAACGCATAAAATTTATAAGGAATCGCATAGCGAAGAATCGGTTTTAAATAATTCATCAGATCAATTTCATGTCTTTAATTATAGCATCAATTTTAGCATCCAGTGCATTTTCTGTTTGTGAAAACGCTTCTGAGCTGGATAAGCGAGTATTGACGCTAATATAAAACTTTATTTTAGGTTCTGTACCACTTGGGCGTAGCGCTACTTTACTGCCATCTTCTGTAGTGTAAATTAACACATCGGCTTTGGGTATTGAAATGGGTTCCGTACTGTTTAAAGCTAAGTTTTTACAGATAGAGAGTTTAAAGTCTTCTACAGTCACCACTTTTGAACCGTTGATAGAAGTTACCGGATTGTTTCGAGCAGATTCCATGATGTTGTTTATTTCTTGGCTGCCTTCAATTCCTTTTTTGGTGATAGAAATTAAGCGTTCTTTATAAAAGCCATGCTCTACATAAGTATTGATCAATTGATTAAAAAACGAACTGTCATTTGCTTTGGTATGGGCTGCAATTTCACAAGCCAGTAGGGTAGAAGTAACTGCATCTTTATCGCGGACAAAATCGCCCACCATAAAACCGAAGCTTTCTTCGCCACCACCAATGAAATCCATTTCAGGAAAATCTTTTATCATTTTGGCAATCCACTTAAATCCTGTAAGTCCAATTTTGCACTCAACGCCGTAAGCTTCCACAAGTTTAGGGAGCATTGGAGAAGACACAATAGTAGATCCTACAAATTGATTTCCGTTAATAGCTCCGTTATTTTTCCATAAATCTAACAAAAACTTGGTCATCATAACCATGGTTTGATTCCCGTTGAGCATCACCATTTTATTGTCAAAATTACGCACTGCAATTCCGAGACGGTCACAATCAGGATCAGTTCCAATTACGATATCAGCATTGACTTCTTCCGCCAATTCTAAGGCCATTTTCAGAGCTTCTGGTTCTTCAGGGTTTGGCGACTTCACTGTTGGGAAATCTCCGTCTGGTACGGATTGTGATTCAACAAGATGTACATTCGTATAACCTGCTCGTTTCAAGGTTTCTGGAACGGCTGTAATGGAAGTTCCGTGTAAGGCCGTAAAAACGACGGATACATTTTCTCTTGATGCTGGAGTATTCACTTCTAAGCTACCGTTTTTAACGGCTGCATTTATAAAAACGTCATCCACATCTTTTCCGATTAAATGAATCAACTCTTCTTTTGCAGAAAAATTAATATCTGTGTATTTTAAAGAATTGATAAGGTTGATGATTTCGCCATCAAACGGAGGTACCAGTTGCCCGCCATCTTCCCAATACACTTTATAACCATTGTATTCTGGAGGATTGTGAGAAGCCGTTAAAACGATTCCACATTGACATCCTAAATATTTAAGAGCAAAAGATAATTCTGGTGTGGCACGAAGGTCTTCAAACAAAAACACTTCGATATTATTCGCAGAAAACACATCGGCTACAATTTTAGCAAAGGACTGACTGTTGTGCCTACAATCAAACGCAATCACCACTTTTATGGGTTGATTGGGATAGGTTTGATGTAAATAATCACTGAGTCCTTGGGTGTTTTTTCCGAGGGTATATTTATTAATTCGGTTGGTGCCAACGCCCATCACGCCGCGCATACCACCGGTTCCAAATTCTAGATTTTTATAGAAACTATCGTTGAGTTCTTCTGGGTTACTCGTTTGAAGTTGCTGAATTGTTTTCTTTGTAGCATCATCAAAAAAAGGGGATAACCAAGTGGCTAAATTTTCTTGAACTTGTAAATCTGTTTTAGACATGTAAAAAAATATTTTTGCAAATGTAAATATTTGCGAACATTTATGAATTGTTTTAAGCGCTTTTTAAGGATATTTTAAGCATCTGTAGCTTCAGATACAAGATAACGTTCTTTGTTTTGTCGGGATTGGAGGACTATTTCGCCTAAAAATCCTGCTACAAAAAACTGTGTTCCAATCACCATGGTTGTCAAGGCGATGAAAAACTCGGGTCTGTTGGCAATCAAGCGTCCAGAAGGATTTAAGAATAATTTATCAATTCCTAGATAGGTTGCAAATCCCAATCCAATGATAAACATGATGACTCCTAAGAGTCCAAAAAAGTGCATAGGGCGTCTTCCAAACTTGGAAATAAACCAGATGGTAATCAAATCTAAAAATCCATTTATAAATCGTTCCATACCAAATTTTGTTTTTCCGTATTTTCTTGCTTGATGAATGACTACTTTTTCTACGATGTTGGTAAACCCTGCATTGACCGCCAATACGGGGATATAGCGGTGCATTTCTCCATAGACATCAATAGTTTTTACAACGTCCTTACGGTAGGCTTTTAGGCCACAGTTAAAGTCGTGAAGGGACAATCCAGATATTTTTCTGGCCGCCCAATTAAATAATTTTGAAGGCAGATTTTTAGCGAAAAAAGAATCGTAGCGTTTCTTTTTCCAACCACAAACGATGTCGTGATCGTGGTCTTTTATAAGTTGAAAGAGTTCTGGGATTTCATCTGGACTGTCTTGTAAATCCGCATCCATAGTGATGACAACTTCCCCTTTGGCTTTTGCAAACCCGGCGTGCAAGGCTTGAGATTTTCCGAAGTTTTTAGAAAATTTAAGTCCTAAAACTGCTGTGTTTTTGCTGCGTAGTTTTTGGATCACCTCCCAAGAATTGTCGGAACTACCATCGTCTATAAAAAGAATTTCATAAGAAAAATGATTGGATTGCATCACAGACACAATCCAATCATGGAGTTCTTCTAAAGAATCTTGTTCGTTAAGTAGTGGTATAACTACTGATATATTCATTCTAATTACTTTTGAAAGTCAAAAGTAAAGAATTTAAGCCTCTTTATTGTCAGTTTTCTTAACGATTAATGCGACGATCAGTCCAATTAATGAATAAAATGCCAGTCCAAAAACAAAATTCTTGAATTGCATACCTAATGAAAAGTTGTCATTTTTAGCAGCTTCTTCTAAGGCAACTTGCATTGCTTCTTGAGGCATTCCAAAACGTTCCATGGTCTGCTTGGTGACAACTAATATTTGCTCATTTATATAGGTGGCTGCTTCCGGATCGATAAACGTAAAAATAACAATTCCTAAGACTGTAGAAATAATTGATCCGATTAAGACGGTAATAAAATAAGAAGTAAAAGCGTCTTTAAAACTAATAAAACCATTTAATAATGTTCTAGATTTTATAGCTGAAATAACGCCGAAAGCGACGACGACTACAAATAAAATAATTCCAAGCCACCATTCAGTAAATAGATCAAGGTTGACAGCGTAAAGTAAGACGGTAATTAGTGATAAAATTCCTCCTAAGTAAAGACCATTGTTAGTAGCAGATGATTTTGTTGTTGTTTCCATAATTTTTGTTGATTTTTGTTAAGTTATATTAATAAGACTCAGGCTTCAAAGATAAGTTACATTTTTAATTAAAAAAATAAAATTAATAAACTGTTGTAGTTTTGTAAAAAATATATAAATTTGCAACTCGAAAAATCGAATTTAATAGTTTACGCGATGAAAAAAGATATACACCCAGATAATTACAGAGTAGTAGCATTTAAAGATATGTCAAATGAAGATGTATTTTTAACAAAGTCAACTGCAGACACAAGTGAAACTTTAGAAGTGGACGGTGTAGAATACCCATTAATAAAAATGGAAATCTCTAGAACATCTCACCCGTTTTACACTGGTAAATCTAAATTAATTGATACTGCAGGACGTATTGATAAGTTCAAAACTAAATACGCAAAATTCAAGAAATAATTACATTTCTTTTAATTATACTATAAAAGCCTTTCAACAATTGAAAGGCTTTTCTTATTTTTACACAAAGCTTTCGTATGAATTATATACTTTTTGACGGTGAAAATAGAGAGGCCTTATTGCCATTTACCTATACACGTCCTGTAGCCGATATCCGTATTGGGATTTTGACGATTCGTGAAAAATGGGAATTATTTTTAGGAGCCACCACCACCACAGTGACGGAGGATTATCTTTCTGATAAATATCCAATGGTTGAAATGGAGCAGAACATAATGATCAATGCGTCCTACACACCCAACGAAGCTTTAGTCCATCAAATTAAAAATTTAAAAGAAAATCAAGCTGTTTATGATGGCGACACGATGGTCGCTTTTTTCAGTTTGGAAGATCAAGAAATAGATATTGATTCCCTAGAGGTATTTCAATCTAAAGGAGAGCTTTTAAAAATTGAAACGACTTGGGATATTTTCTCCAAAAATGGGGCTGCAATACAAGCGGATTATAAGCTGTTAACAGCCGACAGAACATCCGAACCAATTCCTGAAAAAACGGTGGCTTTTAAACCAGAGGCTATTTTTATTGAAGAAGGAGCCAAGCTACCCCTTTGTGTGCTCAATGCGACAGATGGCCCTATCTATATCGGTAAAAACACCGAAATTATGGAAGGCAGTATGGTAAGAGGGCCTTTTGCACTTTGTGAAGGATCGACTCTTAAAATGGGAACTAAAATTTATGGACCCACCACTGTTGGACCCTATTCTAAAGTAGGCGGTGAGATTAATAATTCGGTGTTCTTTGGTTACTCTAATAAAGGACATGATGGGTTTTTAGGAAATTCTGTTATTGGAGAATGGTGTAATTTAGGAGCGGATACTAATAATTCCAATCTAAAAAACAACTATGCTGAGGTACGCTTGTGGAGTTACGAGACTGAAAATTTCGCCAAAACAGGACTTCAGTTTTGTGGTTTGATGATGGGCGACCATAGTAAATGTGGGATTAATACCATGTTTAATACCGGAACTGTTGTGGGTGTGAGTGCTAATATTTTTGGAAGTGGTTTTCCTCGAAACTTCATTCCAAGTTTCAGTTGGGGCGGGGCTAAAGGTTTTGCAACCTATCTAACGTCCAAAGCTTTTGAAGTCGCTACAGAGGTGATGAAACGCCGTGGATTGGAATTCTCGGCACAAGAATCCGCTATTTTAGAACACGTGTTTGAACTGTCTGCAACCTATAGAACCGATTAGTTTTTCTGAACGTTTTTTAGTTCTAATAAATTGGTGGGATTAATTCCTAGCCCTCTCACATCGATAGATGTAAACCGAATGACTTCATCATAAAACAATACGACTACCGGCGCTTTTTTGATCACTAATGCATCCATTTTTTGATACAGATGGAGGCGCTTCTCCTGATCTATTTCTAGCAGTGCTTCCTCATACCATCTGTCAAACTGTGCATCTTTAAAGTGGGTGTAATTAGGGCCGTTGGGCGCGAAATTACCACTGTAAAATAAAGATAAATAATTCTGAGCATCTGGATAATCGGCGACCCAACTCGCTCTAAATAAATCTATTTTCCCGTTTGATTTAGCAGATTTCAAAGACGATGGCGGCATCACATCAATACGAATGGTTAAACCAATGGATTGTAATTCTCGTTGAATAAATTCACTAAAACTTAAATAATTAGAAATGGTGGTCAACGTAATTTCAGGTTGCGGATTGCCAGATTCATTTCGATAAGTTTCTAGTAGCTGCTTTGCTTTTTCGGGTTGATAGTCATAGCCTACATTTTCATTATGCCCTGGAAGTCCTTTTGGAATAAATCCGCCCATTCCAGGGATCCCAATGCCGTTTCTAAGGTACCTCATCATTTTGGTGCGATCAAATCCGTAATTCACAGCTTGTCGAATCAATTCACTTTGATATTCAGAAACTTCGGAATCCATATAAAACCCAAAATATTCTGTATTTAAATAGGGTGCTCTGAGCATTTTCACGCTTGATGCGTAGCTCGGTTTTAAGACGCCATCGGCACGAAGAATGTCATCTTTATAAGAAGCATCTAAGCCTGTTATGTAGTCAATATTTCCTTGAATAAATTGTAGAAATTCACTTTGCTTGTCTGCTAAAAACGTAATAGATACCGCTTCTAAATACGGCAATTTTTCACCTGCTTGATTGGTTTCAAAATAGCGGTTGTTTTTCCTGAAAATTAATTTAATATTTTCTTCCCATCGTTTAAATTTATAAGGACCGGTTCCAATGGGATTCGACCTGAAATCCGCCCCGTAATGCTCCACAACCTCTTTGGGCACAACACTGCAATACTTCATCGTTATGAGTCCTAAAAACGCAGGGAACGGTGATTTTAAAGTGATCTGAAAACGGTGGGTGTTCAATGCTGTATAAGACTCCACATTTTGAAGCACCCAACCTCCAGGCGAAGCCAATTTAGGGTCTCTCAAGCGATCAAAGCTATAGACAAAATCGTTGGCAGTTACTGTGCGTGTTTTGTCAGTTCCAAACAAGCTATGTGTATGAAAATAGACATCTTCTCTAAGATTGAAAGTATATACTTTTGCATTTTCTGAAATCTCCCACGAACTCGCGATGGCTGGCACCACATCCATTAAAGAATCCATTTGAACTAAGCCGTTAAACAATTGATTGATCGCAGAAATATCGGCGTTGTCTTTTGCAAACGCAGGGTCTAAAGAGCCAATGTTTTTATGTTCATTGTATCTAAAAACCTGTTTGGTTTTAGCGTCAATATCGCTAGTGTTGCACCCTAAAAATAAGGAGCTAAAAAAAAGAACACTTCCGATTCGAAGCCAGAAGTAATTAGATGCTTGCTTTGTCATTATAGATGTTAATTGTAAATTTGTCCACTTGGTAAAAGTACAAGAATGATTGATAGAAAAAAAGTCGCTTTTTACACTTTAGGGTGTAAATTAAATTTTTCCGAAACTGCAACGATTGCACGGAACTTTCAAGACGAAGGTTTTGATCGTGTTGAGTTTTCTGAATATGCGGATATTTATGTCATCAATACCTGCTCTGTAACCGAGAATGCTGACAAGCGTTTTAAAACGATTGTGAAGCAGGCACAGCGTTCAAATCCAGAAGCATTTATAGTCGCCGTGGGGTGCTATGCACAATTACAACCCGAAGAATTGGCGGCAGTCAATGGCGTTGATTTGGTATTAGGTGCCACCGAAAAATTTAAAATAACCGATTATTTAAACGAACTGACTAAAAATGAGACGGGTGCGATTCACTCGTGTGATATTGAAGATGCCGATTTTTATGTGAGTAGTTATTCTGTTGGCGATCGCACGCGCGCCTTTTTAAAAGTTCAAGATGGCTGTGATTATAAATGCACCTATTGCACCATTCCGTTGGCGCGTGGGATTTCTCGATCGGATACGCTTCAAAATGTATTGGACAATGCCAAAAAAATAGCAGATCAAGGGATTAAGGAAATTGTCTTAACTGGTGTCAATATTGGAGATTACGGCAAAGGCGAATTTGGAAATAAAAAACACGAACATACCTTTTTTGAATTGGTTCAGGAATTGGATACTATTGAAGGCATTCATCGCTTGCGAATTTCATCTATTGAACCGAATTTATTAAAAGATGAGACCATTGATTTTGTTGCGCAAAGCAATTCATTTGTGCCTCATTTTCACATTCCTTTACAGAGTGGAAGCAATGTAATGCTCAAAGCAATGCGAAGACGTTATATGAAAGAACTCTATCAAGATCGGGTAGGACATATCAAAACTGTGATGCCAGATGCTTGTATTGGGGTGGATGTGATTGTTGGATTTCCTGGCGAAACAGATGAACTATTTTTAGAGACTTACAACTTTTTAAATGCCTTAGACATTTCATATCTACACGTATTTACGTATTCCGAACGGCCAAATACCCATGCGGCGACGCTGCCCGATGTCGTGCCAAAAGCGGTACGATCGAAACGCAGTAAAATGCTCAGAGGCTTGTCTGCCAAAAAACGACGAGCTTTTTATGAAAGTCAGATCGGGAGTAAGCGGACCGTGTTATTTGAAGGGGAAAATAAAGAAGGGTATATTCATGGGTTTACCGAGAATTATGTCAAAGTAAAAGCTCCATGGAATCCAGAATTCGTCAATACGTTGCACAAGATTACGCTGACTGAAATTGATTCAGATGGATTGCTAAGGTTTGAATTTGAACAAGTGTTTGCAACTACTTAGATGCGAATTCCTACAGGAAGCATTTTTCTGTAACGACGGTTTCCACGAATAAATTTTGCTACAGGGGGGCTTGTAGGAACTACACTGATATTTTTTTCACTAATATTCTCTAAAACGACCTTTAAAAAGCTTTCAAGAAATTCATCAGACTTTAAAACTTCAGGAATGTTTAGTTTTGTTAAGAAAATTTTTCGTTCTTGTTGAGAATATTCTAGGGTAGCCATTTCCCCACCAACATTTAATTCATATTGGCGTAAAAAAGCATTGTCTATTAAATTAGAAGCGTCAACCATAATAAAGTGTTTTTCAGTAGGTTTATGATAATTCTAGAATGCAAATTTACAAAAAATATTCTAACTAGTTAATATATTCGCTAAGTGCATCAAAATGAAAATAAAATACCCGTCTATTTTTTACCTGGTTTAGCAGCGAATCCTAGTATTTTTAAAAATATTCAATTAGATCCTGATAGGTTTGAAATTCATCTTTTAGAATGGATGATCCCTTATCATGAGGAGACTATTTCAGAATATGCTTTGCGTTTCTGTTCTAAAGTTATTCATGCAAATGCTGTTTTGGTAGGCGTCTCTTTTGGTGGCATCATAGCGCAAGAAATGAATTTAGTGCATAACTTTAGAAAAATAATTATCATTTCAAGTGTTAAAACCCGAAAAGAACTGCCGCTTCACCTTCAATTGGCAGGCAAAACAAAAGTTTATAAATTAGTACCCACGAGTCTTTTTGCTCAAAATATTGATTTATTATCTAAATATGCATTCGGAAAACCGATAGTAAAGCGCTTGGATTTATACAAACAATACTTATCCATTACAGATAAACGTTATTTAGATTGGGCGATCAAACAGGTGGTATCTTGGAATCAAGAAAAGAGTGACCCCAATTTAGTTCACATCCATGGAAATAAGGACATTATTTTCCCGATTGATAATATCGAAAATTGTATTGTTATCGAGGGCGGAACACATATTATGATTTTAAATAAATTTAAATGGTTGAACGAAAATTTACCCAATTTGATTCTTGGTTGATATTGGCTTCACTTTTTTTTGTATTTTTAAACCATTAAACCCATACTGTTATGTACTACCTTAAAAATATTTTTTTTACTATTGGAACACTGTCTTTGATTGGATTTTTGGTTTTGGCTTTTACAAGCCAACCTGTTCTTGAAGATGGTCACGATACTTTGGAAAACGATTATAACGTTTATGCACTAGAAATTCCAGAAGCTCTTGATTTTTCTGGGGAAGCCTTGCCTATTCATACGCCTGATATTCGGGAGCGTATAGACCGTGAGCTGCTTGTAAACACCTATTGGCAGTCCAATGGATTGTTATTATTTAAACGCTCTCACCGCTATTTTCCTGTGATTGAGCCGATTTTAAAATCCTACGGAATTCCAGATGATTTCAAATATTTAGCACTTATAGAAAGTGGATTACAAAATGTAACGTCTCCTGCGGGGGCGAAGGGGTTTTGGCAAATCATGGAACCAACGGGTAAAGAATATGGTTTGGAAATCAATGACAACGTTGATGAACGTTACCATTTAGAATTATCGACACACGTGGCTTGTAACTACTTTTTGAAAGCCAAAGAGAAATTTGGAAATTGGACCCTAGCGGCGGCGGCTTACAACGCTGGTATTCGCGGAATCGCAAATCAACTTGAAAAGCAACAGGTTTCAGGGTATTATGATTTGTTGTTAGGGGAGGAGACGGGTCGGTACGTGTTTCGAGCAGTTGCACTAAAAGAAATTATAGAACACCCCAAAAAATACGGTTATAATTTCTCAGAGAGTGATTTGTATGCACCCATTCCAACCTCCACGATCCAATTAGACACAGCCGTAACGAACTTTGTGCAGTTTGCAAATAAATTGGGACTCAACTACAAACAGCTAAAACTTCACAATCCTTGGTTGAGGGAAGGGTTTTTAAATAATAAATCCAGAAAGGTATATACTTTAGAGATTCCTGAAAAAGGGTATTATACAAACTAAAACTTAACGTCGCTTCCCACCACGTTGTTGTCCACCAAAATGTTGATTGGGCATCGAAGCTTTTTTCATCTGTTGCTTCATCATTTTGATTTGTTCAGACAACATATCTCTCTTGTCTAATTTTTGTGCTTCCTGCAATAAGTTTTGAGCTTCTAACTTCCGGCGCTTCGTAAAAGCAATTCCTGCTAGATTTAATTTAGCCATTGCTAAATCATGATCCATCGATAAACCGAGGCTGATCGCGTTTTTAAAGTATTTCTCAGCATCGTTCATATTTGTTTGAGACACCATAATCCCTTTTAGGAAGTTATAATAGCCTTGTTGCTTTTTCGTCAATGCTGATTTTGGATTCTTAATTTTGTTGAGTAAGCGCTCTGTCCCTGGAAAATCTTGTTTTCTAAGTTTTAGAAATGCCAAAAGAATCATCTCATTTTTAAAATAGAAAAACACAAAGACCAAAGCTAGGAGAATGAGCATGATGCCATTTCCAACATAGGTTTCTATAATTTGATAAACGCCATAGGTAATGATAGCAGCGGCAAGGAATAATTTTATATTTTTGTTGAACATATCTAAGTTTATTTATTTAGCGAGTACAAAGGTAGTAAAAACAAATCAAAATTATTTTAAAATTAGGTTTGTCAAAGTAAAAACTCTTTGTATATTTGCACCGCGCTTTAAGTAAGGACTTGAGCGCATTTTTTAAAGATAACAACACTACAAAAAGTTTTAAAAATATACTAAAATGAAAAGAACGTTTCAACCATCGAAAAGGAAAAGAAAAAATAAACATGGTTTTAGAGAAAGAATGGCTTCTGCCAATGGGAGAAAAGTTCTTGCTAGAAGACGTGCAAAGGGAAGAAAAAAAATCAGTGTATCTTCTGAACTTCGTCATAAAAAATAATGATTAACAATTGTTAACATATTAAAGGTATTGCTAGTCGCAATGCCTTTTTTTATATCCAAACGTTACTTAATTTTGTATCTTATTATACTACAATCAATTACATTAAAAAATGCCTAAAAATAAAGATCTTAAATCCATTTTAATTATAGGTTCGGGACCCATCGTCATCGGACAGGCTTGTGAATTTGACTATTCCGGAACACAAGCATTGCGCTCGCTTAGAGAAGATGGGATTGAAACCATTCTGATCAATTCAAATCCAGCAACCATCATGACGGATCCAGCGATGGCCGATCATGTGTATCTACTACCATTAACCACCAAGTCAATTATCAAAATTTTAAAAGACCATCCTCAAATTGATGCGGTATTACCGACCATGGGAGGACAGACGGCTTTAAACCTTTGTATTGAAGCGGACGAAAAAGGAATTTGGGCCGATTTCGATGTGGATATTATAGGGGTCGATATTGATGCTATTAATATTACAGAAGACAGAGAGAAGTTCCGTGAGTTGATGCTTAAGATTGGGATTCCAATGGCGCCACAAGCGACAGCAACTTCTTTCTTAAAAGGAAAAGAAATTGCACAAGAATTTGGTTTTCCACTCGTCATTAGAGCTTCTTTCACTTTAGGAGGTGATGGTGCTGCCATTGTACATAAAGAAGAAGATTTTGATGAATTACTAACCCGTGGATTGGAAGTTTCTCCCATTCATGAAGTGATGATTGACAAGGCTTTATTAGGTTGGAAAGAATATGAATTAGAATTGCTAAGAGATTCTAATGACAATGTCGTCATTATTTGTTCGATTGAAAATATGGATCCTATGGGGATTCATACAGGGGACTCTATCACAGTGGCTCCCGCGATGACATTAAGTGATCGTACCTATCAGCGTATGCGTGATATGGCCATCCACATGATGCGCAGTATTGGCGATTTTGCAGGCGGATGTAACGTTCAGTTTGCAGTGTCTCCAGATGAGAAAGAAGATATTATTGCCATCGAAATCAATCCACGAGTATCGCGTTCTTCGGCATTAGCCAGTAAAGCAACGGGCTATCCCATTGCAAAAATTGCAGCTAAATTAGCTTTAGGGTATCATTTAGATGAATTAAAAAATCAAATTACAAAATCAACTTCGGCATTATTTGAACCGACCTTGGATTATGTGATTGTTAAAATTCCACGATGGAACTTTGATAAATTTGAAGGCTCCGATCGTACCTTAGGATTGCAAATGAAATCTGTTGGAGAAGTCATGGGGATTGGACGCTCGTTCCAAGAAGCACTTCACAAAGCAACTCAATCGCTCGAAATCAAACGAAATGGTTTAGGTGCCGACGGCAAAGAAAATAAAGATTACAATCAAATTATTGAAAAACTAACATACGCTTCATGGGACCGTGTGTTCATTATTTATGATGCCATTCAGATGGGAATTCCACTGAGTCGTATTCATGAGATCACTAAAATTGACATGTGGTTTTTGAAACAGTATGAGGAATTACATTTGCTTAAAAATGAAATTTCTACGTTTAAAATTGATACCATAGAAAAACCGTTATTGCTTGAAGCGAAACAAAAAGGGTATGGCGATCGTCAGATAGCCCACATGTTGGGTTGTTTGGAAAGTCAAGTGTATAACAAACGAGAAGAATTAGGCGTCAATCGGGTTTATAAATTAGTGGACACTTGTGCTGCTGAGTTTGAAGCCAAAACCCCTTATTACTATTCAACCTTTGAAAGTGATATGGAAACGGCTGATGGCAAACGTTATTCGGATAATGAAAGTGTTGTTTCCGATAAGAAAAAAGTAATTGTATTAGGTTCGGGTCCTAACCGAATTGGTCAAGGAATTGAATTTGATTACTGTTGTGTACACGGAGTGTTAGCGGCTGCAGAGTGTGGCTATGAAACCATTATGATCAACTGTAACCCAGAAACGGTTTCGACTGATTTTGATACGGCTGATAAATTATATTTTGAACCTGTATTTTGGGAACATATTTACGACATCATCAAACATGAAAAACCGGAAGGGGTGATTGTTCAGTTGGGAGGTCAAACGGCTTTGAAACTTGCTGAAAAATTAACAAAATACGGCGTAAAAATATTAGGAACCAGTTTTGAATCTTTGGATTTAGCGGAAGACAGAGGCTTGTTTTCCAATCTTTTGAAAGACAATAACATTCCGTATCCAGAATTTGACATTGCCACCACGGCCGATGAGGCAGCTGCGATTGCTGATATATTGGATTTTCCAATCTTAGTGCGTCCGTCTTATGTACTTGGAGGACAGGGAATGAAAATTGTAATTAACAAGGAAGAGTTAGAAAAACACGTTGTTGAATTACAAAGCAGAATGCCAGGCAATCAGTTGTTATTAGATCATTATTTGGATGGCGCAATTGAAGCTGAAGCCGATGCGATTTGCGATGGTGAAAATGTGTATATCATTGGAATCATGGAGCATATTGAACCTTGTGGAATTCACTCAGGCGATAGTAATGCAACCTTGCCACCGTTTAATTTAGGCAATTTAGTAATGCAACAAATAAAGGACCATACCAAAAAAATCGCCTTAGCGCTGAATACGGTCGGTCTGATTAATATACAGTTTGCGGTGAAAGATGATATGGTTTATATCATTGAAGCGAATCCAAGAGCGTCTCGTACGGTTCCATTTATAGCGAAAGCCTATGGCGAACCCTATGTAAATTATGCGACTAAAGTGATGTTAGGTGAGAAGAAAGTCACAGATTTTGATTTCAAACCACATTTGGAAGGCTATGCCATCAAACAACCTGTATTCTCGTTTAACAAGTTTCCAAATGTCAACAAACAACTGGGTCCTGAAATGAAAAGTACAGGAGAAAGTATCCTCTTTATAGACAGCCTTAAGGACGATGAATTTTATAATCTATATTCTAGAAGAAAAATGTACTTGAGTAAATAAATTTTTCATTCTGATTTCTATGACATGTATTGAAAAGAAGAGGTTGTTTAAAATTAGAATTTCTGTCATTCTGAATTTATTTCAGAATCTCAATTAACTGAAATTCATTTTGTTTTAGAATCTGAAATAAATTCAGATTGACAAATCTGAGCTTTTTTTATGGCTACCTTAATGATTATTTTTTTACCAGCTCAAAGTCAAAAACAACAGTAACGCTGTCCGCAATTTTTGAACTGACAATACTTGGAATTTCAATATCAAAATCATTTGGAGTTATTTCAAACGATCCTTTAAAGTTGAACGAATTTTTAGAAGGTATGATTTCCACAGAAACATTTTCAAGTGGTTTTGTAACCCCATGAAAACTCAACGTCCCGTTGATACTATAGGTGGTTTGAAGGTTTTCTATAGAAAAATCAGTGAGCTCTCCTTTAAAAATAGCTTTGGGGAATTCATCTGATTCCGCATAATTTTCATTAAAATGCTCTTCCATAAGCGCATTTTTAAAACGGAATCCTTTGACGAGGGCGAGGGCTGCAAATTGCCCATTGGCTGTATTTAAAATTGCGGTCACATTAGTATTGGTGGCCTTTATTTCTTCAAAGGCTTCAACACTAGCTTCAAAATTGAGCAGCCCTGATTTGGTGAGGTATTTCTCTTGAGAAAACCCAATAACAGAAGCAAAGGCGAATAGTAGGTATATATGTTTCATCTTCTTATTTTTTAAGTTATTCAGCAAATCCTTCTGTTTGCCACTGTATAATTAAATCAATAGATGCTTGTGGCATTCGCGATCCGCCGAGGGGCATAAAGCCGCCTTCACCAGATTGCTTGTTGATACGATCTATAAGATTTGTGTTTTCAATAGAACTTTGAACTTCGCCAAGTGTTGTTAAAGGCACTCCAGCACCATTGATTGGTGGATTGGAATGACAAGCAATACAGTTGGAGTCAAATACAGTCTTAATGTGTTCTGTGTACGTAATCACTATTTCTGGATCTACTTGCTCTATCAGATCACTTTCACTCGCATTTGTACAAGAGAGCATCAAAAAGGCAAACGTAATTGTAACAATAAATGATGTAATTTTCATAGGGATGGATAAATTTGTAAATTCAAATTTAATTCTTTTTTTGTTTAGTCAATATATAATTCAATATTAATCTTTATTTTTGTTTAACTATATTGGTGTTTATGAGAAACAAAATAATATTTAGTATAATTATAGTATTTGGTATAATAATTGCATACAATTATATGTATCCAGACCACCGATCCATTAGTGAAGAAACGGTTAGTTATACGTTAGATGCAGAATCTCTTTTTAATGAATTTACAGAGGATTCTCAACAAGCAGAATTAAAATATTTAGATCAAACGATTATAGTTTCAGGGGTTATAACCTCTATAAACGCAAATAGCGTTACAATTAGTAATAAAATTTATGGTCAATTTGAGACTCTAAATAGTGATTTAAAAGTAAACGATTCGATTGCAGTTAAAGGCCGTTGCATCGGATATGATGATTTATTAGAAGAGATTAAACTCGATCAATGTAGTATTATAAAATAATATATGAAGTACCTGTTACTTATTTTAGCTTTCAATTTTTCATTGGCACAAACTGATGTGTTTGACTGTGCACGTACAGGAACAGCTGAAGAAATGGACGTCTTTTACACTACAAATCCAAAAATAGTAGATTCACTAAACAACAGAGGAAGTTCGCCACTCACCTTAGCGGCTTATTATAACAACCTTGAAGTTGCCAACTACTTAATAAATAAAGTTGACAACATCAACGGAAATAGTAAAGATGGTACGCCTTTAATGGCTGCTGTGGTCAAAGGACATGTAGAAATTGCCAAAGCCTTGATAGATGCCGGAGCAGATCCCAACCTTACCGATGCCAACGGTGCTACTGCTTTGCACTATGCGGTGATGTTTAACAATCAAGAGCTCGCCACCCTATTAATGGACGCAGACGCCAGCGCTTTTATGAAAAACAATGTCGGCCAATCCCCTTTAGATTTTGCAAAAATGCACAACGATAAAACCTTAAACACAATTTTAAATAAATAATCCTTAATACAAATACTATGAAAAAAATTACTTTTATTTTAACATTATTAATCTCCTCTTACGGATTCGCGCAAAACGTTTCCACAGGTCAAGTCGCACTTACCACTGGATGTACTGTGCAGTTTGATGTTACCTCTAGTGAAGTTACCATGACAATGGTTCTACCTGAGAATGATTGGTTAGCGGTTGCATTGGATGCAACAGGCATGGGAAGCACAAATAAAGATGTTATCGTATATGATAGCTCTGGTCTTCAAGATCGATATTTGAATGGACAAGTTACACCTCCAACTGATGGCACTGGCAATCAAGATTGGACACAATCAAGCAATACAGTAACTAGTGGGGTACGTACGGTTGTAGCGACTAGAGATTTAAATACAGGCGATGCTAAAGATTATGTGTTTACGACCACAAACAATATAGCCCTCGCATTACTCTGGGCTAAAGGTGCTGGCACTTTTGGTTACCATGCTGCAAATAAAGGCTCTGCTGCTTCCACATTGGGTACTGAAACAATTGCTGTAATGCCAGAATTTGATGTGTATCCAAATCCAGCAGATTTAGAACTGAATGTAGAGTTTCCAGCGAGCATACAAAAAGCAACCGTTGCGGTGTACAGTGTTTTAGGAAGCTTGGTTTTTCAAGCTGAAATGGACCAGTGGAATTCAAAAATCAATACGTCTGAGTGGAGTGCAGGAGTTTTTATTATGAACATTAGCACCCCTGATTTTTCTCAAACAAAGCGTATTATTAAAAAATAACAACGATATATTATAATTTTAAAAACCATTAGATGTATTTCTAATGGTTTTTTTTAACTTTAACCAATGAAAAAATCTCTTACTTCCCTGTTTTTACTTTTTAGTGTGATTCTTTTTTCTCAAGAAGATTTATTGAGTGAAATTGATACAGATGACCAAGCTCCTGTATATGCTTCGGCAGTATTCAAAGGGTTGAAGGTGATTAATTTTGAGTCCACAAAGTTAGTAGCCAAAAAAGGGTTTAACTTTATTGTATCGCACCGATTTGGAACGGTCAAAAATGGTTTTGAAAATCTTTTTGGATTGGACGAAGCCGTGACGCATTTGAACTTTGTGTATGGAATTTCAGACAACTTTAATGTCAGTGCTTCTAGAAGCTCTAATCAAAAGATCTATGAAGTTGGTACTAAGTTTGGATTGCTTAAACAGCAAGAAGGTAAAATGCCATTTACAATCGTAGGATACGCCTCCATTTTAGTAAACACGGCACTGGATACGGACAACTTGCCTAAGTTGATTTTTGAGCACCGTTTGAGTTATGTGGGACAATTATTGATTTCTCGTAAAATAACAAAAGAACTCTCTCTTTTAGTGGCTCCTACATTTTTTCATGACAACTACGTGATTGATGATTTACAAGAAAACTCTCAGTATGCAGTGGCATTTGGAAGCCGTTATAAGTTAGGAAAACGTTGGTCGGTGAATATGGAATATGGCATGCATTTGAACCGAAGCGCTACTTCATTATACAACAACCCGTTTTCTATTGGAGTCGATTTAGAAACTGGAGGGCACATTTTCCAACTACATTTCACCAATTCTCAATCCATGAATACCAACGGCGTTTTTGGAACCAGTACGGGTGATTGGGGCGAAGGCGATGTGTATTTTGGATTTAATCTAGCACGCTCGTTTTAAATAGTGTCCCATAACAGTTAGTTTTCAAAGTCTATTTTAGTCACAATTTTTGGGATTTCACGAAGTTGCATTTCATTTTCGAGCTTATCAACTTGGTCTTTTAAATCTTTGGTTAAGATCTGTTTATTTCGCTTTTCCATAGGAGGATTTAGCTTTTCAGCATTTTCAAACTTAATAACATTTTCTAAAATATCTCTTGGGAGTTGTGTGCCAGCCTTGCTTAAAGTGTCTAAAAATTCACGTGCAAAAAACTCATCAATTTGAATACGCCTTTTGGTAGTGTGTGCAAATTTACCAATGATTCTACAAACATTATCGCGATCTTCAGGGCTTAGCTTGTCAGCAAACTCATACTCTTCAATTTTCTTTAAACTTAAAATAATAGGTTCTAGAGCATCTTTGGTAATAATAAACACGTTATAATCGCCAATATTGTAATGAAACTGATCAATGACATCTAAGGTGTTAGAAGGGATTACTAAAAACAAATCATTTTTCACATTATCATGCTTAGCATATTTTTTCAAACTTTCAGTTTGTAGCTTGATATATTTTGGGAAGTTTGTCAAATCGTCATTTGCGGGACTTTTAGCATCAAACACAACCAACTGATCCATGATTTCAATAGAATTATCAGGTTTGTTTCTGGGATGCGGAAAGTCTTCTTGACTGATGTAAGTAATAATGTTATTTCTACATATTTGTTGAATATGGTTTTGAACATCTTTTTCGTGTTCAGACCATTTGTGTTTCATCTTCTCTAAAAAAACTTCCTTTTCTTTAACACGTTCATCGTTTAAACGGGCTTTCTCTTTTTCTAAAGAGTGCTGAAGGGTCACAGTAGCAGCAATGTTTTTATTCGATTCAAGTTGTCTGCCTTCTTCTGCTTTTTGTAATGAAATCGTTTCCCCTTTCAAATTATTTCGCTCAATTTCGAGTCGTTTTATACCTTCTTCTAATTTTGCTTTTTCAATTTTAAGTTGTTCAAAGGCTTCTGTTTTTGCAGAAGCAATTTCTAACTGTTTATTTAAATTGGAAAGATTTGTTTCTTTTTCAATGCCTTCTTTTTCTAACTGTGAGATTCTAGAATCTTTCTGTTCTAATTGTTGTTCCAATTGCAGCTCAATACTGGTATTGGGTCGTTTTAAATATAAAGCCAGTAAAACAAAGCCAATCACAATACAAGCCAGAATGATAAATTCCATAATAGATAAGTTAAACCTTTTAAAAAGGTGTTTGGTTAAAAGAAAATCAAAAGAGATGAATCTCTTAGGCTAAATTAAGATATTTTTTCTGAACAAAATTAAACCCAAGAATCATCACACCAGAATAAAAGAAATCTCCTAAAAGTGAATTTCTAAAAAATGGAATTGCAAGGGTGTAGCATTCGATGAAACCTGTTAAGTTTTTTGGATAAGACAGAAGCCATACGCCAAAATTAGTAATGACGAAAAAACTAACACTGCCTAAGAGAATTGTAAAGACACTCGGTTTTTTGGTTTGGGTTCCAATAAAACTGACCCCTAAAAAGGCAGCATATACAAAGATTGAAATGGAATGAAACCCTAGAAACAAATCCGATAATATCATGATAAAAATTGGCACTAAATACGCCATAGATTTATTGGTAAAATAAAGACCACCAAAAAGAGCAATTGCGGTAATAGGAGTGAAATTTGGGAGGTGGGGCATCAGTCTAAATAAAATAGCAACAAGCATAAATGCTATTATAACGATTTGTTTTTTAGACAAGTAGGTATTTGACATAGGAATTATTTTCTACAAAAATAATAATAATTCGATTAATTCCATCTATATGTATTAGAATTTTTTACATTTGACCCGAATTTTGGTTTGGATATTTGCTTTATGAATATTCAATTAAAAGGGAATCTGGTTAAAATCCAGAGCTGTTCCCGCAACTGTATACTTAGTTTTGCGTTTGCAAAATGCTTTTGATACTATTCTTTGTCACTGGAAATTTCTGGGAAGACTCATCAAAAGACGTAAGCCAGGAGACCTGCCTTATTCAAAAAACAATGTTAAACTTTCGGGATAGAAGTTTTCATACTAAAAAGTATGCCTTATTATCTCGAGTAATTAAATTTAAATGACCTACAAATCCTACGTATTAATCCCACTATTTCTATGTGCTCAAACTCAAATCAGTGCTCAAACCGTTTCTGAAGAATCTCTTGATGAAGTGGTCGTCACCGATTCTCGTTTTAAATTAAAACGTGAAAATTCTGGTAAAACAGTGATTAAAATTTCTCAACAAGAAATAGAAAACAACCAAGGGCGAACCATTTCAGAATTAATTAATACTAAAAGTGGAATCGAAATTAATGGCAGTCGAAGCAATGCCGGGCAAAATTTAGGAGTCTATATTCGTGGTGGACGAAACCGTCAAGTGTTGGTTTTAATTGATGGCATTCAAGTGAGTGATCCGTCTCAAATCTCTGGAGGTTATGATTTTAGATTGCTTAATCTTAATCAAATCGAATCCATTGAAATTATCAAAGGAGCTGCAAGTACACTGTACGGCAGTGGTGCCGCCGCCGCCGTTGTCAATATTACAACCAAAGCTGCCAATGCAAAAAAAATAAGTGCTTTTATTTCCTCGAGTATAGGAACAAATCAAACGGAATCCGATCAAAACTATAACATAGCAGATTTTAATAACAGCGTCGCTTTTAGTGGCACAGTTAATAAATTCACGTACCGAGCTGCTTTTAACAATCAATTTTCGGATGGTCTTTCTGCTGCAATTAGCGATACCAATGAGAAAGATGCGTATTCTAAATATGGTCTAGACGCCAACCTTGGCTATCAATTCAGTACTGCTTTTTCTTTAAATGTGTATGGAAATTTAACAGATACAAAATCAGATATTGATGGCTATGATGCGAGTTTTAATTTTGTGGATACCAACGATGAATTTAACAGCAAACAAGCGCGTGTAGGATTGTCATCTCAATTCAAATACAATAAGGGAAGTCTTAATTTGAATGCAGCCTTTAGTGAATATGATAGAGAATTTGTTTCTACGTTTCCATCGCTCTATAAATCCAAAAACCTTGTGTTAGATGTGTATAATAAATATGTGTTTGACGATGCATTTTTTACGATTATTGGACTGAATGTTATTGAAAATAATGCCACCTTCACAACTGATGAAACCTTTGATATTACAGATCCTTATGCTAATTTTGTGTATGTTTCAGACTTTGGTTTTCACATGAATGCAGGGGTGCGTTTGAACAATCACAACGCATACGGATCTCATTTTATATATAATTTTAATCCATCCTTCACGCTTAAATCGAATAAGGGATATACAAAATTTTTCGGGTCTTACAGTACTTCTTTTATCACGCCTTCCTTATCTCATTTGTATGGAAATTTTGGAGCAAACCCTAACTTAGAACCAGAAGAAAATTTAACCATAGAAGCGGGGATAGCTTTTAAATTGAATGACAACTTCAGAATTTCTGGGTTGTTCTTTAATAGGGAAGAAAAAAACACGGTTTTATGGATTGATGGCGGATATCTGAATGCGGCGGATTTATTACACGCAAAAGGCGTTGAGATTGAATTGAAAGCAACACTTTTAGAAAAACTATCTATTGAAACCAACTATACCTTTGTTGAATATAAAGAAGCGTTGGCACGTAGAATCCCTAAACACAAAGCGAATGTTCAATTGGGTTACGAAGTTTCAAAAACCACCTTTGCATCTTTGTCTTACCAATATACAGACGATAGATTTGAAAATAGTTTCGTACCGAATTTAGAGAGTTTTAGCGTATTGAATTTCTATATCAGTCATAGTGCCTTAAAAAATAAAGTGACATTTTTTGCCGGTCTTGATAATCTTTTAAACGAAGCTTACGAAGACATTCCTGGCTATGCAACCAAAGGGCGAAATGTGAGATTAGGGTTTAATCTTACCCTTTAATAATCAACAGCTAATCAAGATACATCTCTTGAGAATGTGGTTTAAATGAATTTGAATCTAGGATGGGAGTGATGCCATTTACATCAATTGCAAATCTCCCTGCCTGAATTGCAGCAAGCGCAGCGGCGAGCAAAGGTTCATTGACATCTCCTAAAACACCATAATTTGAAACGGTTTCTTTCACTTCAATAGTTGGTGTCAATCCCGTGGACGGAACTGCTTGGTCGTCTTTGTTTACGGTGATGGCGACCAACGGTTGTAGCGCATATAAATGACCCGAATTAGCGCCTTGTCTTTGAAAATCTGGAGAATCATAAAGCGTTATAGATGCTTGCGATTTCCCAACAGTTTTAGTACCAATTTGCACCACATCGATATAGGATCTTAGGCTGTTCACAATCATTTCACTTGCGGATGCCGAACTTCCTGTGGTGATGACATATACTTTGTCTAGACCCACCGAGTTAATGGCGTCTCCTTCTGATAGCGTGCTTGTGAAATCGTAATTGGTATTGTTACTCTGTAAGTCGCTATTGTACTGTAGTTTCGCGAAAATTCCATTAGAAAGACCTGTAATCATACTCCCTAAAGCGGTCGCAGAATTTACACTCCCTCCGGGATTGTAGCGCAAGTCCAATATCAATTTTTGAATGTTTTGTGCTTGAAATTCTCCAAAAGCGGTATTCAGTTGTGCGTCATAATCGGCCACAAACCCGTTGTACATTAAATAGCCTATGTTTTCATTGTTTACAGTGATTACTTCTGATTTGAAAATTGGGTTTTCAGAATAAACGGTTTTGGTAAGTGTGATTGTTTCTGTTCCGTCTGTAAGACTGTCATCTTCTGGAACATCTGTTCCGTTTGTATTGTATGTTGCTAAATGAATGGTATAAGTTTCACTGCTTAAAAGCGTACGAAGATTATCTTCTGTTAGGGTGACACCATCAATTTTATTAAAAACGTGCCCTCGGGTCAAAGTGGTTGCACTCGCGTTGCTATTTGGTTGTACCAAACGCACAATTCCAAACGCATCGCTAGAACTCCCTGGTGCATAATAGAAATTAAATTCAGCGCCATTGGTTTTAGTAACCCCACTAAATTGTTGTTCAAGAGCAATATAATCATTTGTAATCCAACTAAAACGATCGACCGTTTCTCGGTTATAAATTAAACTTTCAAACAAACCTTCAGGGCTTTCATAGCCGTTTAAAAAACTTTGATAGTCACTGTCTGACCCAAAACGATCGTTGGCCAAGTTTGGACTGTCATCTTTGTAGAGATAGGCAAAATTCATTGCTTTCCAAACAAAATTTTTGATATCTGAGTTTCCTGAAGCGGTATCATCATTATCTTCAAAACAACTGAAAGTAAGACTAAAAACAAGGGAAAGAAGTGCGAATTTAAAAATGGAGTTCATAAATAAGGTTTAAATTGTTTGGTTACTTATCAAAGTAACTTTTATTATTGCTTTTAAAATGGGTGATTTGAAGCCTTTTTTTTATAGCTTTGAATCTTAGACGTCTAAATTAAACTAATTATTAGAAAACAAAAATTATTTCACATTCTTGTAACAAAAAAAAACATGAGTCGTCTTTAATTTATAAGCTCCCAACCTACGATGAACGAAAGAGAATATTTAAAAATTGTCACTCCTTTTAAGGATAAAATTTTCCGAGTGGCGAGACGTTTGTTGGTATCGGTTGAGGAAGCAGAGGATGCGACACAAGAAGTTCTTTTGAAATTATGGAACCATCGGCAAAAATTTAAGGACTATAACAGTCCTGAAGCATTTGCAATGACAATGACAAAAAATTGGTGCTTTGATCGATTAAAATCAAAACAAGCACAAAATTTAAAAATAGTACATAACAATTATGAAGACCATTCACAATCCTTACAAAAATCAATAGAGGTTAATGACAGTCTTCGCTGGGTAGAGAAACACATGGAAGCGTTGCCCGAAAAACAAAAATTAATATTACAACTCAGAGATATTGAACAGTATGAGTTTAATGAAATAGCAAAAATACTAGACATGTCCGAAGCCACCATCAGAGTTTCACTGTCGAGAGCAAGAAAATCAATAAGAGAAAAATTAACAAAGACCCATAATTATGGAATTAAAAAACATTGAAAGTCTTTTAGAAAAGTACGAAGAAGGGCAGACAAGCTTACAAGAAGAAGCACAGTTAAAACACTATTTTACAACTGAAACTGTGGCGCCTCACTTGGAAGTTTACCGCTCACTATTCACTTATTTTGTATCGGATAAGCAGCTTTCCTATCAAAGACCTTTACCCGCGACACGCCGCAACTCCAACAAATACCGTTGGTTTGCATCGGCTGCTGTCGTCACCATTATGTTTACTGCTTTTATGACGCTCACCTCAAAGGATGAATTTATCAAGCTCTCTAATGAAGAACAATTTGCTTATAATGAAACCTTGAAAGCCTTTGATTTAATTTCGAATCAGATGCATAAAGGAGCAGCACCCTTAAATGCTTTAAACATGATTTCTACTTCTTTTGAACAAGGGCAACAAAATGTTGTTTTTTTAGAAGAATTTAATAACTCGACCAACAAAATATTTAACATTAAATAATTAAATCTAAATTTAAAAAAATGAAAAAAATTGTAGTAATTCTTAGTTTGCTTATGGCTCCGATAGCCATCTCAGCGCAAAGCATATTTGAAAAATATGAAGATCAAGAACATGTGACTTCTGTGGTTGTGAACCAAAAGATGTTTAAAATGTTGGCCAATATTGATATTCAAACCAATGATCCCGATTCTGATGCTTTTATAAACCAAGTCAAAATGCTGGATAATTTAACTGTTTTTACAACCGATAATATGGATGTTTCAAATTCCATGAAAAAAGATGTTGAGAAATACATCAAAAGTTCCAAGCTCGAGGAGCTCATGCGAATCAAAGATGGCGATCAAACCGTTAATTTCTTTGTTTTAGAAGGTAAAGACGATAACCATGTAAAAGAACTCCTCATGTTTGTGAATGGCTTGGGAGATCTCACCAAAAATGAAAACATCTCTATTAATGGGAAACAACGTGTGATTGAAACGGTTCTGTTATCTCTCACTGGAGATATTGATTTACGTCAAGTTTCAAAACTCACAAATCAGTTGAATGTCCCCGGTGGAGAGCAACTTAAAAAAGCAACTAAAAAATAAATGAAGACGCTCCTTAAATTTTCAACAATTTTTGGTGTATTCCTTGTTTTAGGATGTTCACCTGAATTAACACTACAAACCTATTTTGTAGAGCACCAAGAGGCCTCTGGTTTTATGTCTGTGGACATTCCGATGTCCTTTCTAAATCCCGATAAAATTGAGCTTTCAGACGTTCAAGAAGAGGCGATTGATTCCATCGACAAACTCAATATGCTTGCCTATAGTTTGAGTGATGGAACTGAGGAAGAATTTAATGCTGAATTGGCTAAAGTCAAAACCATTTTAAAAGCAGAAAAATACAACGATCTGATGCGTGGTGGCAATTCTACAGACGGGAAACTCTACATTAAGTATATAGGAGAAGATTCCGAAATAGACGAACTCATTGTGTTTGGCTTTTCTCAAGACAATGGATTTGCCATCATCAGAGTTTTAGGGGACAATATGGAGCTCTCTAAAATTTTGAAACTCGAGACAGTTGTGGATCAGTTTGATACTGAAAACGCAAATGTCGAAGATTTTATGAAATTCTTACTGTAGGATACAACTTTAATTTAATCTAGGAGGCTATCTAAAAAGACTTTACTTTGTCAATCTGAACTTGTTTCAGATTCTGAAATAAACCTGCCTACCGTCAGGCAGGTTCAGAATGACAGATGTTCTACTTTTTAGACAGCCTCTTTTAGAGTTTTTAACTCCCTTATATCCCTGTGTAGTTAGACGGTGTAATGGCTTTTAACTCTGTTTTAATGGAGTCACTAACTTCAAGGGTATCAATAAAATTAGAGATCGAAGTTTTGGAAATAGCTTCGTTGGTGCGTGTCAATCCTTTCAGTGCTTCATAAGGATTTGGAAATCCTTCACGTCTTAAAATGGTTTGAATCGCTTCTGCCACAACCGCCCAATTTTTTTCTAAATCTTCTGCAATTTTAGAAGGGTTTAATAATAATTTCTGCAATCCTTTTAAGGTCGATTTGAAGGCGATGATGGTATGTGCAAACGGCACTCCCACATTTCTTAAAACCGTACTATCCGTTAAATCGCGTTGCAATCTAGACACAGGAAGCTTGGCTGATAAATGCTCAAAAATCGCATTGGCAATTCCTAAATTCCCTTCGCTGTTTTCAAAATCAATGGGATTGACTTTATGGGGCATCGCCGAACTGCCGACTTCCCCTTCTTTAATTTTTTGTTTGAAATAATCCATAGACACATAGGTCCAGAAATCACGATCCAAATCGATGATAATGGTGTTGATGCGTTTTAAGGCATCAAACGACGCAGCCATGTGGTCGTAATGTTCAATTTGTGTGGTTGGGAAGGAGTGGTGAAGTCCTAGTTTGTCTTTTAAAAAGTTGTTTGCAAATGCTTGCCAATCAATGTTTGGGTAAGCCACTTTATGTGCATTAAAATTTCCTGTGGCACCCCCAAATTTCGCAGCATTCGGAATCGATTTTAAAGATTCAAATTGCGCCTCTAAACGGGTTACAAACACTTGAATTTCTTTTCCTAGGCGGGTAGGTGAGGCGGGTTGCCCGTGCGTGCGTGCCAATAACGGAATTTCTTTCCAATCGTTGACCAATTCTTTTAAGCAATTTGTTAAGGTGTTGTATTCTGGGATATAGACCGCTTCAATCGCGTCTTTGATGCTTAAAGGAATGGCGGTATTGTTTATATCTTGAGAAGTCAATCCGAAGTGAATAAACTCTTTATATTCAGAAATTTGAAGGGCATCAAATTTGTCTTTTATAAAATATTCAACTGCTTTCACATCGTGGTTTGTAATGCTTTCAATGTCCTTAATTGCTTGTGCATCTTTGGATGAAAACTCCGTGTAAATGGCTCTTAAATCTTTAAAATGATCCGAATTGAAATTTTTTAATTGCGGTAAAGGAATTTCACAAAGCGCAATAAAATATTCTATCTCAACTAAAACTCGGTATTTGATGAGGGATTCTTCAGAGAAAAACCCTGCCAATGCATCAGTTTTTGATCTGTAGCGACCGTCAATTGGAGAAATAGCATTTAGCATGGATATAGACATAGTTGTTGTATTTTTTTGAAGCTACAAATATAGGGCTTTTCAATCGAAGTAATTCGACTTGCTTTTAAGTTTTTAGGAACTTTTAAGTGTCAATTATATAAGAAATTCATGGGTACTCAATTTAATTTGATTCAGAATTTTTCGAGCACGTGCCTTGTATCCTGAACTTCCAGTATGATAATCCCGCTCTAAAATAATTTTTAATTCGGGGTGGATCCAAGTAAATTGAAACCCTAGCCAATATAAACTTTGCATCGCATAGGCTTTTGGCGCTATTTTATGGTCTCCTATCAGATAGTCAAAGTTCACTGCAATAATACGTTCTAAGTGAACTGGTTTTAAGCGTTGTTTTAGGGGTTTAATTTTTTTATCTAGATAATATTCAATGAGGTACTCACAGATTTTAGCGATGGGACGCACAGCTGAATCTAAATATACGTCTCCCATTTTCGATGTAAACACATCGATATACGGAAGTATGATGGAAGGATTTTTTTTGGTAACAAACTCCAAAACCCATGCAGCTCGACAAGATATTTTTGAATCAACTTCAAACAGAATTTTTAAAAGAACTGGAATTAATTTTTGATTTTCAATCACCATTTGAGCGTATTTCGCCCTGTTTTCGCGACTGTGATTCACGTATGAAAGTTCCTTTACTAAGTTTTCGTAGGTCATAACTTAATTTTAAAAGGGTGTTGACTTCAACACAATAAGCCTTAAAAGTAAACAAAATTTAATTCAACTCAAAACCGTCCCCAAAACGCCCACTGGGTTTTAAACTCTCAAAACTAACGCTAGTTAAACTAAATTTTAATAACTTTATACTTTAATCAAATTGTAATGACTCGTAAGAAAAAAATAATAGTTGGTGTAGTGATTGTGTTTGTAATCGCACAATTTTTTCAACCGAACAAAAACCAAGGAAATCTGGAGTCCATTGATCTTTTTTTAGTGGAAACACAAGCTCCTAAAGAAGTGAAACAAATTTTACAACAAGCCTGTTTTGATTGTCATAGCAGTTCTACAAATTATCCATGGTACAATTCGATCACCCCCGTAAATTACTGGTTAAACAGCCATATTAAAGAAGGTCAAAAACATTTTAATGTTTCCAAATGGGCCAGTTATTCAACCAAGAAAAAAGACCATAAACTCGAAGAATTAATAGAGGAACTTGATGAAGGTGAGATGCCGTTGGCGTCTTATACTTGGACACATTCGGAAGCGCAATTGACAGAAGCTCAAGTGCAAATTCTTATGGATTGGGCCAGCAGCGTTCGGTCCAATTACAGTCTTCACAACGACCACGACTAATTTTGAGCCCTATGCAGTCCACCGTACTTGTAATCGGATTTGTGTATCCAGAACCCAACTCCTCGGCAGCGGGCACGCGGATGCTTCAATTGATAGAAGCCTTTCAATCGCAAGACTATCAAATTACGTTTGCTACCACTTGCAAAAAGTCAGACAATGCGTTTGATTTAGAATCCATAGGGGTGACCGTTGTTGAAATTGAACTCAACCATTCGAGTTTTGATGTATTTATAAAAGAGTTGAATCCCGCGATAGTTCTGTTTGATCGGTTTATGACAGAAGAACAATTTGGCTGGCGCGTGAGTGAACAGTGCCCCGATGCTTTAAAGATTTTAGATACAGAAGATTTGCATTTTCTTAGAAAAGGACGTCAAAAGGCGTTCAATTCAAATCAAAAAATGGATGCTACATTTTTCACTAACGATACTGCCAAGCGCGAAATTGCCAGTATTTATAGAAGTGATCTGTCGCTAGTGATTTCCGAAACTGAAATGGGGATTTTAACAGATACCTTTAAAATCGATCCTGCTATTTTGTGCTACCTCCCTTTTATGATTCCCTCTGAAAATTGTATTCCTCGTTCGGATTGTAAGCCCTATTCTGAGAGACGTGATTTTGTTTCGTTGGGGAATTTTTTACATCCCCCAAACTTAGATGTCGTACGGTATTTAAAAAAAGACATTTGGCCCAAAATTAAAAAAGAACTCCCAGTAGCAAAACTCCATATTTATGGCGCTTACGACACTCCAAACATCAAAGAGATGCACAATGAAAAAGAAGGGTTTTTGTTACATGGATTTGTAGAGAATGCGTTTGAGGTTTTAAATTCTGCTAAAGTTTTATTGGCACCGCTTCGTTTTGGGGCGGGACTGAAGGGAAAGCTGACTCAGGCCATGCAAACGGGGACGCCTTGTGCCATGTCGTCTGTGGCGGCGGAGGGCATGTTTGGCAGCATGAAACCCAATGGTGTTATAGAAGATACTGCCGATGCGTTTATAGCGCGCACCGTGGCGACGTATTCCAATGCCACTGAATGGGAGGGCTTTCAACAACAGGGGTTTTCCGTTCTTAAAAACAGATTTGAAAAAGCTGAACATCAAACACGATTTTTGAATCGAGTGAAAGCACTTCAGAGTAATCTCAATACCCACCGTGCTCAAAATTTCATCGGACAAATGCTCAGCCACCACCAAATGCAAAGCACAAAGTATATGGCGCGCTGGATTGAAGCGAAGAATTCGACGCCTTAAATACCTGAAACCTCTCCCTTATGTTTTGTCATCCTGAACTTGTTTCAGGATCGTTTCAGGATCATTTCATATCCAAAAAACCCTTATATTTACACCTAGCCCCAAACTCAACTCCAACCATGCCAAAACGCTTCTATCACAACTACTGGGTATACATCCTCGCCAGCAAACCCCGCGGCATTTTATACATCGGATTCACTGGTGGAATAGACGATCGTATGGAACGTCACATGAGAAATGAAGGCAGTAAATTTACTGCAAAGTATAATGTAAAACAATTGGTGTACTTTGAAGAATTTCAATATGTATGGGATGCAATTGCTTGAGAAAAACAATTAAAAAATTGGCATAGAGAATGGAAGATTAATTTAATTGAAGAGAGTAATCCGAATTGGGATAATTTATGGAAGCCATTAGGGGACCCTGAAACACGTTCAGGGTGACAAGTCTGGTTGTTTTGGTTTTGCGACCCTGAAACACGTTCAGGGTGACAAGTCTGGTTGTTTTGGTTTTGCGACCCTGAAACAAGTTCAGGGTGACAAGTCTGGTTGTTTTGGTTTTGCGACCCTGAAACACGTTCAGGGTGACAAGTCTGGTTGTTTTGGTTTTGCGACCCCCTACCTTTTTCTATTGCGACTCAGAATTTTATATTCTTCGTAGCATTCGCTAATCGCATCTAATATTTGCAGGTCATTAGCAGTTCTTATGAAGTCGGCAGAGTAGTTACATTCACTGATTAGAAGGTCTAAATCAATTTTATCAACCTGTAATAAAGCAATCAGCATTTCTCTGTCAAAACGAGAAGCGAGTAAGTTTCTAATCTCATCTTGCTTTTTCATTTCTCTCAGTTTTCGCATTTCGCGAGGCTTTTTACCAAATATATTGTGTAAGAAATCAGCAGGATTAAAAATAGCCCCTAAAACTTTGGTCACCATACTTGGGGAGCGGGAAGTAGATTCATACCCACTATTAAGCCCTGAAATACTGTAACGCACATTTTGTTGAATTGGGACTTGCTTGATATCGACTTCAAGATATCCGGTAAGTTTTAGTTTATTGACATTCACTTCTTCAAGAGCAAATGCCAATTCTGTAAGTTCAATGGTTGTAGAAGTACCATATTTGACCCAGTCATTACTGACTTTTACTTTGATCGATTTATAGCCTAAATAGGAGAGGTGCAAGGTGTCATTGGCTTTCGCGCGAATCTCAAATTGCCCCTCAGTATTGGTAGTTGTTCCAATCACCTGATTCAGGTTGACAATATTCACACTTTCCATGGCCCCTAAATTTTCAGCATTTACAATCTTCCCTTTGACAGTATTGTAAATTTGAGCTGTCCCAAAAAAGGGAAGCACTAGGAGTAATAAAAGTGTGAAATATGATTTCATTTTTTCGATTAAGGATATAAAAGTAGTAAACAAATACTACACTAATATTGTCAATCTCAACTTTGACTAATAATTAACACATTGGTTTATTATCTACGGCTTTTTCTTGCTCTTGAAAAATCGCCACCACCACTTGGTTTAAAGTCTGATGAACGTCGTGGAGATCTGCTGCTAGACGAATCACTATCACTTCTGCGTCCTCTACTTTCAGATTTGAACCCAGAAGAAGAACCTTTAGAACGGTCATTACGACCTCTTCCGCGGCCACCTCCGTAGCCGCCTTCACCACCAGAACGACGACCACCGCCACCGCCACCACGATTGCGATCGCGACTCTTTTTTTCTGTGACTTCAACGTTGATAAAGCGTCCGTCTTGTTTGAAGTCTGTAAAGAATTCTAAGACTTTATCTTTATGAGCAGCATCCGTGTTAAAAAACGCAAAACTGTCTTTAACATCTACTTTATAAAGATCGTCTTGATTCAGTTGTAAGGTATCTCTTAAGAAATCTTTTAACTTCATCCAATCGTATCCATCTTTGCTTCCTATGTTGATAAAGAAACGCGCCGAATTGTTATCAGAACGGTAATTATCATCGGAAGTACTTCCAGATTGTGATTTTAAATCTTTAGATTTTTTATAATAATTAAAGAAACGTGTAAATTCAGCAGAAAAGAATTTCTTGATCAATTCATCTTTAGTAACATCTTCAAATAAACTATTGATGTCATTCAAATACGGCTCAATTTCTTGATTGATTTCTGTATCGTGAATTTTACTAGCAAGAGCTTTCAATTGAACTTCACAAATTTCCATACCATTAGGCACTTCTTTTTTGATAAATTCTTTTTGGATGATCCGTTCGATACTTTTAATTTTTCGAACTTCACTCTTAGAAGCAATCACCATAGAAATTCCCGTTTTTCCGGCACGACCTGTTCGACCGCTTCGGTGGGTATAAATTTCTATTTCATCTGGCAATTGATAATTAATAACGTGTGTAATATCGTCCACATCAATTCCACGTGCTGCAACATCGGTTGCAACAAGCATTTGAATTTGCTTAGCTCTGAATGACTTCATGACCACGTCACGCTGGTTTTGACTTAAATCACCATGTAAGGCACCAGCATTGTAACCATCTTCAATAAGTTGTTCCGCTACTTTTTGAGTATCTCTTTTGGTTCTACAGAATATAACTGAAAATATTTCTGGATTGGCATCGGCTAAACGCTTCAACGCTTGGTAACGATCTCTTGCTCCAACTACGAAATATTCGTGAGAAACATTTTTACTTCCCATGTTTTTGTGACCAACTGTGACTTCTGTCGGGCTGTCCATGAATTTTTTAGCAATTAAAGACACTTCTTTTGGCATGGTTGCCGAAAAGAGCCATGTGCTTTTTTCTTCTGGTGTGTAAGATAAAATTTCTGTAATATCTTCAAAGAAGCCCATGTTCAGCATCTCATCAGCCTCATCCAAAACTGCATATTCAATTTTGGAGATATCAACCAATCGTCGGCTAATCATATCTTTCATTCTCCCTGGAGTTGCTACAATAATTTGCGCTCCTCTTTTTACTTGATTGGCTTGGTCTGTAATGCTAGCACCACCATAAATTGCAGTCACGTTAAGTCCTTTACAGTGCTTACCATACAATTTCATCTCGTTGGTAATCTGTAAACAAAGCTCTCTTGTTGGAGATAAAATAAGACCTTGAGTCGTACGACTGTTGATGTCGATTTTCTGTAGCATTGGAAATCCAAAAGCAGCTGTTTTACCAGTTCCTGTTTGTGCCAAAGCAACGAGATCTCTGTCTTCGTCTAATAATAATGGGATTGTTTTTTCTTGTACTTCACTCGGCGTTTCAAAACCTAAGTCTGTAATGGCTTGAACTAAATGATCTTCTAGTCCAAGTTCTTTGAATGCATTCATTTTTTTAATTTAGTATTCGATAAATTTCTAAGTGTTACTTAGAAGGGGTATCGAACATACCTAAACCAAGTTCCTTGTAACACATCCTCACCCTGAGGAATTTCAAGTTGCAAAGGTAATACTAATTAATTTAATGCATATTTAAATAGTTTACCAATTTTGAAACGGCTTTTCCTCGGTGTCCAATCCGATTTTTCTCAGCCAAAGAAAGTTCAGCAAAGGTCTGTTTGTAATCTGTAGGTTTAAAGATGGGGTCATAGCCAAAACCGTCCGTTCCTATTTTTTTATGGGTAATTTCTCCTTCACAAATCCCTTCAAAACTTATCAGTTTTCCTTGAAAATGTATTGCAATCACGGTTTTGAACCGTGCAGAGCGATTGTCTTTTGAATCTAATTCTGATAATAACAGATTCATATTGTCCTCTGCATTGCGTTGAGGGCCAGCATAGCGTGCAGAAAAAACTCCTGGTGCGCCATCCAAAGCAAGCACTTCCAATCCTGTGTCATCGGCAAAACAATCAAGACCATAATGTTCTTTAATATAATCTGCTTTTTGAATGGCATTGCCCTCAATAGTATTTTGAGTTTCGGGAATGTCTTCCGTACAGCCAATTTCTTCCAGACTTACCAGTTTTATGTGGGAGGGGATCAAGGCTTGAACCTCTTTGATTTTATTGGGGTTATTGGTAGCGAATACAATATTCATATGTAGTGGTGTTAAATTAACGGTGGTGATAAGGTTCATTTTTGAGAATCGTAAACCCTCTGTAGAGTTGCTCAATAACAAAGAGTCGAACCATTTGATGTGAAAACGTCATTTTTGAAAGTGCCAAGGTTCCAGATGCTTTTTGATAGACGGCTTCCGAAAACCCATAAGGCCCTCCAATCACTAGCACCAATTGTTTGATTCCTGAATTCATCTGTTTTTGAAGAAAGGAAGAAAATCCAACAGAGTTCATTTCTTTGCCATTCTCATCCAATAATATCAATCGGTCTGTGGCATAAATTTTGCTGAGAATTAATTTACCCTCTTCTTCTTTTTGAAGTTTTTTAGATAAATTTTTACTGTTTTTCAGGTCTGGAATAATTTCAAACGAAAATCGCACATAATGCGACAATCGGTTTTGATAGACGGAAATAAGGTGGTTCAGTTCAGTTAAATCTGTTTTCCCTATGGCAATGAGTTTAATTTGCATGTCCCAAAGTTAATTTTTTTTTAAATAAGGTTTTAGAATTATGAATGTATTTGCGTTACAATTCATATTTTAGCTTCAAAGTTACAAACATGATCACCAACGAACAATTTAAAAACGAAGTACAATTAATAATAGCCAATGCAGTCCGAGAAGATGTAGGGGATGGAGATTACAGTTCTCTAGCATGTATTCCTTCGGATGCTGTTGGCAAAGCAAAGCTTTTAATAAAAGATAATGGCGTGATTGCGGGCGTCAATTTTGCCAAGCAAGTCTTTCAGTATGTCGATCCGAACCTGCGTGTAGAAACGCTTATCAACGATGGGGAACAAGTTAAGTTTGGGGATATCGCTTTTTATGTGGAAGGATCTAAACAATCCATCCTCAAAGCCGAACGTATTGTTCTCAATGCAATGCAGCGCATGAGTGCGGTAGCTACAAAAACACATTCCTATGTTGAAATTCTAAAAGGAACCAACACCAAAATTTTAGATACACGTAAAACAACTCCAGGATTTAGAGCCTTAGAAAAATGGGCTGTCGCCATTGGTGGAGGTGTCAACCATCGGTTTGCATTGTATGACATGATTATGCTGAAAGACAACCATATTGATTTTGCAGGCGGAATTACCAAAGCAATTTCAACAACCAAAGAGTATTTAAAGAAACACCAATTGGACCTTCAAATTGTGGTGGAAGCCCGTGATTTAGAAGAAATCGAAGAGATTTTAGAGAATAAAGGCGTTCATCGAATTTTAATTGACAACTTCAATTATACCGATACACAAAAAGCAATCAAACTGATTGGAGACAAATGCCAGACGGAATCCTCAGGAGGCATTGATGAAGTCACCCTTCGGTTTTATGCAGAATGTGGCGTGAATTACATTTCCTGTGGTTCTTTGACCCACTCTGTTTCAAATATGGATTTAAGCCTCAAAGCAATTTAATGAGTAAAACTACAGAAGATAAACTAGATAAAATTCCAATTCTAAATTGGATCGCAAAACTCCTAAAGCGAATTCAGCTTCCTGGATCTCAAGGTTTTTCTTTCTATGATTTGTTAGAAATGTATGTGATTGGTATTTTTAAAGGAGCACTTACAACACGCGCGAGTGCCATTGCATTTAGTTTTTTTACAGCCATATTTCCTTTTTTGTTGTTCATTATTATTCTGATACCCTACATTCCTTTTGATAATTTTAAAGTGGATTTTTTAGAGTTTTTAGATTCTATTTTACCGCCTCAAACATCCGATTTTTTCAATCAAAATATTTTTGAAAACATCAATGATAGGAGTACAGGAGGTTTGCTTTCAACCGTCTTTCTTGTCTCTATGTTTTTGATGGCTAACGGCGTAAATGCCGTGTTTTCAGGATTCGAAAATTCCTACCACCAACAACTCAATCGCAATTTTATTAAACAATATTTTTATGCTTTTGGAGTTGCCATCATTCTTGTCATTCTTTTAATCCTGACGGTTATTGGATTTGGATATGCTCAAATTTATTTAATTCATCCCATAGTCGAAAGGTTCGGTTCTGGCGATGCGAGCAACGAGCTTTTTTGGATTACAAAAGCAAAGTATTTCTTTTTTGTAATTATGATTTATCTCAGTATGGCCAGCTTATATTACTTCGGAACTAAAGACGGAAAGTTGTCTAGTTTCTTATCTGTAGGAGCCCTGTTTACCACCTTTTTAATACTTGTGAGCTCTTATTTATTTGGTCTTTATATTAATAATTTCTCTACCTATAATGAATTATATGGTTCCATTGGGGGTTTATTAATTCTCCTATTCTACTTTTGGTTGAATGCAAACATTATCCTTCTAGGTCATGAATTGAATTCGTCTCTTCAACTTCTAAAGAAAAAATGCACGCCATAGAAGTCTTTTTTATCGATGTTATTTTACCGCTTTCCTTAGAGCGGAATTTCACCTACGCCATCACCAAAGCGGAAGCAGACTTTATTAAAAGAGGGGTCAGAGTTGCGGTCCCTTTTGGAAAAAACAAAGTCTATACAGGCATCGTCTATAACATACATCACATTGCGCCTACAGCTTATGAAGCGAAGTCGATTCACAGTATATTAGATGAAAGTCCTGTGGTCAACCAGTTTCAATTTAAATTGTGGGAGTGGATGTCAAGTTATTATTTGTGTAGCATGGGAGAAATCATGCGTGCCGCAATGCCCAATGCTTTTTTGTTGGAAAGTGAAACGATTATCTCATTAAACCCATCCACAGAGTTTGAAGTAAACAGCTTAAAGGACGATGAGTATTTGGTGTGTGAAGCACTGCAACAACAATCCAGTTTAAAGGTCGATGAAATCAATGCGATTATTGACAGAAAAAATTCGTTCCCAGTTTTAAAACGTCTTCTCGATCAAAAAGTGATTGCTTTAGAACAGGAATTATCTGAAAAATACAAGCCTAAATTAATTCGTTGCGTACGTTTACATCCCAATTATCAGCATGAAAACGCCTTGCAAGAACTTGTGGAGACGCTGAAAAGTGCGTCCAAACAACGGGAGATTGTTTTAAGTTATTTTAATTTAGCGAACGCTACCAAACAAATCAAAGTAGCGGATCTTAAGACCAAAAGCAAAGCGACTTCTACTCAAATTAAAACATTAATAGATAAAGGCGTTTTTGAAGAGTATCATTACCAAACCGATCGCATTCAGTTTCAAGATTCAGAGTATGGTGCTTCAACAGAACTAAATACCTATCAAGAAACCGCTTTAGAAGAAATTGATGGTCTTTTTGAAACACAAAATATTGTATTACTTCATGGGGTAACGTCTTCGGGGAAAACCGAGATTTATGTCAAAATGATAGAATCGATTTTAGCCGAAGGAAAGCAGGCTCTCTATTTAGTGCCTGAAATTGCGTTGACGTCGCAGTTGGTGCAGCGTTTGCAAAAATACTTTGGGAATCAAATTGCGGTTTATCACTCGCGCTATTCACAAAATGAACGTGTTGAAGTTTGGAATCATGTCTTAAATCAGTCCGAGAATGCACGTGTTGTCATTGGTGCACGCTCCTCTGTTTTTCTTCCCTTTAGTAATTTAGGACTCGTCATTGTCGATGAAGAACACGAGCAATCCTATAAGCAATTTGATCCTTCGCCACGTTACCATGCAAGAGACACAGCGATTGTGTTAGCGGCTCTATTTAAGGCAAAAACACTTTTGGGATCCGCCACGCCGAGTCTTGAAAGTTTTTACAATGCCACCAAAGAACATAAATTTGGGTACGTAGCGATCACTAAACGTTTTAACAATGTCTTAATGCCAGAAATTGAACTGGTAGATTTGACAGATAAATACAAGCGAAAACGCATGAAAGGTCATTTTAGTGACCGATTGATTGCAGAGATAAAAGAGACTTTAGAGGCGGAATCTCAAGTCATTTTGTTTCAAAACAGGCGTGGATATTCTCCCGTAGTATCCTGTAATACTTGCGGACACACCCCAGAATGTCCAAATTGTGATGTGAGTTTGACCTTTCATCAATATAGAAATCAACTCCGATGCCATTATTGCAGCCATACCATGGCAATGCAACAATTTTGTGGCGCCTGTGGAGGGGTTGAAATTGACAGTAAAGGCTTTGGGACGGAACAAATTCAAGAAGAAATAGAGGTGTTATTTCCAGAGGCTAAAGTGGCTCGGATGGATTTGGATACCACCCGAGGAAAATACAGTTACGATCGCATTATAGCCAGCTTTGAAAATAAAGAGGTTGATATTTTAGTGGGAACGCAAATGGTTACCAAAGGGCTTGATTTTAGACATGTAAAATTAGTAGGTGTTTTGAATGCCGATCAATTGATTAATTTTCCTGACTTTAGAGCGCATGAACGGAGTTTTCAGCTGTTGCAACAAGTTGCAGGGCGTGCAGGCAGAACCGATGAAAGGGGCAAAGTGATCATTCAAACCTACAATCCGCATCATACCATCTTGCAACAAGTATCTATAAACGATTATGATTCCATGTTTGTAGAGCAGCTAGAAGACCGTCGTATTTATAAGTATCCTCCTTATTGCCGCATCATTAAATTGACTCTTAAACATAAGGACTATAATAAAGTAAACGAGGGTGCTGAATGGTTGGCAATCAGTTTAAGGCATGTGTTTAAAGACAATGTCTTAGGACCTGAATTCCCTGTAGTTTCAAGAATACGGAATCAATATCATAAAAACATTTTACTTAAAATACCTCAAAATCAATCGCTGGTAAAAACGAAGTCAGTGCTTCAGAAAATTAAAATGAGTTTTTCTAGTACGAGAGATTTCAGAGCGGTTCGCTTGCTTATTAATGTAGATAATTACTAATCCACAATCACATCCAAAGCTTGTGTCAATTGTGCCTTTCGAGTTCTGCTTAAGGGAAGTTTCATTTTTTCAATCTCTACATGTCTGCTATCGTAACGTTCCACTTTTTTCAAATTGACAATATAGGATTTATGGATTCTTAAGAACAGTCCTTTTGGGAGTTCGTTTTCAAAGGCTTTCATGGTCGAAAGAATAACGAAGCTTTTGTTATTAGTTATTAATTTCACGTAGTCACCGAGAGCTTCAATCCATTTGATCTCGTTGATGTATATTTTACGTTTTTTAAGATTGCTCTTTACAAAAATATGCTCTCCATCATAATCTTGGAAATTTTCTTTCATTTTTGCTTGCAATACAGTTTTAGCAATGGCTTCGTTAAAACGTTTTTTAGAGGCTGGTTTTGCTAAGTAATCGATTGCATTGTATTCGAATGCTTTAAAGGCATGAGATGCATCTTCACTTATTATGATAACGTAAGGAGTCTTGAGTTCGGGAGTGTCGATGTAACTGTCTAAGAGATCAAATCCATCAGAAACAGAAAGGTTGACCTCCATTATAATAAGGTCTATAGGGGTTGTGAGAAGGAATTTTTTAGCTTCAACTACAGATGTGAATTTCCCCATCAAATTAAGAGAAGGGTGGTTGTTAATTAGTCTTAATGTGGCTAATCGTTGTGTAGAATTATCGTCAACAATTATACAGTTTAAAGTCATCGGGGTTGTGTTATCAGTCGTTATCAATTACAATTATACAAAAAATAAATCGATTAAACTCTTAAAATACCGATTAACGAGTAAAATTAATTTCGTTTAAATAATGTTATATAATGTTGTTCAGACAACAATTAATACTTACTTTTGCAGCCATTAAAAATCAAATAATAATAAAATTTATGAATCATTACGAAACTGTTTTCATCTTGAATCCCGTTTTATCTGACACACAGATAAAGGAAACAGTAAAGAAATACGAGGACTTACTCGTTTCTAAAGGAGCAAAGATGGTATCGAAAGAAGATTGGGGGCTAAAGAAATTAGCGTATCCAATCCAAAACAAAAAAAGTGGCTTTTACCACTTATTTGAATTTACAGCACCTGGAGAGGCTATTGGCCCTTTAGAAGTAGAATTTAGACGTGACGAGCGTTTTATGCGTTATCTAACTGTTAGTTTAGATAAACATGCAATCTCATGGGCTGAAAGAAGAAGAGTTAAACTTAAAGAAAAAGCGTAATTATGTCTATAGAACAACAAGCCAAAGGAAAAAAAGATGGTGAAATCAGATATTTAACGCCTTTAAATATTGACACCAACAAAGCTAAAAAATACTGTCGTTTCAAAAAATCAGGTATCAAGTATATCGATTATAAAGATCCAGATTTTTTAATAAAATTTGTAAACGAACAAGGTAAGTTATTACCAAGACGTTTAACTGGAACCTCTTTAAAGTTTCAAAGAAAAGTGTCTGTTGCTGTCAAAAGAGCAAGACATTTAGCCTTGATGCCTTATGTAGCCGATTTAATGAAATAAAACTATTATAACTATGGAACTTATATTAAAACATGACGTAGAAGGATTGGGGTTTAAAGACGATGTTGTAACAGTGAAAAACGGTTATGGTAGAAATTCTTTAATTCCGGGTGGTAAAGCCATTCTTGCTACGGTATCTGCTAGAAAAGTATTAGCAGAAAACTTAAAACAACGCGCATTCAAAGAAAAGAAAATAGTAGATGAAGCCGAAGCAATTGCTGAAGCTTTAAAAGCTTTAGAAATCAAAATAGCAGCGAAAGTTGGTAGTGGAGATAAATTATTTGGATCTGTTAACAATATTGATTTAGCAGCAGCTATTGAAAAAGCAGGCCATTCAATTGACAAAAAATTTATCAATGTTACCGGTGGTAATGTAAAACGTCTTGGTAAATACAATGCAATCATTCGTCTTCACAGAGATGTAGCAGTTGATTTTCCTTTTGAAATTATTGCAGCTAAATAACAATTATATATTGTTAATAAAAAGTTAATAAATTGAATTTTTATTTAAAGCCTACACGTAAGTGTAGGCTTTTTTTGTTGTAATTTAGCAGCTTAATCATAAACAAACTTTAATAAAATGAAACAAATTTCTACACTTTTAATGTTCATTTTCACTTGTTCACTGTCCTTTTCTCAGGTGACAACTTCAAGTATTAAGGGAGCTATTTCCGATGAGACCAATACCGGTTTGCCAGGTGCAAACGTTGTTGCAGTGCACACGCCAACAGGGACCACTTACGGAGCCGCCACCAACATTGACGGGCGATTTAACCTTGTCAACCTTAGAGTTGGCGGACCGTACACAATTACGGTTAGTTATGTAGGTTACAAAGACCAATCGTTTACAGATGTATTCTTGACCTTAGGAAAAACAGAAAATTTAACATTAGCATTAACACTTGATGCTGGACAATTGGATGCTGTGGTGATTACCGCAAACACTTCTAAAGGTGTTTTTGGAAGCGACCGTACAGGTGCTGAAACCAATGTAGGCCGTAGAGAATTGACAACACTTCCTACAATTTCTAGATCTGCATCTGATTTTACACGTTTAGAGCCAACGGCAAGTAACGGTTCTTTTGGAGGACGTAACGATCAGTTTAATAACTTCTCTTTAGATGGTGCAATTTTCAACAATCCTTTTGGATTGGATGCAGCAACTCCTGGAGGGCAAACAAATTCACAACCCGTATCTTTAGATGCCATCGATCAAATACAAGTATCAACTGCACCTTACGATGTAACGCAATCTGGATTTACTGGAGCTGCAGTAAATGCAGTGACGAAGAGTGGATCGAATGAATTTAAAGGAACTGTTTATGGCTTCTATAGAAATGAAGACATGACGGGTTCTAAGATCAAAGGACAAGAAATTTTTGTTCCAAGTCTTACGCAACAGCAAACAGGCTTTAGTATTGGTGGACCGATCGTGAAAAACAAATTATTTTTCTTTGCCAATTACGAGCAAGATGAACGATCAGATTTAGGACAGGCATGGTTACCAAACACTGGATCTGGAGCGGTCAACGAATCTGTTGTTTTAGAATCTGACTTGATAGCTGTACAAAATGCGTTATCAACTTTAGGGTATGATACAGGCACTTACCAAGGCTTTACGCACGAATCTGCATCTAGCAAAGGAATTTTTAAACTAGATTGGAATGTGAATGACAACAACCAATTAGCAATCATATACAACTGGTTAGATGCTTCACAAGAAAAACCTGCACATCCATCTGCACTTGGAGTAAGAGGGCCGAGCGCGACAACGCTTCAGTTTCAAAACTCAGGATACCAGATTAACAATAAATTGCAATCGGTTCAATTGGAATTGAATTCTAGATTATCGGATGAAGTGTCTAACAAACTTCAAGTTGGCTATACAAATTTTGATGATTTCAGAAACCCAATGTCTTCTGCAGCGCCTGCAATTACAATTCAAAATGGTGCTGGACAAAATTACATTATTGCTGGTCATGAGCCATTTTCAGTCAACAACGTATTGAATCAAAAAGTGTTTCAGTTTTCTAATAATATGACAATTTCTAAAGCAAACCATACCTATACAGTTGGGTTCTCTTTTGAGAAATTTGAATTTGACAACTCATTTAACCTAGGAGCTTATGGCTATGGAAATGATGATGGATATGTAGGTGCTTTTGGTGCTTTTGGATCTATGGGAGATTTCTTAGCAGCTTCTACAAACGGATTGTTATCTGAAGCTTTAGCAAATGCACAAACTGTTAAAAATGCTGATTCATGGGCTTTAGCTGAAACAAATGTTGGACAATTGGCATTTTACCTTCAAGATGAATGGGATGTAAATGACAACTTCAAATTAACTTACGGCTTGCGTTTTGATAAGCCTTTGTTTTTTGATTCTGCTCAAAAAGCACAAGAAGTGATTGATGTCTCTTTTTACCAACCAGAAATTCCTTACGTAAATCCTAATACAGGAGAAGTTCAATTATTGGACAGCACACAAATGCCATCAAACGATTGGTTAGTCTCTCCACGTGTTGGATTTAACTATGATGTAAAAGGAGATAGTACGATCCAATTAAGAGGAGGGTCTGGTTTATTTACAGGACGTTTTCCTTTTGTATGGTTAGGAAACCAAATCGGAAACCCTAATTCATATTTCTACCAAATGGTAGATCCTGATTATAAGTTCCCACAAGTTTGGAGAACGAATTTAGGATTGGATCACAAATATGACAATGGATTGATTCTTACGGCAGATGTATCTTACACGAAAGATATGAATGGTGCACAAGTACAAAACTGGGGACTTACAACGCCATCAGGGACTTTAGCAGGTGTGGATAACAGACCTTATTACACAGACGCTGACAAAATTAACAACGCTTATGTATTTACAAATTCTGATAAAGGACGTATTTGGAATGCATCATTCAAAGCACAAAAAACGTTTGACAATGGTTTATATACCATGTTAGCTTATAGCTATTTAGATTCAAAAGATGTCAACTCCATTGAAGCTGAAATTACAGGAGATGCATTTGATTTCAACCCCGTTGTTGGAGATGTAAATTCAGATGAATTATCGTACTCTAGATATGGAGATACGCACCGTTTGATTGGTGTTGTTAGTAAAAAATGGAACTACGGTACCAACAAAAAATGGGGAACTACGCTTTCTACTTTCTTTGAATATTCTCGTGGAGGTCGTTTTAGCTATACCTATGCAGGAAACATTAACGGCGATACATCGTTTCAAAATAATGACCTTTTATATGTGCCAACATCTGCAGAGATTCAGCAAATGCAGTTTGACCCTACGGGAGATCCTGGGCAAGCAGCAGCTTTTGACAATTACATCGCACAAGACGATTATTTAAGTGGTCGTAGAGGGCAATATGCAGAGCGTTACGGCGCACAAGCACCATGGAGAGGCCGTTGGGATGTGAAATTTTTACAAGATTATAAAATCAAAATTTCTGAAAACAAAACCAACACCATCCAGTTCAGTGTCGATGTTTTAAACTTTGGAAACTTAATTAGATCAGAATGGGGCTTAGTACAACAGCCAAACAACACGTCTCCAGTAGGAGTGAGTGTTGATCCAGCAACTTTGGTACCAACTTATACATTCAATCCGAACCAAACCGAAACATTTGGATACGATTCTAGTTTAGCATCAAGATGGCAAATGCAATTTGGATTGCGCTATATCTTCTAGTATTAATTCAATCTTATTTTATATAAATGCGTCCTAATTAGGGCGCATTTTTTTTGCATAGTGTAGTGATTTGTTATGTTGTATAAGCAACTAATTTAGTAAATACAAACTAAGTTTTAAACTAAAACTAGTTTTGTAAAAGTGTCTTTTTTAGCTCAGTTCTTTGTTACCACCACACGAAAGGATTCGTGCGGTAGCGGGGGAAAGGATTCGTGCGGTAGCGGGGTAACTGATTTTAGTACAAGCATCTTGCTTGCCCCCGCATCTATAATTCAAATAAAACAATCGCTTACAACGGGTCAAGCCGCTTATGAAGATTTAGGGTCTAAAATCTATCAGATTTATGAAATAGTTTATAAACTTTAAAAAAAAGCATCAATTAATTTACCAAGTTCGAAATTTTGTCCAATATGGTATTTGTTGAGTGATTTATATGCATTATATTTTGCAGAATTGATTGTATCAATTACTGCTTTAAAAAAATTATTATATGCTGTTAATTCACTCATTCAGTTTGTTTATTATCTCTCGCACACTTGTGAGAGAAATCATAAATACAAATTCTCGCACAACTGTGCGAGAATTTAAACATCAGTTTTTCTTTCTTAAAAACGCGATTATTTACAAATTGTAATATATGCTGTTGGCATCCACCATAGATTTACACCAAACGCAACAGTTATTATTTCATATCCGTCATTTGATTTTTTGTTAATTAAAATTTCAACATTTCTCCTTAATGTATTTGTTGACCACATCTCACTAATTTTAATTATTTCATATTTTTTCATAAATATTTCTTTTAGTTCTTGAATTCAGGTTTCAGTTTTTTAATAAATGCCAACGTGTTCGTGTATGGTTAGTTGCGTTGGCTAGCAACTAAATTAGTAAAAGAAAACGAACCAGAGGGAAATCCGCTAGGATTTTCCGAGTACACACAGAATCAGCAATTAATTATACACGTTGTTAGTGGTAGTATTAATTTCGGGTTGCTTCATTAAAACTTTCTTCAATTCGTATGTTCAATGTTAATAAATTCCTTAAAATTTTAATTATGTTTTTATTTTAAATTATCATCAACCAGGTCTGCAAGTTTAACGTATATTTCTTCTCGATCATTTTCATTTAACTTGCTTAACGGGTTCTTTGGGTCATTTAGGGATTGAAATTTGCTTAAAGTTGGAGTAGAAGTAAATCTACAAGGTTTAACAATAATTGGAATAATTCTTTTTCCTTTCTCCTCTGCTGCTTTTAATAAAGGAGGTAATTCATTGTCAACAATAAAGTCCGAAGCCAGAAAATCTGCGCTTATAAGCAGAATAGCTATAGATGCTTTATCTAAAGCCTTGTCTATCTCCATTTTCCATTGATCTCCAGCATTTATTTTGGTATCAATCCAAAGATCAATTTGACCACTTTTAATAAAAGGTTTAAGATGTACGGTTAGTCTATCAATTGTGTTTGAGTCCTTATGACTGTAACTTATAAAAACACTTTTAGTTATATTCTTTTCTTTCTTAATGAATTTTTTTACAGCTGCTGAAGTTTTATTTTTCTTCAGATAATTATCTAATGGAATAATTAATGTTTCATCTAACCTAAGTCTATCGTAATAAATGGAGAAATATTTTTCTAGAAATGAACTGCTTTCTGATGTTATAAGAATAATTGGTTTTTCAAAAGCTCTTGCAATTGCAAATTCGCTAGTTAAATTTCCTTCATTCTCAGACACATCAACTATCACTAAGTCTGAATTTTTTATTTCTTCTCTGACTAATTCTTCAGTTTCACCTGCGTTTAAAAGGTCTTCATGGGTGCTCAGTGTATGACCCGCTGCTACAACGACATTGTTTACTTTGCTTAAAACGTCTTGATAGCTTGAATTATACCTGAATGCTAAAAATATTTTCATAGTTTGTTTTTATTACCACTAACTCGTTATATGTCAACAAAAGGGTGTGTTAACGGTTATATATTCCGGGATAACACAATGTTTTAGTTGTTATTATTCGTAACTGATTTTAGTACAAGCATCTTGCTTGCCCCCGCATCTATAATTCAAATAAAACAATCGCTTACAACGGGTCAAGCTGCTTATGAAGATTTAGATTTGGGGTCTAAAATCTATCAAACTTATGAAATAGTTTATAAACTTTAAAAAAAAGTATCCATTAATTTATGTAAACAGCTGTAAATAAATCAATTTTATTAATTTACAGTCGCATGGTTCACTTAAAACTTGAATTTTTGCAATTTGGATTACGGTCTATCTTCTAGCATTAATTCAATCTTATTTTATATAAATGCGTCCTAATTAGGGCGCATTTTTTTTGCATTGTGTAGTGATTTGTTATGTTGTATAAGCACCTAATTTAGTAAATACAAACTAAGTTTTAAACTAAAACTAGTTTTGTAAAAGTGTCTTTTTTAGCTCAGTTCTTTGTTACCACCACACGAAAGGATTCGTGCGGTAGCGGGGATCGCTTATTATTTCTTTACTTTTATCTTCAACCAACACTGGTAATTCTCTTTCGCATTGCTCAGCAATTTCTTCAGGTTTGTCTTCCCAAACTAAACCGTACCGTTTTTTCTCTAATTGCTGTAATTTGGCAATGAGTTGTTCTTTACTATAATTATCGTATTTATTCTTTGCCATTTATGCTGTTTTTATTTCGTAAATCTTGAACCAATAAAAAAATGCTTCAGGATTAGATTTTTTAAGTTTGTTTAGTTTGTTGTTCATTGGTTCGTTTATTTGCCATTCTTTCATTTGTATTTGGGTGTCATACTTTTCAATTTCTGTTTTCTCATATTTTATTAATGTGATGAGATAAGCTGTTTTAGATGCTTGAGTAATTGCTTTTTCAATATGATAACTTTCAGAAAAAATATAAGCTCGTATTCTTTGTATTCCCAACTGTAATTCTTCGAAATTCCCTATTCCATCTATTCCTCTACTTGCAATACAAAGGGAAGTTTGGTAAATATCTTCAATTACATCTTGTTCATTACAATCATTAATATTTCTGTATGACAATTCAGTTTTTGCAAATTGGTAAAATGTGTTTTTTATAATATTTAAGTCAATTACTTTATCAAATAAATTCCCTACATCATATAATTGCTTTATGATTTCCATACTCATACTGTTTTCACTTTTAAAGTATGGTATTCCTGTGGTATTGGGAGCAAAGGCAGTGAGCTTGTCTCCCAAAATATCTTCCAAACAGGGAAGGTTTACAAGTAATGGTTTGTTAATAATCGGTACAAAATTAGATTCTATAGGCAGTTGGATTATTTTTTTGTAATCCGCCTTTTCAAATAATATATCAAGTAAAATATAATCTTCTGTTTTGTTTGATTTATGAAATGGAGTGTAGTAGAATTTAAAATGTGCTTTTGTGATTTTTGAATTTGTGTTTCGGTGTTGTAATTCTTTTCGTAAAAAACCTTGCTCGGTTGCCAAAGAATCTAATATGTCGTTTAGCCCAATATCCTCTTTAGGCAAAATAATATCAATGTCAATAGAAAGTCTTTTAGTAGAATTGAAATGTAACATTAAAGCAGTTCCTCCTTTGAATACAAAGTCCAATTTTTGTTTCACAAGACCTTCTAATAGAATCAATGCTCGAATAACCTTTTCGACAAGAATTTTATCAGCATTTTTATTTGCTTTTGAAACCTGATTAATCCATTTTATTGATATTTCTTTTTGATTTATCATAAACTATAAATTGGCAGTAAATTAATTTTGTTGCCGTAAATTAGAATTAATATATGTTTTAAGTTCTTCTTTTTTTCCTCTCCTGTTGGCATAACGTAACAACTTACTTTTATTGATTGAGTATTTTGAAAAAGCTTCATTATAAATAGTTCTCATTTCATTACCTTGATATGCCGAAAAGATGATTTCATCACAAAAAACATCTACTAATATTTTTTCTAAAGAAGAAGTGTTTATTCCATCTATGTTTTGTGTAGGAGCTTCAGTTATTAGTGTTTTAACAATTATTAAATTATTGTTCTCTGTTATGTATTTTTCAAAAACATCTTTTGAAGGTTCTAAAAAGACTGAGTATTTGTTTTCTTTTAAATAAAGAAATATGGCTTGTGTTGCTTCTTTCTCAACTTCAATTAATAAATAGAATTGATTGGCTTGATGCAGGGTAAATTCATTAAGAATAGAAGAATTCCAGATGCAAGATTCTAAATATGGAAAATGTTTTTTTATTTTTTTACTTAGAATTTTTTCTTTTGAAGAAATCTCAGGAATAAAATAATTCATTGCTCCAAGAGTAAATATTCCTTTTCCAATTCGTTTAAGAACACCTTGTTTTATCAAAGTAAATACTCGCCAATTGATAGTCGTTTGACTAATATTGGGTTCAAACCCTTTAAAGAAATTAGCAATGTCAGTTGTTTCAAAGCTTTTTCGATTTTTGAAAAACATTGTTAATTTTTCAATATGTAACTTGTCTTTAGCGATAGTATTTCTTTTTAACTCAGCAAATGTACAAAACTATAAATCGGCAACAAAATTAATTTACTGCCAATTATTAGAATTCTGTTAGCGTGGGGAAGATTAAGCTCTTTTGGTTTTTATGTGTTGGCTTTTGTGTAGGCAAAAACCAAATGTGCTTAATGTGCGGCTGGCTTTTTTCGGTATGAAACACAACGTGTTTGTATATGGAAAGTTGCGTGTTTGCGTGCGAGGATTTTCCGTAGGAAAATCAGACGTAGCAAACGTGCAACGACCTTTGTTTAAGCCAAAACCAGCAATTTTTTATATACAGTGTGCCTGTTGCACAACTATTTATGATAAAACTACAAAATAAGTTTTAAATTTTCATAAAAATTCTTAAATTTATGGATGCAAGGAAAAAAGACCTACCAAGAAAAGCTGTTTGCTTGCTTTAGTTTGAGCGAACGGATACCAAAAGATAATTTTTATCGCCAGTTAGGAAACGTTTTAGAATTAGAATATTTGTATCGCTTGACGCGTTCTTATTATGGGACAAGTGGACAAAAAAGCGTAGATCCCGTAGTTTTTTTCAAACTGTGTTTGGTCGGATATTTAGAAAACATCATTAGCGATCGCAAATTGATATCCCATTGCAGTATGCGTATGGATATTTTGTATTTCCTCGGCTATGACATCGATGATGAACTTCCATGGCATTCAACGATCAGTCGTACACGTCAGTTGTTTCCCGAAAGCCTGTTTGAAGAGGCCTTTACCAAAGTGTTAGAATTATGTATTTCCAAAGGCATGGTCAGCGGTCACACCCAAACCATCGACTCAGCCCCAGTAAAAGCCAATGCATCCATGGACAGTTTAGAGCTCAAAGTTCCCAAAGAAGACTTAGAAACACACTTGCATCAGCTCCGTCATATCAGCCGAATGGATAAGCCCCATCGTCAAGCCAAAGACAATAAAGCCCCTAAAACCCAACAAACCCTTAGTGCCAATAAGCAAGAACTAGGCGCAATAAAGAGTCGCAACAAGAAATGGTCAAACGACCAAGACCAGCGACCCGGTGCAGGGAACAAAGGCAGTAAATACACCAGTAATAAGACCCATTACAGTCCCACCGACCCCGATGCCCGAATCAGTGTAAAACCAGGCAAAGCCAGAAAGCTCAATTATATGAGTCAACTTAGTGTGGACACCGCCCATCATGTCATCACCGACATCCAAGCCTACCATGCCGATAAGAAAGACAATCAATACTTGCAAGATATCGTAAAACGATTAGACAAGCGTTTATGGAAACAAGGATTACTATGGCAAAACTGTGTCGCCGACACAGGATATAGCAGTGGCGAGAACTATGCCTTTTTAGAAGGCGTCAACAAACAAAGTTTCATTCCTCCGCATGGCACCTACAAAGGTGGTCCCGAGGGATTTGTTTACCATAAAAAAGAGGATCATTACGTATGTCCACAAGGGGAAGTGATTCCCTTCAAAAAAGTATTTAACGATTATAGAACCCACACGAGAAAGAAAGAATACCGCGGTTCGACCAAACAATGCAAAGGCTGTCCAATAGCACTCCAATGCTTGGGGAAAACAGCCAAAGAAAAGAAGTTTTCAGTGACCTATTACCGAGAGGAATATGAGCGAAACAATGCCCGAGTGCACAGCAAACAAGGACGCTTTATGAAACGCAAACGTCAAAGCACCGTAGAACCTGTTTTTGGAACACTCACTCAGTTTATGGGCCTGAGAAAGATCAACACCCTTGGCATACAACAAGCCAACAAAGTCATGCACTTATCTGCGATGGCTTACAACCTGAAAAAGTATCTAAAATTCACTCAGAAACTGGCAAGAAGTGAGGCGAAATCACTTGGGGTTGTTTTTTTAGAAATAACCCTCTTTATAAAGGTGTTTTGGTCTTGTGTAAGCCCCTCAAAAAAACAAAATAGCACACTCATTTTTTAATAATACATCCTGTAAATCGGCTTAAAAAGGAAGGTTTTTTACTTTTTTAGAGGGCTTGTGCAACGGTTACCAGTGTTGGCAATAGTATTTTTTATTCAGTTAGATTTTCCGTTATAGATTTCAGAGTTTCAATTTTCGGCATTTCTGTAATTTCAGATTCTCCATCTATTGAGTAAAATTCCAATTCAGTCGGCATTTGGTCAGTTCCGAATACAGATATTCCAATTAATTCTCCGTTTTTACCTTTTCCATCGTAATCTATTATTAAATTCCCTTTTTGAATTTCCGAGTCAAATGTTTTTCCAAATATTATAGTCGGACATTTTCCGCAACCACATCTCGCAATAACTTTCAGATTTCCGATTAAATTAGTCCACTCCGATTTTTCTTTTCCAAACAGATAAGTCAGAAATTCAATTTCGGATTTTGTCAATGCTCTTTTATCTGGAATGCTATATTTCATTAATCAAATTGTTCATTTTTTTACGTTCCGTTGATATTATTGCCAACTGGTTATATGGAGAACAAACCTCCTGTTTATACGTCTCTATTTCCGGATAATAGGAACTTTTGGTTTCTTTATCCAAAATCAAATGTACAAGCATCTTGCTTGCCCCCGCATCTATAATTCAAATAAAACAATCGCTTACAACGGGTTAAGCTGCTTATGAAGATTTAGATTTGGGGTCTAAAATCTATCAAACTTATGAAATAGTTTATAAACTTTAAAAAAAAGTATCCATTAATTTATGTAAACAGCTGTAAATAAATCAATTTTATTAATTTACAGTCGCATGGTTCACTTAAAACTTGAATTTTTGCAATTTGGATTACGGTCTATCTTCTAGCATTAATTCAATCTTATTTTATAAATTTGCACACTGCAAATAGGACACATTTTTTTTAACTATAATCAAGGATGAAATACACAAGACTTACCAAAGAACAGTTGGAGGAATTAAACCAAGAGTTTATTAATTTTTTAGCAACGCAATCCATCACGGCAGATGAATGGAAAGAGATCAAGGAACAGAAGCCCGAAGTGGCAGAAGAGGAATTGGATATTTTTAGCGACTTGGTTTGGGAAGGCGTGTTGTCAAAAGTGGAGTATCTAGAAAATATAGCGCCGCAGCACATGTATCTGTTTAAAGTGGATGCATCGCAGTTGCGATTGATTGGACTCAAAATAAAAAAAGAGGACATTGATTTGACCACCAAAGAAGGGTTTGGGTGGTTAAGAGAAAATTTGATGTCCGACGAGGTCGAATTGTTCAATGCCGATAAAACGCTTGAAGCCGATAAAAACACAAAAATATTTGAACTTATCGTGCAAGGGTCTAACATCACAAAAGGCGATCTTTATAAGTATTTAGAAGATCTAATTGGATAGGTTCATAAAAAGAGAGATATTTGTTAATTAAAGCAAAACCATGGTATCTAAACCACGCATATCTAAAGGAACGCGAGATTTTTCTCCAAAGCAGTTGGCAAATCGCGACTACATTTTTAGTACCATAAAATCAAATTTTAAAAAATTTGGATTCCAGCCCATTGAAACACCGAGTTTTGAATTGGCGGAAACCTTATTGGGGAAATATGGAGAAGAAGGAGATCGCCTCATTTTTAAGATTTTAAACTCTGGCGATAAAGTCAAAAAAGCAGATTTGCAAGCCCTTGAAGATGGCAACTTAGCACGCTTTTCAAATTCACTCACAGAGAAAGCTTTGCGCTACGATCTGACTGTGCCTTTTGCACGTTATGTAGCACAATACCAAAACGATATTGTATTCCCATTCAAACGCTATCAAATTCAACCCGTTTGGCGGGCCGATCGTCCTCAAAAAGGACGGTTTCAAGAATTTTATCAGTGTGATGCGGATGTGGTCGGCTCCAAATCCTTATGGCAAGAAATTGAATTCATTCAATTGTATGACGCCGTTTTTTCAGATTTAAACCTAAAGGGCGTTACCATAAAAATAAACAACAGAAAAATATTAGCAGGCATCGCCGAATTGATTGGTGCTCAAGACAAGCTCATCGATTTTACGGTCGCTTTGGATAAGCTTGATAAAATAGGAGCGGAAAAAGTTAAAGAAGAAATGCTTAAAAAAGGCATCACTTCTGAAGGCATTTCTAAACTCGAACCTCTTTTTAATTTGACAGGTGATTTCTCAGATCAATTACAATCTTTAAAATCAATTTTAAGCACTTCTACGGAAGGCATAAAAGGCGTAGAAGAACTAGAGTTTATTGCGTCTTCTGTGGCTGCATTAGGGCTTAAAACTGCCAAACTACAAATGGATGTCACCCTAGCACGGGGTCTTAATTACTACACAGGTGCTATTTTTGAAGTGGCTGCACCAGAATCTGTACAAATGGGTTCCATTGGCGGCGGTGGTCGTTACGATGATTTGACCGGCATATTTGGACTCAAAGATGTGAGTGGGGTAGGGATTAGTTTTGGATTGGACCGAATTTATTTGGTCTTGGAAGAATTAAACTTATTTCCAACAGATAAAACACTATCCACCAAAGTACTTTTTATCAATTTTGGAACTTCAGAAAGTTTGTACAGCTTAAAAGCGATTACAGCCTTGAGATCAAAATCCATTGCCACTGAATTATATCCGGATGCTGCGAAGCTAAAAAAGCAAATGATGTACTGCAACAAGCGCGAAATACCTTATGTAGTTATGGTTGGAGAATCGGAAATAGAACAGAATAAATACTTGTTAAAAGACATGAATTCTGGGGAGCAGCAATTGGTTGCTTTAGAGGAACTTATGAAAATCGTTTCTTAATATTTTTGCAAAAAACACCTCCTTTTCTTATATTTGGATTATAAACATTAAAAAAATGACCACAATTACGATTGAAAACGGCAAAGATCTTCCCCAAAAAACATTTAGCAATTGGGAAGAACTGCGAAATATATTGAATTTTATGGCGCTTCAGTTTAAGCAAACTAAAGAATCTTCTACCATACCCGAAAATCTAAAAGAGAAACCATTATCAGCTTTCAACTACCTGACTGATGAAAGTTTATGAAACTGACACAGCAGTTGCCTATTTAAAAAAGAGAGAACTCATTAAACCGTATCTCAAAGCCAAACAATACTTTGAGCAAGGACATACTCGAATGGTTAAGCTAAAACTATTACAACCTAAGAAAAATAAAGAATACCAATTTAGGATAAACGATAAATATCGTGCTCGTGGTTTTTACAAAGAAAACGGTTTTTTGGTCACTGAAATATCCGACCATCAGTAAAACTTCAAGAGATATTCCCCCACCCAAACAAAAATTTGCACAAAAACCCTCTTTTCCATATATTTAACTGTTAATAATAAAAAAAATGACGACAATTACTATCAAAGACGGACAAAAATTACCAAAAACTGAGTTTGGAACAATCAAAGATTTTCTAGAATGGGCTGTTGATCATTTTCAAGAAGAAATACCTTTGTCAGAAAAAACTATCAAGAAAGCAGCAAAAGCCAAGAAAGAAATTTCATCGCCAAACTCAACTTTTAAACCGGCATTATAATGCTCGTGTTTGATAATGAAAATGCTCGAAAAGATTTACAAAAATTTCAATTAACCAAGCAATACAAAAAAGCTTGTGATTATATTCGTGATGACCAATATTATAAGGTTCAATTAAAACTGCGGAAACCGAAATCAAAAGGTATTTACCAGTTTAGAATTTATAAAAAATACCGTGCCTTTGCTATCAAAAAAGAACAAACTTTATTTGTTTTTGAAATCTTCGACCATCAGTAAAACAAAAATTTGCCCAAAAAACCTCTTTTCCGTATATTTGGACTGTAAATAATAAAAAAAATGACCACAATTACCATAAAAGAAGGCAACGCTTTATCCCGTTCTGTATTTTGAACATTTGAAGATCTCATTGAGGAGTACTACGCTTCCAAAGGAGTTGTGTTATTACATCAAATTGATCTAGAAGACTTGCCAGCAGCCTCTCAAAAGTTGATTGAAGAATCCAAGAAAAAGGGAAAAAAAGATTTGCATGATTTTTAGGGATGAAAGTAAGAGAAAGACAGAAAGCCATTGATTATTTAAAGAAAAGACAACTCGAAACATCGTACTTTAAAGCAAAATCATATTTATCTAAAGACCAATTCAAAATGGTCGATTTTAAATTGAGACAACCAAAATCAGATGGAATTTATTATTTTCGAATCACCCGAAAATACTAGGCTATAGGTCACTTTATCGATGATGTTTTTGTTGTTACTGAAATCTCTGATCATCAGTGAAACTTCAGAATAAACAGCACAAAAGAAAACTTGTTTTTAGCCATAAAAAAAAGACTCTCAATTTCTTGAAAGTCCTTTGATTATCTAGTAGCGAGAGCGGGGCACGATCCCGCGACCTCCGGGTTATGAATCCGACGCTCTAACCAGCTGAGCTACCTCGCCATAATTTAGATGGCTGCAAATATAAAAACAATATATCGCCTCACAAATAAATACCCCTTTAAAAAAAAATTAAAATTCCTAACAGAACTAACCAATTATTGTATATATTGGATTTTTTTAAATTTCAAATCACCCAATGAGTAATAAAATTAAATTCGAGTTAGAATACCCAATACAAGCGTCCCCTCAATTGTTGTATCAATACATCTCAACGCCTTCTGGATTGTCAGAATGGTTTGCAGACAATGTGAACTCAAGAGGTGAATTGTTTACCTTTATATGGGATGATTCAGAAGAAGAAGCCAAATTGTTAACGAAAAAAAATGGCGAGCGTGCCAAATTCAAATGGCTCGACGGCAATGAAGATCAGTCTTATTTTGAAATCAGAATTCAAGTTGATGGAATCACAAAAGATGTGTCGTTAATGGTCACCGATTTTGCCGAAGACGACGAAGTAGAAGAAACAAAGATGCTTTGGGACAACCAAATATCGGATTTGAAGCAAATCTTAGGTTCTTCCTAGACATTTTTTTATTTTTAAACTATATTTGTCCTGATTAAATCAGGACTTTTTTTATGATAAATAGTAACGGCGAATTACTTTCGGAGCAGCAAGCAAAACTTTCGGTATTCAATCGAGGATTGGCATATGGAGATGCCCTTTTTGAAACGATTAAAACCTTAAATGGAAAAATCCTGTTTTGGGAAGATCATTACTTTCGATTGATGGCCTCCATGCGAATTCTTAGAATGGAAATTCCGATGGCATTTACCCCAGAATCTTTAGAATCTCAAATTCTAGAATTGTTAACGCATTACAATTCAAATTCAAATTCTTTTAGAGTTAAATTCACGGTTTTTAGAAACCAAGGTGGATTTTACACCCCTCATACCAACGACGTTTCCTATTTTATAACGGCAGAATCGTTAGAGGCGGATTTATACTTGCTAAACACTTCGGATTATAGAGTAGAGTTGTTCAAGGATTTTTATGTCGCACCAGGGCTTTTATCTACCCTAAAAACCAATAATAAGGTATTGAATGTTTTAGGGAGTGTGTATGCAAAAGAGAATCAATATGATAATTGCTTACTGCTGAACACCAATAAAAGTATTGTGGAAGCCCTCAATGGGAATCTATTTTTAGTAAAAGACAATGTTATTAAAACACCGCCTTTAGAAGATGGCTGTTTGAAAGGCATCATGCGAAAGCAAGTTTTAGAAATTATCAAAAAAATTCCTGATTTTGAATGTGTTGAAGCCTCTATATCTCCATTTGAATTGCAAAAAGCAGACGAGTTGTTTGTGACCAATGTGATCCAAGGGATTCAGCCAATTACAGCGTTTAGAAAAAAGAATTTTACCACAGCAGTGAGTCAAAGTATTTTAGCGAAGCTAAACATGACCGTAAGACTGTCTTAGTTATACGAGGGGTTTTCGGGTGCATTGGACCAGATGCTATAATCGCCACCGAGTTCCAGCATTTTCTCTTTCCAAAAACTCGTATTTACCTTTTCAATAATTGTTTTAGGGTGTTTGTTTTCAGATAGTATCCATGTGTGTGCTAATAATTCAGAGGTCAATTGATTGGTTTCCCATCCCGAATAGCCAAGAAAAAATCGAATGTCATTAGAATCTAATTTGTTCTGTTGAATCAATTCGGTGACTTTTTCAAAATTTCCACCCCAGTACAATCCTTGTGAAATTTCAATACTGTCCGGAATAAGCGTTGGAATTTTATGGATGTAATAAAGATTGTCTTGTTCAACTGGGCCACCATTGTAAACTTTGAACGGAATTTCTATTTCAGGAATCAAGTCTTGAAGCGTGAAACTCAGCGGCTTATTTAGAATAAATCCAATAGAGCCTTCGGTATTATGGTCTGCGATAATAATAATAGACCTATTGAATGACAGATCACCAATAATAGAGGGTTCTGCAATTAATAAATGACCTTTTTTCAAATGGATATTTGACATCTTTAGCTCTAATTAACAACTAAATATAGCAATTTTATTTTAAACGCAACAATTCAAATACAATCAATATATTAAAAAAACTTTATTTAATGTTTTTAGAGAAGAGGTCTATAATGATGAAACAAGGCTAAAAACAGATAGAAAGTTGTTTTAGTTTAAGGAATTTGTCAATTGAGAACTCGCCTTAAATTTTATTACATTTTTTGTAGGAATCGCTAAGGGTTCATTAGTTTTAGGATTTCGCCCCATGCGTGCCGAGCGTTCATAAACAGACCAAGTACCAAATCCCGCCAATGAAACTTTGTTGCCCTTTTGAAGCGATTCAGCGGTTGCCTCCATGAAAGCTTCTAAGGCTTTTTGAGCGGATGCTTTTGAAATTCCAGCACGTACTGCCATGTGTTCTATAAGATCGTTTTTTTTCATTGTTTTGTGGTTGGTTTTATAGCATTCGTGCATTTTCATGAAAGGTAAATCCATTTAAAAAGGATACCGCATCCATTTGTCGTTTTCCGGGGAATTTAAAATTGATGAGTTCAATAAACCCTCCTTTTACGGCGACTTTAATGTCTTTTTTTGAAATAATAAGCTGTCCAGCTTCAAACGCATGGGGTTCAGAATGTTTTAGAACCTCATACAATTTGATGTTTAAAAGTTCTTCGCCATTGGATAAAAGTCCCCAAGCCGCAGGATAGGGATGGAGTCCGCGCACCTGATTGTATATGCTGTCTAATGTCGAATTCCAATCAACTTTACAATTGTCTTTATTCAGTTTATAAGCTGTTTTGGTTTCTTTAAGTGGTTGTATCGTTGTTTCTAGGCTGCCCTTTTCGATTGTTTGGATCGTTTCCAACACCACATCACTCCCTAAGTGCATTAGTTTGTCATGCAATTCTCCTGCATTTTCTGTGGGGTTTATATCAATTTTGGATTGTAAAATCACGGCCCCCGTATCAATTTTTTCATCAATAAAAAAAGTGGTCACACCCGTTTCTTTTTCACCGTTGATAATTGCCCAATTTATAGGGGCAGCACCTCGGTAATCAGGGAGTAGAGACGCATGTAAATTGAAGGTTCCTAAAGCCGGCATCTGCCACACAGCTTTGGGCAGCATTCTGAAAGCCACCACAATTTGAAGGTTGGCATTCAAAGCTTTTAAATCACTCAAAAATGAGTCGTCTTTTAAATTGGTGGGTTGTAAAACCGTCAAGCCTTTAGATTTAGAAAATACCTTTACGGCGGATTCATGAATTTTTTGACCGCGACCTGCTGGGCGATCGGGCGCAGTGATGACCCCTGCAATCGTGTAATGGTGTTGTAAAAGTCCGTCTAATATAGTCACCGCAAATTCGGGTGTGCCCATAAATACAATACGAATATCTTCTTTTTTCATGACGTTTTCAGTTTGTATGTGTTTCGTTCTGTTAGTTCAATCAACTCTTTTTCTAAGAGGTTGGTGAGTATAGTGGTTAATTTTTCGCTATTAAAAGTGCTTAGAGCTTCTAGTTTTCTAGAAGAGAGGGCGTCTGTTTTGAGTAAAGTTAAGATTGTTTTTGAATCACTTTCTGAAATTACACTTTTTTTTGAACGTTCTAAGCAACTCGAACAAATCCCACATTGTTTTGAGTCTATTTCTTCAAAGTAAGACAGCAATTTTTGACTTTTACAAATGCCATCATTTTTGATATAATCAAACACCGATTGCAGTTGTGCTTTTTTTAAATCCTGTTGTTGTGAGACGATCTTAGAAATTCTATGAATTGTTTTATCATCTTCTCGGGGTTCAATAAAGGTGATTTGTGCATCTGTTTTTGAGGATTCAAACTGCACAATTTCAGCCTTATTCAAAGCAGTTAAATGCGAGATTACTTCGTCCTCTGAGAGGTTTATTTTCTTCGCGATGGTCTGCGTGAAAATTTCTGTAGAATGGTCAAACACCCCTTCGTGACTTCTTAAGACAACTTTTATGATCAGGGCTTGTTTTGGATGCTTTTCGATGTAGTTGAACAAAGCAGTATTTCCAATAATGATTTGTAGGAAGGCCGTGTTTTTAAACCGTTCTTCTAATGATATGATACTGGTTCGGTCTAAAATTTTAAGCGCATTATACGTCAGGATAGAAGGAAGGCTATAGGTGCTGCAAAATAATTTAAAGTTAAAATTATGAACCGTGTCCACGCCTTCTCCATAAGAAATTTGAAAATAATTACAAAGTCGTTTATATACATTTTTTAAAAACGCAATATCAGGCAGGCCATTGATATATTGACTTTTAGAGTTTTTTTCATCGGATGTATTCCGAAGGATGACTGCATAGGCGTTTTCATTATTGCGCCCTGCACGTCCAGCTTCTTGATAATAGCTTTCCAAGCTTTCGGGTAAGTTATGATGAATCACAGTTTGTACGTTGGCTTTGTCAATGCCCATTCCAAAGGCATTGGTGGCAACCATCACTTGATTCTCATTCGCCGTCCAACGCTCAAATTGAGTGTCTTTTTCCTTCGGACTTAATCCACCGTGATAGTATCCACTTGTAATTCCGATCTTATTCAAATACCCTGAAATTTCAAGGGTTGCTTTTCTGTTGCGTACATATATGATGGAGGTACCCGCATATTTTTTTAAAATTTGTACCGTTTTGAAATATTTATCTTCACAGTCCAAGGTCAAATACGCCAAATTCGGGCGTTGAAAGGAGGTCTTAAAAATTTGTGGTGCAATGCAGTCCAATTGTGTGCTAATGTCCTCTACCACCTTGGCAGTTGCCGAGGCAGTTAATCCAATCACGTTTACAGAGGGATGAAGTGTTCTGAGCGTTTTGATATCTCGATAGGCCGGTCTAAAATCATGTCCCCACTGACTGATGCAATGCGCCTCGTCCACCGCAATGACATTGACATTCATTTGCTTGATGCGTTCTTGCACTAAATCTTGTTGAAGACGTTCCGGAGAGAGGTAGAGAAATTTATAATTTCCATAAATGCAGTTATCCAACATCCGATCGATGTCGTCATAAGTATAACCGCTAGTGAGTGCCATTGCTTTGATGCCTTTTTCTTTTAGGTTATTTACTTGATCTTGCATCAATGCAATGAGTGGAGAAACCACAATACAAATGCCGTCTTTGATCAAGGCTGGAATTTGAAAACAAATCGATTTCCCACCTCCTGTTGGCAAAAGTGCGATGCAATCTTCATTTGCTAAAACCGCTTCAATAATTGCTTCTTGTTGTGGTTTAAACTCAGAAAATTTCCAATAGTGTTCCAATATTTCAATTGGATGCTTCATTCACTTTCGTTTAAATGATTTAATATAAAGTCAATGCGTTCCTCAACCGTTCCAAAAGGGGTGTCAATAATAGCATACCCATAGTCTGTATAGGTTTTAACCAGAAAATCATGCAGGATCAACGCTTGTTCAAACGTTTCGTAGCGTTCGTTGTCTTGTTGGTAAATCGCTTTCCAAGGTTTTAAAATGAACACTTTGTTGTAGTTGTGTTGACTGCAAATTGTTTTAAAAGAATCTGGATAGCTACTTTTCAAATAATCTAAATAGGCAACGACATCTGGAAGTCCACGATCAAAAAATACAATTTCTTTATTAAGAGTATCGGCTTTTAAAAATTGTTTTTGACGGCCTAATAAAAGATGCTCACTAAACAATAAGGGATCTTCCAAAAACAACTGTTCAATGCCTTTTTCTTGCGCATCAAGGGTAATTTGTCTAGAAATTTCTTCCATACAATTATAGCCTTTCGTTTTAAGTGCGTTGATTAAGGTTGTTTTGCCAGTGCCAGGCCCTCCAATAAGAGCAATTTTTTGAGTATTCAAGTCGTTTTGTTTAATTCCTGTAAAATTCGTGATTTAAAAGGGAAATAAAAAATCAGATATAATGTATATTTGTACACTTAGCATTAAACAATGGAAAAATCTGTAAACCCAGAAGAATTTTACAACAATTTAAAAGAAAAGCTGCAGGATACTTCTGGATGGCCCTCTGAGTATTTATATAAATTCATCATTAAAACAGATCCTGTCAAAATCAATACCGTTGAATGTATTTTTGATAATATGGGAGCGGTTATTAAAACCATTCCTTCTAAGAAAGGAAATTACACCAGTATTTCTATCAATGTGGTTATGAAGAACCCTGATAGCGTTATAGAAAAATATAAAGAAGTTGGAAGACAAGTAGAAGGGGTTATTTCGCTCTAAAAATAGGACTTTTAAGCATCTTTTAAAATACCCTTAGACTCACATTATTTTTTTGTATTTTGCAAACACTTAAATTTTAAAAACCAAAGATCGCATACATGACAGCGTTAACAGATCAACTAGAATATAATACAGAACGAGAACACTTAATCATCCCTGAATATGGAAGACATTTACAGAAAATGATCAACCATGCCGTGGCTCAAGAATCTAAAGAAGAACGCAATCGCTTGGCGAAAGCGATTATTTCTGTGATGGGAAATATGCAGCCACATTTACGTGATGTGCCTGATTTTCAACACAAGCTTTGGGATCAATTATTTATCATGTCGGATTTAAAATTGGACGCAGAATCTCCTTTTGATAAACCAACAGAGGAAATGTTAAGCCTTCGTCCTGAGCCATTAAAGTATCCACAGAACTTTCCGAAATATCGTTTTTATGGAAACAACATCAAAACAATGATTGATGTGGCCAATACATGGGAAGCTGGAGAAATGAAAGATGGATTGGAATATACCATTGCGAACCACATGAAAAAATCATTTCTGAATTGGAATAAAGACACCGTTGAAGATGTCGTTATTTTCGGACATCTGTTCGAGTTATCTGGCGGAAAAATTGATTTACGTAAGAGTACCGAAGCTTTGAGTGAAGTCTCAAGTTTATTAAAAGTACAACGTAAATTTGCGGCTCCAAAAAAATCTTCCAAAAAGAACAACTACCAAAAAAATCGAAAACGTTACTAATATCCAGATAGATTAGGATTTCAGTAAACGCACTACTCATTTAAATTACTCAACATTGAAAACTTTTAAAATTGAAGGCGGACACCAACTAAAAGGGGCGATTCAGCCACAAGGCGCAAAAAACGAAGCCCTTCAGATTTTGTGTGCTGTTATATTATCACCAGAAAAAATTACGATTCACAATATTCCAGATATTATTGATGTCAACAAGCTTATTGATTTATTAGGAAAGTTGGGCGTTAAAGTCGAAAAATTAGCCAAAGGCAGTTATTCTTTTCAGGCGGATGAGATCAATTTAGAGTATTTAGAAACTGAAGCTTTTAAGGAAGACGGTCGTGGACTTCGAGGATCGATTATGATTGTTGGGCCACTTTTAGCCCGATTTGGAAAAGGATACATTCCAAAGCCTGGAGGCGATAAAATTGGTCGCAGACGTTTAGATACGCACTTTGAGGGATTCATCAAATTAGGGGCTAATTTTAGATACAACCGCGAAGACCATTTTTACGGAGTAGAAGCGAAAGAGTTGAAAGGAACCTATATGTTGTTGGATGAAGCGTCAGTGACAGGAACGGCAAATATTGTGATGGCGGCTGTCTTGGCCACAGGAACAACAACAATCTATAATGCGGCTTGTGAGCCGTATTTACAGCAACTCTGTAAAATGCTCAATAGAATGGGCGCAAAGATTTCGGGCATTGGTTCAAATATGCTAACCATTGAAGGTGTAAAAACCTTAGGCGGTACAGAGCATACCATGTTGCCAGATATGATTGAAATTGGGAGTTGGATTGGATTGGCTGCGATGACCAAAAGCGAATTAACAATTAAGAATGTAAGTTGGGATGATTTGGGAGTGATTCCAAATGTGTTTCGAAAGTTGGGAATTACCATCGAAAGAAAAGGGGATGATATCTTTATTCCTAAGCATATAGATGGCTATGAAATTCAAAATTATATTGATGGCTCTATACTCACCATTTCGGATGCGCCATGGCCTGGGTTTACTCCAGATTTATTAAGTATTATTCTGGTGGTGGCTACACAAGCCAGAGGAAGCGTGCTGATTCATCAAAAGATGTTTGAAAGCCGTTTGTTCTTTGTCGATAAATTAATTGACATGGGTGCAAAAATCATTCTTTGTGATCCACACCGTGCGTCTGTGATTGGACATGATTTTAAATCAAGCCTAAAAGCTACGACCATGACCTCTCCAGATATTAGAGCGGGGGTTTCCTTATTAATTGCGGCACTTTCTGCTAAAGGGACTTCTACGATTCACAATATTGAACAGATTGACCGAGGGTATGAAAATATAGACGATCGCTTACGTGCCATTGGCGCAAAGATTGAACGTGTCGAGTTATAATTCGAGCAGACAAAATTAGTTTTACTAAAGCGAATGATTATTAAATAGATATGAACTTAGAAAAAGACCTTCAAGAACGCAGCAAACACAGTTGCGAACTTTGTAAAGCCACTGAAAACCTAAACGTTTATACCGTTCAGCCTTCCAAAAAAGTAGATCTTACGGATAGTATCTACGCCTGTGAAACCTGTACCTCACAAATCGAAGATTCTGATTTAATGAATCCAAACCATTGGCGGTGTCTTAATGACAGTATGTGGAGTGAATTTCTTCCCGTTCAAGTTGTTGCCTGGCGTATGCTCAACCGTGTGCTTTCTTCGGGTTGGTCTCAGGATTTATTAGATATGATGTATTTGGATGAAGAACCGTTGGAGTGGGCAAAGGCACTCGGCGATGGCGTGGAAGAAGGTACTAAACTTATTCATAGAGATGTGAATGGCGTCATCCTTGAAGCAGGCGATAGTGTCGTTCTTATAAAAGATTTAAAAGTCAAAGGGTCAAGTATGATTGCCAAACAAGGAACCGCCGTCAGACGGATCTCTTTGGACCACGAAAATGAAACCTATATTGAAGGAAAGGTCGATGGCAAGCATATTGTGATTATCACTCAATACGTAAAGAAACTTTAGTTCTTACCCAAGGCTTCTTTATAGGTCGAAAGACAACGCTCTCTCGCAAATTTATGATCAACCATCGGCGTAGGATAGGTTAACTCTTGATATTCAGGCACCCATTTTTTAATGTATTTATGCTCTTTGTCAAAATTGGTAACTTGTGTCGTAGGATTGAAAATTCTAAAATACGGTGCCGCATCTACGCCACAGCCAGCAACCCATTGCCAATTACTCACATTACTTGAAAGTTCAAAATCATGGAGCTTTTCCGCAAAATAAGCTTCTCCCAAGCGCCAATCGATCAAAAGATGTTTGCATAAAAAACTACCCACCAACATACGCACACGGTTGTGCATAAATCCTGTTTGATTCAGTTCACGCATCCCCGCATCTACAAGGGGATAGCCGGTATTTCCATCACACCATTGTTTGTATTCTTCGGGGTCATTACGCCATTTAATCGCTTCGTATTGAGGCTTGAAACTTTGGGTGACGGTATGAGGAAAATGCCATAAAATCTGCATAAAAAATTCACGCCAAATCAATTCTTTTAAAAACGTATTGTTGGTATGCTGAATGGCTTTGGAAACAATCTCTCGAACACTTACCGTTCCAAATCGTAAATGAGGGCCTAATTTGGACGTCCCATCCACCGCAGGAAAATTCCGTGTGGCTTCATAATTTTCAATGATGCCACTTTCCACTTTGTAAGGCGCGACTTTAACAGGGTTTGGCTCAAAGCCCATAGACTTTAAATCCACCCATGGAAAAGAACTAGATTGGTAAGTATTGCTTAATAATTCTTCTGAGTGAAATGCGCTGCAACGATCGGTATTAAAAGCGGCCAGCCATTTTTTTGAGAAAGGGGTATAGACTTTATAAGGAAGTCCGTCGTCTTTTGTAATTTCATTTTGTTCAAATATCACATGGTCTTTAAACGAATTAAATGCGATGGATTTTGATTCTAGTAAGTCAGAAATACTTTGATCCCTTGAAAGGGCATACGGCTCATAATCTCGATTGTAATATACGCTGCTTACGTCGTATTCAGTGGTCAGTTGTTCTATAACCGCTTCAGGAGTTCCGTGGTAAACAGACAACCCACTTCCGTGTGCTTGCAGGTTTGTGTTGATTGCTTGAAGTTGTTCATGGATGAATTCAACTCTTGCATCATTTTTGGGTAATGAATCTAATATAGAGGTATCAAAAATAAATATAGGCAATACAGCCTCGTTATGTTTTAAGGCTTCAAACAATCCATGGTTGTCGTGCAGTCTTAAATCTCTTCTAAACCAAAATAGTGATACAGTTGTTTTCATTAATACGTTCCAAATAATTCGGTTAATTTCTTTTGTCTGTGGGCGAAAATTTCTTCCAATTTAGGTTTTACGATAAACGGATGCACGAGTTGCCCTAGCCATCCCAATGGGACTTTATAGTCAATGATGTCTTCCATTTCTACGCCGCCATCAATCGCCTTAATAAAGTGTTTGTGATGCCAAAGTGCGTAAGGGCCGTAACGTTGTTCGTCCACAAAATAATGTTGGTCTTTCACTTGTGTGATTTCAGTCACCCATTTGGTTTTAATCCCCAAAAGAGGCGTCACACTGTATTGGATAATCTGCCCAGGATACATAGGACGGTCGGCACCCGATAAAATATCAAAACTCATATAGGCTGGAGTGATGGTTTTTAGGTTTGCTGGATTCGATAAAAATTCCCAAGCTTTTTCTACACTAATAGGTAGATTTTGCTTTTTGTGGACAGTGTAAATTTTCATACTTAATTATATAATGCGATGTATAAGTTTAAAGAAGTTGCGAGTACCAACCAGATGCAATAGGGCAGTACATAAAAACGTTTATTCTTAAGGGAATTTTTAAATGCTATCAGGAAATAAAACATTAATACCGTTAAAAGTATGATGTTAAGTAAGCCTATATTGATAAGGTGTCGATTGAAAAATAGATAATTCCAAATTATGTTCAACACGAATTGAGCGCTAAATAGGAGTACAACTTTTTTGGATCGATTCACTTGAATTAAAAAAGTCATATACACTGAAAACAGAATCATAATACTGCTCCAAGCCACTCCAAAAACCCAGCCGGGTGGAGACCATTGTGCTTGATTCAGATTGATGTACCATTCGGTTCGTGGGCCGTCATTCATGAGCCAAGTTCCGATTGCAAGTGCACTAAAATTAATGAGAATAAAAAGGAGTAAGCCTTTATAAAATTTCATTTAGCTGTTTAGTTTGTCAATTTCATCTAATAACCCTTGCGCTTCAGAATACTTCGCGTCACTCGCGGAGCGATTCGTTGTTGAAAGTTCGTGCCATTCTGACATTAACTTTTTATAACGATCTTGAAGTTTCTCGACTGGGGTCTTTTTTTTGAAAATTCCGAACATAACTTATTTTAATTGACGTGTTATTTTACTACTTAATGGTTTTGTAATCGAATAGAAATAATCTACAAAGGCTCCGTTACCATCGACTAAATACTTTTGAAAATTCCATTTTACGGAAGTGCTTTTAACACTGTTTAAATCCTTGTTGGTTAACCACTTATATAGTGGGTGTTGATTATCTCCTTTAACGTCGATTTTTTCAGTCATTAAGAAAGTTACGCCGTAATTTTTTGAACAAAACGATTGTATTTGATCTGAAGTACCAGGCTCTTGACCGCCAAATTGGTTGCAAGGAACTCCGATGACCATCAGCTTATCTTGATAGGTGTCGTACAGTTTTTGAAGGTCTTCATACTGTCCCGTAAAACCACATTCAGAAGCAACGTTTACAAACAGGATGTGTTTTCCTTTGTAGTCGTTTAGATTGATGGGACTTCCATCAAGACTGTTAATTTCAATGTTATATAAAGACATAGTTTGGTTATTTATTATTTGTGAATTAGTTTGAATTGAAACGAAAAACAAGATTGATAAAATCACTAATTTTAATGAATTCATAGCTTATAATTTTAAAGAGACGATACCGCAATCTAGGTTAAAAATTTGCCCAGAAATTGACTTAGAGACGTCTGAAAGAAGGTATTCTGCCATGGCAGCAACTTCTGAAGGCTCTAGGTATTTTTTCAAAGGATGACGCTGAATGGTACTTTCAATCATGCGTTCATTTCTAAGAAATTTAGCGGCTAATTCTGTATCCGTAATCGTTGGCGCAATCGCATTGACTCTAATTTTAGGAGCTAAATCGGCTGCTACAGACTTGGTCAGTCCTTCAACGGCAGATTTTGCAGTGGCGATGCTGGCATGAAATGGCATTCCTAATTTTGTAGCGACCGTGCTAAACAAGACGATAGAAGCAGCCTCACTTTTGGTAAGTGCTTTTGTATAGACTTGAATGCATTTAACGGCACCAATTACGTTTATTTCAAAATCGGTTCTAAAATCATCGATACTCAACCTGTTGAATGGCTTGAGATTGATACTTCCTGGACAATACACCAGTCCATCAGCATCTTCAATTTCAGGTAATTCATCGGCTAATACATCGCAGGAAAAATGTGATAAGTTAGCGTGTTGGAACTCCGGAGCCGTTCGACTGATATTGATGACTTGATGCTCTTTAAGCAAACTTTCGGTAATAGCTTTTCCAATACCTTTACTACCCCCAATAATAATAATTTTTTTCATGCTGTTAGTGGACGTCCTTTTAAACGTTTTTCAATTTTTTGTTTGATCGCGGTTAAGCGTTTCATTAAATCCATTAATTTTGGATCTTTAGAGGTTTTATAAATTTCATTGACTCCCAATATTAATCCTTTTACTTCTCTTGATGCTTCGATACGCTCACTTGTTGTTTTAAATGTAAGTGGTTTGAGTTCAAAAGCTTCTGCTTGTTTTACAACATCCATAGTTATAGTTTTAAATAATTTTGTAATTCAGCAATTTTTGCTGAGGTATTAAAAGTGCCCCCATAAAAAGCGGTCACAGTTGCAGAGGTATCGTCTTTGATTCCTCTGGAAGACACACATAGGTGTTTTGCGTCAATAATGACTGCTACATCCTCGGTTCCCAAAATGCCTTTTAATTCTTCTGCAATTTGATTGGTAAGGCGCTCTTGAACCTGTGGTCGTTTGGCGTAATACTGTACAATGCGGTTGAGTTTAGACAATCCGATTACCTTTCCAGATGATATATAGGAAATATGTGCTTTTCCAATAATAGGCACAAAGTGGTGTTCGCAATTGGAATAAAATGTAATGTCTTTTTCTACCAGCATCTGGTTGTATTGATATTTATTATCAAATAACGCTACTTTTGGTTTATTTTTAGGGTTTAATCCAGAAAATATTTCATCAATATACATTTTAGCAACGCGTTCAGGAGTTCCTTTAAGAGAATCATCCGTTAAGTCTAAGCCCAAAACATCCATGATTTCTTCAAATAAAACAGCTATTTTCTTCTTCTTATCTCCATCTGAAAGCTTAAAAGCATCTTTCTTCATTGGCGTTTCTAACCCAGTAAAGAGGTGGTCATCTCCAATTTCATGATTTGAAAATCCATTTAACAAATCTTCGTTTTCTGTAGTAACTTTAGTATTCATATAATGTTTTAACGCTTTGATATTTTATTGTGAGTTATTTGTCGTTGTCTTGTACATTTAAATCTTCCAGATTCAAAAGACCGTAATTTTTGATGTTTTGTTTTTCTGCCTTGAACCCGCGCCCGCCACAATCGGAAACTTTTTGGCTTCATATAGGTGCGCATTACCTTGATTACTTCTTGCTCAGTGAGTTTAAACTGGTGCTCAATCGCTTCAAAAGTGGTGCGGTCTTCCCACGCCATCTCAATAATTCGGTCTATTTCTATAACCCCTAAAGTCATAATGCAGGCATTTTATATTGTTCGTCGAATTCTATTTTTTCATTTAATAAAGATCTTAAAAAAAAATTTATTTTCATGAAAAGTTTTCGTTTTTTTAAATTGAATAAATTTTCCTTGTGCATGAATGCTCATTCCATCTGTTTTGTAAAATACTAAATGATAGAATGGAATTGCCCATGTGAAATTTCTGTGTCCCTTGGTAATGTGTATTAAAATACCTTTTTTACGCATTTCAATATTCGCGTAATTTAAATCAGAAACTGTATTTAAAATGAGATTCAAATTAGGACTCACTTTATCAACGATCATGCGTTTTGATCCTATGCCACGACGTTTGATGGATTCAAAAAAAGTGTAAGGCTTACCAACAAAATTATTAAATATTTGTTTGTGTTCCTTGTTGTAGTATGTTGTATCTAGAACCAATGGAGTCATTTAAGTTTCAAACATACACAATGTTCAATCATTTAAAATAACAATTAAACAAATATTAACATTTTTTATGTATGTTTAAAATTTCTCAGGGGTTTCTATGACTTGAGAAGCTCTTAATTTCATGGCAATTAGCTCGTCAGTTGAGAACTTATTTAACACAGAATACATCATTTTCATACGGAAGTTTGTGGCCAGTTGAGGGCGTTTATCATCTAGAAAATTCCAGTATAAACTATTAAAAGGGCAGGCATTTTCTCCCAAGCGTTCTTTGACGTTGTATTGACAGCCACTGCAGTAATTACTCATTTTATTGATGTAACTGCCAGAAGACACATAGGGTTTTGTTGCAATCAAGCCTCCATCGGCAAACTGACTCATTCCGCGGGTGTTGGGAAGTTGTACCCACTCCAAAGCATCAATGTAAATCCCCAAATACCAATCGTCAACTTCATCGGGGTGGGTTTGGGTTAACAATAAATAATTCCCCGTAATCATCAAACGCTGAATGTGATGCGCATAAGCGTTGTCCAAAGAATTATTTATTGTTTTGCTCAAGCAATTCATTTTTGTGTCACCCGTCCAAAAGAATTCTGGAATCGCATGGTGATTGTCAAGGGTATTTAAAGTCTTGTATTCAGGCATTTGTGCCCAGTACATACCCCGCATATATTCGCGCCATCCGATCACTTGTCTAATAAACCCTTCTACTTGAGATATTGAAATTTCTTCGTGATTTGCTCGGTAATGAACCAAAACAGAATCCACAATTTCTTTGGGACTGATTAGTTTTAGGTTCATGGCAAACGACAGACGGGAGTGAAATAGATATACCTCCTCGTTGTGCAAGGCGTCTTGATAATCCCCAAAATGAACCAATAAATTTTGATTAAAATAATCAAGTTGTTCTAGGGATTGTTTTCTGTTTATGGGGTATGAAAAGGTAGTGTCATTAAAACGCCCGATGGTTTTAATGCTAGCAGTGTGAATCGTTTCTAATATATCTTTAACAGGGTTTTTAAAGTCTAAAAATGGAGGTATTTCTGGGGAGCCTTTCCATTTGTTACGATTGCTTTTGTCGTAATTCCACTCTCCACCTTCAGGTTGTTCGCCCTCCATCAAAATATGATGTTTCTTACGCATATACCGATAAAAGCGTTCCATTACAAATTGCTTTTTCCCTTCGTAAAAAACAGATAGTTCGTCACGTTTGGTATAAAAATGTTCGGTATCCACTTCTGACGATGGAATTGAAAGCGTACTGCAAATCGATTTCAGTTGCGTATCTAACCGGTATTCATCTGGCGATTGGTATTCAAAGGATTCAATGCCTTGAGAGTTGATAATATTTTTGATATTCTCTTCTAGATTCTGAAGGTTGGTAGTGTCGTCTAAAGTTAAATAAACAACCTTGTGACCTTGTGCCTCCAGTTGTTTTGAGAAATCGCGCATGGCTGCAAAAAACCCCACTACTTTTTGAATGTGGTGTTTCACATAATCCGTTTCTTGACGCATTTCAAACATACAATACACGGTTGATTCTGAAACAGACGCATACCACGAATGTTGTGCGTTTAGTTGATCCCCAAGAATAAGACGAAGTGTTTTCATTTAAAATAATTTAGTTTGAAGTTGTAGGAGTTGCAACGCAGTGATTCGTGTATTTACAAATTAAACTCAGCTCGATTGTTTTCGTAGACTGCTGCATTTTTTACTGCAATATTTGACGGATTCCCAGTTTTTCTCCCATTTCTTTCGCCATGTAAATGGACGTTGGCATTGGACGCAAACTTTGGTAGGGAGATTTGTTTTTTTCAATTCGAATACGGCTTTATTTCTTTGGACGTTGGTACTCGATGCGTTGTTTAAGAGCGGGCAAGGCATAGCCGTCCAAGCCATTTATGGCAACAATATTAGCTTTTGCTAAATTGACAAATCCATCGGTTTCAACAATATCATCTTGAATATACAAATCCTTTATTTCGGCAATGAGTTGCACGGTGTTATTGGTTTTGATGATATATTCCTCACAATAGGTGAGTGCCATCTGAATTGGTGCGCCTTTTACAAAGGGCGCATGCCAATCGTTTTTGTATTCTTCTTCCAGTTTTGTAATGTCAAATTCCGAGATACTTTTATCGTATTTAGCAGAGGTATGGTGCGCTTGCTCAATAATGTCTAAGTGGATATGATTCACTGTAAACTGCCCTGTTTCTTTGATGTTATCATACGTATTTCTTGGCACATCAGACACGGGTCTAAAAACAATTCCTAGCAATGGAGGATTGGATCCTAAATGGGTTACAGAACTAAAAACAGCCACGTTTGGTGTGCCATCATTTGATTTGGTTCCAATGAGGTTTGCCGATTTAAAACCGGAGCAACTGTTCATCATGTTTATTCTGTAAACATGGTCTAAATCATCAAAATCTTGCCGTCTTAAGTGTAACATTTAGTAGTTGTTAAATTGGTTAATTTTTACAGCCGAAGCTTTCAAATCAAACATTAAATTATACAGTCCAAAAAAGGTTCGGTTGATGTATATAAAATGCTTGGAACCACGGTTGCCGTTAAACTTTCGGAGTTCGGTGCTTTTGCTGTATCGTTGTGCTAAGTCTCCGATTTTATCAAAAAAATCAGGATTGGAAAAATCAAAGATTGGATCGTGAAAAGGCAGTGTAAACACACTTAATAACTCATGAAACATATCCGTAAAAAACACCAGTTCCTCGGGGGTATCGGTGGGTGTTAAAATTTCTAATTCGTATAATTTCTCTTTGAACAACGCAGGGTTGTCAATGATGTTTTTGTCAGATAATTCAAAGTAAGGAATGTAAAACTCATCGGGTATGGACTTCATACATCCAAAATCCAAAGCAATCAGTTGTGCATCTTCATTTATTAGAAAATTACCAGGGTGGGGATCTGCATGTACTTTTCTGAGCGTGTGAATTTGAAACATAAAAAAGTCCCAAAGAGCCTGTCCAAGTTGGTTTGCCTTGTCTTTATCCGTGTTGTATTTTGTGAATTCAGAAAGATGTTCACCTTTCATAAAATCCATCGTGATGATGCGGTCTGAGGAGTAATCCTCGTAATATTCAGGAAACAACAAATTAGGGATGTGAAGGCAAGCGTTCGCAATTTCTTTGCTTTGAGAAATTTCAAGATTGTAATTGGTTTCTTCCACCAATTTGTCTTCAACTTCTTGGAAATACTTGTCCGAATCTTTTCCTTTGATATTAAACATTTTGATGGCAATGGGTTTCACCATCGCCAAGTCTGATTTGATACTGTCTGCAACGCCAGGATACTGTATTTTAACGGCCAATTGTTTGCCATCTTTTTCGGCTTTATGAACTTGACCAATACTCGCCGCATTGACGGATTCTGAGTCGAATTCATCAAAAATTTGGTTGGGGTGTTGCCCAAAATATTTTTTAAATGTTTTAATGACTAATGGAGAGGATAAGGGCGGAACTGAGAATTGAGCTAAAGAAAATTTATCCACGTAAGCTTGTGGTAAAATACTTTTTTCCATGCTCAACATTTGTGCCACTTTTAAAGCACTTCCTTTGAGTTGTTTTAATCCTGAATAAATATCTTCAGCATTGTTTTTATTGAGATTTTCTTTGGCTTCTGATTCTGTTTTGGTGATTTTTTCACCGTAATATTTTAGGTAGTTAACGCCTACCTTGGCACCCGTTGAAACAAGTTTTCCAGCGCGTTGTATTTTTGAAGTTGGAATTCGGTCGATTGACTTCATATTAGTGCATGCTAATTTTTTCCTTGATTAAAAATTTTCCAAAATCCACAAAGCTTTTAAGAGGGGAGATGTTAATCAAATCGAAACTTGCGTTGATTGATTTCTCAATAAAAATATCTGTTTTCTCAAAAGATGTAGAAGTGTCATCCAACCAAAATTTCATTGTGAGCATCAGTTGAATCCAGTAAGTTTCTTGAACCACACTGTCTTTAATTTGTTCTAATTGTTTATTTTTAATCTGTAGAACTTCAATATCTAATTGGTCAATGTAGTTCAGAAACTTTGAACGCAACCCTTTTAGTTTTTTTAAGTTCTCAAGTTGGTTGCTGCTTTCGTTTAAAGCATAGACCACATAACTTCTATTGGCGGTTAAATTTTCAAAAAATGTAAAGTAGAAACTTAATAATTGATTTCGGGAATCGTAAGTAGGGTAGTCCTTACTGGACTCCAAAGTCTCTATAGTGTTTGTGAAAAACAGACTGAATATCGTACTTTCAAGGACTTCAAAATTCGCAAAGAATTTATAAAAATCAGCTTCCTCAAAGCCGTTAGATTTTGCAAAGGTATATATTGATTTCGGAGCGTGGTTGTGTTCTAAGACATGCTCCATATAAAGCTTAACTAGGGTGTTTTGTGTGAGGGTATTTTTTTTGGCCATAACATTTATAGATTATGGTGTAAAAATACATTTTGTTTAATAAATGTAATATAAAATTAAACAAATATTAACATTTATCATCACAACAATTGTCACTTTTGACAAGCTTACAACTAAAAACTGCAAGGAACATTCCAATAAAAGGTGCTGTAAGATACACCCATAAATGAGTGAAATTTCCAGAAGCAAGGGCAGGTGCTAAAGAACGAATGGGATTCATGGACGCTTTTGTTAAGGGGCCTGCAAACATGGCTTCTAGTAGAATGACACTTCCGACAGCAATCCCAGCAATGGGACCAATTTCTTTACTTCCAGTTGAGACATTAATAATAACAACCATCAAGAAAAAGCTAAGCAGCAATTCTATAATAAAGACCTTCAAAGGTTCAATGTTAGGGAGTGTGGCTCCTAAATCACTTTCAGGAAAAAGAAACAGCAACACTAAGGAGGCAGCGAATGCTCCTATAAATTGCGCAACTATATATTTGGGAACTTCGTTCCAACTGAATTTTTTAGCCACTGCAAAGCCTACGGTCACTGCAGGATTAAAATGCGCCCCAGAGATATCTCCAAAAGCATAGATCATGGCCATTACAATAAGTCCCCAAGTGATGGCAACTCCTGGGTGGGTGATGGTGCCTCCAGTAAAATCATTGATCACCATGGCGCCACAACCACAAAAAATCATGCTAAAGGTTCCTATCGTTTCAGCGATGTATTTTTTCATTCTATTTTTTTTTCAAAGATACAATCAAATTTTGTTATTTTTAGATATTGAAGTTTTACTATAATGTTAATATGTATCTATAGTTATATCGGCTTTTGTTGTCAACCTATATACTTGTAAAAGTGACGAATCCTTTTTTATAGATTCTTCAAAAAAAACGTTACGCTAATAAAGAGTTTCCACTACGCTTAAAACGGATTCCCCTTAAAAAATGCTCTCTTCAAACTATACACTGCTTTCTGAAGTGCTTTTATCTACCTGATATAACTATACATTACCCATACAATTGCTATTACATTAGATAATTCCAACCCAGTCCAAATTTTGTAAATCCTTGATTTTCTCAGTTTATTGGTATTCATTTTGTTAAATTAGTTATAATCGAAAAGGTTTTTTAGTTTGTATGTTTTTTGTAGTGCTTTTTTTTATCACTCCAATGTTGCTTAGTCCCTATATTTAACAACAGTATAAATAATTCTAAAATCAACTTTTAAATTAACTCTATTATTTTTAAATGAACCAAATTATGAGAAACACCTTTATAAGATTAATTCTTTTTTTAATTACAACCAGCGCATTTGCTCAGGCAGATAAAGTAAAGGTGGTCAATAATGAAGACGGAATGAAATTAGTTGTCAATGGAGAAGACTTCATGATCAACGGAATGAATTGGGATTACTTCCCAATTGGTACAAATTACTCCTACAGTTTATGGAAGCAATCTGATGATGTCATTAAGGCAGCATTGGACGCAGAAATGGGCTTATTGAAAAACATGGGAGTCAATGTCATAAGGCAATATACAGGTGTACAGCCAAAATGGATACAATACATCTATGAGAACTATGGTATATATACTATGCTGAATCACTCCTTTGGACGTTACGGATTGACCGTAAACGGCGGATGGGTAGCAGTGACGGATTATAGAGATCCAGCAACCCAAGAGTTGTTGATGTCTGAAGCAACTACATTGGCTGAAGATTATAAAGACACGCCGGGTTTACTAATGTTCCTATTAGGAAACGAAAATAACTACGGTCTTTTTTGGGCAGGTGCTGAAACAGAAGATTTTCCTGATGAAGAAGAAAAAAGAGATTTCGTTGGCGAAGAGCGTGGAAGACCGATGTACAAGCTGATGAACGATGCTACGATTAAAATGAAGAGTATTGATTCCTCTCACCCCATAGCAATCTGTAATGGAGATGTCTTATTTATAGACATCATTGCTGAAGAGTGTAAAGACATCGATATTTTCGGAACCAATATGTATCGTGGATCTTCTTTTACAGATGCATTCAAAACGGTTAAAGAAAAATTAGACATGCCTATTATGTTAACCGAGTTTGGTGCAGATGCATTTAACGCGATTGAAAATGCTGAAGACCAAAAAATGCAAGCCTATTATATGGTTGAAAACTGGAAAGATATTTACCAGAATGCTGCAGGTTTAGGGAAATCAGAGAATGCAATAGGAGGTTTCACCTTTCAATTTAGCGATGGTTGGTGGAAATTTGGACAAACTAAAAATTTAGACATTCATGACAACAATGCCTCATGGGCAAATGGTGGTTATGCTTTGGATTTGGCTCCTGGTGAAAATAACATGAACGAAGAATGGTTTGGTATTTGTGCCAAAGGCCCTACAAATACTAGAGGACTTTATACCTTATATCCACGTGCAGCATATTATGCATTAAAAACAGCACACCAATTAAATCCTTATGAAGAAGGTGTCACTCCAGAATTTGTAACAACTCATTTTGAGAACATTCAATTAATGGATGCAGTTCTTCGAGCAAGAGGAGATAAAGCAGCTTTAGGAGGCAGTGAAAAAATTAAACTAAGCAATTTAAGAGCTGAGTTTTCAACCTTTAATACAGGCGGTACACTTATTACAACTCCTGATAATGCAGATCCAAATACAAATGGATATCCAAATGAACTAGGTTTTGATCATATGCAATCTTACTTTATTGGTGTAGAAGGGAATCCTACTTCTAATTTGCGTGCCAATGTGAATTTCAACATTCTTGGTCATGTTGCTGAGAATCCAATTGACGAAATATTTTATGAAAATACAGGACGTTCATTTGAAGTTACTACAGACGATGGAAATGTAACTATTTCAGATCCAAACAGAGTTAAAATATACAATGCAGAATTTGATTGGAATGCTAAAGAATTTAATCTTAGAGGGTTTTACAGAACCGGGCATTACCACTGGGCTTATGAAGGCGATTTATTTAACTTGTACAGAGAAGCAAATTACGGGCCTAATTTAGATTTGTATAACGGTGAAATTTCAGGTATTGAATTTGATGCCAAGGGAACACTAAAAGGTTTAAAAGCCGCTTTTGGTCCTCAACTTTGGTGGGGAGCAAATCCAGCAATATTATTGAAATATGGTAGAAATCTAGGTGGCTGGGATGTTGCTGCTGTTTACCACGAAGATATTGATGATGTAGGTAGGGCTGTTACTTCAATCGCCATACCACTTCCAAAAACACGTAGAGTCTCTTTGGCTGTCGAAAGACAATTTGGAGCTTTTAATTTTGAGATAGGTGGTTTATGGGGAGGACAACCTCTAAACGGTCGTGAATTTCAAATAGCGGAAGGTACTACTGATAATTACATCATTTATACAGACAAAATCAACGAAAATGACAACTGGGGTGCAAAAGCCAAGTTATCCTATGAAAAGGGAGCTTTTAAATGGTATGCACAAGGCGCCAGCATGGGCTTAGTTGCTAATGGTGGATCGGATCAAACACAAACATTTACAGGTTGGAAATTGAAGGATTCTGGAAGTGGAAACCAAAACAACTTCCTTTCTGGTTTTTCATATACGTTTGGGGATTTTCAAATTGCCCCTAACTTTTTATGGCAAAAACCAATTGTGGGTGCCATGCCAAATGATTTAAATGGAGGCACTGGACGTCTGAGAAATATACAAGACGATCCATTTGCGGTAAGAGGAAACAGAGAAACCACTGCTGGAGAACTCTTATTTTCTTACGATCCAACACCAGGAACCTGGATGTACGAATGGGACAACGACCGAGCTGAAGACGCAAAGTTCGCTTTCAATCTTGGCTTTGTATTTCGTCACCACCCAACAGCACAAGATGCAGCCGTTGGATTTTTAGCAAATCGTACTTCTTTTGCATTTCCGAATGCAGCACCTGCACAAGATTTATGGGAAGCACATTCACGCATCGTATCTAAAATGACTCCAGAAATTGGATTTATTGCCAACCTATATGCTGGTAATGCACAGGCAAATGGTAGCGATCCTCGACTGATTCAACGTGTTGGAGGAGACATTCGATTGATTTATAATAAATTGAAATTGACCCATACATTTAAAATTAACGATTGGGGACCTTTTGATTACCACCGAGATTTTAACTTGACGTACCCAGTACAATTAATGTTAGATCTATCGACCACCTTAGGAAAACCAGATTGGTTCATCCTTCCAAACACACAAGTAGGTGTCCGTGGAACATGGCGTTCATTAAATGAAAACTCGCCACGTTACTCACCTAATTTTGTGCCAGCTAACACATTCCCACCAGTGCCTCCTATTAGTTCGGTAGGATTTCCTGACGGAAGTGAATGGGAAATTAGAACATACATACATATCAATATTGGAAAATAAAAAACTGTAAAAATGAAAAATATAAAATTTATGTATTCAAAAATTATGCTCCTCACGGGATTACTTTTTGTAATCACCATGAGTTGTGAGAGAGACATTTCTGATCAGGTAGAATTTGCACACTTATCTAAAACAGGTGAGATTTTCACAGATTCACCTATTGGACTTGGGAGTGATTTTTACTTTCCATACACAGGTTCAAAAGCAACCGCTTGGTCAGTAGACGAAGGCGAAGGTTATGAAAGTTTTGCTTCCATGCGATTTGATGTGCCCAATGCAAATGATCCAGCAGGAAATTATGCAGGAGCCATATTTAGAGTTGATGGATCAGGACGTGACCTTACTGAATTTGATGCCTTAACCTTTTGGGCGAAAGCATCTCAAGGCGTTGTGATTGGTGAAGTAGGATTTGGACAAGACTTTGGACTGAATAAATACCAAGTATCTGAAAACAATGTAAGTTTAAGTACCAACTGGCAAAAATTTGTGATTCCAATTCCAGATGCTTCAAAACTTTTTGATGAAAGAGGGATGTTTTGGTATTCGGCAGGAACCCAAAATACAGGTGGAAATGGTTATACGTTTTGGATTGATGAATTAAAGTTTGAAAAACTAGGAACCATCGGACAACCAAGACCCGCCATTTTAAATGGTAATGATGTTGTACAAGATGCCTTTTCAGGAATTGTTTTAGAATTAACAGGCTTAACTCAAACCTTCAATTTGGGTTCTGGATTAAATAAAACAGTGAATGTCGCACCAAGTTATTTTGATTTTACATCTTCGGAACCAAGTTTGGCTTTCATAGATGAATTTGGGAACATCTCTGTTAGTAGTGGTTCAGCTGTGATAACAGCGACTCTAGGAGGCGTAGAAGCAGAAGGCTCCATGACCATAAATGCAGTCGGTGCATTTGATGTAGCACCCACGCCAACAAGAGACCCGAGTGATGTGATTTCTATTTTTAGTGATAGTTATACAAACGTTCCAGTGGACTTTTTCAATGGTTACTGGGAACCTTGGCAAACAACACTGTCTTCTGATTTCGTAGTAGACGGTAACAACATGATCAACTACACTAATTTTAATTTTGTGGGAACTCAATTTGCCAACCCAACTGTGGATATTACAGATTATCCTAATTTACATGTAAATATCTACATTCCAGAAGAACCTGCCAATCTTGATTTTTTAATTACAGTGAGAGATTTTGGGCCTGACCAAGCTGATGGTGGAGGTGATGATACATTCCAACAAATATTCTTTGATGGCGATGATTTTGAAGCAGGTACTTGGAGTACTTTAGAAGCTCAAATAACCTTGCCGACTCGAAATAATATGGGACTTATTATTTATGAAAACATTAATGGTTCTTCATTAAATGAACTGTATGTAGATAATATTTATTTTTATAAAAACTAGAGGATTATAAATTCAAAAAAACAAAACATGAATAAAATAAATAAATATAAGTTAAGGATTCAAACACTCGTGTTGATGTCTTTTCTTTTTGCATCATTTTTCACGATTTCCAGTTGTGATACAGACGAAACCCAAACGGTTGCCACGTTTACAAATTTAACGATGTCTGATGAGTTTGATGTTGAAGGTGCTCCTAATTCTGAAATTTGGAATTACGATACAGGAACAGGTATCGATGGTTGGGGTAATAATGAGTTGCAATATTATACAGACCGTTCAGAAAATGTAACCGTACAAAATGGACTGTTAGTAATTTCTGCGATTGAAGAAAATTATAACGGCTCCTCATTTACATCGGCAAAACTGGTTACCAAAGGAAAATTCTCTCAAGCCTATGGACGTTTTGAAGCACGTATTAAAGTTCCGGGAGGATCAGGTCTTTGGCCTGCATTTTGGCTCTTAGGAGAAAACGTCGATGTGGACGGATGGCCTCAATGTGGTGAGATTGATATTATGGAGTACCGCAGACAAGAACCTACAAAAGTAAGCGGCTCTATACACGGACCAGGGTATTCTGGTTTAACAGATCCACAGGGACAAGTGACCAAAAGTTACGACTTAGGAAATGACCGTTATGACGCAGGATTCCATGTGTTTGGAATTGAGTGGAGCCCTGATTACATCAACTATTATATAGACGATGTATTGTACAATCAAATTACACCTTCTGATATTGAAGTCACACCAGCCGATGCTGTTTACATCCTAAACGATGGTGTTGCAGCGACTGCTGATACCGAAGCAATTCCGGGGACTGATATTACTGGGGATTGGGTTTTTAACAAACCCTTCTATATCATTATTAATTTAGCTGTTGGAGGTAATTTCCCAGGAAATCCTGACAGTGGAGAGACGTTTCCACAAAACATGCTAGTAGATTACGTAAGAGTATATAAATAATAAAAACAACTAATATAACAGACGATGAAAAATTTATTTAAAATATTAAAAAAAGTTTCACTACTTATTTTAGCAATCAGTTTTATGGGTTGTGACGATGATGAAGCGGTTTTACCACAACTTACAGCTGGTTTTACACACACGATTAATGCAGATACTGGTACAGTCACCTTTATCAATACCTCAGTAAATGCCTCAACATACGCTTGGGATTTTGGAGATGAAAGTACTTCAACGCTTATTAATCCAGTAAACGTCTATGCAAACGGTACATACTTGGTGGTTTTAAAGTCCTCCAATGTCGCAGGAGCTTATGATATTTTTTCTGATGAGATTACAATTAATATTCCTGAAATCGCAACCTTACCAATTACGTTTGATGGTGTAAATACCAACTATGATGCAACCGTTTTTGATGGTACAAGTTTTGAGATTCTTACAAATCCAGATCTTTCAGGTACAAACGCAGTGGAATCTAATGTAGGAGCAGTTACAAACAGTGGTGCGACTTACGAAGGCTTGTTCTTTGAATTAGGGGCACCCGTAGATTTAACGACTGACAAGTCGATCAAAATGAATTTCTGGGCAAATGCACCAGTAAACGTTTTATTAAAACTTGAAGATGGTTCTGCAGCAAATGTAGAAGCTACAGCCAGTCATACAGGAACTGGTTGGGAAGAAATTATTTTCACTTTTAACTCTGCCGCGAGTTACTCACAACTTACCATGTTTGTAGATGGTGCGGGAACAACCGATGGGACATTCTATTTTGATGATATTACACAAATAGTATCGCCTCCAACACCTTGTACAGCAGAAACAGTTGAATCAATTTCCGCTGCTGATTTGAATATAACATTTATGTCAGATCCAACGGCTAGTGTTGTTAATGATGGTGCTACATTTGAGTGGATAGACAATCCAGATTTTGATAACGCAGTAAATACTTCTTGTAAAGTAGGGAAAATCACAAAATTAGGAAACAACCCTTGGGATAACAATCAAATTGTCTTAGATGCGAAATTGGATTTTAATGCCAATGAAGGTTTAAAAATGAAAGTTTGGTCTTCAAGACCAAACACTGAAGTTAGAATTAAACTTGAAGAAGATGGAACTCCAGCTACTAATGTAGAAAAGTTTTTAACTACATCAGTTACTGATGGATGGGAGGAATTAAGCTTCGCTTTTACTAGTGTTGATAGTGACAAATACAATAAAGTGGTTCTTTTCTTTGATTTGAATGCAAACAACACAGATACTTATTATTTTGATGATTTGACATTATATGGAACAGGAACAGGTCCTGTAGTTTGTGATCCTGAAACAACAGAGTCTTACAGTGCATCCAACTTAAACATGACGTTTCAATCCGATCCAACTGCAGACTTTATCACTGATGGTGCTAGTTTTTCATGGGTAGATAACCCAGACTTTGACAATACTGTAAACAGCTCTTGTAAAGTAGGTAAAGTCGTAAAAGCAAATAACAATGCTTGGGATAACAATCAATATGATTTAGACGCAAAATTAGATTTTAATGCGAATACTGGCTTAAAAATTAAAGTATGGTCTGCAAGACCAAATACCGAAGTTAGATTAAAATTAGAAGAGATTGGAAATGCAGGTAATAATGTTGAGAAATTTTTCACAACTTCAGTAACAAGCGGATGGGAAGAATTGACGTTCCCTTTTACAGCTGCTGATAGTGGTAAATTTAATAAGCTTGTTATTTTCTTTGATTTAAATGCTAATAACACCGATACGTACTACTTTGACGACCTTAAGCTTTATGGTTCTGGCGGCGGTGGTGGCGGCGGTGGCGGTTCATATAATCTTACGCTTCCTATTAATTTTGAGACAACAGGACATGGAGCAAGTTGGACTTGGAATGTTTTTGAAAATGATTCGAACCCACCAGTTGAATTCGTAGCAAATCCAAATGCATCAGGAATAAACACCTCAAGTACAGTGGCTAAAATCACGGCACTTCAAGCTGGACAACCTTATGTTGGTTGTGAAACCGCACATGGCGAAATGGGAATTACGTGGGATCTTTCTGCATCCAATGCGATCATTAAGATTATGGTTTACAAAACCGTAATCAGTGATGTTGGTATTAAACTAGTAAATACTACTAATGGCGCACAAGGAGAAATCAAAGTTCCAAACACTGTAATTAATGCATGGGAAGAATTGACATTTGATTTTACGAGTCGTATTGGAAATGGATTAGATGGCTCTACAAATATTGATCAGATTGTTGTATTCCCTGATTTCAATGCAAGAACATCGGATAATGTAGTGTATTTCGATAACATTACGTTTCAATAATTAATAAATAAGGCTAGGGAAAAATTATCTCTAGCCTTTTTATATTAAAATAGTCAATAGTTCAGCCAGAATTCATACAGGTAAGTTATCCGTAAAAGAAACGCTATAATTTTCGTTTATTAAAATAAATGAATTAAAACACGAATAAAAAGGTTATGATTAAGTTGTTTTTAACAAGCCTTTTTTATTTTTGAAATTAGTATTTAAGTATTAAAAAAAACCAATCAACTCTAAGCAGTTAAAAGATATTAAAGAATTATAAAGCCTCAAAAAATCATAAATGGGGGTTTATTGATAAAAAATTAAATGACAAAGAAAGCTATTTTTTTAGGAAAAAATAAAGACGTGAATCAGGGTAAAGACATCGATGGAACCTTAGTCAACATTGACAACGAAGTCTATTATAAGATTTCGAATAGTGACAAAATGAGACCATTTTTCATGAGCATCGTTAGTGATTCAAATCACTGGATGTTTATTTCTAGTAATGGAAGTCTAACCGCTGGAAGAAAAAACTCTGAATTTGCATTATTTCCGTACTATACAGATGATAAAATCACGGAAGCAGCTGAAATCACAGGAAGTAAATCTATTTTCCAAGTAGTCAAAAATGATGAAGTTCATTTATGGGAACCTTTTTCGGATCGTTTTGCAGGAAAGTACAAAACCACTCGAAATTTATATAAAAACGAGTATGGTAATAAAGTCTTGTTCGAAGAAATCAACCACGATTTAGAACTCACCTTTCAATACCAATGGAATTCTACAAACACCTTTGGATTTATAAAAAAATCGAAGCTTATCAATACTGCAACCTCTACTGTTGAAGTCAATGTATTGGATGGGATTCAAAACATTTTACCTTACGGCGTTGGTAGCGATTTACAAAATGCAAGTAGTAATTTAGTCGATGCCTATAAACGTAGTGAGTTAGAAAAAAGTTCAGGTTTAGGGATTTATGCTTTAAGCGCAATTATTGTAGATAAAGCAGAGCCTAGCGAAGCTCTAAAAGCAAATATTGTTTGGTCTTTAGGTTTAGACACTCCTAAATATTTACTCTCCTCCTTACAACTTGATAGCTTTAGAAAACAATATGAAATTCAAGATGAGACGGATGTCAAAGCTGAAAAAGGCGCTTATTTTGTCAATTCTCAAATTGTATTAGCATCCCAAGAAGACAAAGAGTGGTTGCTTGTTGCAGAGGTGAATAAAAACCATTCCGCCATTGCAAAGTTGGTTAATAAAATTAAAACCAATGATGGTTTATGGGAATTGATAGACCAAAAAATTGAAAAAGGAACCACGCGTTTAATCGCCTTAAATGCGGCTTCTGATGGTTTACAGCTTTCCGCAGATAAATTTAGAGATACACGCCATTTCTCAAACACCTTGTTCAATATTATGAGAGGTGGGATTTTTGATAATAACTATCAAATTGAAAAATGGGATTTTAAAAATTACCTAGCAAAAGCCAATAAAAAAGTAGCAAGAACGACAGAAGAAAATGTTGAAAAACTTCCTGAAAAGTTCACGCTTTCAGTGTTACAAGAACTCGCTCATCAAGTAGATGACACTAACTTTAGACGCCTTTGTTTCGAATACATGCCGTTAAAATTTAGCCGTCGTCATGGAGATCCGAGTCGTCCTTGGAATAAATTTTCAATCAACACCAAAAGTGAGATTGATGGTTCAAAAATATTAGATTACGAAGGAAACTGGCGCGATATTTTCCAAAACTGGGAAGCATTGGCACATTCGTATCCTGCGTTTATTGAAAGTATGATCCATAAATTTTTAAACGCAACAACCTTTGATGGCTACAATCCATACCGTGTAACCAAAGGCGGATTTGATTGGGAAACTATTGAACCAGACGACCCTTGGTCGTACATCGGTTATTGGGGCGATCATCAAGTGATCTATTTACTCAAATTTTTAGAGTTTATTGAAAGCCACCAACCAGGTAAATTAGCAACTCTTTTTGATAAAGATTTATTTGTCTATGCCAATGTTCCTTATAAGATCAAAAGCTACGACGCCTTGCTTGAAAATCCAAAAGATACCATTGAATTTGATGAAGCACTCGATCATAAAATTAGAGAACAACGCGTAGAACTTGGAGCCGATGGTGCCCTACTTCGCGATGAGAATCGTTTTATTGTAAAAGTCAATTTCATTGAAAAAATACTAGCCACCACTTTAGCAAAACTTTCAAACTTTATTCCAGAAGGTGGAATTTGGATGAATACGCAACGTCCTGAATGGAACGATGCCAACAATGCCTTGGTTGGTAGTGGGGTTTCTATGGTCACCTTGTATTATTTACGACGTTTCTTGAAATTCTTTGATACAGTCATAGTTCAATCGGACTTAGAAACCGTCGAAGTTTCTAAAGAACTCGTCACATTCTTTGATGCTATTTCAACGACCTTTAAAGATAACCAGAATTTACTATCCGGGCGTATCAATGATACAGACCGAAAAGTAATTTTAGATGCCTTAGGAAATGCAGGAAGCAACTATAGAACTCAAATTTATAATGCCGCTTTTTCAGGAAGAAAAAGTGAACTATCTGTGAAGGATATAAAAGCATTTATTGAGGTGAGTCTTCAGTATTTAGAGCACTCTATCGAAGTGAATAAACGAGAAGATAATTTATACCATGCATATAATTTAATGACCGTCAACGAAAACAACAGCGTTTCAATTTCGTATTTAGATGAAATGTTAGAAGGTCAGGTTGCCGTTTTAAGTTCAAAATATTTATCAACCAAACAGTCCTTATCTGTTTTGGATGCAATGAAAAACAGCAAGCTTTTCCGTCCAGACCAATACAGTTATTTATTATATCCGAATAAAGAATTAAAAGGATTCATTGGGCGTAACACAATTTCAGCAGCAGCTGTGTCATCGTCTAAATTATTAGGACAACTCGTAAGCGATAAAAATGTTCAAATTATAGAGAAAGATGTCAATGGTGATTACCATTTCAATGGAAATTTTAAAAATGCCAACGATTTAAAAGCGGCTTTAATCGAACTTTCAGGAACTTCTTACGAAGCACTCGCTCATTCAGAAACTCCAAAAATACTACAGATATTTGAAGAAGTATTTAACCATAAAGCCTTTACAGGTCGTTCAGGTACCTTTTATGGCTATGAAGGATTAGGATCCATCTATTGGCACATGGTGTCGAAATTGCAATTAGCAGTTTTGGAAAGCTGTAATTCAGCCATTGAATCGGAAGCTGATGCAGTGGATGTAGGGAATTTATTAGACCACTATTACGAAATAAATGCAGGAATTGGTGTGCACAAATCACCAAAACTCTATGGAGCATTTCCAACCGATGCCTATTCGCATACACCGGCAGGAAAAGGTGCACAACAACCAGGAATGACGGGACAGGTAAAAGAAGATATTTTATCACGTTTTGGCGAACTAGGAGTGGTAGTTTCAGAAGGAACACTAGGATTCAATCCACGTTTACTACGAGGAAATGAGTTTTTGAAAGAAAGTAACATCTTTCATTACATCGCGATTCCTACTAAAAAAGACAGCATTTTGGTTTCAGAAGGTTCACTTTGTTTTACCTACTGTCAAGTGCCTATTATATACACCATAGCAGAAGAAGACAGTTTAACGGTTGACTTCAGCAATGGAACCGCAAAAACGTTTAATAGCTTAAGCTTAGATACAGAAACAAGCGAACACGTATTTAATCGTAATGGTGAAGTCGTTCAACTAAATGTACATATTAAAAAGAGTCGTTTAAAATAAAATTTGTAAGATATTATGAGAGCAACAAAGCATATATTAATTTTAATACTCCTTGTTTTTCTTGTAATATCTTGTAAAAATAAGCAATCAAATACGCAGAACCCGAACCAACAAAATCAAAACGAAGTGACAGCTAAAGACATCTTAGGAAATTCAAAATATTTAGCGATCTCTTACGGAGGATATCGAAAAAAATCTCGAGATTTTCAACCCTCAATTGAAGAGTTAAAAGAAGATATGAAAATTCTTCATGCGATGAATATTAGAATATTGCGCACCTATAATGTGCGTTTGGCGCATACGTCTAATATTTTAAAAGCCATTCGGGAGTTGAAAAATGAAGATGCCAATTTCGAAATGTATATGATGGTTGGTGCTTGGATCGATTGTAAAAATGCTTGGACCGATCAACCGTTGAATCACCATGAAGAAAGCGAGAACAATGCCTCTGAGATTGATCGTGCAGTCGCTTTGGCACAAGAATTTCCAGATATTGTAAAAGTCATTGCCGTTGGAAATGAAGCCATGGTCAAATGGGCCGCCTCTTATTTTGTGCAACCCGCTGTGATTTTAAAATGGGTAAACCATTTACAAGCTTTAAAGAAAAAAGGAGACCTATCCAAAGACTTATGGATCACCAGTTCCGATAATTTTGCTTCTTGGGGTGGGGGAGATCCTCAATACCATGTGGAAGATCTCACGAAATTAATCGAGGCTGTGGATTATCTATCTGTACATACCTATCCAATGCACGATACACATTACAATCCTATTTTTTGGGGCGTTTTCGGGGACGAAACCGAATTGTCAAGTTTGAAACGCATTGATATTGCCATGAACCGAGCCAAAACTTATGCCGTTTCACAAAGCGATAGTGTGGCAAGTTATATAAAGAGCTTGGGCATTAACAAACCAATCCATATTGGTGAAACAGGTTGGGCAAGTTTTTCTAACGGTTATTACGGGGCTAAAGGCTCTAAAGCAACCGATGAGTACAAGGAGGCTATTTTTTACAACCATATTCGTGAATGGACTAATGAAGCTAATATGTCATGCTTCTATTTTGAAGCCTTTGATGAACCATGGAAAGATGCGCATAACTCAGGAGGTTCTGAAAACCATTTTGGTTTATTTACGGTGGATGGTAAAGCAAAATACGTTCTCTGGGATTTGGTAGATAAAGGCGTTTTTGAAGGATTGACACGTGGCGGGAATCCCATCACCAAAACCTATAATGGAAATAAAGAAGCACTATTCCTTGAGGTTGAATTGCCTCCGGTAAAAAAAGAAATCACAAAGAACCATTAATATGAAACGTTTAAAAATACATCATTTTTTAATTTTATTCGCAATGCTCACAGCATGTACATCTAAAGAACCTTTGCAAGTAACCGTTTATGAAACGTCTGCGAATGGTAACAAGTTAACCGAAGTATCAGAATTTAGTACTTCTGAAAACCCTTCGAAAATTCAACTGAGTCCGGAACAAATATTCCAAACCATCACTGGTTTTGGGGGCTCATTTACGGAATCTTCTGCGTACTTACTAAATCGTTTGAGTAAAAAAAATAGAACTAAAATTATCGACGCTTACTTTAGTGAAAAAGGTGCCAACTATTCATTGACCCGTACACATATTAGTTCTTGTGATTTTTCATTAAATAACTATACCTATGCGCCTATAGCGGATGATTTTGAGCTAAAACATTTCAGCATCATAGAAGATATGGACGATTTAATCCCTATGATAAAAGACGCAATGGCCGTCTCTGAAGATGGATTTAAAATCATAGCTTCTCCATGGACCGCACCGCCTTGGATGAAAGATAATAAAGAATATGTTGGTGGTAAATTACTACCAGAATACTACGATACCTTTGCCTTATTTTTTTCTAAATACATAGATTATTATAAAGCTGAAGGCATTGATATTTGGGGTTTAACCCCCGTCAATGAGCCTCATGGAAATGGCAATAACTGGGAGAGTATGCATTTCTCTCCAGAAGAGGAAACCGATTTTGTTCAAAACCATTTAGGACCAAAACTGGAAGCGGACGGAAAAGGAGCAATCAATATTTTAGGCTATGATCAAAACAGAGCTGGATTAAAAGAATGGGTCGATGTGATGTTTGAAAATGAAGCAGCTTCCAAGTATTATGCAGGAACCGCCATTCATTGGTATGAAAGTACTTATGATTTTTTCCCTAAAGCATTACAATATGCTCATGACAAAGCACCTAACAAATACTTAATAGAAACCGAAGGCTGTGTAGATTCTGAAATTCCAAAATGGCAAGATGACAAATGGTATTGGTCTAAAGAGGCAACGGATTGGGGATTTGATTGGCGAGAGCAAGAAAAAAAATATTTACATCCAAAATACGCCCCTGTCAACAGATATGCCAGAGATATTATTGGTTGCTTAAATAACTGGGTTGACGGTTGGGTCGATTGGAATATGGTATTGGACAGACAGGGTGGTCCAAACTGGTTTAAAAACTGGTGTGTTGCTCCTGTGATTGTAGATTCCGATAACGATGAAGTCTATTTTACGCCTTTGTATTATACGATGGCACATTTTAGTAAATACATACGACCCGGCGCCAAAGTGATTGGTCTGGATCATTCGGATACCGACCTACAAGTCACCGCTGCACAAAACCCTGATGGAACCATTGCAGTTGTGGTATTCAATGAAGGAACAACATTAAAAACCTTTGAACTTTCTTTAGGAGAATCTTCAACAATAATAGCCATACAACCACAAGCCATACAAACGATTGTATTACCAAACTAACAAACTAACACACAAACTAAAAACCAACACATCATGTCTAACACTCTTAACAAAGTCCCCTTAGGTCAAAAGATTGCCTTTGGCTTAGGAATGCTTGCCAACCAAATGTTTCCAGCAGCACTTGGAATTTTTATGGTCGTTCTCGTACAAAATTTAGGATTTCCAGGTTGGATGTGGGGAATCATATACTTTTTTCCGAGAATATTTGATTCTTTCACAGATCCAATAATGGGGTTTATCTCAGATAACACCAAATCTAAATGGGGGAGACGTAGGCAGTATGTGTTTATTGGTGCGATTGTGATGGGAATTTCCTTTGCAATTATGTGGCAATTATATATAGATAGTGGCGTAGATTATAATTTTGTGTATTTTATGTTTTGGTCCTTTATCTTTTATTTAGGGCTCACTATTTTTAGTGTTCCTTACGTAGCGATGGGCTATGAGATGAGTGATGATTTTCATGAACGTACAAGCATCATGGCGGTTGCACAATGGATCGGCCAGTGGGCATGGGTTATAGCTCCATGGTTTTGGGTGATTATGTATATTAACGGCGATGATGGATGGTTTGAAACTGCAGAAGAAGCGACACGGACTTTAGCTATTTGGGTTGGTGTTATTTTAATGTTTGTGGCGATGGTTCCTGCACTATTTATCAAGAGTAAATCGACTTTAGACGAAGATTATGCCGATTTATCACTTAGTAATATTAAAGGAAGTTTTAAAGAAATCAAGTTAGGATTTCAAGAAGCGTTGAAAATTAAGCCGTTCCGTAAATTATGTATTTCAACTTTTCTAATTTTTAATGCCTTCAATACGGTTGCTACATTTACCTTTTTTGTCATTGTATATCAGTTATTTAATGGAGATGCAGAAGCTGCAAATGCGGGATACTGGCCTTCGTTATTTGGATGTTTAGGGGCGTTGTCCACAACCTTTATCGTCATTCCGATTGTCACTAGGATGTCTCGTAAGCTAGGAAAGAAAAATGCATTTTTATGGTCTCAAGGGATTTCTATAATAGGGTACATACTCCTTTGGTTTTTATTGATTCCAGGAAAACCCTATATGTTTATTTTCGCCCTTCCTTTCTTCTCCTTTGGAATAGGAAGTTTATTTACATTGATGATGTCCATGACTTCAGATGTAATTGATTTAGATGAATTAAATACAGGAAAACGAAGAGAAGGTATTTTTGGCGCTATTTATTGGTGGATGGTCAAATTTGGTTTTGCAATTGCTGGAGCTTTGAGTGGAGTCATTCTATCCGTTATTGGTTTTCAAGAAGGCATTGCCTCTACGGAACAAGAAGGGGCTATCATTGGTTTGCGTGTATTCTTTTCGGGTTTCCCAATATTAGGAACTCTAATCGCTATGTGGATTATGCGTGACTATGATCTTACAGAAGAAAAAGCGGTAAAAATCAGTGCTGAACTAGCAAAACGAAAAGAGAAACCAACCTCTTTTTATCAAACAAATAAGTTAGCATCCTTACTCGCTTCAGGAATACAAATTGATTCGACTTCGGATACTGATTTCACTTCAAAATCGGATGCGGATATTAAAGCCCTGTTTTCAGAAACTTTAAATAAGGGTCTGCACGGCATGTGTTTTAGCCCGTATTTAGAAGGACAAAACATTGGAAATCAGTTATCGGAATCTCAAATCAGTCAACGTATGGATGTCATTGCACCTTACACTCAATGGGTGCGTTCATTCTCCTGTACTGAAGGGAACGAGCATACACCTAAAATTGCCCACGAAAAACATTTAAAAACAATGGTGGGTGCATGGATCGGAAGTGATAAAGCTCAGAACGAAAAAGAGCTCAACACCTTAATCAAACTTGGAAAATCGGGGTTTGTAGATATCGCAGTTGTAGGGAATGAAACCTTGATGCGTGAAGAATTAACAGAAGAAGAATTGATTGCGTATATAAACCGTGTCAAACGCTCCCTACCAGGAATTCCTGTGGGTTATGTGGATGCCTATTACCAATTTGTAGAACGCCCTAAGCTGATTGATGCTTGTGACGTTATTTTAGCTAATTGCTATCCGTTTTGGGAAGGCTGTAGTATTGAGCAATCAGCAACGTATTTAAAGCAAATGTATGCCGTCACACAACAAGTAGCCAATGGGAAGCCTGTTATTATTACAGAAACAGGCTGGCCAAACCAAGGAGATCACACAAAAGATGCGGAACCTTCAGAAAACAATGCGATGAAATATTTTATAGATACTGCCAATTGGGCGGGACAAAATGAAGTACCACTATTCTATTTCTCCTCATTTGATGAGTCATGGAAAGTACATCACGAAGGAGATGTTGGAGCACGCTGGGGACTTTGGGATAAGAATGAGAATTTAAAATTTCAATAATAAAACTACAGTACTATGTCATTTAAAGAAGGTCAACAATTTTCGCTAAAAAAAATCGATCAACCCTACGAATCTGGAGTTAATTTCACGAAACTATCTACAGAAGGTTTAGAAGAATTATGGAAACATACCTTAAACAACGGAATGCACGGTTTGTGTTTTAGTATGTATGAAGACGGCCAAGGGCCTGGTAATAAAATTACAGAACATCAGGTTGATAGACGTATGCAAGTGATCAAGCCTTACACCAAATGGGTGCGCTCATTTTCGTGTATTGAAGGCAATGAATTCATCCCTCGCATGGCGCACAAACACGGCATTAACACCTTGGTTGGTGCTTGGTTGGGTGATGACTTAGAAAAAAACGAAGAAGAACTAGAAGCCTTAATTGCATTGGCAAAAGAAGGCTGTGTAGATATAGCTGCCGTTGGCAATGAAGTGATGTATAGAGAAGAACTCACAGAAGCACAGTTGTTAGAATACATCCTTAGAGTAAAAGAAGCATTGCCCGGAATTCCAGTAGGCTATGTGGACGCTTATTATGAGTTTACACAGCGACCAAAAATCGCAAAAGCTTGTGATGTCATTTTAGCCAATTGCTATCCCTATTGGGAAGGCTGTAGCCAAGAAGACTCCTTAAATCACATTCAAAAAATGTTTGGCGAAGCAGTTGATGCGGCACAAGGAAAAAAAGTAATAATTACTGAATCTGGCTGGCCGAGTGAAGGCGGCAGTTTAAGAGGGGCGTTTTCATCTAAAGAAAATGCAATGCGCTATTTTATAAATGTCCAAAAATGGTCTAAAGAAGCCAATATAGATCTATTTTATTTCTCCTCCTTTGATGAATCATGGAAAGTGGGCACCGAAGGCGATGTTGGTGCCTATTGGGGTCTGTGGGATAAAAATGAGAAGTTGAAGTTTTAGGAATCGAATCGTTTAAAAAAGAAAGGTTTTTTGTTTGTTGGAGTGATTATTCTAGCACAACTTAAAACCTTTTTCTTATTTGACATTATAACAAACCCCTCTTATAAGTTTTATTATTCCGTAATATTCAGTAGTTTTAAGTCCTCAAATTTATTGAAATGCTCAAAAAAGTCTACGGAAGCGCTGTCTTTGGCGTGGAAGCACATACCATCACTATTGAAGTCAATGTCGATAAAGGCATTGGTTACCATCTGGTAGGATTGCCAGATAATGCTATTAAAGAAAGTAATTTCCGTATTGCGGCGGCCCTTCAGAACAATGGTTATAAAATTCCTGGTAAAAAACTCATTATTAATATGTCGCCAGCCGACATGCGCAAAGAAGGCTCTGCCTATGATTTGCCCTTAGCGATGGGAATTCTAACCGCCTCCAATCAAATTACAGAAGACCATATCGAGCGCTATATCATTATGGGAGAGCTCTCCTTAGACGGAACGGTGCAATCTATAAAAGGCGCACTACCCATAGCTATTAAAGCCTTAGAGGAAGGTTTTGAGGGATTTATCTTACCGAAAGAAAACGCCAAAGAAGCTGCCATCGTCAGTGGTTTGAAAGTGTATGGGGTTGAACACATCTCTGAAGTAATCGACTATTTTCATAACAACAAGCCCTTAGAACAAACCATTGTGGATACCCGAGCCGAGTTTCAAAAAAACCTTGAGCATCCCGAATTTGACTTTTCAGATGTCAAAGGGCAAGAGAGTATCAAGCGCTGTATGGAAATTGCGGCATCTGGTGGACATAACATTATATTGATTGGCCCTCCGGGAGCAGGGAAAACAATGCTCGCCAAGCGGTTGCCTTCCATTTTACCTCCGATGACTTTGCACGAAGCATTGGAAACCACCAAAATACATTCGGTTGTGGGGCGTGTTGGGGCTCAAAAAGGACTGATTGCACAACGCCCATTTCGATCGCCCCATCATACAATTTCAAACGTCGCTCTTGTGGGCGGTGGGAGCTATCCGCAACCTGGGGAGATTTCACTATCTCACAACGGCGTATTGTTTTTAGATGAATTGCCCGAGTTTAAACGTGAAGTTCTCGAAGTCATGCGACAACCGTTGGAAGATCGAGAAGTCACGATTTCACGTGCGAAGTTTACAGTTACCTACCCAAGTAGTTTTATGTTGGTCGCCAGTATGAACCCAAGTCCAAGCGGGTATTTCAACGATCCGAATTCGCCAATGATGTCTTCAGCCACCGAAATGCAACGCTATTTAGGTAAAATTTCGGGACCTTTATTGGATCGTATTGACATCCATATAGAGGTGACGCCCGTGCCTTTTGAAAAGTTGTCAGACGAGCGAAAAGGGGAGTCCTCCGTAGATATTAGAAAACGGGTGACCAAAGCCCGTGAGCTGCAAACCAAACGCTTTGAGGATTCTGAGGTCGTACATTACAACGCACAAATGAACACCAAACAAATCCGGAAATACTGCAAGTTAGACGACACGTCCATGCAGCTTTTGAAAACTGCTATGGAGCGTTTAAACTTATCTGCTCGTGCCTACGATCGCATCCTAAAAGTTTCCAGAACCATTGCCGATTTAGAAGGTGCTTTGTCTATTGAAAGCACTCATATTAGCGAAGCCATTCAATACCGAAGTTTGGATCGAGAGGGGTGGTTAGGATAATTTACAGATATTAAATTATAAGTTTACATTATCTTAATAATTACTTGACAAACAAATACTTAAGAAATCACTATAAGAAAAAACTATGACAATTCATAAGTTGTTTTTAAGTCTTTACCCTAGAAATTTAAACAGCCGCTTCAGCTTTTTAAGCTTGTTTGTGTAGGGCGCATAGCGTAGTGGAATGTCCAACCAATTTCCTTTAATAACGATGCCTTTTTTGTGCGAAAATGTATCAAATCCAAGCCGCCCATGATAGGCTCCAATACCACTTTCTCCGACCCCTCCAAAAGGTAATTTAGAGTTTCCGAAATGAATCATGGTATCGTTGATTGTGCCTCCTCCAAAACTATAAGTTTCAATCATCTTTTTGTAAAAAGATTTATTATTTGAAAAGACATAAAACCCAAGAGGTTTGTCATATTGACTTAAAACGGACTGGATGTCCTCTTCGGTTTCATAACTCAAAATGGGTAAGATAGGGCCGAAAATTTCATCTTTCATAACTTCTGAATCCATAGAGGGTTCGTCAATTAGCGTAGGAGCGAGGTAGCAATCGGAGATGTCGTATGAACCTCCAAACACCACCTTAGAGTCGGTAAGCATCGTTGTCAACCTAGATAAGTTGGCAGCATTGATAATCCGAGGGTAATCCTCGGATTCTTGTGGGTTTACGCCGTAAGCTTTCGTGATTTCGGTTTTTAAATCAGAAATCAACTGTGCTTTTACAGAGGAATGAACCAATAAATAATCAGGTGCTATACACGTTTGCCCTGCATTGACAAATTTACCCCATACCAATCGTTTTGCGATCAGTTGTGTTGGCATGCTGTCATCTACAATACAAGGATTTTTACCGCCCAATTCGAGTGTTAAAGGAGTTAAATAAGGTGCTGCAGCTTTGGCTACAATTTTCCCGACGGGAACACTTCCTGTAAAGAAGATGTAGTCCCAGCGTTCTTTTAAAAGCAAGGTGGTTTCAGGAATACCTCCTTGAATCACTTTGAGGTGTTCGGGTCTAAACACAGCACTTAGGATGTTTTCTAGTAACTGCGAGGTGTGCGTCGTATGCTCACTTGGTTTTAGAACTACTGTATTTCCTGCAGCAATGGCAGCGATGACAGGAGCAATTGCCAACTGAAACGGGTAGTTCCAAGGCGCAATAACCAATACAGTTCCGTAAGGCTCGCTGTAGATGAAATCTCTTGAGGGGAAATTAAGTCCCGCAGCTCTTATTTTTTTGGGTTTCGACCAAGAGTCAATATGTTTTAAAGTGGCGTCAATTTCAGAGATGATAATACCGACTTCACTAAAATAAGCTTCAAACTTCGATTTTTTAAAATCCTTATAAAGTGCTTCGTAAATAGCCTCTTCTTTTTTAAGAATCTCTGAACGAAGGTTGCTAAGTAATTTTTTAAGCATTCCGACATCACGAGTGGCACGTGTTTGAAAATACTGTTTTTGAGTCTCTAAAATTAATTTCGCTTCCATAGTTTATACATCAATGTGATTCATACATTCCTTCCATAATACCTCGTTTGGAGGGGGCGCAGTAACGGATGTTAACTGCTCATTTACAGGATGTGTAAATGAAATATTTCGGGCGTGTAAATGGATACTCCCGTCGGGGTTGCTACGGTCAAATCCATATTTCAAATCACCTTTGATAGGACTTCCAACAGTAGATAACTGACTTCTGATTTGGTGGTGTCTTCCCGTTTCAAGATTGACTTCAAGAAGGTGGTAGCGGTCCAAACTATAGATTAATTCATAATGCAGTACCGCCTTTTTACTTTGATCAACTTCTTTAATATATGCTTTTGACTTGTTGTTTTTAGGATTTTTCTTAAGCCAGTGAATGAGTGTGTCTTTTAATTTTGAGGGCTTATTCTTCACAACAGCCCAATAAGTTTTATTTATTTTTTTGTTCAAAAACAATGCATTCATTCTCGTGAGTGCTTTAGAAGTTTTAGCAAATACAACAATTCCGGTGGTAGGGCGGTCCAACCGATGCGTGACTCCCAAATAAACAGCCCCTGGTTTGTTGTACTTCTTTTTTATATACCCCTTTACAATATCACTGAGAGGCGTGTCTCCAGTTTTATCACCCTGAACAAGGTCTCCAGAGCGTTTATTGATGACTATTAAATGATTGTCTTCATGAAGAATTTGAAGGTTGTCAATATTTGAAACAATCTTATCCATCAATTTAATACTGTTCGTTTTCACTAGGAAAGTCAGAAGATTTTACATCGTCAATGTATTGATTGATTGCTGTGGTCATTTCTTCGTGTAGGCTCAAATAGCGACGTAAAAAACGCGGGTGAAATTCTTGCGTCATTCCAAGCATGTCATGTAATACGAGTACCTGTCCATCAACGCCGCCACCAGCTCCGATTCCAATAACAGGGATGCTAATACTTTCAGCAACTTGTTGTGCTAAGGCTGCGGGAATTTTTTCAAGGACCAGAGCGAAGCAGCCTAGGCGCTCTAGAAGTTTTGCGTCTTCAATTAGTCGTAAAGCCTCTTCTTCCTCTTTGGCTCTTACGGTATAAGTTCCAAATTTATAGATCGATTGAGGTGTAAGTCCTAAATGGCCCATGACAGGAATTCCGGCATTTAATATCTTTTTAATAGAATCTTTAATTTCTTTACCGCCTTCTAACTTTACGGCATGTCCACCACTTTCTTTCATGATGCGAATTGCAGAGCGTAAGGCTTCTTTAGGGTCACTTTGATAGGTTCCAAAAGGCAAGTCAACCACCACCAGCGCACGATCGATGGCACGTACTACAGAAGACGCGTGGTAAATCATTTGATCCAAGGTAATTGGAAGTGTGGTTTCATGGCCTGCCATGACGTTACTGGCAGAGTCTCCTACCAAAATTACGTCAACGCCTGCACCATCTACAATCTTGGCCATGGTGTAGTCATACGCTGTAAGCATGGATATTTTTTCACCCAAGGACTTCATTTCAATGAGCGATTTTACTGTCACTCTTTTGTATTCTTTTTTTGATGCTGACATTTTGGTATATAATTTTGATAGATTGTAAATGTACTAAATTAGTATATAAATCCTGCTTTTTGAATAAGAACTAAATAATGAAGCCTAATTTGTTGCTAGAGCTGAAGATCGACTGTGTAAATTTTTATCTTAATAGATTGTAAATCAACTAAAGATCACTTTATTAGTCACGTTTTTGAAACAAAGAACTATCGAAATCAGTCATTTCAGGATTGCTAAGATTACTTACATTATCTGCAGGAACTACCACAATTCTAAACACAACATCTTGAGTCCAAACAGCACTTAAATTATCAAAATTTGCAGTGCCCTCTAAAAATAGTTTAACATCAGTCTGTGTAAAATCAAAATTATAGGTGAGCGTTGCACCACCAACAAAAATAGTACTTTGTGGTAATAACCTCCAGACATCTTGACCATTATCAGTTTCCCATAAGATATAAACCAAAGTAACATCATATTCAAAAACGTCAAATCCGTATGGTTCAACAATTTCATAGTTGTTAGAGGGATTAAAATCGACTACAATTTCAAATGCACTAGACACAATTAAACCCCCATCTCGTCCGTCAATTCCTTCTTCAACAACACAAGACATAAATAATACAACAGATAACAATGACACTAATTTTTTCATAATGGTTAATTTATTAATTATATCAAAGATACTAATCTGTTGTTTGTTTTTTAATAAAAGGGAATTTTATTTTTTTTCTGACATCGTGTCAGTCCTATTGTATTGGCACAATGATTGACTTATGGTTTGCGTAATATTTAAATACAAAATTAAATTATATAAATTATGAGTAAGATTATTGGAATCGATTTGGGAACTACAAACTCTTGTGTTTCCGTCATGGAAGGAAATGAGCCCGTTGTCATCACAAATGCTGAAGGACAACGTACAACCCCATCTGTCATCGCTTTTGTGGATGGTGGTGAAATCAAAGTAGGAGACCCTGCAAAACGTCAAGCGGTCACCAATCCTACAAAAACCGTTTATTCAATTAAACGTTTTATGGGAAACAAATTCTCAGAGTCTAAACAAGAAGTAGGTCGTGTCCCTTACAAAGTAGTCAAAGGAGACAACGATACGCCACGTGTAGATATTGATGGTCGTTTATATACGCCACAAGAATTATCGGCAATGGTACTTCAAAAAATGAAGAAAACTGCTGAAGAGTTTTTGGATCAAGAAGTTACAGAAGCGGTAATTACAGTGCCTGCTTATTTTAACGATGCACAACGCCAAGCAACCAAAGAAGCTGGTGAGATTGCAGGATTAAAAGTAAGACGTATTATTAATGAGCCTACAGCGGCTGCATTGGCATACGGAATGGACAAGAAAGGAAAAGATCAAACCATTGTTGTTTTTGATTTTGGTGGAGGAACACATGATGTTTCGGTATTGGAATTAGGAGACGGCGTTTTTGAAGTACTAGCGACGGATGGTGACACGCACTTAGGTGGAGATGATGTTGATGAAAAAATCATCAACTGGTTAGCAGAAGAATTTATAGCGGATGAAAACTTAGACTTACGTAAAGATCCTATGGCGCTTCAACGTTTAAAAGAAGCAGCTGAAAAAGCGAAGATTGAATTGTCATCTTCTGCACAAACAGAAATCAACTTGCCTTATGTGACAGCGACTGCAAGCGGCCCAAAACACTTGGTACGTTCATTGTCAAAAGCAAAGTTTGAGCAATTAATTGACGACTTAGTAAAAAGAACAATTGAGCCATGTCAAACGGCTTTAAAAGCAGCAGGCTTGTCAACAAGTGACATTGATGAAATTATTTTAGTAGGAGGTTCTACTCGAATTCCTGCGGTTCAAGAAGCGGTAGAGAAATTCTTTGGAAAGAAACCTAATAAAGGAGTAAATCCTGATGAGGTTGTTGCTGTAGGTGCTGCCATCCAAGGTGGGGTATTAACAGGAGATGTGAAGGATGTATTATTATTAGACGTTACACCATTGTCTTTAGGAATTGAAACTATGGGGAATGTAATGACTAAATTAATTGAGTCTAACACAACCATCCCAACTAAAAAATCTCAAGTATTCTCAACAGCAGCAGACAATCAGCCTTCAGTTGAAATTCACGTCCTTCAAGGAGAGCGTGCCATGGCAGCAGATAATAAAACGATTGGACGTTTTCATTTAGATGGACTTCCACCAGCACAGAGAGGAACACCACAAATTGAAGTGACATTTGATATTGATGCCAATGGAATCATCAAAGTTTCCGCAACGGACAAAGCAACCAACAAAACTCAAGACATTCGTATTGAAGCGTCTTCTGGATTGACAGATGAAGAAATCCAAAAAATGAAACAAGATGCAGAGGCTAATGCAGATTCAGATGCGAAAGCTAAAGAAACAGCAGATAAGTTGAATGCTGCTGATGGTATGATTTTTCAAACAGAAAATCAGCTTAAAGAATTTGGTGATAAATTATCGGATGATAAGAAACAACCAATTGAAGCTGCATTGGAAGAATTGAAAGCGGCCTATGAATCTAAAGACATCGCGGTTATTGACCCAGCTTTAGAGAAAATTAACGAAGCATGGAAAGTTGCTAGCGAAGAAATGTACAAAGCACAAGAAGGTGCCCAAGGTACTCCTGCGGATGCTGCTCCAGATGCTGAAGCGTCTCAAGAAGATAATGTTGAAGATGTAGATTTCGAAGAAGTGAAATAACAGTTAGTTTTGTTTAATACAGAAAAGCACAATCAGTTTATGGTTGTGCTTTTTTTTTGGAAAACATTCTGAGCATTACAAAAGCATGTGGAAATGTAACCGCAGCTATAAATGAAAAGAACAAGGGATAGAACTGTTTCTCACTACTAAAAATCGCATATAGAATAACCATTCCTATCAATGAAATAATCCAGTAGGGCACGGCTGCTTTGCAGTACTTTAAAGCTGAGGTTGTTTTAGTGTTCCCGTAGATAAATGTAATTTGTTCTATTAAGGAAGGGATACTGTGCCAAAGAATGAAATAAATAGCAAACCCCCATATCAAAGAAGAGGAACTGAAAATCATTGCCAAAACAATTAAAGTGAACAGTTCTTTTAAAACAACTTCTATAGCCAGGCGTTTTTTGAGAAACGCCACACTTAAAACAAGTCCCACGAAACCACCTAACACGATTAATATATGGGGTGTGTATAAATGAGCGATCTCGTAGCCAGTAATTTCAAATACAATCGATTTCACTGCCGCATCGTTAAAAGCAAACAATAGATATAGAATTAACATTCCGTAAGAAAAGTAAAATATAGATTTAAGAGTGGTATTTAATTTTGAAAAACGATGATCCCAATGCTGTTCTCCAAAATGGTAAGCGCTAAATAACATAAACAGAATCATTGCTAGGGAAGGCATCAAATAAAAAACTAAAATTGCAACCGAGACTATTAATAGGTAGGCGACAAGGAGTGTGAATTTAGAATAGTGTTTTACATTTTTTAAAATTTTATTAACAATAAGTAAATCGTTAGATCCATGGATCATTCCAAATGTAAATATTAAAATAAAACCCAAAATAAGCTCAAAACTCTCTGGGACATGGGTAGTTATCCATAAGCCTAAGAAGCTTGAGACGATTGAGAAATTGAAAATATTCTTCATAAAATAGTGTTAAATACGTGGTCTGAGGCTACAAATTTACGAAATACTCAACAATTAGTTTAATTTTTTATATATTTGTTTAAACAAAAAACTAACTAAACTTTTAAAAAATGACAAACTTAATTTTACCTTTTGCAAACAAGGTTGCCCTTATGGCAGACACGGATTACGTAGGCTTTACGTTCTTTATTGGATGTATGGCAATGATGGCAGCTTCTGCCTTTTTCTTTTTATCTTTAAATCAATTTGACAAAAAATGGAGAACTTCTGTTTTAGTTTCTGGTTTAATTACATTTATTGCAGCTGTACACTATATGTACATGAGAGACTATTGGGGAGAACATCAAGTATCACCAACGTTCTTTCGTTATGTAGATTGGATTCTTACGGTGCCATTAATGTGCGTTGAATTTTACTTAATCCTAAAATTAGCTGGTGCTAAAAAATCTTTACTTACTAAAATGATTGGACTTTCAGTGATCATGTTAGTAACTGGTTACTTAGGAGAAACTGTTTTTTCTGAGCAAGCATCTATGTGGGGCTTTTTCTCTGCTGTAGCATACTTTGCTATCGTTTACGAAATATGGCTTGGTGGAGCAGCAAAATTAGCTAAAGAAGCTGGTGGCGATGTATTAGCAGCTCACAAAATTCTTTGCTGGTTTGTACTTGTTGGATGGATCATCTATCCATTAGGTTACTTAGTAGGTACAGCTGACGGACAGTGGTATTCTTCTTTTGCAAACCTTGGACTAGACATGGATGTATTATACAACATTGCAGATGCAATCAACAAAATCGGATTCGGTTTAGTGATCTACAGCTTAGCAGTTAAGAAAACAGCTTAATTATAGAATACAAGTAGATATTGAATTAAGACTGTCTGAAAAGGCAGTCTTTTTTTTTGCCTTTTTTTAACGGTATCGGGTTATTGACTTCATCGTTGATTTTTGTAACTTTACACTCAAATCACACTAGAAATGAGTCCAACAAAAGATCAGATTATAAAGGCTGCAACCGCAGCTTGTAAAGATACCTTAATGGAAACCCTTAACATCGAATTTGTAGATGCAGGGGAAGACTTTGTAATTGCTAAAATGCCCGTCAATAAACGTGTGTATCAACCCGATGGAGTACTTCACGGAGGTGCTACAGCGGCACTCGCTGAAACTGTCGGAAGTTTTGCCGCACATATTTTTTTAGATACCAAAAACTATTTTGTGAGAGGAATTGATATCTCTGCCAACCACATCAAAAGTGTGAAAGAAGGCTTTGTATATGCCAAAGCAACCTTTATTCACAGAGGAAGAACCATGCAGATTTTTAATATCGAAGTCACAGACGATCAAAATCAATTGGTTTCTTCTTGTAAACTGACCACCGTTTCACTTCCTAAAGAACGCTAACCGATGACCTCGACTGATTTTTTCGATCAAATAAATACAGCGATCCAATCGAAACGATCCTTTGTGCTTTTTTCCAAACCAGAAAATCAAGCTATAAAAGCATATATACAAACGACTACAGAGAATCATATCATTAATGATTATTCTGAGAGTGGATTTGTATTTGCACCCTTTGATTCTAAAAAAGACAGTTATTACATCCCCTTAGAAGATTCATCAGTTATAAAGCTAGAACAGCTGGAGTTTGAAGTGTTTTCTGAAACAAGTCCTCTCCACTCAATGGATTCTACAGGCGATCATTTAAACTTGGTGTCTAAAGCGATTGATGAAATAAAAGCTACGGATTTAGAAAAGGTCGTGCTTTCAAGAGAGTTCAAATTTAATTTAGAGGACTCAAACCCGATTGAGATTTTCAAGAAATTAGCACAAAATTATTCATCTGCGTTTACCTATTGTTGGTTTCATCCTGAAACAGGATTTTGGTTGGGCGCATCCCCTGAAAGTCTACTAAAACTAGAAGGCAAGTCAGTATCTACAATGGCACTAGCGGGAACCCAAATTTTTAAATCTTCTGAGCAAGTCCAGTGGGATTCAAAAAACATGGAAGAACATGCGTTTGTAACTGATTATTTGCTTGAAGTTCTATCGGATTATTTAGAGCCCATTAAAACGTCTGGACCACATACACTCAAAGCGGGGGAATTGTTGCACTTGCAAACACTTATAACGGGACGCTTAAAACCGACATACCAAAGTTTAAAACAGCTATTGAGGGCAATGCATCCCACGCCAGCGGTGTGTGGTACGCCTAGAAATAGGGCGTTAGAATTTATCAATTCAATGGAATCCTACGATCGTGAGTATTATGCTGGTTTTTTTGGAGAATTAAATATTCCTTCAAAATCAACTTTTAGGAATTCCAAAAGAAATATTGAAAACAGAGCCTACCAAACAGAACGTAAATCTACCCACCTTGCGGTAAATTTGCGCTGCATGCAGTTAAAAGACACTTTGGCAGTTCTTTACAGTGGAGGTGGGATTACAAAAGACTCCGATCCTTTGTCCGAATTTACGGAGACTGAAAACAAGATTCAAACCATAAAAAAGGTACTCTAAACCTTTAGGAAATATTTATTATTTCATTTCATTTTAAACCCTAAAAATTAAATAACTTTGTGGGGCAATGATACAGTCAAAACAGCCCTTAGCGCAATCGATTATTCAACTCTGTAAAAGTCATAATATTCAGCATATTGTGATTTCACCTGGGAGTCGAAATGCACCTTTGACAATCGGGTTTACAAATCATGAATTCTTTGAATGTTACAGTATTGTAGATGAGCGTTCTGCTGGGTTTTTTGCATTGGGTATGGCACAGCAACTACAACAACCTGTCGCCTTGGTATGTACTTCTGGAAGTGCTCTCGTTAATTATTATCCTGCGGTGACCGAAGCGTTTTACAGCCGGGTTCCGCTTGTTGTGATTTCTGCAGACCGCCCAGAGTACCTTATCAATATTGGGGATGGTCAGACCATTACACAACCCCATGTTTTTGGTGCACATATTCTGTATGAAGCCAACCTAAAAGAACATTTTAAAAAGTCCTTTTTAAAAACGATTAAAAATAATGATTCGCTTATTGAAAAGGCACTTCATATTTCAAAATCGGAGTGTGGGCCCGTTCATATCAATGTGCCATTTTCGGAGCCTTTATACGATACCACTGAGGAATTTACGTCCGAGCTAAATCCGACTAAAATAAAAATAAACAACCCATCTTTTTCTCTGTCAAAAACAGATGTCAAAAAATGGCATTCGTCCAAGCGAAAAATGATTTTGGTAGGAGTGAACCCGCCTAATAGCGTTCAAGAAATATATTTGAAATTGATTGCAGAAGACCCTTCTGTGATTGTGCTTACAGAAACGACTTCAAATTTACATCATCCAAATTTTTTCGCCAGTATCGATCAATTAATCACCCCTTTGGATGCGACGGATTTTGAGGCGCTTCAGCCTGATTTATTACTTACATTCGGTGGAATGATTGTTTCTAAAAAGATTAAAACATTTTTACGAACCAATCCTCCAAAAATACACTGGCATATAGATGAGGTTCTTGCTAACGACACTTTTTTTTGTTTGACAAAACATTTTAAATGCGCCGTCAATACATTTTTTGAGCAACTCCATAGTTCCAGTCATTCGTATTTAGTAAGCACCTATTTTGAAACATGGAATCATGTCAAAATACGCCGACTCCAAAAACACAAAAAATATATAAAATCGATTCCGTTTAGTGATTTCAAAGCATTTGACCGTATTTTGAAACACATTCCAAGCGATTCTATGGTGCAGTCAAGTAATAGCTCTACCATACGCTACTTGCAGTTGTTTGAAATGAATCCAAGCTTGACTGTGTTTTGTAACCGTGGCACGAGTGGCATTGACGGATCGACAAGTACCGCCATAGGTGCGGCACGTATTTCAAAGCAACCAACGGTTTTTATTACAGGGGATTTAAGTTTTTTCTACGACAGCAATGCCCTTTGGAATAACTACATTCCTTCAAGCTTCAGAATTATAATCATCAATAATAGGGGTGGAGGGATTTTTAGAATTTTACCGGGAAATAAAAATTCCGAAAATTTCAGCACATTTGTTGAAACCAACCATTTGCTCACTGCCGAACCAATATCTAAACTCTTTAACCTGGAGTATGCGTCTGCAAACACAGGGGAGGAATTAGAAGTTGCTTTAGAAAATTTTTACAAACAAAGTTCGCGACCAAAAATATTAGAAGTGTTTACACCTTCATCTGAAAACGACCAGATTCTACTCTCGTATTTCGATTTCGTAAAATAATAATTGTAATTTATTACTTTTTACTGTGACTTTTTTAGGATTGTGGTGTCTTAGTTATTGAAAGGTGTTTACTGCATCTTCCTGAATCGAATTTAAAGACACCTGTATTATGAACGCAAGGGATAAGCTTATTGTGAAGTATGCCAATGATTTAAGAGAGAAATGTAGTGTGTATCCAGATATGGATTTGCTTAGAAAAGTGACAGTTGGGTGTGGTCCATCGATCTATAATTCAGATTCTAGCAGGGTGTCCGTTAATAGTGAGTCTGAGTTAAACATCCTGAAAGATAAATTTCTAATAAATAAACTAGAACTGTCTATTGAAGATAAATTAGACGAAGGAATTGAGGCTGTGATTGAACAGTATGGACGCTCAAACCGCCATAAATACCGCGCGGTGTTTTATTACTTATTAGTACTGCATTTCGGAAAAGAATCGGTGTATGAATAGTCTATCAAAAACAATTCTTAAGTCCCACAATTTGTTGTCACGCTTTTTTTAATTTCTGCCTCTATTATTCTTACCTTTGTGGCATGATACACATAGGAGACTACAATAAGCTTACAATTCTGCGAGATACAGAACCAGGATTGTTTTTGGGAGATGACGAAGATCAAGAAGTCTTACTACCGAATCGTTACGTTCCCAAAGAATTTGAAATTGATGATAAAATTGAGGTCTTTGTTTATTTAGACAACGAAGAACGCCTCGTAGCGGTCACGGATCATCCGTATATTAAAAAAGGAGAATTCGCGCTGCTTCGCTGTAATAACGTCACCGATATTGGTGCCTTTCTCGATTGGGGACTGGTAAAAGAATTATTCTGTCCGTTTAGAGAACAAGCATTCCCTATGAAAGCAGGAGGCTGGTATTTGGTCTATTGTTATTTAGACGAAACTTCCGAACGTCTGGTGGCTTCCAGCAAAACAAATCGTTTTCTGGACAATAAAGAACTCACTGTTGAGGCTTTTGATGAAGTCGATTTAATCGTGTCCCATCCGTCGGATTTAGGAATGAATGTCATTATTAATAAAACCCATTTAGGCTTGATTTTCAATCAAGATTTATTTAAGGATCTAAGTATTGGTGACAAGCTCAAGGGAATCGTTAAAAAGATTCGTCCAGGGAATAAGCTCGATATCACCCTCGAAAAAATTGGTTACAGAAACATTGAGCCAAATGCGCAATCAATACTAGAGTTTTTAGAAAACAAAGAAGATGGATGTTTAAAGCTCACAGATAAATCCTCACCTGAAGACATTAAGTCTCTCCTTCAAATGAGTAAGAAAAGTTTCAAAAAAGCTATTGGAACCCTTTACAAACAACGTCGCATCCGCATCGAACAGGATGGGATTTATTTAACAACCTAAAACCGTCATCCTATGCCGAGTATACAATGGAAAACTGTTAAAGAATACGAAGATATTACTTATAAAAAATGCAACGGCGTTGCCCGTATAGCATTCAACCGTCCAGATGTAAGGAATGCGTTTAGACCCAAAACAACGCTTGAACTATACCAAGCGTTATACGATGCCAACGAAGACACCAGTATCGGAGTGGTGTTGTTAAGTGCTGAAGGGCCTTCTTCCAAAGATGGTGTCTATTCATTTTGTAGCGGAGGCGATCAAAAAGCCCGTGGTCATGAAGGCTATGTGGGCGATGATGGCTACCACCGATTAAACATATTAGAAGTACAACGCCTCATTCGGTTTATGCCCAAAGCGGTCATTGCCGTCGTTCCAGGTTGGGCTGTGGGTGGCGGTCATAGTTTGCACGTTATTTGCGATTTGACCTTGGCAAGTAAAGAACATGCGATTTTCAAACAAACCGATGCCGATGTCACCAGTTTTGATGGGGGCTATGGCTCTGCATATTTAGCAAAAATGGTCGGTCAGAAAAAAGCCCGTGAAATATTTTTCCTTGGGAGAAACTACAATGCACAAGAAGCATTTGATATGGGCATGGTAAATGCGGTGGTGCCTCATGAAGATTTAGAAGCAACGGCTTATGAATGGGCGCAAGAAATTTTAGAAAAATCTCCGATATCCATTAAAATGCTCAAGTTTGCGATGAACCTTACCGATGATGGAATGGTGGGGCAGCAAGTTTTTGCTGGAGAAGCCACACGACTTGCCTATATGACCGATGAAGCCAAAGAAGGCCGTGATGCCTTTTTAGAAAAACGAAAGCCTAACTTCGAGAAAAAATGGATTCCATAGCATGAAAAATTTACAAGCATGGATTTCTGCCTGCCGACTCCGAACATTGCCATTGTCAATTTCTGGGGCGATTGTGGGGTCTGGAATAGCATATTCAAGAGATTTTTTCGACAGTTCAATATTTGCTTTGACAATCCTTACAACCTTAAGTTTACAGATTTTATCAAACCTCGCCAACGATTACGGCGACGGAATTAAAGGCACCGACAACGAACATCGTATTGGACCAGAACGCGCATTGCAAAGTGGGAATATCAGCCCAAAAGAGATGCGGAATGCCATTATATTTAATGTCATACTTTGTCTTATTTTAGTCGTTAGTTTAATTTATACAGCATTTGGTGCCGAGCAGTTTTTAACCTCCTTGGTATTTATAGTCCTTGGGATTTTAGCCATTGTTGCCGCCATTAAATATACCATAGGTGCTTCTGCTTATGGCTATAAAGCACTGGGCGATGTCATGGTATTTTTGTTTTTTGGATGGCTAAGTGTTTTAGGAACCTATTTTTTATATTCAAAACAAATCGACTTTTTGATGTTATTGCCTGCGAGTACCATTGGACTGCTAAGTGCCGGAGTGCTCAACTTAAATAATATGCGGGATATTGAATCCGATAAATTATCAAACAAACAAACCTTAGCAGGGTATTTTGGACTGAAACGCGCCAAATCATACCACCAACTATTGATTGTAGTTGCCATGCTATTAATAGGACTCTATTCATTTTTAGTTGCAAACAGTTCGATGTATTTTGTGTTCATAGCTTTCGTACCACTCTTAATACATCTCAACATTGTTCGTAAAATCAAAACCCCAATAGAGTACGATCCACAACTTAAAGTCTTGGCATTATCGACTGTTGCCTTAGCGTTGTTTTTTTGTGCTTCACTTTTATAGAGGTTATATTATAATTTTGTAATTTTAAATAAAAATTAAAATGACGATTCAATTCTTAGGCCACGCCAGTTTACTTCTTACGATTGATCAAATCTATATTCTTGTAGACCCTTTTATTTCAGGAAACCCTAAGGCATCTCAGATTGATTTAGAGGCTATAAAAGCCGATTATATTTTATTAACACACGCGCATCAAGATCATATTTTGGACGCTGAGCTCATTGCAAAACGCACAGGGGCCACGATTGTATCTAACTTCGAAATTGTTTCTCACTATCAAAAAATGGGTCTCAACGGACATCCCATGAACCATGGCGGCAGTTGGAAATTTGATTTTGGAACGGTTAAATACGTAAATGCGATTCATACCTCTTCCTTTCCAGATGGAACTTACGGGGGTCAACCAGGGGGATTTATCATAAAAGGGGAACATAAAACAATATATATAGCGGGTGATACCGCCCTTACCTATGATATGAAATTGATTCCACTTCAATATAATTTAGATGTAGCAATTCTGCCTATTGGCGATAATTTCACGATGGGTGTGGACGATGCTCTGATTGCGAGTGATTTTCTGGAATGTGATAAAATTTTAGGCTACCACTTTGATACCTTTGGTTATATCGAAATTGACCATCAAAAAGCAATACAAACATTTTTTGAAAAAGACAAAGACCTCATGTTGCTTGCAATAGGTGAATCCATAGCCCTCTAGATGCAAGCAAATTATTTTAAATATCAACTTCAATTCAAGCAAGCTAGCGGCACTTCTCGTGGGGTTTTATCCTATAAAGATACTTGGTTTATTCAGCTTGAGCAGAATTCACTCAAAGGGATCGGCGAGTGCGGTATGTTTAAAGGATTGAGTATTGACGATCGTGCAAATTTTGAAACTAAATTAGCTTGGACTTGTGAAAATATTCACTTAGGACTGGATGAATTATTAGCCGCTTTGATTGAATTTCCTTCAATTCAATTTGGATTAGAAATGGCGTTTCAATCGTTGCAACAAAAGGATCAATTTGAATTATTTCCATCTGATTTCACCAAAGGCAAGGACTCGATTCCTATTAATGGATTGATTTGGATGGGGGATAAGTCGTTTATGAAACAACAAATCAAAGACAAACTTGAAGCGGGGTTTTCATGTATAAAACTTAAAATAGGGGCGATTGATTTTGAGAAAGAATTAGAACTCATCAAATCCATACGAAATGAATTTGATTCAGAAACCATTGAAATTCGGGTCGATGCCAATGGCGCCTTCAAACCCGATGAAGCCTTAGAAAAACTAAAACGACTTTCGGACTATAATTTACATTCGATAGAACAGCCAATACAACAAGGGCAGCCTCATGAAATGGCACGGTTATGTGCAGACACCCCTCTGCCAATTGCTTTAGATGAAGAATTAATAGGCGTGTTTTCTGTAACAAATAAGGCCTTATTACTACAAACTATCAAACCTCAATACATCATTTTAAAACCGACCTTAGTCGGAGGTTTCAAAGGCAGTCAAGAATGGATTGACCTTGCAGAATCCAACTCCATTGGGTGGTGGGTGACCAGCGCTTTGGAAAGTAATATTGGACTCAATGCCATTGCGCAGTGGACCTATACGTTAAAGAGTCAGCTTCCTCAAGGATTGGGGACAGGAGGTTTGTTTACCAACAACATCCAAGCCCCTTTAGTGGTCGATTCGGGGCAATTATTTTATGATTTAAAAACAAAGTGGAATTTAAAATTTTAATTTATGTACATCAAACAAGCATTTAACATCAAACACGATTGGTGGCTTTACATTGCAGGTATAGCAATCATCGTTATCGCCGTGATCTTAGGTCAAATTCCATACACGATAATTTTAATAGCAAAAGCAGTCGAAGCCGGTCTGGATCTTCAAAACTTAGACATGAGTCAAACCATGAGGTTGTTAGATTCTAATTTGAATTTATTTCTGATGTTACTGTCGTTTGCCGCAGGTCTTTTAGGGATCTTTTTTGTGGTCAAAACACTCCATAAACAAACCCTAAAAAGCTTAACGACTTCACGATTAAAAATTGATTGGAGACGTTTTTGGTTTGCATTTTTATTTTGGGGAATTGTTTCGAGTGGATTGGTTTTAGCCGATCATTATATGTCTCCCGAAAATTATGTATTTAATTTTAAACTAGTGCCATTTCTGATTTTGGCAGCCGTTGCTATTTTATTAGTGCCACTTCAAACGAGTTTTGAAGAATATCTATTTAGAGGCTATTTGATGCAAGGAATAGGAGTGCTTTGTAAGAATAAATGGGTGCCATTAATATTCACTTCTGTTTTGTTTGGACTTCTTCATATTGCAAACCCAGAGATCGAAAAGTTGGGTTACATATTATTGGTGCATTACATTGGAACAGGGTTCTTTTTAGGTGTGATTACCCTGATGGATGAAGGGCTGGAATTGGCCTTAGGATTTCATGCAGCTAACAATTTATTCACCGCACTTTTAGTGACCGCAGACTGGACGGCCTTTCAAACAAATTCGGTTCTTCGAGATATCTCAGATCCTGATATTGGATCGTTTGAAATATTTGCCTCTATATTGATTATATACCCCATTCTAATTTTCGTTTTCGCGAAGGTTTATAAATGGACCAACTGGAAAGATAAATTAACAGGTCCCGTAACCAATGATCAGTTGTCAAACGCGAGTTTACCCGAATAGTTGAATCCAAATCCAACATATAACCAACCTCATGCTTCCTTCAAATTGGAAGGTGTTTTTTATGATACGATAGGACTGTCGAGTCTTGCCAATCGTTTTATAAAAGAAGGGAAGGATTATCAAGTTTCATTAGGCCATTTTATAGTACAATGGATAGATTTAAGTCCTGAAATCTCATTGCAAACTTCTGGTTCTACCGGAACACCTAAAACGGTTTTAATGTCCAAGCAAGCGATGGTCAATTCTGCCCTTGCTACGGGAGATTACTTCAAATTGAAGCCTGGAGATTCTGCCTTGTCCTGTTTGCCTTTTGAATACATTGCTGCCAAAATGATGTTTGTAAGAGCCTATGTTTTAGGCTTGGAACTCGACTGCGTCAAACCGAGTTCTAACCCCTTAGAAGCCATTTTAAGAAGCTATGACTTTTGTGCGATGGTTCCCTTACAATTAGAAAACTCCCTAGAGTATTTACATCAAATTACAACCATCATCGTTGGGGGAGCAAAGCTTTCCAATGGTTTGAAAATCAAACTTAAAAATTCATCCTCAAGTATTTATGAAACTTTTGGTATGACAGAAACCGTCAGTCATATTGCGGTTAAAAATATCAGCCAACCCGCCTCGTTTTTTGAGGTTTTACCTTCCGTATCGATTGGAGTAGATGAACGGAATTGTTTAACCGTAAACGCGCCACATTTAGTGTCAACAACAATTCAAACGAATGATATTGTTCAGCTTCGTTCCAAAACTACTTTTGAATGGATCGGGCGATTTGATACGATTATAAATTCGGGAGGTATTAAAATAGCCCCTGAACAATTGGAACAACAATTGGAAGGTTTTATTGAAGAACGCTTTTTTATCACCTCTCAAAAAGAGGATTCTTTAGGTGAAATTGTCGTCATCGTGATTGAACGCTCGAAACCTTATGAAACCCTAAATTTTGATATTTTAGAACCGATGAAACGTCCCAAACATATTTATTATGTAGATGCGTTTAAAGAAACTATTTCTGGAAAAATCAAACGTCAAGAAACTTTAGATTTGGTTAAACCTGAATAACTCCCATATTGAACGCCTTTTCAATAGGTGCGTGGTTGGCAGCTTCAATACCCATGCGGATCCAATCGCGAGTATCTGTAGGGTTAATCACAGCATCTGTCCACAATCGAGATGCCGCATAGTAAGGAGACACTTGTGCGTCGTAGCGCGATTTAATTTCATCGAATAACTCGGCTTCTTTTTCTGGTGTAATGGTTTCACCTTTCTTTTTTAAAGAAGCAGTTTCTATTTGCAACAATACTTTAGCAGCGCTGTTGCCACTCATCACGGCTAATGCAGCACTCGGCCAAGCGACAATGAGTCGTGGGTCGTACGCCTTGCCACACATCGCATAATTCCCAGCACCATAACTGTTACCGATGATGATGGTGAATTTTGGCACCACACTATTGCTCAATGCATTGACCATCTTAGCACCGTCTTTAATGATTCCACTGTGTTCACTTTTACTGCCCACCATAAATCCGGTGACATCTTGTAAAAAAACCAAGGGTATTTTTTTCTGATTACAATTCGCCATAAAGCGAGTCGCTTTATCTGCACTATCGTTATAAATAACCCCACCAAATTGCATTTCTCCTTTGGCATTTTTGACGAGTTTGCGTTGATTTGCGACAATTCCAACCGCCCATCCTTCGATACGGGCATAAGCTGTAATAATTGTTTTGCCATAGTCGGCTTTGTATTCTTCAAATTCAGAACCATCCACCAAACGTTTGATGATCTCAAACATATCGTATTGATCGGCTCTTGATTTAGGCAGAATTCCATACAGTTCTTTGGGATCAGAAATGGGCTTTTTAGCAGCGACCTTACTGTAGCCTGCTTTCTCAAAATCACCAATCTTATCCATGATGGATTTAACTTTATCCAGCGCATCCGCATCATCTTTGGCTTTGTAATCCGTTACACCACTTATTTCACAGTGCGTTGTGGCACCGCCCAACGTTTCATTATCGATTGTTTCTCCAATAGCTGCTTTTACCAAGTAACTTCCTGCCAAAAAGATACTTGCGGTTTTATCTACGATAATGGCTTCGTCACTCATAACGGGCAAGTAAGCACCTCCAGCCACACAGCTTCCCATAATTGCCGAAATTTGAGTAATACCTAGACTGCTCATCTGTGCGTTGTTCCTGAAAATACGTCCAAAGTGTTCTTTATCAGGGAAAATTTCATCTTGCATTGGGAGATAAACCCCCGCAGAATCCACTAAGTAAATGATTGGTAATTTGTTTTCGATTGCAATTTCTTGTGCTCTCAGATTTTTTTTAGCGGTGATTGGAAACCAAGCACCCGCTTTTACAGTGGCGTCATTAGCAACTACAATGCATTGCTTTCCTTTGATGTATCCAATTTTCACAACAACGCCTCCCGAAGGACATCCACCGTGAGCTTCATACATGCCATCACCTACAAAGGCACCAACTTCAATGGATTTTGATTTTGAATCTAAAAGATAGTCAATACGTTCGCGTGCCGTCAGTTTTCCTTTGGCGTGCTCTTTTTCGATTTTGGCTTTTCCACCTCCTAATTTAACTTGTGCTAAACGTTTGTTTAGATCTGTTACGAGTAACTTATTATAATCCTCGTTTATGTTGAAGTTTAAATCCATGGTACTTATCTTTGTGGTAACAAAAATAACATTATTCTTTGACTCTCAAGTTTTTGTTTAATGAACAATTATAAATATAACAAATGACATTAGTTTTCCATAGTGCATCATCAAGAGGCTTTGCAAATCATGGTTGGTTGCAAGCCAATCATTCTTTTAGTTTTGCTAATTTTTACGATCCAAAAAAAATGAATTTTGGAGCTCTGAGAGTTTTGAACGATGATTTAATTGCGCCAAGCATGGGGTTTGGAACCCACCCACATGACAACATGGAAATTATTACCATACCACTTTCGGGACTTCTGAAACACAAAGATTCTATGGGAAACTCATGGGAAGAAGTGAAAGCGGGAGAAGTGCAGGTAATGTCTGCCGGTACAGGGATTCATCATTCGGAAATTAATGGCTCCGTTTCGGAGTCTTTAAGCTTGTTTCAAATATGGATTGTGCCAAATCAAAACAATGTCACCCCTCGATACGATCAACATTATTTCGACCAATCACCAGATGGTGAATTGCAGATTTTGGTGTCGTCAATTGAAGAGGGATCGACAGATTCGAGTTTGAAAATTCATCAAGATGCTCAAATTTCTAGAGTTAATTTATCTGCAAACACATTCTTTGAGTACAGTTTAAAATCCTCCAATCATGGCGTTTATATGATGCAGGTATTTGGAGCTTCAAAAATTGAAACCACAGCATTAAACCCGAGAGATGCGGTCGGAATTTCTGAAACTAAAGACTTTAAAATTGAAGCTACAGAAGATTCTCAATTCTTATTTATAGAAGTTCCTGTAACTTTTAAGGAAAGCTAAACTAGTTTCGATCAAATTAACGATATTTGTGTCTCTAAAAAAATTAATTATGGCAATGAATAAAAATACAGTACTGGCTTGGGCCACATATATTATGATATTTATAGGAATCTCGCTAATTGCCTTGGGTGCTTTTAGATACAATGAGGTTGCTGGTTGGGGCTTTGCTTCGGTAGGTATTGGTTTTTTTGCCAATGCTTGGGTGTTTAACGCTTTAAAAGGACGTGTATAATGAGTGACGATAAAAAGATTATTTTTTCAATGTCTGGTGTGACCAAGTCCTACCAAAGTGCAAATACACCTGTTTTAAAAAACATTTACCTTAGTTTCTTTTACGGAGCTAAAATCGGTATTTTAGGACTCAACGGATCTGGAAAATCAACCTTGCTTAAAATTATAGCTGGGGTCGATAAAAACTACCAAGGCGATGTTGTGTTTTCACAAGATTATTCTGTGGGTTATTTAGAACAAGAACCAAAATTAGACGAATCTAAAACGGTGATGGAAATTGTTCGTGAAGGCGCTGCTGAAACGGTTGCTATTTTGGATGAATACAATAAAATCAATGACATGTTTGGATTGGAAGAAGTGTATTCCGATGCCGACAGAATGGAAAAACTAATGAACCGTCAATCGGAGCTTCAAGATCAAATTGATGCTGCCAATGCATGGGAATTAGATACAAAATTAGAAATTGCAATGGATGCTTTAAGAACTCCTGAGGGTTCTAAAAAAATATCTGTGTTATCTGGAGGTGAACGCCGTCGTGTGGCTCTCTGTCGTTTATTGCTTCAAGAGCCCGATGTCTTATTGTTAGATGAACCCACAAACCACTTGGATGCGGAATCTGTTCACTGGTTAGAGCACCATTTGGCACAATATAAAGGCACTGTGATTGCAGTCACGCATGACAGGTATTTCCTAGATAATGTTGCGGGTTGGATTTTAGAATTGGATAGAGGCGAAGGCATTCCTTGGAAAGGGAATTACTCTTCTTGGTTGGATCAAAAATCGAAGCGTTTGGCACAAGAAAGCAAGACCGCTTCTAAACGTCAAAAGACCTTAGAGCGTGAATTGGACTGGGTGCGTCAAGGGGCTAAAGGCCGTCAAACAAAGCAGAAAGCGCGTTTGAACAATTATGATAAATTAATGAATCAAGATCAGAAGCAACTTGATGAAAAATTAGAAATATACATTCCTAACGGTCCCCGTTTGGGAACAAATGTTATTGAAGCAGAAGGTGTAAGTAAAGCCTATGATGATAAATTGTTATATGACAACTTAAACTTTAACCTTCCTCAAGCAGGAATCGTCGGAATTATTGGACCCAATGGTGCTGGTAAAACCACCATTTTTAAAATGATTATGGGTGAAGAAACTTCAGATAAAGGAAGTTTTAAAGTGGGAGAAACGGCCAAAATCGCCTATGTCGATCAAAGCCATTCAAATATTGATCCTGAAAAATCTATTTGGCAAAACTTTAGTGATGAGCAAGAGTTGATTATGATGGGAGGGCGTCAAGTAAATTCTCGTGCCTATCTAAGTCGTTTTAATTTTACTGGGAGTGAGCAAAACAAAAAAGTAAACATGCTTTCTGGTGGTGAACGGAACCGTTTGCATTTAGCAATGACGCTTAAGGAAGAAGGGAACGTCTTACTTTTGGATGAGCCAACGAATGATTTAGATGTAAATACTTTGAGAGCTTTGGAAGAAGGTCTTGAGAATTTTGCAGGCTGTGCAGTCGTGATCAGTCACGACCGTTGGTTTTTAGATCGTGTTTGTACACACATCTTGGCGTTTGAAGGAAATTCGGAAGTCTATTTTTACGAAGGAAGTTTTAGTGAATACGAAGAAAATAAAAAGCAACGTTTGGGTGGCGACTTGATGCCGAAACGAATTAAATACAAAAAGTTAATTAGATAAGTATGTTAGAAATGCGTTCCGTTTGTGAGCACTGTTCAAAAGCATTACCGTCAGATAGTGGTGAAGCAATGATTTGTGCTTACGAATGTACGTTTTGTAGCAATTGTGTTGAAGCCATTCTTGAAAATAAGTGTCCCAATTGTGGAGGAACTTTTGAAAAGCGTCCTATTAAAAAAACTACTTCTTAACTTTTTTAAACAAGGGTACTAAATAGCTGATATTGTAACCAAAACCGACTCCAAAATTTCCACTATCAAAGGTGCGTCCGAATCCTGGAATGTATATGTTTTCAAAATTATCGGGTTGTGTTTCAGATAATCGCCCTTTAATTTGAACATTGAGCCCCATAAAAAGATTGTTTAAAACCTCGGCTTTAAATCCAAATATAAGTTCAAGCCATGCGGCACTCAATCCTGTGAACGTCTCACCTTCCAAGACTTCGGTTTGTCCCCAAGTTGGGCTGTTGGTATCATAAATCGTGTAACTGTTCAATGTTTGATCGAAATTAGAAAGCCCAAAACGAAGCCCAGAATAGACCATATTTTCCATTCCAACCCAATTGGTATACATATTATAATCAAAACCAACTTTCAGATAGGAGCCTTTTGCGGTGCTGTTTAAATAGTCCGTGGATGTCGTACGCTCTTCAGTACCTACGTCTCCTGCAACATACAGCTTATTTGTAAGACGGTAATCGGCATTGAGCTCAAAGGCACTATAATCGGATTCTAAAAAGGTGCGTACAATTTTGCTCGCGTCAACTCCTACTCGCAGACCGTATTTTTGTTTGACAACTAAACTATCGGTTGTTTGAGTGGTTTCTTCTTGCGCATGAAGATTCATGCACAGACTTAAACAGCTAATTAGGCTATAAATGAAGTATCTTAACATGGATGTCATTTTCATTTGTGATTTCAGTTATTAATATTTCAGAACTAATCATCCACTGATCAGGATCAGCGGTAATTGAGAATGTTTGAATATTGAAGTTCGTTTTATACCCACAGGCTCTTGAAACATACACGTCTTCAGTGTCGTAGGTTACTTTTATTGTATCTGGATTTCCGCTAACCACACCATCCACAAGATCATAACTTTTATAAAGTATAAATTCTGTTTCTGTGTCGTTTGTTTTTAAGGGCAGTGTGATAGAAGAACGGGTGGTTACTATTTCATTATTGATTGCGACCTCCATTCCTTCAGAATCAAGACCTAAAGCATAAAGCCCAGGGACTGCCAAAATTTCATCAGGAGATGTGAGGTCATAAAACTCAATGACAAGTCGGGGTGTGGTCTGAGTAGTATCAGGACAGATGTCGTCTTTTTCACAACTAAAAATGACGATTAAAAATAAACAAATAAACTTTTTCATGGCTTATTTTTTAGGATTACGTTTTTCCAAAAGTACAACATTTTCTACGTGATGCGTTTGTGGAAACATATCAACAGCTTGTGTCTTACTTATTTTATAGACTGAATCTAACAACGCCAAATCTCTTGCTTGTGTTGCACTGTTACAGCTCACATATACAATTTTATTAGGAGTGATTTTCAAAATTTGAGCAACCACATCTTTGTGCATTCCATCTCTTGGTGGATCGGTAATGATCACATCAGGATGTCCATGCGTTTCTATAAATTCTGTATTGAATACAGATTTCATATCGCCCACAAAAAATTCCACATTATCAATGTTATTTAAGATGGCATTTTCCTTTGCAGCACTTATCGCATCTGGTACGGATTCGACACCAATGACTTTCAATGCATTTTTAGCAACAAATTGCGCAATAGTTCCGGTTCCTGTATATAAATCATAGACGAGTTCCTTCCCTGTGAGCCCTGCAAAATCACGTGTTATTTTATATAAATTATAGGCTTGATCTGAATTGGTTTGGTAAAAAGATTTTGCATTAATTTTAAAACGCAAACCTTCCATCTCTTCAAAAATATGATCTCGACCGTGATAGCATATCACATCTTGGTCATATATGGTATCATTGGCTTTTCCATTAATAATGTATTGAAGGGACGTAATTTCTGGAAAGCTTGTTTTTAAATGGTCCAGAAGCGCGATTCTGCTTTCAGTATCTTCTTTAAAAAACTGAACGACAATCATCAATTCGCCAATACTGGTGTTACGAATCATCAGGGTTCTTAGTACGCCTGTTTGTTGGCGGGTATTAAAAAAAGGGATTTGGTGTTCAAGCGCAAAATCCTTTACCGCATTTCGAATGGCATTGGAAGGATCGCCTTGAAGCCAGCATTTTTTTACGTCTAATATTTTATCCCACATTCCTGGGATATGAAAGCCTAAGGCATTTCGATCTCCTAAATCTTCTGTTGAGGCGATTTCTTCTACAGTTAACCAACGGCTATCACTAAAAGAAAACTCCATTTTATTGCGGTAGAAGTACTGCTCTTTGGACCCTAAAATAGGGGTGATTTCTGGCAATTCAATATGCCCGATGCGTGTGAGGTTATTGACCACTTCTTTTTCTTTGTAAAAAAGTTGGTGTGAATAATCCATGTGTTGCCACTTACAGCCGCCACAAGTCCCAAAATGCTCGCATGCAGGTTCGGTGCGTTTGTCTGATAATTTATGAAAAACGGTTGCTTTTCCTTCGTAATACCCCGTGCGTTGTTTGAATGTTTGTACATCGACAATGTCTCCCGGAACGGCGTTTGGCAAAAACACCACTTTTCCGTCCGGAGCCTTTGCAATGGTTTTGCCTTTAGCACCTGCATCAATCACTTCTAAATTTGAAAACACTTTGTTTTTATTTCGTCTACCCATGAAGCAAAAATAGAATAAATGATAGCATAATTCTAAGAAATCTATTTAGAATTCTTAAATTGCATCACAATATGGATGATTTCTCTCCACTAAGAAGGAATAGTTATTTTATAATTTTAAAATTCTCATTAAAATGGCTATTTTAAATCAGATTACACCCAAAGAAGCTATTAACTTAGAGAACCAATATGGGGCTCACAACTACCATCCACTTCCAGTCGTCTTGGCTAGAGGCGAAGGCGTTTATGTCTGGGACGTTGAAGGAAAACGTTATTACGATTTTTTATCAGCGTATTCCTCAGTGAACCAAGGACATTGTCACCCTCGAATTGTGAATGCGATGATAGAGCAAGCTCAAACGCTGACACTGACATCTCGAGCGTTTCATAACGACAAATTGGGGCCTTACGAAGAATATGTGACCAAGTATTTTGGGTTTGACAAAGTGCTACCAATGAACACGGGTGCTGAAGCAGTTGAAACAGCTGTTAAGATTTCTCGTAAATGGGCGTATGAAGTGAAAGGTATCCCTGAAGGTCAAGCAGAAATTATTGTATGTGAAAACAACTTTCACGGGAGAACCACGACTATTATTTCATTTTCGAATGATCCAGTAGCCCGTGAAAACTTTGGACCTTTTACGGATGGGTTTATAAAAATTCCGTATGATGATACAGAGGCTTTAGAAAACACACTGAAAAACAATCCGAATGTTGCTGGTTTTCTAGTAGAACCAATCCAAGGGGAAGCAGGCGTTTTTGTGCCAACTGAAGGGTATTTAGCCAAAGCAAAAGCATTGTGTGAAGCCTATAATGTATTGTTTATTGCCGATGAAGTACAAACAGGCATTGCTCGTACTGGTCGATTATTGGCCACTTGTGGCAATTGTGACTGTGCTCAAAAAGATTGTTCTGGTACTCCAGAAACAAAACCCGATATTTTAATACTTGGAAAAGCATTGAGTGGCGGTGTTTATCCTGTGTCTGCCGTGTTGGCAGATGATGCGATAATGAAGGTCATAACACCAGGATCTCACGGAAGTACGTTTGGAGGAAACCCTATTGCAGCAGCTGTTGCGATGGCAGCTTTGGAGGTTGTGAAAGACGAACAATTGACTGAGAATGCATACCAACTTGGAAACTTATTCAGAGCTCTTTTAAATGACTATATCGTTACGAGTAAGATTGTAAAACTAGTCCGTGGAAAAGGTTTGCTTAATGCGATTGTTATTGACGATCATGAAGACAGTGATACCGCTTGGAACATCTGTTTGGAACTTAGAGACAATGGTCTTCTAGCCAAACCAACTCACGGAAATATCATTCGTTTTGCTCCGCCTTTGGTCATGAGTGAAGACCAGTTGATTGACTGTGTGAATATCATTATCAAAACCTTAAAAAGTTTTGAAACTAAATAATGTTTAAAAAGCCCTTACAAATTCTTTAAAAATCACTCCAAATTTGGAGTGATTTTTTTGTTTCAATGGTCTATGTTAGATGACAGTTCTTATCTTAAAAATATCATATTCAACCAGCGGTCTTCAAATGCTTGATAGCCATGTTCATAAATCCAAATAGCTGTGTATCCAACATAGAACAGGTTGACCACTAAAGAAATAATGGCAGCGATTTTAGCGAGTTTCATTGTTTTTAAAGACCCTGTAAATCCGAGTGGATTGTGTTCGGCTTGTTTGATTTTTTGATTGGCCATGTATAAAGCCACGACAGAAAAAATAATTCCGATACCTCCGAAACAGGCACTTATTAAACTTATAAACGAGAGCGTGAAAATAGGCGTACTAACTAAACGAGTTTTCATAGATATGGGGTTCTTTGGTCCCCGCTCGCAACGCTTTTCCATATAACAAATGGACGAGTAGGTTGTTGGGTTTGGGGTGTTAATAAGCATAAATGTACTAAAAAAAACAATCCCTACTAAAATTTAGAAGGGATTGTTTGATTTATAAAAGTCTGACAGTACTTTATAAGAGGTACTCGGTACTCACAAAATTAGATTTACTAGATTCTAATAGATTCTTCAAAATCGCTTTATTCGCCTCATTTTCTTTAGTAGCTACAAACGTTCGTATCGAGAATGAGCGCAACGCATCGCGTACACTTAAGGTGCTAAATGCGGAATCTTTTCTTCCTGTGAACGGAAATACATCTGGTCCTCGTTGACAAGAACTGTTCAAGTTGACGCGACACACAAGGTTGACAAGCACATCAAAGAGTGGTGCTAAGGTGTCTGCATTTTCACCAAAAACACTGACTTGTTGACCATAATTGGATTCTGCCATGTCATCCAACACCTGCTGAACATCGGTAAACGTAATGATGGGTATGACCGGTCCAAATTGTTCTTCTTTGTACACTTCCATATCTTTAGTGACAGGATAGAGCACCGCTGGAAAAATATAATTATCAGAGAGTTGTCCTCCTTTTGAATTTAATATGTTCGCCCCTTTAGATTGCGCATCTTCAATTAACCCTTGAACATAAGCGGGCTTGTTAGGTTCTGGAAGTGGCGTAAGCTGAACTCCTTCTTCCCAGGGATTTCCAAATTTGAGTGCATCTACTTTCTCACAAAAACGTTTGTTAAATTCCTCGGCAATACTTTCATGAACATAGAGTATTTTAAGCGCGGTACAACGTTGTCCATTAAAAGAAAGGGTACCAGCAATACATTCGTTTATAGCAAGGTCTAAATCGGCATCTGGCAAAACAATACCAGGGTTTTTAGCTTCTAATCCTAAAACAGAACGCAATCGGTTTCCTTTAGGGTGGCTATTTTGTAAGGCATTGGCAGAGCTACTGTGCCCAATCAACGCAAGAACATCTATTTTCCCCGTTTCCATTATGGGAGTTGCCAAGACGCGTCCACGTCCATACAGTACATTCACAACGCCTTTAGGGAAGCTGTTTTGGAACGCTTCTAATAAAGGAGATAGCAATAACACACCTAGTTTTGCAGGTTTAAATACTGTGGTATTCCCCATAATAAGTGCAGGGATTAATAACGCGAAGGTTTCATTTAAGGGATAATTATAAGGACCTAAACACAACACGACGCCAATAGGGCCCCGTCTAATGTGCGCATATACACCAGAATGTTTTTGAAACTTAGCAGAATTACGATCTACTTGTTTATAATCATCTATCGTATCGTAGATATAATCTACAGTACGGTCAAATTCTTTTTCAGAGTCTCCAAGGTTTTTTCCAATTTCCCACATGAGGTATTTTACGATGGAATCACGTTTGGTTTTCATTTGCTCAGCAAATTTCTCCATGCATGCAATACGATCGCCAACTTTCATGGTAGGCCATTCGCCTTGTCCATTATTATAAGCGTTTGATGCCGCATCTAAGGCCTCTAAGGCTTCGGTTTTTGTGAGTTCTGGAACACTTCCTAACAGTGTAGGTTTATAATTCTCGGTAGAGGAGATGGTTGAATAGACATCGGTCATTTTGCCAGACCATTCTTTGATTTCACCATTTACCAAATATGTTTTTTGCTCAACAAGTGCGTTGATTTTATAAGCTTCAGGAATGTTTTTAAAAGTCATATAATTGTATGTTAATTTGTTCGATAAAACTAAGTAATTATTATAGTCGAATGTCCTAACGAAACGTTAATCTTGTTAATAAGTCATTAACAGTATAGGGGAGTGGTTAATGATCTCTATAATTTAATATATTACACCCCCTAGCAGCTAGGGGGTGTAATCGGTTTTAGGAGTTTTTTCTAATTTCTTCCATAACTTCATCCCAGCGGTCGAAGACCTCGTCATAGCCACCAGAAAAGAATACATACAGCGCATATATAAAATACAATAGATTGATGATTAAGATGACTAAGGCTATTGTTTTAGCAGTATTCATTGCATTTAAATTACCTTCATAGTCATCGGAGTTTTCGGAAGCGTCTTTCACTTTATTATGTGCCATTAAATAGGCAGGCCCCGATAATAAAAATCCCAATCCGCCAAAACAACAGCAGAGTAATCCTAAAATACTGAGCACATAGATAAGGGTGGTGTTTAATTGTTTCTTCATTTAATTTAATTTTAGAGTTGTTTAAGGGTGTAACTTATAATAATGGTTGCGATGGATACAATTGATAACCAATTGATACCTATAATCGTGAAATCGAATTGTACAAAGATTTAAATCGAATTGTACATAAAAAACAAATATATGAGTTAGTTTAATTTAAAGACCTTTAAAATAGCTTTAAATCATCTTTTGGGTTAGATAAATCATAATTAGCTGTGAGTACTTCAATTTTCTTCTTATGTGGCTTACCGCTATTGTTTGACACACTCACGCTTTGCTCTAGTTTAATCGTAAACCATCCATACTCCTCTGTATACTTTGATAGTATTTCACTTGGATAACTACTCATTAGAAATTTACCTTCTATGCTTGACAGCGTTTTTAAGAGGTTTTCAAAGTCATCTATACTATATCCATCATAATGACCGCAATCGCTGTTGTAGTATGGAGGATCACAGTAAAAGAAAGCGTCTTTAAAGTCTCTACTACGTATGATCCTTAAAGCATCTGTACTTTCAATATTTACATTCTGTATCCTGATTGAGTACTCTTCAGTAAAGGAATTTCGCTTATTGGTTATCTTCTGAGATGTCGTGCCTTTCTTTTTATCATAACCGAACGATCCATCGAGCATTGATGAGAAGGACTGAGCAGCCATTATCCAAATAGACCATGCTCTCTGAATACGAGTAAACATGTGTGGATTGTTGTAAATTACAATTGCATCTTTAAATAATGATCGTGAGTGCAATGAGATCCTAATCATCTTTTCAAGATCTAAAAACTCATTCTGTACTACTTCATAAAAATTAATCAGTTCACGGTTGGTGTCATTAATAACCTCAGTATCGCTCTTTGGTTTTGCCCAAAAGATTGCACCTCCTCCAACAAATACTTCTGCATATAGTTTGTGCGGCGGTATTAATGGTAATATGGTAGCTACTAAATTCTGTTTCCCTCCGTAATAAGATGTGGGTGTTTTCATACGTTCAAATTAAATTTTATTGAATTTCCTTTTAACAGCTGTTTTGTACCTTTAATATTGTTTTCATAGATGTGCACATTGCCCAGGAACAACGTAATACTTTTGAGTGGCAACTCGATCTGTTTACTGATTAAGTACAAGTGATAAATGTCCGCAGGAAGACCAAGTGAAGCATCCGAGCTGCGTTGGTAGGCACTGAGGATCAACTTACCCTTTTCTATTTGAAATTGGATTAATGACAAGCACGGTTGCTGATTACTCTCTTGATTCGTCGCTCCCAAAAACATTACGTAATTCTTACTACTTCGCTTCTCTTTGTTGATCTTAGCAATCAAGGCTGGCAACTGCTCAAAATAGGTCGGGTAAGAGTTCACAAGTATAGGGCCACAATAGTCCCACCAAGTGATTCCTACTTCTCTGTATGCCTCTGTCATTCGTTCTCCCGCCATAAATAGATTGAGCTCATCTTTGAGCTTCTTACGCGCCATAGGATGCCCCTCGAAGACCTCGAGCAGATCAATTGCTTTCAACGTTAATTTCTTATTTAAAAGGTATTTAATCGCCCCTTTCTTGTTCGTTTGAACTTTGCCATTTTTTAAAATGTAACTAAGTGTTTGGTGGTATTTATTCATTTTTATTTTATCTTTGCTACTTCTCACAGTAATTAAATATAATGCAGCAGCCCAACCGGAAGACTTATGTCCTCCAACTGGGCTTTAATGCTAAATTTTAATTACTGTGAGAAGTATTTTAATGTTGGGGGACTTTTTTCAAACCCGTCCCCAAAGGTTTATTACTCGTCTATTTCAATACTATTAATTGAGTGGTTAGGGTCTAATTTATTTAAAATCCAATCCAATCCTTTACCTCCTTTTGAAAGTGTATTTGCTTTCTTATTTTTTCCTAAAACGCTACTAATAGTTTCATCGGGGTTGCCAAAAGGAATACCAGTATGTAAGATTAAAGTATCATTAAACAATTCTTTGCATACTACATTTCCTAACTGGTCAATGCTGATAGCCCATGCATAAAACCATACGGATAATTCATTTAAACCGTTTTTAAACTTTCGTTTCCAAAGAGAAGCTACAATGCCCCAAGGAATTGCAAGCAATAGCAGACTATCAAATAATACAATTGCTACAATTACTAATACGATTGATAAGGTAAAATTCTTCATTTTTTATAACTTTTCTCGATGTATTCTTCGATATAATTTATGACACTTCCGAGAAGCTCCGCACTCACATAGGCGTTAGGCTTCCTTGCCTGCAAGTTTCTTAAGGCCGATTTCCACCAACCCAAAACCAGAAAATTTTGCGACGGTGCGAAAAAGTCTGAAATAGCTTTCTTAACGGCATCTGGCACTTCCAGTATCACAAGCTTTGCGCCTTGCATGTCAGAAAATTTTTGACCATCAATTCTCCGTTGTGGATATAGAATTGATTGATAAATTGAATTTAACGTTTCCGTAGGAATATTTTCCTTATTTTCTAGAGGAGCTGCATTGTACAACTCTATTTGCTCGATGTATTCTTCTCTTGTCATCTTATCGGTTTATTTCGGTTATAATTAAATGTGTGTAATTCTGGTCAGAAGCCCATGTTTTCAATGTGCCTCGGCTACCTAATCCACTTGCTGTTCTATTGATGTCGTGTGCCCCATTTACATAAGTAACGCCGTTGTATGTTCTTGCAGTCAACTCAAATTGTAATGTGAAAGGTTTTGATTTATCAAGGGACAAATTGCCAATGAAATCCAAAATCATTTGGTGATTTAAGGCGTGAATCGCATTGGCCGAATTAGACATCACACCACCATCATATCCGGTATTACCGAGATTATGCCAAGTACCGTTCACCTTTGCGTTAACATTCACATATAAGCCTCCCCAACTATTAGTGTTATCGCGAGTCGGCACATAGATATCCAACCTAACTTGCTTGTTAGGCTGGACTGTTATTTCTGGAAAGAGGTTAAGAAGCGCAGCATTTCCATCACCAAACGTTTTGGATGTTTTGAATGTTTGCACGTAAGTTTTTCCTGACCCCTCGCCGTCAGCCCCACCTTTTTTAAAAAGTTTTGATAATTCAATCATCAAATCGTTTCTGTCACCCGAAAAAGCAACACCATTTATGGCTGTCACTTGATCGACAAAAAGCATTATAGCCTCCTTTTCTTCTTGGTTGGTAGGTGTCTTACTAATCAAGACTCCTTTTTCATTTCTCGGATGTTTCTGAATAAATACATCCGTTGCAATTATATGCTCAATTTCATCATTATCAGTTTTGATAAGAATATTCCCTGTTGTTGTTTCTATTTTCATAATTATAATCCTTTAAACATTATATAAGCCAGTGCGTAATATGGTGGTCGGTTGTCCTTTGGGCTGCCTGTAAATACGTGATTGTGCGAATTAGTAACTATTTTATTACTACCAGCAGCGTTAATCGATTCTAAGTTTTCTGCTATTTCACCTCGTCCAGAACCGACAAGTAATCTTCCAGAAGTCGCAGACCCTAATGAACTTCCTGTTTTTCCCCACCCATCTCTTGAAACTGTTAAAGAAATAGATTTGTTATTTATAGTCCCGGAAGGTGTTATATTATTACTGCCACCCTTTTTACCAACCGCATTATACTCGGTATTTGTGGGGTCCAATCCAACCACAAAACGACCTCTTAAATTTGGAGTTCCATTAGTTCCGTTACACAATACCCAACCTTGTGGGATATTAGCAATCGCACCGCTCCACATACTTATCAAACCTATTGGCATGGACATTTGAGTAAGTGGCGTAAACCGCTTTAGTAAATTGAAATTAAAGGACTCTAAGCCACCCGTTCCGCATTTAGCATACCGACTAACATATGCTCGTTTTTGGTCTAAATTACCATCGTTATCATTATCTTGGTTGTACGCAACTTCTTGTACATCTTCGTAGATACTTACGGTATTATTAAAAGTGCCACCCCGAAAAGGTAAAAGCTCCCCATTATACACAATAGAACCCTCTGTAACATTCCCTGCAACAACTTGTACACCTTCCAAAATGAAAGTATCGCCCCCTAATGCGGTTAATGCCTTAATTGCCTTCCCGTAGGCATCTTGCAAAAAATTAAACGTTGTAGTGGTTACTGGGAAACCACCGCTATATAATTCTACTCTATCCATTTTATATTATATGTTTTTGATGCGAGTTTATACGCATTGATTAATGTTCTCATATCACTTAAAAATCCTTCCAAAGCAATCGGCGATGCTGGTTTTAATTCAATAGGAACAAATACTAAAAAATCATCCTGACCGCCTATTAAATCTTCATCACTGTATATATATTGCGTGTCGATATAAACAGGTAATTGCTCTTCGGGTGTGTACACATAAAGGGCTTGTAAAAAAATACCATTTTCGATATAAATTCGCTTTAACTCAGTATCAAAAGCATCATTTAATACCTTTTGTAAATAACAGACTTGTGAGTTATGGCTCAACTTGTAATTAACTCGTTTACGAAACTTTAAAAAATCACTGTACAGTTCTTTTATAGGTGCAATGAGTACCTGCAACCATGTAAAGAGCTTAACCTTTCTTAAAAAAGTAGGCAAGAGCCAAACAACAAGTTTGTTGTAATCTATTATGTATATCCTATCAAAGTTCACGAGGCACGTAATTTATTACGGTGTTATCTAAATCTAAACGCATATAGCCAGCTCTTGCGATATAAGTCTCGTCAATTTCGGCATAGTCAAAGTCTCCATATTTAGAGTATGCTTCTCGTATTTTTGGAATTTTAACACCCTCAACATTCTGCAAGTAATCTGTTAGCTTGGTTAATATCAGTTCGCCGTTAAATTCAAGGGTGTATAAAAACGTATTGATTGCTTGTATTACTGGTGTGTTATCTGTACCATCTTTTCGGCTTCCATCTTGCCAAAGTATTTGCGGGTCGTATTGTATTTCTAAAACGAGCTTTAAATCGTCGTGAGGTAGTGATATATATTGTATGTATGTACCAGCATCGGCAACCAAGAACATATATGCTTTAAAGGCTTCCATTTCGGGAGCTTCTAATGGGACTAATTGAGTGTTTTCTTCTTTAGCGAGTTTTAACTCTAAAAAACCATGCCCATTTATAATTTTACGTATAACGGCAACATGCTTTATGATTTTACTTTGCTCAATATCTGCTACCACCAAATCCGTATTATCGTAATAATCGGTTTGAGGTACTAAAGCATGCCCATATTGAAACTCTAAAGCCTTTTTTTTGTACCAAAGAAAATTATGTATTTCGTTAGCCGCTATACGCTGGTCTACCTCGGTTTCATAAATATCAAAAAGATTTTCTAATGACCATATAGCAAAAGCAACAATATACACCCATAGTCGCCATATAGCCACTTTGGAGATACTTGTAAGACTTGATAAAGTACGTTGCTCATCCGTAGTTAAAACCTCTAAGGCAGAAAGCTCTGCGGTTTCCGTTTTCTTATCTAAAATGAGTTGCTGTATGGTGTTTAAATCCCTTGCCATTTGATGTGCTTATTTTAAAATTCCCAGTTTTGATTTAATGCTTCATTTTTAAATTCTATACCATTTAATAGCCATGCTTCCGCCTGTACAGAGGTAAGTATAATGCCATCATCTACGATATTAAATAAGGCTAAAACATCGATGTAATTCGGTTTACCCCATTTAATAACTTCCTTTGTGTCAGGATGTATAATAGTATCTGTTGTATCTATCATATCAAATGACAAAACAAAACCAGTGTCAATTGGTTTTTTATCTAAATCGTCAATAGAGTTGAATACCAGAAAACGAACCCTTAAATGTTTGTCTATTATTTGATTTTCAATACCTGATACTATTAGTACAGCATTATTATGCGAACTTCCTGTATCACTTATAAATGGCGTGTTTTGTTTTCTTTTTAACTGTAATATTTTCATGTTATCCTATTTTTAAAAACCCGTTAGTATCTCTATAAAGTTTATTTGACCCTTGTGAAGTTGTGGGCAGACCTATTATTTCGATAGCTCCATCCTCCCATATTTTAAGTGTTTTAATACCGTTGCATTCAATGGTTAAATTGTAAGTTCCATTGTCTCTACTAAACAAGGTTCTAAATTTTGAATTGTCATTTGTGTCCTTGTATATTCTTTGAATAGAGCCAAAAACCATTCCTTGAATATATTCTACTATATAAGAGTTTCCATTTGTATCAGTCTTTACGGTATCTTTTATAATTCCTTGGTCTGCGTGTCTATTTATATTAGCATTTCCAATAAAGTTTAATTCACTATTATTATATATGTTATTAGCGCTTTTTCTTAAAATTTGTAAAACATCTTGTAAATTGAATAGTTTTTCATCAACTATAACTTTTTTTAACACACCACTATTTGCAGGGTTGCCTCCTGAAAAGGAATAAGCCGATGTATCATTATTGATGCTATGAATAGCTATAATTTGCCCATCTTCTAACAGCACACTATCTCTGTTGTTTAATTCACTTAAAAATGAAGTTCCTACACCAACAATTTCAAAACCGTTAAAACTTGCTGTACCAGTAAGTGGTGTTTCTGTAGTCTTTACACCAACGTCTAAAGCATAATCTGCTTCATCTCTATTAATAGCTACTTTTGTTGAATCAATAGTTTTAATATTGCTATTATCAGTATTGTCCCACTTTTGTTTTAAGCCAGCCAACTTTTCTTTTTCGGCTTGGCTAAAATTGGTGTCCGATAACCCTTTACCATCTTCTTTATCTACTTTTAAAGTAATATTCTGCTGTACTTGGTTTAATAAATCTTGTAAGCCATCTATAAAATCAATAGGCTGGGAGCTTGGCGGTATGTAATTTTCTAAACTGGCTAATTTTTCTTTTTCGGATTGGCTAAAATTGGTATCCGATAATCCTTTGCCGTTCACTTTATCCACTTTTAAAGTTTGCAGCGTTGTAATATTTGTCGTTATGGTGTTTATAGCATCTACTAATCCGTCAATATATGCCATAGGTTTGGAAACATCGGGTACAAATTTTTCTATAATTAAAATTTCGCCATCCGTAAATTTAAAAGTGACGTCACCTGCAGCATTTACTGATTTTTCTGTAAGTATCTCGCCATTGTCTTTATGATGGAAACTATCAAAAGCATCGTAGAATTGCTGCTGGGTAGGGACGTCTCCCGTTTCAAACCATGTTTTTATTATATGTAAAGGTTTCTTCATTTTCTATCCTATTATAAATGTGTTTGTTATATTCATAATCCCGATGCCTCCTAAGGATTGATTAACGGTTATTTTAGTTGCTGTTGCAGGTCTTATTTGCTTTTTTTTGTAATAATCTGCGGCTTCATTTTCTTCAAAACTATTTTTGGCTAATTCTAAAATTATTCCTTCTTCTAAATCATCAGTAATACCTAAACCATTAACTATTGCTAAATCAAACACAGCGTATGGTGTGCCATACTCTTGAATAGCTATATCTAAAAGATTTTGATTATATATGACTCTAGGTTTCATTAATTTTTTGCTTCGTGTTGTTTTCTATAGTCGTCAAACTCTTTTTTAAGAGTTCTGTATTTGCCTTTCCACAAATCCAAATTTTCACGCAACAACTGTATTTCTTTTTCCAACTCCAAAAATTTTGAGTCGTAGCGGTTTTTTAAGTCCGTCAGTGCCTCTTGGTACATATCTACAATATGCTGCTGGTGTATATCGTTGGTGCTTTGGATTTCTTGGTGTCGCTTTTTGCGCTCAAAAAGCCATGCGCTGACCCCCGCTAGGGCGGTCAAGATTTCCGTGATGTGTTGTTTAATAAATTCCATTAGCTTTTTTTAATATTTAGTGTTATGTATTTTTTAAGGGCTTCATAATCTTTACCATCACGCTGTAGGTGTAGTTTAATTCTTGTTTGCAATTCGTCATCATCAACACTGCTATTGACTAATCGTATAATACTAGCGCCCAGTAATGGGTCACTTTTTAATTCGCCTTGATTTAACCTAAGTATGATACCGACATCTTGTGTTAAACTAGCATCAATCTTAAAATCACCATCTTCAAAAATTAGGTCATCATTTTCATCTAATACTATATCTTGTTCCATTTAGTTGTTAATTACTCCCGTTGCTGTTACAGTAGCACCATCACTTGAAACGCCAGTAACCGTTGTTGTACGGCCAATGACAAATTGAGCAATAGCCGCCGCTTGTTTTTCTGCAAAACGTCTTCTGGCTTGTTCTGGTGTAACTCCAGCATCAGCTTCTACATCGTAGGCTTGTTCTAATAGATCCGCTAATTGTGCTTCTGTAATCATCTTATGTTAAAACAGTATTTAACCGCTGTTTAATCGCATTCATTGCTGGTACATTTATACTTGTTCCTTGTATGACTATTATTTTGTTGAGTTCAACAATCAAATCATTGAGAACCTTCTTTAATGTTTCATTATTTCGCTTTACTAAAAACCCATTCGCATCAATTTTAAACGTACTGGTGCCTACTTCAATAAATAGTTCATCAACAGCTTCCGCTTCTATTAAAAAGGTGGCTGCTTCATTATTGAGTATTAAACCGATCAAACATTTAGCACCAATTTTTGGTTTTTTATAAACAGATCCTAAGCCGAGTAATACATCGTAAAATTCTAAATCATCAATCAAGCCTTTTACGGTCATTGTTTTGTTATTCCAATCGACTTCTACAACTTCAGCCCAATGTGTTTGTACTTTGGTATTGCCTTTTGTTTTTAAATCTAAAAGATTTGTAAACTCGTTTAATTCTTGCCCTTCTCTTTTCATACGACCCCACCTAGTGTTATTTCTTGTCTAATTTTAGCATTGCCAAAGGTTTTATTGACGGCTTCGATATAATACACTCCAGATCTATCTTCATATAATTTACTAGTCAAATTAACTTTTAAACCATGTCTTACACTTGGCTCACCAAATGCTGTAAAACTGCCATCGAAACCGCCACGCTTTTTAGTTTCGTAATCTTTTTCTAAAAGCTTTTTAATTTCAGCTTTTAATTCAATATTGTAATACGTTAATTGGTATTCATCACCTCCTGGATCTCCAATTTCTGCTAATACTTTTTTACCGTTTCTCAGGACAGAAACACCTTTAATTTTTAAAATAACATCTTCTGCATTTCTGTAATTTAGATCATTGCTGACGGCGTTGCGTTCTAAATGAAAATTAACCGTTTCTTCTTCGCTATCATCTGCATAGTACTTACCACAAACCAATCGTTTGCCTTTCATATAGCTATACAAATTGTAAGGATCCTTACTTAATTTCTCCAATACTAGTGCTACGGTACTTTTAGCAAACCGTACACCGCCAAGTTCTACGCCTTCTAAGGCATCTACAGCATAATTTGGTGCAATAGTTTCAAGAAGCTTTTGAAGGGTCACATTCTTAAAGCTTACATTAACGGGAAGCTGCTTTAGTTTCCACATTTCATCTTCACAAGTAATTACGACTGGGATTCCAGCAGATGCTTGTGTTATATACCCCTCAAATTCCGTCACATAATTACCATTATAGCCAAATTCAATTTTAATTGGTGCGCCCCTTCTAAAAATAGCACGCACTTTATGTTTGTCAAAGAACTTTACATTTCTGGGCAATGTTACAGTTGCCCGGTCTGTTAATTGTTTAAAACTCGTTTCAGTTGTTATGGCTGAAACTTGATGTATTATTAATTCTCGTCTACCTTCATATTTTGGTAGCGTAATTCTTGCGTTTAGTGCTAATGCCATAATTCACAAGATTAATTCCAATGGTGCATCACTAACTGCTGCAATTTCAAAGGGTATTATATTTTGTTTCCCTTCTAGTTGTGGAAAATTAATGTCTTCTATAACCAATCTATAAATAGACTTGTCTAAAAACAATTCACCAATGACTTCTATACTATCTGCAATGTTTTCCCACTTCAACAATTCTTGGTGTTGTTCGTATGCAGATACTTGTGGCGTATCTAAACACAGCCCACGAAAACGTATTTGCCAATCATCAAAGCCATAAATCTCTTTTACCGTCCCATTACTCCCAAGTATTTTTGTTTTAGTGATGTTTTTTGCACGTCTAAAATCAATTAACGTGGCTGGTGGAATATTAAAATCATTTAATGCTTGATCATCAATTATACCTGTTTCTTTATAATATTGATATGTACTACCTTTAAACACCGTTGGATAAATAATAGGAGTTCCCAGCCATGACATTTTTTTAGCTTCTTTTTTTTCCTTAACAGGAATTGAAGTATAGCTAGCATCCCCATTTTGTGGTGCATCATTTGGCAATACAAAATTGGCTGTATTTACACCAAATGCTTTGCTTAATAAAGTTGCTATGTCAAAGTTTGTATTCATTATAAGCTTATGACTGCATCACGCAGTTTATCATTAATTTTCCCTGTGACTGCATCCGAAATTTTATCGACTTCATCGCGCCAATTATTAGCAATATTGAAATAGTTTTTTATTTCTAAATTCATTGTTATTCGTTTGCCAACACCTTTACCAGAACCAGACAACCCAGATCCTTTTCCACCCGCTTTTACTACGCCATCTTGCGAACCATCTAAGCGTGGTGCATAACTCCCTACTTTGCCAGTTGGCAATACACTTTCTTCTTCATCTTCTTTTAGACTTAAGGACGCTCCAGCTTTCAGAAATTCTTTCCCAGACTGTAATGCTAAATCTGCGGCCTCTTTATAACCATCTACTATAGATTTTTTTCTAGCTTCTGTGTCTGCATTAATTTCGGCAAGCATCTTTTGGTTTTCGGTACTATCTCCAATACCCATCGCTTCCTTGAATTTATACCAACCCGTTTTAATGAGATTGATACCTAACATGAAGCCACTAACAAAAACATTAAGATAGGCTTTGGTGGCCGCAATAAATGATTTAAACAATAGCTTTGCGCCCGTCCAAGTGTGGTCCCATGCTTCGCCCCAGCCTGTAATACTCGTTACTAACCAAACAATGCCTGCAACTAATGCTGCAACACCAACTATTATTAGCCCGATTGGATTGGCGGTTAATGCTGCATTCCATAACCATTGTAATGCGGTCACTACTTTTGTGCCAGCACTTTGTAGCCAAGTCACTTTAGTTAGAGTTGTTATTATTGGGATCATAGAAGCGATGCCAGTTGCTACAGGTGCTAATTCCACAACACTTGATGCAATACCGCCAAATGTTTCTGTAAAAGCGGTTCTAACACCTGCTAACCATCCTCTTATGGAGGCACCAGAAGAAGCTATAGAAGGTATATTGTTAATATCTAAATCAATACTGCCAAGCCCTTCAATCCAACCAATACCTGCATCCTCACCAGCGCCTTTAAAAATATCTGCGAGTACTAATTGCTTAGCACTTACAGTGGCACCGTCCATCGCTTTACTAATCATCTGTACAGCTTCAAATGTGGTTTTTCCAGCTAAGTCTTTAACTTCAATGCCAATCCCTTTTAAGGCTTCCACTTGTGGTTTGCCCATTTCTCGTAAAGACAAATCAGCCTCTTTAATACTGTCAATCGCCTTATCTGAAAATATACCATCCTTACCCGCCTTCGCCATCAATGCAATCGCTTGTGATTGTGATAAACCAACTTGATTTATAAAGGTTGGGTATTCTTTTAACTGGTCTATAAAATCACCATTAATATTTGCGCCTTTTTCAAAGCCAGCTTCTATTAATGCAAAGTTTTCTTCGTAAGAACCGCCTATTTGCTTGGTCATAGCATTCGCAGCTTTGGCAATTTCTTCTGGGCTTTGCTTAAAGACTGCACCTAGCTTATAGGCTCTCTCAGTAAGGCTGTCTAATTGTTCACCAGATGTGCCAGAAAAACGTTCTATAGTGGTGCTTAAATCATTAATTTCAGTCGTAAACCGCAAACCATCAATCGCTTTGTTTACCAGTTCTATTGCTTGGTTGGCAACAACAACTGCTGCACCCCAATTAGCCTTCATTTTTTCAGAATTTGGTGCTTTTTCTACGGCTTCTAATTCATGCTGTACTTCAACTAATTGTTCTTTATAACGTCTAACTTTAGTTTCCGCTTTTTTAATGTCAAAATCTATTGTTGCTTTTAGTAAAGGATCTATTGCAGGACCTAAACTTTTTAAATGATTTTTTAAGCTGTCTAGTTGTTTTTCTTCTTTTTTAACTTCTTTGGTAAGATCACTAAAACTTTTAATTGCGTTTTGAGCCGTTGCTTTTGTAGCATCGTCCATACCATCTAAAGCGCGTGTCACATTGTGAAGTGTCTTATTAACATTTTTAGTTGCGCCATCAACGCTTCGCATAGGTGCAGTCACCTTGTCTATTAATTCAAAAACCCAACTTGTTTTACTGCTACCCATTTTTTAATACTTGGCTTAAAATTTCAACTAATGCTTTTTTATTTGCGCCTTCAATAACTTTATACAAATTTTCCAGATCTGTGTGCTTTACATATAAATATTCCTGGTAAAGCTTTGCCCATTCATTATTACTTAATTTTTCTGGATTAACTCCAATAAAATGGGACCGTAAAAGAGCATTGATTTTTTGTATAAATTGATGGTCCTCTTTTGATTCGTCTTCATCGACCTTTAAGGTGTAAAGGTCTAACGCTTTTTTAGAGTTTTTTTGGCTTTAGATTTAAGTAGATTCACGCTATCAAGTACTTCTAAATACACTTCACCATCTTTCTCTAAAGCTTCCATATCACCCCCTAAAACACAGTTTTTAATAAGAACCTCGTTCACCTTTTCAACATCTTTTTGTGCTGCATGCCGTCCAATGGCTTTTAATACATTACGGTCTGGTTTTCGCACAATAAATTTATACGTTTTACCATCGACTTCAATGTCTAAGTCAGAAATTCGACTTTTGCCATATTGAGCTTCCCATTTTGCATTATCTTCTGCTGTAATGTCTTTATGTTTTTGATATTCCATAACTTAATTAGATTACATTCCATTCAATGTGGGACACTAAGAGATCAAACTTCGTTACAATAGACCCATCTCCGTTTTTAACATCGATGCCATTGCCCATAAATTCGCAATTTCTAATGCGATCTTTTTGTAAAGAACCGTCTGCTTTTTCGTAATTAACAGTAATGTCAAATGGAGCAATGTCCTGTAAACGACCACCCGGTGGCAAGGCGTTTAAAAGTCCATTAACTTCTTCTTTATATAAAGAAAAGGAAGCTTTGGCTTCTGTGTTACCATCACCACGCCCTACAGGAAAACCGCCAGCACCATTAAAATTCTTTTTATCAGTTTCATCGCTGTAAGCTAATTTTGTGATACCTTCTAAATCACGACCAAGAATATTAGTCGTAATACTATTCCATCCAGCCATTTTGCCGAATTTGTTTATAATTGTTCCTTGTGTTGGCATATTCTATAATTTATCAGTTAATCCTAAATCAAATTCAAATTCAAACACAATACTGTCAATAACAATATTACCTTGTATTTTTAGTGGGCTATCTTCTGTGAGTGTTTGTTGTGGGTTTATGTAGAAATCAAAACCAGATATTTCATTATCAATAACCATTGTTTCCATAGCTTTGTTCAATAAACCTTGCCATGCAGAAATAGTAGTTGCCTTAATAAAACCAGTGGTTGGGTCTTTTTTAACGATACCTTTTACTTTTGGTATCAGTGTGGTACGAATTAAGCGTGCTGCTTTATTCCAAACCCTGTTGTTTTCTATATAAGCATAATCACTGGCTTTTTCTACACATGTTGGAGATCCATTAAAGAAAATGCCACCATACCCATTAAATGCACCAGCAAAAATATACCCTTTACTAGTGAGTTCTTTAACTTCTGGAGGTGTTAAGTTATCAAATGGTGTCCCATCACTAAGTGCAGCAGCTGCAAAACGATCTGTACCCAAAACAGTTAAAGGATAATCTTCGTTTCCTTTAGATCCATCTGGTTTATTTAAAATGTCTACACTTCCTAAATTCTCATTAACTTGTCGTACAGCAAGCATACCCAAAACAGCACCTACACTTGCATTTTTTGCATAGGCTGCATCTAACGAAGCAACCGCTAGATCTTGCGCGATACTCACAGATACATTGGGTGCTTTTTCAGCACGTAAATCTGGATAATTAGAAATGGTTAAAGCAGCATCACTAGCTTTACCTTCTAAAATCACAGCATCTATATAGTTATTTTCCAATGCAAAAGCATTAACAACCGCCTGTACTGTTTCAACTTCATTTATTAAAGTAGATACTGTAGAAGTTGCACCAATAACACCAATACTTTTAATATCTTTTTCGCTTCTAATAGTAGCTTTTAATGCAGCTTCTTGTAAAAGCGCACTTGCTTCTAAACCAGCAGTTGTTGGTATTAAAAACAGCGTACCATCTGGACAATAAGTAAAGAAGTCATTAACTTCATTGTGGGCTAGTAAACCATTATTAGCATCAAAAGATGCATTGACTCCTAAATCTTCAGCATCACTAACTTGTAGTAACTTATAAGCTTTATTTAGTTCAACAGTAGTACCAGTCGTTGGCATACCAACGACTAATGCCATCACAGCATCTGTACTTGCATTTCTACGACCTAAACCGCCGTTTTGTTTGTTTATTTTTACGCCTTTAAAACTCATCTTTTATTCCGTTTTATTAAGTTCTTCGATTCTTGCATCGTATGCAGCTAAAACAGTTGCACGATTTTTACCTTCTAGCTCTAAAGCTTTTGCTGCATCCACAGCTTCAACAGTTTCTAAAGTAGCTGCTACTGCAATTAAATCTGCTGCATTAGCTGGCTTGTTTTTAGTTCCTTCAGACGGTATGTTTTCATTTTCAATTTTGAAAACTTTACCTTCAGCCGTAGCGTGAATATTTGCGTGTGATTCATTTAAGAAAAACTGACCATCTGTAGTTCCAAAAACTACTTTGGCAGTTGGATAATTTTTAAATACGGCTTTTGATTGTTCTGTAAGCTCGGTTTTACTGTATGATTTTTTCATGGTTTAAAATGGTTTTAAATATCGTTTTAATAAGAATTTACCACCAACTAGGACCACAGCTAAAATGCCAATCCAAGACAATGCTTTGTAAATCCAATGGGTTTTAAATTCGGTTTTTGTTTCTTTTGTCTCCTTGACTTCAGTTCGCTTTATAAGTGTTTCTATAAGCTTGTTTTGGGTTTCAATAATCTTTTCGTATTCTGCTGTAAAACATTCAACTTCAATATTGTTGTTAACACGTCTTACAGATCCTGTTGAACGCCCGGATTTAGAGGTTGCTATAATTGGCACTTCTGTTAAATTGGCAATAGGCACATTGATTTTTAAACTATCTGCTGCTGCAGTAAGCGTATCAACCTTTTTTTGATACGTCACTTTAGTACTGGTACTGTCAGTTTTTGTAACAGATGTTTGCAGTACAGGTCTGGCAGTTCTACAACCAGTTAATCCAACTAGCATTAAAGAGATCAATAATAGGTACTTTGTTAATTGCATAAGTTCTGGTATTCTTGATAAGCATTAAAACACGGACACGTTTTTGAAAATTCAAATGGCTCTATAAATCCATTTCCATTTAGATCTTTAGAAAAGTCTCGATGCCCTCTTATTTCAGCTTTTGGATGCTTGATTTTTAAGTCTATTAATAGGTTTTCTAAAGCTGCTTTTTGTTGTGGGGTCCTGGTGTCTTTAGGCACTTGATTTTTAGATAGCCCACCAATATAACAGATCCCAAGACTATGCTTGTTATACCCTTTTACATGCGCGCCAATTTTGGCATCTGGCCTGCCTTTTTCAATGGTACCATCTAGCTTAATTACATAATGGTAACCAATCCCAGACCACCCCCGTTTTTTATGCCAGGCATCTATGTCTTTTACATCAAAGTCTTTGCCTTCTATTGTGGCACTGCAATGGACTACTAAATAATGGATACTTCTCATAGTGAAACCCTTTTAAGGGTGCTGGCTACTTGCAATAAGTTAGCCAGCCCTTTTGTTGTTTTTATTACACCGTCCCAGATATAATTGCGGCGCTACCTTCAATGCCATAAGCGACAATAATGTGGTACACTCTAAAGCCAACCGTACTTTCTCTTAATTCTGGATCTGCGGAAGCATCACGTGCGTATCGTTTTACGGTACCTGCTGCTTTTGCAGTGCTTCCTTTATGAAATACGATAGAAGACTTACGACCAACAACTACGGAACCATAGGGTAATTTTTTACCTGTTGCATCATATTCCGGTGTAGTACTGTCTTCATAGACTTTAAAGCCATAATACTTACTACTAATCATCCCTTCTGTATGGTTATGATATTGGGTGTAAAACTTTTTATCTTCGTCTAGCAAATCACTAACATGGTCATCTTGTAAGACTAAAATTCTACCTTTTTTATTGATCCCTTTTTTGTTCATTTTTGCTTGTAAACTTCTAAGGTCTTTTGTAGTTAACTTTTTACGCCCGGTACCATCATCGGCACCCGTGGTTTCTAATACAAATTCATTATTGGCTTCATCATTTTCTTGTGGAGCTAAACCCCATATACCGTATTCCATGGTTTCATCTTCCAAGGTCTCGCGGTGTTGCATTTGCACATCACTTTTCTTTTCGTATGGCAATGCATAAAGTTCATCGTCTGTTACAATCGTGTTTTCAGTATCAAATTTGTTCAGACCAACGACTACATGACTATCATCACGGTTATTTTTAAGTATTGGATATTGCGTATTATTAATCAACACCTTTGGCGCTTCGCCACGTTTTGGTATTTTAATAACATCATTATTAACCCAACTTTGCTTAGATCTAATTTCAGAAGCCCACGTATGTTCATGGCGCAACTGCTTAATCATTTCGCGCTCGGCTAATTCGTTTTTGATTGGCAAAGCAACAACTGTTGCGCTTGCAACTTGTACAGCTGTTTCTGTTTCTCCACTAAATGCATGACTAAATACCGTGACGCATAACACTGCTAAAAGTGATAATGTGAATTTTAATGATTTGAATAAAATGTTTTTCATTGTTCTACTTTTTTTAAGTTTCTGTTAATTTTATTGTTGGTCGCCAAAGTAGCCAGCTTCTAAAGCGTCGGCTTGTTTTGGATTTTCTACTTTCATTTTTTCGTAAGCTTGTGGATCTTTATCTAAATAATCCTCCAAAGTCCATTCTTTACGGGAGGCTTCAAGTGCATCATTACCATCTGCTGGAGTTAAATCAGCACTTAATTTTGGTTTAGTTACCATTGCTTCAAGTGCAGTTTTTGCTGCATCAAAGTTTGCGGTTGCTAAATCAACATAGGTTTGCTTTTGATCTGCGGTTATTTTTTTAACAGCAATGGCAGCATCCACTAAAGTGTTCACTTCTTTTTCAGCTGCTGTTTTTTGCGCATCTGTTGCAGCAGCAGTCGCTTCACGTTGTTTTAAAGCATCTATTTTCATAGCTTTTTGTGCGGCTGTAATTTCAGCATCAGTAGCACTCGCTTCTAAGCCTAAGAAGGCAATTTGTTCTTCTCGATTCATAATTTGTATTTGTTTTTGATTTGTTTTTTGTGTAGTTGCTTTTGGCACTATCGGGGCACCACAAGCTTCAAGTGTGGTCACGTCTTCTGCGCTTATTGTTCCATCTTCATCAATAATGGCATCAATAAAACCTTCTGTTTTGGCTTCTTCTGCACTCATCCAATGGTCGCCACCTTTCCAGAGTTCTTCAATTTCGGTAGTAGTCTTGCCGGTCTTTTTTGTGTATTTTGCCAAATAATCTTTGGTTACACTTCTAAGTAGCTTTAGTTCTTTTGTGATTTGGTCTTCATTTCCAAATGTGCCAAGCATAGGCTTGTGTATCATTATTTGCGAGTTCGCATAAGCACTTGTATAATGACAAGCTGTAAAGTATGTTGCTGCACTAGCAGCAGATGCCCCAACAGTTATATTAACTTTATCAAACCTGTTTAACTGGTTATTAATTTCAACAGCTTCAAATACGGAACCCCCATTACTATTTATATACACATTAGCTTCTGTATGTGTTTTTAGTAATTCATCTACTTTTTTCTGAAAGTCGCTAGAGTTATTGGCATTCCAATTAGCGATACGTCCTATAATACGTATATAGGCTTTGCCATCTTTACTTTCAGCAGTAAGCTGTAAAGGCCTTGCCTTGCTATCTGGCTTGGCAGATCCTATAATAATAATGCGTTTCTGTGACTTCATTTATACTTAATTACATGGCAAATGTGCTGCAATATCAGCATCCAAAAAAATCAACAAATCAAAATGGTAGTTTTTTACACTCTTTTTGGTAGGGCTACTTCACCATTTCCGTTTATCCCTTTTTATAGCCATTAATATTGGTAGATATTTGACCTATAATTATTAGGTAGAATGGCAAAAGAGAAAGAAAAGCAACTTGCACGAATTTACTATATAGAACAAGGTAAAACAGCCAAATGGATCGCTGTAAAACTGAGTCTTACAGAAAAAACAGTTGGCAGTTGGATTGCAAAATATGGATGGAAAGAATTAAGAAATGCCAAAGAAAACGGCATTGATAAGCGGATTGATAACATCAAAGAGGTAATCGATGATATTATTGAAGATCGAAGTGTCTCCAGAACGACTTTAAATAAGTACAAGCTTGATTTAGTCAAAGCACAAGAACAAAAAGACCAGGGAACTGAAAAAGCGATAAAAGAACAAATTAGCGAGGTAAAACGTGAAATTGTTGGATTTGATGATGCTATCAGCAAATGGAACAAAACACTTGAAAACTTTGATAAAGAAAATAAAGTATCGCTATCCAATTACATACACGTAATGGAAGAGGTGTTTAAAGACCTGTTGGCTTTTGATTCAAAATTGTATAAAGATACTTTAGATTTTCAAGACCAACACATTAACAAAGTAAGCATTACAATAGGATAGTATGAGATTTAAACTATTAAAAAAGATGATAAGCCTTATTGCAAACAAGGCAACTAGAAAAGAAATATACCTAGAGTTGGGGGCGCACTTTATTAAAAAAGGTGCTAATTATCAAGTTGGCGAAATTCTTTATAAGAAGAAAATTCAAGGCGACCATAAACTCTACAAAGCTAAGGTAGTAACAAACTTATATTTTGAATTTGATACCAACAAAATTTATGTAAGACGCAACAACCGCTTTGTGACGCCAAATCAAGTGGTCAAAAAATAATGAGAAAAGAAGACAAACAAGCATTAGAACGCTATAAAAAGCGGTTAGAATTTGCGAAAAGTGCGGGTACAGTGAATGCTTTTGAAACAAAAGTAGAACAAACTGCACGCATTGATCGAGCAAAAAAAGACTATGCTTTTATGTGTCAACAATATTTTCCGCATTATGCAACATGTGAACCAGCAGAATGCCATTTAAAGGCTGCAAGACAAGTAATAAAAAATCCAACTATTAAGAAGTTTGACGAATTACCTCGGGGGTTTGGTAAGTCAGTAATGGACGATGTTTTATTGCCTTTTTGGCTTTGGATGAATGACCAAGCGCATTACATGGTGGTGGTTACGGTTAGCAAAGACCGGGCTAGTGAATTACTTGAAGATTTACGTGCCGAATTTGAAGGCAACCCAAAAATTATAAACGACTTTGGTGAACAACACAATATTGGGCAATGGGAAAAAGGTTTTTTTATTACCAAAAGTGGGTTTGTAGGCAAAGCATTGGGTGCTGGTCAATCCGTACGTGGTTTGCGTGTAAAAAGCAGAAGGCCAGATTACATTGTAGTAGATGATCTGGAAACGAAGGAAACCATTAAAAACCCAAAACGCCAAAACGAATATGTAAAATGGATTGAACGTGATTTAATCCCAACGATGGATGGCGACATACGACGTTTTGTCTATGCCAATAACCGCTTTGCTCCAGTAATGATACAAACCAAATTACAGGAACGCCACCCAAAATGGATTGTGAACCATGTAAAGGCGTACGATCCTATTACCTATAAGCCAACTTGGCCAGCCAAGTATAGCGACACCTATTACAAAGAATTAGAAGATGAAATTGGGACGCTTGCTTTAGAAGCAGAATATTTACAAAAGCCACATATTGAAGGTGAAATCTTTAAAATAGAACACATTCAATATTGCAAGCATCTTAGATTAAATCAATTTAAACACATCGTTGGCACCTGGGATGTTGCGTATAGCGGTAAGAGTACAGGCGATTACAACGCTATTGCAGTACAGGGCTTACACCAAAAGAACTTTTATGTTATTGATGGGTTTGTAAAGCAATGCAAAATGCGTGAAGCTGTGGCCTATATGTGCGATTTTCAAAAACGGTTGCCACCAACAGTAATGGTGCATTGGAAATTTGAAGCCCAATTTTGGAATGATGAAGTAGAACGTGTCATAAAGGAAACCCAAAAAGCTTTTGGCATCATCTTAAACATCACCAAGCTTTTTGTACCAAAGGTTAAAAAGTACGATCGGATTTTAAGCTTGCACCCATATTATCAAAATAACCGCATTTTCTATTTCGAGAAATTAAAGGCAAGCAATGATGTGCAAGTAGGCATAACACAGCTGCTTGGAATAGAACCAGGTTACAAAACACATGACGATTTTCCAGATACACACCAACAGGGTATTACCATACTGGAAACCTACAATGTGCCAGAGGGTGCCAACCAATATAAACAAGGTAAAATGTTGCCTAAAAACGAACGGATATGATTTACTTAACGGATGATGATTTACTAACCGATAGTTTTCAGCGCTTTATTGATGAAAGCTCAAAAGACAATGAAGATGTGGTTGCTAATGCAGAACTAAAATGTATTGGCATCATTAAAACAATGCTTAAAGGGCGTTATAATACGGAGCTGATTTTTGATGAAACAGATCCCGTACGTGATGAGTTTTTAGCAGACATCTTAACCAAATTAACGCTACACAAAATATTTGGGCGTAATGCAGCACGTAAAGTACCAACAGACGTTAAAGACAATTACGATTGGGCCATGAAGCAATTAGGGTTGCTAAATGCAGGAAAATTACAGCTCGAATTACCAAGCCCCACAAACACCGATGGCACAGCTTCAGCTGCACCAATGTTTGGCAATAATACAAATCCAGATTTTTATATATAATGAAAATACCTAAAATTATACACAACGCCGTTGCAAGATATGTTTTTAAAAATACCGATGAGCGCACCTTAAAAGTTGTTGCAGCAACAAAGTCTGGTAACAGTAAAAGTTTAAGCGACCAAACCGAAAAAGAAGCGATTAGTATGCAGGCTAAAACACTTGCAGATTGGAAGCTCGCATTAACATTGGCTAGTGATCCAGAAGAACCCACTTTTGGAGCATTAGAAAAATTATATCAAAATCTGGAGTTAGACAACCATTTAGTAGCTACGATTGAAAACAGAATAGAGCCGGTGCAAGGCACGCCATTTAAACTCACAGACCAATCTGGTAAAGAAAATGAAGAAGCCAAAGAACTATTTGAAGCAATGTGGTTTATAGATTTTATAGGGGTGTGTTTGCGTTCAAAGTTTCAAGGTACTAAAGTGGTTGAATTATTCGACCTAGACGAAAACATGCACCTAGAAAGCATCACAGAAGTACCTAAGGCACATGTGATACCATCAAAAGGTATTATTACAAAAGAAGCTGGTGGTACAACTGGATGGAATTATAAAGAAGGTATTTTTGCAGATCAATACATTCAAATTGGAAAAAATGATTTTCTTGGGATGTACGCACAGCTTGCGCCAATTGTACTCGCTAAAAAATTAGGCTTTGGTTCGTGGTTAGATTATGTAGAAAAGTATGGTGTGCCTCCAATTTTCGCCATTACAGACCGTGAAGATCAAGCACGTTTAGACCAACTCTACAATGCGTTGTTAAATTTCAAGTCCAACAACTTCATGGTAGGTCGTGGGCAGGAAAAATTTGAGATTGGTAAAGATACTGGTGGAGGCTCTTTTGATATTTTTGATAAGCTAATTGAACGGGCAAATAGCGAACTATCTAAACGTATTTTAGGCGGTACCGGTACAACCGACGAAAAAAGCCACGTGGGTGCTGCAAATGTACATGCAGACATCTTGGCAACGAAGCACAAGCTAGATAAGTTTTTTGTAAAAGTTATTATTAATAATCAGTTAATCCCACGGCTCGTAAAGATAAGCCCCATATACGCATCCTTAGCTAATCTTAAATTTGATTGGGATGATGCCGAAACATTAACGTTAAAAGAGTTTATAGACACCGTTAAAGCTTTAAGTGCCTATTATGAAATTGATATCGAAGAATTGGCAACACGTACAGGCATTCCAATTACGGGTTTAAAAAATGCAATGGCAACACCACCAACCGATCCAGATCCTCAAAAAAAAAAGGAGTAACTGAAGCGTTTACAAATATTGAGGCCTATTATAATGCGCCTTCATGTTCTCACGACCATGCAGCACCTGTGGCAATAGATTTAAATGGTTGGAATAAGACCATTACACGCATTGCAAAACATCTACACACTGGGAAGTTAAAACCAAGTGATTTAGACCAGGATCTAATACAGCGCACATTTACTGAGCTTAATAAGGCTGCTGCTGAAGGTTATGGCGCAAACTACACCAGTTACAGTACAGAAAACAGTAAAACGGTACAACAGCTTCAGCAAAACATTTACCAGTTTAGTGCTGCTAAGACGTTTCAGCAATTACAGAAATACAATAGTTTATTAGTAGATGAAAACGGCAAAGAACGTTCATTTTCTAGCTTTAAAAAGGCAGTATTAGCGGTGCATCCAAAATATAACACGAACTACTTACAAGCCGAATATCAAACCGCAAAAGCATCGGCGCAAATGGCAAGAAAGTGGCAAGGGTTTCAACGCAATAAAGCACGATTTCCATATCTTAAATACAAAACAGTTGGAGACGACCACGTGCGTGACGATCACCAAAGGTTACAAAACTTTACAGCCCATATTGATGATCGTATATGGGACAAGATCTACCCACCCAACGGATGGCGGTGTCGCTGTTATATTGTGCAAACGAATGAAGCAAGTAATGAACCATCACCAGATACAAGCTTTATAGATCCTGAATTTAGTTTAAATGTGGGCAAAACGGGTGTAATATTCTCACCAGAACACCCCTATTTTGTGTTCCCTAAAAAAGATGAAGACAGTTATAAAAAGGCATTTGAAACCTTTAAACTGATTGCTCCTTATGGAAAAGCAAAGTTTACAGCTAAAAATGGAGCTAAAGTATTTGTCAGTCCGTTTGCAGATCCTAACGATTTAGAACACAATTTTGAAGTGGCTAAAGTGATGGCGAACACGCTTAAAAAGACTATAAAAATACGTCCGCATACGGATGGTACTGTAATCCTCAATGCAAAAAATCCAGAATACTTAGTCAATAAAAAAATCGCAGATTTAAAAGCTCCAAAAGGAGTCGCTTTAAAAAATATTTTTAAGAAGGCTAACAAACAAAAAACAAAGGTGGTGGTGATTGATTTATTAAACAATCCAAATTCATTTGCACAAATGAAATTAGCGATTATAAAAAGGCTTGGTATAACTGATATTTATCCAAATATTGAAGAAGTGATTTTAATTTCAAAAGACCGTAAAACAATTGAAGTAATTAAACGCAAAAAGTAAGACACAAAAAAAAGCAACCCGAAGATTGCTCTTTTGTAACTAATTTCTTGAAATTACTCGCGACCCTTGTTACAGTACAAATATACAAAAAAATGAATAAAGCAAACAAAATACCAGATTTTTTAGCCATGAGCCAACAGCTACTAAAGGACTTACAAAGTGATGCTGAAATAAAAGGTATGGAATTTATACATAGCAATTTTGAAAAACAAGGGTTTACAGATAACGCTTTTGAGGCGTGGAAACCGCGTAAAGAAAGTATGAGCTATAATTTATTACGTGTGACTAACAACCTGTTTAATTCTATAAATGTAGCAAGTAGCACACCAGAACGCATAACATTTGAAGCAGATGCACCTTATGCATCAATACACAATGAAGGGGGCATACTCAATGTGCCTATTACCGAACGGTCCCGTAAATACTTTTGGTTCATGTTCAAGCAAACAGGCAAAGGGATGTGGCGGGCGATGGCTTTAACCAAAAAAACCCGATTGACTATTAAAATCGACCAAAGGCAATTCATGGGTCATAGTAACACCTTTTCTGAAGATTGGAATAACCATGTAACACAAGAAATTTTAACACGATTTAAAAACCTTTAAAACACCTTTTAAAATGCAAAACTGGAAAGATTTATACCAAGAACATGCGACAGCTGTAGAAACGAAGCTACCAGAAATAGAATGGTTTGATTTATGGCACAACCAGGTTAATTTTTTAACAGAAGAACACCCCTTTAGCACACCTGCTTTATTTGTATCCTATCGAACAATAGGGATAGAAGATATTGGCGAAAAAGTACAAAAAGTAAACTTACAGGTAGATTTTTATTTATACTATGAAACCTTTTTAGATACTTTTAGTGGCGCTTACAACCAACAAAGTGCTTTAGCTTTTATTGACCTCATGGATAAAATAAATGCTGTTTTTCATGGTACAAGTGGCAAAAACTACAGCGAAATGAGACGTATTAATTTTGCACCCGTAGATACAGGGAATGCTGGCAATTTATACCGAATTAGCTACAGCTGTGTATTGCTAGATTACAGTGCTAAAAGTGGGTGTGTAGAAGAACAAAATGATGCCGATGTCAGTTTTGATAAAATCTCCTTTGAAATTGGACACTAAAAAAACCAGTTAAATTAACTGGCTCTTTTTTCGTATTTGTAAAATAATATATCTTCGATGGTCTTGGTGGTTTTATAAAACTTTTTGGCTAAAGCTGCTTTAATATACGCATTGCTATATTTCTGGACACCAAAGCTTTTTACATTACAAAGGCGCTGGTGTTCTTCTCTAACAGCTTCATAGAGTCGTATGGTGGTGTCTCGTTGCATTACTTACAAAGTAAATACAAACTATTTAAATATCAAAATCGGGTTTTACTCGGTGGCTTTTTCGTACTCTTTTTTATCTTCTGACAACATCCGTTGATTTTGTGGTGTTATATTTTCAAAAGGATACAAAACATTTGCTTTGTCATACAATTCCAATGCTTTCTTTGCTGTTTCTTTTTGTAAATCTCCATCTAAATTAATTAGGTGAATAGCGACATAATAATATCTTTCACTTAACAGATAAAGCAAAAAAGCTTTGCCTTTATTGCATTTTTCTACAGGAGTTACAAAACATTTTTCTTCTAATAACTGTAAACCTTCTTTTAACTGTTTTGAAGTGGCTCTAACTCTTACTTGTTCTTTAATAATTTCTTCAACTGTTTGTGCTTGTGATAGGCTAAAACTGAATAGTAATGCAATAAGTAGGAGTTTTTTCATGATTTAGAGGTTTGGACTAAAGATAATAAAAATACTTTAAATGAAAAACGGAATTATATTAATGACATTTGATTGTCATCTGATGGTCTTGGATTTATTTTTATGACTTCTATAATTTCGTGTGTAGTACTTATAACTTCGTAATTATAATCATATTTAACAGTAATTTTAACCATACAGACCAAAGAGTCTTGCGGACGAACATCTATTTTCCTATTCTGAAAATCTTTTAACCAATCTTCGTGTGTTATTTTTGCAGAGATTGTTCCGTTTCCGTGTTTGAATGACCATTTTGAATCGCCTAAATAATCTGGTTTCTTGACTTTTAAAATCATTTTGGAATTAGATTCTAATTCTTCTTCCGTTATCAAATCTTCCATTGACTCGACATCAATTTTCAAATTAAGATTGAAAGATGCGTTTCCGAATGGAGATTCATAAGAAACCTTATCTGTATCTGAAAGAACTTCTAACGACTGATTTATGTTGTCTATGTTTTTAATTATGGTTTTTTTATTTGTCGGAACATAAGTCGGAATTTGGTCAATTCCTGTTTCAGTTGCTGCTTTTTTTAATTCCATCTCAATCACTTCTATTTCAGTTGCGTCAGTTAATCTAACTTTACCTTCTAAAACATTTAAAGCAATGTATTTTGCTTTTAACAAATAATGACCTATCATTTTTTTATAATCTAAATCACCAATAGCACTATCTGGAACTTTTCTTAATGCGTTTGCTAAAATTGTTTTTAAAGAACCTTTTTCTACATCTTCGAGAATTAAAACAGTTTCAATTTTATTATCAATATGTTTGACTAAATCTTTATCGAATTGTTCAAACGATTCAATTAAAGAAGCCATTGATTTAAAAACTCTCGATGGATTTGGAGATTTCTTATCAAAGTCTATAATTATACTAAAATCATTGTTTTCTTTTAGTTTCATCTAACAGATTTTACTAAAAACAAATATACAAAATATAGGTAAAAGTATACGTTATTTTTGCTTCCTTAGTAAGGATGTTTACTTTATTTTCAGTTCTTGCGCTTGGGATGCACCCCATATTTCCAGTTTCAGAAAAGCTCAATCATAACACCAGAAAATTCTTTAGCGGTGAACCAGTCTGTAAAATCAGCTGCAGTATCAAATCCTTCACGCTTAACAATATGATTAATTGCGCAATTATCACTACAAACACCATTTATTGACATTTCAAAACCGTTATGGCTGTTGGTTATAAAAACTCTATGGGTTGCCATTTCATAAACTCTAGCAAACTCCACTTGTTTACTTCGATAGGGTTTATCACTCCAATAGCGTAGCGATAAAAAGGCACGACCTTCGTTTACTTCATGCCTTATTTTTCGCCATCTTTTTTCATTACCTCTTATTGTGGTGGTTTTAGTTTTTGTAAGAAGTTTGTCTATAAAATTTGTCGCCTCCCCTTTTCTTGTATGATGCGATGGAAATTTTTTTGAAAATGTTAATACAATTGTTTTCATTCTAACCTTTATTTTAAATTAGTGTTTAAGCCCACAGTTACTGCAGTATACTATTTCTTTGTCGTCTATTACTGGCATATCGTTTTCACATTCAAAACAATGCATCCAGAAAACTTGATCATCATCAGGTGATACTGGTTTTTGCTTTGCTACACTTTTGTTAAACCATCGACGTATTACATACCCTCTTAATATGCTTATCGCAGTAAAAAATAATGTAATGATGATATTTTTACCAGCTGAACTAGCGATACCTACTAAAGGAAATATTAAAAAGGTAGAAGCAAAGGATATTAAAAAGCCCACAGCTGTATTAATACACGCTTCTGCTAGTGATTGTTTTTTAGTTTGCATGGTTTATTGTTTTAAGTTTTCTAAAGCCTTGATAGCATATTCATTGTTTAATTTTGCTAATTGCTTCAATTTTTTTAGGTCTGTTACATAATAATTAGGTCGACCATTATACCATTTTGTTCCTTTTTTTACGATTAAGCTCTTATCCTTCAAATCGCTCTCATAATTGCTATGATTGAATTTGCTGACCTTGCAAAAATCTCTAAATTGTGATACGCACATTGTCTATTATTTTAGTTGTTTCTAGGTTGCTTATTTACAGGATTACTGTTTTTAATTTTTTAATGAGTTCTATGTTTATAGGTTTAATGCCATCCTCAATAATCTCGTAATTTGAAAATTGTGAGGTTATTTTATTATCTCGATATTCATTAATAATCTCAATAAAAGAGGTTTTTGTTTTAATTTCTGCAACCCTATAAGCAAAGCCATCATCGCATTCATCGCTAATTTTTGGTAGTAGTATAAATCCTAATTCTATTAATTGTTTGTCCGTTAAGTGTTTCATTATTTTATTGTTTTATTGTTTTACGTTTTCGTTTTAGTATATCTAAATAGGGTTTGCGACCTGGGTTCTTACTCCAGTCTAAAATGGTGTCTTCTAGCATTTGTCGATCCATATACGCAGTAATCTTGTCTATGTAATTTTCTACACGCTTCACAAAGTTTTTCTTTTCTATTTTGGCATATGACTTTTTTACATCATCCATTGTGGTTGGGATGCTATTACGTTCGTTTTTTTGCGTGTTGTATTTTTGTTCTCGTAATTCCGCTTTTTTGTCTAAATACTTAGGGTACCATTCGCCAAAAATTAGATTGCTATCGATACTTTTTTTAGCAACTCCAAACTTCCCAGAGCGACACATTTTAAAAAACAGTATGACATCCTCTAGGCTCTCATAAGCAAAGTTTTCTAGGGTATCGACTGTAAGACTATCTATTTGATCTGCATTTAGTTTGGTGGTAAAAGCAAAGGAGTCAATAAAACGAGTAACCAACACATTCACAACGCTAAAGCCAACACTACTATGATCACCTATAAAAACACTTCTTAAATGAGGCTTTGAAAAGGTTTCGTTTATTGTTAAACCCATTTCAATCTGTGCTAATTTAGCGTTGCCCTCAATGATGCTTTTACTTAAACTTAAAGTTTCGCCCTGTCTCGCTTTCCATTGCGGATTTAAAGACCTGCTGGTTTGTTTTATTAACGCCTTTGACATTGATTAATATTTTATTGATTTGACTACTTATGAATTTTAAATCGGCACTTTTTTTATAGAAGTTATCCAGTTTGTGCCAATTCTGTAAAATGATTTTCCAAAGCTGTAATGCCTCTTTTTCATCTTGCGATATCTCAGTAAGGTATTTTATGATAGCCTTTAAGCTTCTGCCATCTGTAGCATTAAAACGAGGCTTTATTTTCATAAAATCATCATAAAAAGCAAACCATTCATCCAGAAATTCTGTGTACAAACTTTTCACTTTTATTATAGGCGAAATAATAATTAAGTGACCTAAATTTTGGGTGTGCTGCTCTATAGCTTTTTCTGTTGGCGGTATTAATGCACCAATACTTTTTACTTGTGCATCTGTTAGCTTACCTGTTAGTTTTTCTACTTTCAAAAAAGTATTATTACGATAGGTTACTTTTAAATTAGTACTGCAACTCTTTATGTGTATTTTGTAATGATTAGTCATTGCTGTTTTTTTATGATACTAACAATCTACTTCTGTGTTTAACACTTGCTTGCAATCATCACAAATGGTAAGAACTGTTTCGCATGTACAAGAAACAGATGTTACTTTTAACTGTTTGTTGCGATGCTTGCAATTTATATGAAGCCCTTTATCCATGGATTAAATTGCTACTTGTTTTTTGTTGTATTGATCTACCATTTTTTCTAACACCACTATTGTGGTGCTTACTTCGTTGGTTGTCATTTCGTTTAAAGGCTTCTTAATTGGTGCTTTCGTTTGCAACCAATTACCAAAGCGTACCATATCTGCGAAGTATCTATTACTTTCATCACTTTTATAGTGCCATTCCATTTGCATTAACAGGCTAAGAATGTTCATGTGCGATTTCTTCTTATAATTGAATTTCTGCCACTTATCAAGCCTTACAAAGGGTCTTTTAAACGGTGTTGCACCAAGAGACACTAAAGCATCGTTTGCTTCTGAAAAAGTTAGCTGCTTTGTGCTTGTGCGTTCTGGGTCGTTCGTAATGCTGTACACAAATGCCTTTTTTTGTTCTGGATCTGCAATTACTTCTCTAGGCAATACGGCATGAAGTACTTTTATTTGATCTTTAGTTATTTGCATTGCTATCTATTGATTTTATATGCTCTTGAAAAGCACGGATTTCATTTATAGAAAGCTCTTGGGATGCTATCCACTTGCCGTTACTATCTTTATAAACTGATTTTTGGTTTACCGTAATTTCATCATCAGTTATTTGTGTTATTTCTACTGCCATTGGTGTCCGTTTTTAAGTAATTAATATTTTTTCCTGTCTCAGCCGAAACCTTATACAAGTACATTCGCAATAAATATAAATAGTAGCACTGCAGGAATCGAACCTACCCCGTCCTGCCGTAAGTGATAGTGTACATTTGCCCAGTGCATTAGCCCACCGCTTAGTGCTACTATTTTAGGTTTCAAATGCTAGATATATTTAAGTCTACATTTTGATATTCGCCATTGCTGTTTTTTTGCCAAACTCTAAAGTAGGTTTTGGTTTTAGGGCGTCTAATTGCAGAATTAATAAGTGCCACAGCTTCAGAAAACAAAGGATCCTTAACTTTACTTTCATATCTGGTTAAATTCATCACGCTTTTTACGTCCAAATTGCCTTTGCGCTGGGTTTCAAATGCGTTTATAACCATTTCTTTTACGAATACATTCTTGCTGGTAATATTGGCATCTAAAAAGGTATCAAATTTTTGCTTTGCTTTTGTAATAGCCAATTCATCAAATTGTATGGGTTGGTTAACAGATACTTCAATTTTGATGCTTCTATTAAAGTTGAACCAAGTAAAGTTGCCTTTGGTTTCTCTGTTGGTTGTTTTCTCGTCCATATAAGCATCATATACTTCTTGTGATAAATCACGTATTGTGTCTTTAAAAACGGCTAACCTTTCGTTAATTGTAAGGGCTTCTTTTAATAGTTTTGCGCTTGAGCGTTCCATAAGCCTTTCAGCTTTTGTTATTCTATTTACTGGTATGTGTATACCAGCTTCATCCATCCATTCTTTGTCTTTTACTAGGTGTGTTGTTGCTGTAAGTTTTATTTTTTTCATTGTGTTATGTATTAAGGTTATTGGTTCTATTACTTCGATGTTATTAATGCGATTTTTATTCATAGTCACTTGGTTTAAAGGTTTTCCAGCAGCACCTATCTTCGTCAAACACTTCCAAAACACGATCTGGGTTATACCGTAATTCTGGACGTTCCCATTTGGCTTCTAATACCAAATGCCCTAGTATATCTACCCGTTCTGGTGGGGTGTTAATTGGAAATTCAACAATATCTTTTTGGTTAAGTGCTAAAGCCCATTGTTTGTGTAAGTAGCTTCGTTCAGCAATAGATAGTTGGGGCTTAATGTTATCGAATCCTAAAATGTTAAGGCAGTATTGTATGTAGCGGTGTTTATTCATTAAGCTTCGATGGTTTTTAAAGTTGGGTTTTCGTCAAAATGTGATATTTTGGTTGTATAATAATTTAGTGATCCCTCAATTCGTTTTTTTTCTGTAACACCAACCGTGTTTTGATATTTATAGTTAAGCTGAGCTAGCTTTTTTTCTAATTGATTTTTTGTATATGGTGTTTTCATTATGCGCTTTGTTTTAAGGTGGCTTTAATCGTTTTTAAAAGCACTCGTGGATAATAATTTTCTATGACAGCAGGATATGTTTTAAATAGATCCCAAAAAACTTTTGTGTTGTTGTTTGCTATAGTTATGTAGTCTCTATTGTCTTCAATAAATGCGTCTTCTACTTGTGTTTTAAACTGCTTTAAATACCAGTTAAATAGGCTTTCGTTGTTTACTAATGTTTTTAATGGGATGTTATAAGCAGAATACAGCATACACCAGTCGATGTAGCATTTAAACACCAAATCTGTATACATGGCCTGGTCCGTGCCAATTAGCTTTATTATTTTTTCTTGATTTGTCATTGTCTTAAAAATTATATGGTCTGTATGCTATATTGCTAAAATCAGATTCAGTATATGCGGGGCTTTCATTTTTAAATTTTCTTGATTGATTTTCCCAATGCATGCCCAAAGCTTCAATTAATCTTCTATTTGATTCTGCTATTAATTCTGCATGATAATTATCCATTTCTTATCGTTTTAAATCGTTCCAATACTCTTGTGCGCCTTGTTCCCAAATCACAAAAGGTTTTAAATGAATACCTCGCGCAGCTCTGCTTTTTGCCCTAGCAATAAAGCCTTCTACATCTATTTTAACATCCGCGTCATACCAAACCGCTTTTGCTAAGGCACCAGATGCTTGTTTGCCATCGTTGTGGCTTATAAAAATTAATAGTGTATTAGGTATTGCTGCTTGCATCTTTTTATAATCTTGCTTGGTCATAAATGTGTACTGTATGCTGTCTATAATTGCAATACGTGGTGCACCTTTTTTTTGTAGTCTTGCGACCATTTCTGGCATTGGTTCCCGATGCAATAAGATTAAACAGCCTTTTGGTAGCTGGTCCATATGCATCTCTTTAAATGCATCTTGCATACTTTTACGTGCGCCTTCTTCTAATGAGTTGTAAGCCACTTTACCGTATTTCGACAACTCTTTTATAAGCTGCAGCACAAAAGTAGTTTTACCGTTAGCAGAAGCTCCTTTGATCATCCATGTGCCACTTGCTTCTGGGGTGCCTATTAATTCTCTAAACCGTCCTGTTAGAGGTATTTCAATGAACTTTGTTTTTAATAATTCTTCTACTGATATTGCCTTTTTACGCTGCTTTGCCATCTAACTTTATGCAGATTTCTTTTGGTTTGCTTTTAGTTTTATTTTTATTTTATCAATATCACGGCGTACACGTCTTAAATCACCTTCGCTATTGTGATATATAAAAGACACATCATCGCCATCTGTAATGCCATTCGCATTGCATATTTGCTTTACATCTTGTTCTGTTATTGGTGCAAGCTTTATAAACTTTTTACCAATACGACTGTATAATTCTGCATAGCCGATTTTTTCACGATTAACGCCCTTTATTATTCGCTTTTCCAAAGCTTCAACACCACTAACAACAAAACCACAGTGCCCGCTTAAATCGTTATAGAAGTCCATAAACAGATCTAGTTGTGGATCCTTAAGCTTGTCAAACTGATCTATGATTAAAAGCGGTGTATCTAAACCTTTTAAATGCTTTATAAATCGGTTAATGAGTTCTTCTGTAGTTCCTATTGAACTTAGGCCCGTATTAATTAAAAGCTGTTTTATGTAGCTTTTTTTGGTCCAATAGTTTTTACATTCTACATAAATCACATTTTCGTGGTCCCGCTCAAAATTTATAAAGGCTTCTGTTTTGCCTTTACCAGCACTATCGCTAATGCCAATACTTAAACTTTCAGATTTTGCAACGCTCAGCAATTGTTTAACTTGTAAAAAGTTGTGTGTTTTTGCAATGTTCCACTTTGGATCTATACGCAAAGTCACTTGTACTTTTCGCCAGAGGGCATCACTAATAAGTTTCCAATTGTTGTTAAGCATTTGGCTAATAGTGGCCGAAGACACATCCGCTTGTAAAGCCAACTGATTTTGGCTGGTTTTAGTACTACGTCTTGAAAGTTCGTTTGCAATAAGTGTTTTGTGTTCTTTTGATAGTTGCATAATAATTAGGTTATTAGTTTATAGTAAATCGAATACTGATGCAGCTTCTACCGCATTGCGTTCTTTTTTTGGTAGTTTGCCACCCATTTTTATTTTAAATTCTTGATCTTCTATTAATTGTTCTGGAGTAATACCAGTTTCACGCTGTATTTGCTCCATTTGCTTTTTAGCTTTGGCTTCTTCAACTTTACGGACTTCATAGTCTTTTGCAAATTGGGCTTTATCGCCTTCAGTCATTAAAGCAGGTATTTGCTGTTGCTTGTGTACTGGTTGTGCATCTGCTATAAATTTGGTATCGCCATTTGGAAGTTTAGCGTACAGACTTACATAATTATCTAGTTGGTCTGGGTCGTACTTTACAAAGAATTTCGAGCCAACGTAACGTTCTCTGAAGCGTAAATCAACATTGTCATTGGCATCGTATACCTCGAAATGATACTTTTTATTGGCGATTTGAACTTTAATTCCATCGGCTTTGTATGTAATGGTATCGTTCGTATAAATCCAAAACAAATCTATCATGTCCAGATAGTTCATTTTTTCTTGCATTATTGGTTCATGGTTGTAAACCTCATTGCGTGTTTCGTTAAACTTTGGATGTTTGGCGTTATTCCATTCGTTAACCGAAATTTTAAAAGCTTCAATCAGCTTTTCTCTAGTTAAAAGACGGTGCTTGTTTTCTAATAAAAAATCTATATTAGGCTTACTGTTGTCTGTGCGAGCCTTAATACTTTGTTTGTCACTAAACCACCACTGGTTAAGTATTTGCTGTTGGAAACGTCCAAATACTTGCTCTACAGGCGAACTGTGGCGACCAACAGCGTGTTGGTAATGTGTGCCACCTTTTTTAGCTACCATTTTGCCATACAAGCCTTGCATACGACTTGTTTTATGACCACTTTGCCCATCATAAGTAAATAAGAAAGGTTTAGCCTGTGCTTCTTGAAAAGCCATTTTGACTGCTCTAAAATGATCTTCGTGGTTTTCAGTTTCACTAAAGCTTGTACCTATTATTTTTTCGCTATAAACATCAATAACAATATCTATTTTTAACTTAGCTGCCATACCTAGTGTGTTGTCGTAATAGTGCAACCAGTCAATTTTAGAACCATCAATGGCCCAATACGAATTGGGAAACCATGTATCTTTATCTCTTACTAATTTATGGCCATATTTATTACGGAATGTTTCCATACCATCGCGGCTAATCATCCATTGACGCTCTTGTGTTGGTTCATGTAGCCACTTGTATATTGCATTTTCAGATAGTTCGCACCAATTACGCTTTAATGCTTCACGCTCATACATCGCATGAAGCACTGGGACCACTATTTTATTTGGCATTGAATATTGAGCTAGCAACCATTTTGCGATATCGCCTTTGATTTTTTGAGCTGCTTTATTATTAGCATTCTTATGTACTAAAAATTCAAAACCAGCTTTTTCATAACCAAGGCTTTTTGAAGTGCCAAAAGCCTTTCTATTTAAAGCACGTGGATTGGTTGGTAATTTGTGAGGATATTTTTTAGTAGAAGTGTTTGGGTAACATTCACTTTTTATATCATTAATTATGGCAGATATTTTAGCTTGTAAAGCCCCTTTATTTGCTTTTCTGCTAGATGCTTTCATTTTAGCACCATAGTTGCTTATTAATGATATGTACAGATTTAGCAATTCCGCTTCACAAATGTATTGGTGTTGTTTTTTAGTAGGGATCCCAGAACCGTCATTGTAACGGTACGACTTAAAAAAGTCAATAGCATCTTGGTCTTGTTCTAATTGATTCGTGAAGGTTGCACGGTCATTTTCTAGGTAAGGATTCCCAAACTTTTTTATGATGAGTTGCTTTATTTCTTCTGGAATAGATGAGAATTCTATCAGTCCTGTACGACCACGCCCTTTTGTGCGAAGGCGGTTTAGTTTGCCTCGTTGTACCCATTTTTGAAAATTATCATAACTTAACATAGCGAGTTCTTGATAAAAAATCGTTTGGTTTACGCCAAGTATGTTATTGTAGTTTTCGTACATTTGGTTATGTTTCAATTAAAATATGCAGTTACTTTAAGTTGCGGGGTTGTTTCTTAATAACATAATTATTGATTTAAAACAGTTTCTACTTCTTTTGCGAGCTTCTTGTATTCTTTTCTAATGGTTTCTGAGGTTAAACTATTACGGTCCCCTCTTAGGCATTGCCGGATGTACTGGGTGGTAAATCCGTGCTTTTCGGAAAGTTTATTTACAACCTGACTATTAAACTTGTTGTTTTTCTTTGTAGATTTGTTCATTGTCTATATTGTTTCGTTTGTTGAAGCAAATATACACATAATATTCTATTAAATTACATAATACTGGAAATTAATGTCGACATCAAAAGAAAATATACTACAATTCATTAGCTTTAAAGGAGTTACTAAATCAGGTTTTTGCAAGAAAACCAACCTGTCAAATGGCTTTTTTACAAACTCAGGTGCTGTAGGAAGTGATAAAATACATAATATTCTAAATGTTTATCCTGAAATTTCGGCGGAATGGTTAATTACAGGCGAAGGCGAGATGCTAAAAGCAGATAATTCAAAACCTTCAGAAGAAAAAAACTTGATACCGTACTACGAAGATGTCAGCACTATAGGCGGTAATAATGTGGTAGCAGAGACAGAAGCTGTCTATAACACTGCTATACAAATAGATGCAGGAGACTGGTTCAAAGGAGCAACCGCAGCTATCCGCCACTATGAAAATAGTATGGCGGAATACCCTAGTGGTTGTATTTTAGCGATAAAAGAACTAAACAATAAAAGTGAAATTATTTGGGGTAGAAATTACGTAGTAGAAACAATAGAAATGCGCATCACTAAAAAAATAGCTGAATTAGACAATGATTACATAAACTGTTATAGTACGAATTTAGAAACCCATCCAGACGGGGCCTTAATTCATCAACCTATAAGAGTAAAAAAAACAGATATACGTTATTTAGCTCGTGTTCTTGGCTCCGTTAATAAAGAAGAAAGCACAGGAAAAGTACAACTATTATAGTTCTTTTTATATTATATGTAAACCGCTAGAGTGATAAAAAAACGAAAATAAGAAAACAAAAAGTACAACCAAGCATTATTAAAAATAGGAAGTAATAGAGGTTTTGTTGCTTATTATTAGCTACTTAAGTCAATTCTAACTATAAAAAACAGGACATTATGTCCCCTTATTCTAGCTCTTTTTGGTCATTTTAGCCGTTTTTTAGCGTTTTTTATGTGGTATTCTAGCCTTTTTTTAATGCGTTTTGTCCATCCTATTGTCCATCCTATTGTCCATCCTATGCTTTTTTGGGTGTAAATTGCTGTTTTATGGTCAAGTCAAAAATAGGTTAAGTGTTGTTGTTAAATAGCTTCTAACAGGCTTTTAAACAGTGTTTAACAGCAGTAATAACAGGTTACAACGGTTTTATATGGTAGTAATGGTAGGGGGTGGTAAAAATGTGTTAATAAAAAAAGTACGTCAATGGTAGTGTTATAGTGCTTTTGTACAATTAGTTTTTTTTAGCTTTTTTGTAAAAACCTTGTTAAGTATAACAAAATCAGTACTTTACTGGTGTTTTTAGGTTTTATTCTTTTGTACAATTTGTTTTATGCCCCATATACCTTTTGAATAGTTTTTAAATTTATAAAATCGGGTGAGTATTAATAATGCCAAGAGAATCAATAGGGGGTAAATGGCAGCATACATATAAAAGGCTTCTACAAAATGGCCTCTCCATATCAAAAAAAGGGATCTTTGAAATCCACAACCCATGCATTCAAACCCAAAAAGAGTTTTACTTAAACACGGAATCATATAGTTTTCTAGAGCCATTAATTGTTTTTTATAAATAGGATATTCAAATTAAGAGAATTATTTTCGAAATAAAAAATGGATATTGCTATTTATCATAAATTCAAAAGCTGTAATTTTGATTTTTAAGCCAAATGTGATGTCAAAACGTACCCTTTATTATATATGTCTTGTACTAGGAATTTTTCTTGTGATCGTTACTGAATTTCAAGATGATCCTGATTTGATCCTACAAATTGGTGGATTCTGTTTGCTCATGCTTGCGTTGTATCAGATGTCCAAAGGGATCAAAGACCTCCCAACAAAAGATTCTTATGTTGAAAATGAAGAAGAAGAATGAAATTTGAAATCAATGATACGGTATCCGTTTTGGATGATGATTTATCAGGGATCATTACTAATATAGAAGGTTCCGAAATTACGGTTGCAACAACGAACGGGTTTGAGTTAAAATTTGAATCCAATGAGTTGGTGAAAATTAAAGACCCCCGTATGATGTCTCGATCGCTGTTTTCAAATAAATCATTAGAAAGTGTCCTCTCTGAAAAGGAAACTACTAAACGTCAAAATCCTCCTAAAATTTCTTCTAAGGAACGCACCCAACCCGCAATGGAAGTGGATTTACATATCCACCAATTGGTGAAAAATTCTCGGGGCATGCAAAACCATGAGATGCTAGATTTACAGATAGAGACCGCCAAGCGCCGCTTAGAATTTGCGATTCAAAATCGCATTCAACGCATCGTGTTTATTCATGGAGTAGGTGAAGGGGTTCTAAAATTAGAACTAGAATATCTTTTTAAGCGGTATGAAGGTTTAAAATTCTACGATGCCAATTACCAAAAATACGGACAAGGGGCTACTGAAGTATATATCTTTCAGTCAAAAACGTCTTAATAGATTAAAAGTATTCGTAAGTCCCTAATTCAAAACGATCCGTTGCTAAAATTGTGAGGTCGATATCTTCTAAAGTGACATTGATTCTGAATGTACGTCTGAATGCGTTAGGCCTTACAAATGTAACCGCATAAGTATCCGAGACTGTATCGTCTAGAAACCGTGCGACTGCTGCCCCTGTGGCCAAATCGTCAAATAAGTTCCCATTGTTATTTTCATCTTCTAAACGTGTAGGAGTGCCATCACCATCATCATCGTTATCCAAATAATCTGGAATCCCGTCACCATCCGTATCTTGGGCATCTGATATATCGCCATCGTCGTTAGGGTCTGGTTTTTCGTTTAGGGTTGGCACATTATCACCGTCATCATCACTGTCTTTATAATTAGGGATGCCATCTCCATCCGTATCTCCATCAAATTCTAGAGCGGTTGGGACGCCATCATTATCGTCATCTTCAAAGGTGGATATGAAATTAGCAGTTCCGATTTCCGCTTCGAAATTTTCGTTTACAGAGACGTTAGCATCTGGAATGTCTTCACAAATATAGTCGTTAGGATCTCCATTATAAGTTCTGTAAATGAAGCGGACACTACTTTTATTAATAGTCATTGTTTCCATATTCCCTGAATTTTCAGGGTTCAAAATAGTTTGCGCCTGCGTATTGTTTGGGAATAAAAGCGTGAGTGATTCAGACGGGTCGTTTTTAGTGTCGTATAAAATATAATTGGGGGTATTAGAATCTCCACAAAGAGTGAGGTTTTTGTCAAAATCCAATTCAACATTCAAAACATCCCCATCGTCACATGATAAAAGAAAGTTACAACAAAAAAGTAAGATTAATAAAGATCGCATACCAAACATATTTAACACAAAAGTAAACGATTTGTTAATTAGTTTGAATATAATTTGCTAATAATTTTATTTGGTTATTTTTGTATCAAACTAAAGCTCCATGAATTCAATTTATTTAGATAATGCGGCGACTACCCAAGTCAGAGACGAAGTGATCGATACGATGGCTGACGTCCTTAAGTCCAATTACGGAAACGCCTCCTCAACTCATGGTTATGGACGTTCCTCAAAATCAATTATTGAAAGTTGTCGCAAACGAATTGCGTCTCACTTTAACGCGTTGGCTTCTGAAATTGTTTTTACTTCAGGAGGCACCGAAGCGGATAATTTAGTATTGAAATCTGCTGTTAAAGATTTGAAAGTAACTCACATTATTACTTCTAAAATTGAACACCATGCAGTCCTTCATACGGTGGAACAGTTGGAGAAGGACTATAAAATCAAAGTCAATTATGTTGCTATTTTAGCAGATGGGACTATTGACTATAACCATCTTGAAACGTTGTTAGAATCCACAGATAAAACTTTAGTTTCACTGATGCATGTCAATAATGAAATAGGGACTATTTTAGACCTTCAAAGAGTAGCCGATTTATGTAAGTCTAGGGACGCTCTTTTTCATAGTGATTCTGTGCAATCTGTTGGACATTACCATTTAGATTTACAAGCCATTCCGATTGATTTTTTAGCTGCCAGTGCTCATAAATTTCACGGACCCAAAGGGATTGGTTTTGTGTTTATAAGAAAAAACTCAGGGCTCAAGCCTTTAATTCACGGAGGAATGCAAGAACGAGGTGTTCGTGCGGGAACTGAAAGTATTCATGATATTGTGGGCTTAGATACTTCCTTGGCATTAGCCTATGAGAACTTAGAGTCTGAAATGGCTCAAGTAAAGTCATTAAAATCCTATTTTGTAGAACAATTAAAAACTCAGATAGAAGGCGTCAAATTTAATGGATGTTGTAGCGATTCTGAGAATAGCACTTACACACTAGTAAATGTGTGTTTGCCGGTTTCAGAAGCGAATGCGCCTATGTTTCTATTTCAATTGGATTTGAAGGGGATTGCCTGTTCTAAAGGCAGTGCTTGTCAGAGCGGAAGTGCTAAAGGCTCTCATGTATTGACACAAATTCTTTCGGAGGACGATCTCAAAAAACCATCCATACGGTTTTCATTTAGTATTTATAATAGCAAAGAAGAGATTGATGCGGTTGTTGAAACACTTCAAACACTCATCAACACAACAGCTTCTTAAAAACGCATTCCTAATCTGACATTAAATACACGTGGTGTCAAATAGTTTGGAATTGAATATTGACGTTTAGAGTACACATCTCTTACCCACGTATTTGTAATGGAGTTTTGAACATCAAACATGTTAAAAATTTCCAAACCAATTGACAATTCTTCGAATGGTTTTCTCCATCCATTTTTGTTAGAATCTTTAGCATCAACAATCACATAGGACATTCCAACATCGGCACGTTTATAATCAGGCAAACGGCTTTGGTAATCGTAGGGACTGGCATAACTAGGGGAGCCGCCAGGGACGCCTGTATTATACACCAAGTTTAGATACATTTTCATTTTTGGAAGCTTCGGCACATAATCCTGAAAAAGAATTCCGAATTTCAAACGTTGATCGGTTGGGCGTGCAATAAATCCTTGACCATTGATGTTTTCTTCCGTTTTTAAATATCCAAAAGAAAACCACGATTCAGTACCTGGAACAAACTCGCCATTTAATCGTAAATCCAAACCATAAGCATACGCTTTTGCAGCGTTAGAAGCGTCATAACGTATGCGGACATTTTCAACCGTGTAAGGGTTGACATCCGACAGGTTTTTATAATAGGCTTCTGAGATGAGTTTAAAAGGACGTTCCCACATTTCAAAACTGTACTCGTTGGCAAGCACCACATGAATGGATTGTTGTGCTTTGACATCGCTATTGACAATACCATCACTGTCTCTGAGTTCTCTATAAAAAGGCGGTTGGTAATACAATCCACCACTCAAGCGAAACAACATATCTTTATTCCAATCAGGTTTAATCGCTAATTGTACGCGTGGGCTGAACACCGATTGTGTGGATTTCTCAATACCGTCCCCTTGTACCGTCCATGCGTGGTAGCGCACCCCAACATTGGCATAAACCTCATGATCTCCGAGCATCGTTCGGCGGTTCCATTGCCCGTAGGCTTGGACGCGGTTTATTTGTGTGTTGTTGGTCGCTCGGATGTTTTTATAAGGAGCTAAAGGGCCTTCGTATGCCGTGTAAGGTTGGTTGTTAAAACTGTCTAAATTTGGAGGGTTGATAGAAAATCCAGCTGAGTCAATCACTTCCCATTCCACAATTCGATCGCGGATATCTTCATGGGTATATTTTACAGACCATTCAAAATTATCGTCTCCAGATTTTAAATGTCCTTTATGCTCAACGTTTGTGATTAAGGCGTCTAGATCGTTTCGCGCATGGTTGATTTGTGATCCAATCCCTTCTGAAAATTCAACTTCTCCTAAACTTTCATCTCCAATATTACTATTCACTTCGCCCAAACGGTACTGCGCTAGAATGTCAAAGTACTCTTGTTCGGTGGTGTGAAAGGTGGAAGCAATCAGTTTTAGTGTTAGATTTTCATTTGCGAAATAACTCCCTTTAAATGCACCGAAATAGGTGTTGTATTTATCGTTTTCTTGTCCTTCATAAAAAACCAATAATGCCAAAGGGTCTTGTAACGTTCCAAAGTTCGTTTGGCGGGTTCGAGGTTGGTAATTGTAATCGTTGATAGCTAAGTTTCCTAAAAAACTCAAATGAAACTTATCTGAAAATTTATAAGTAAGATAGGTTTGTATATCGGCAAACTTTGGAGTAAAATTGGTTTCGGTTTCTTTAGAATCGACCAAAAGACTATTGTCTCTGTAGCGAAGTCCCAGCAATGCTGAAAACTTAGAATCTTTACTTACGCTTTCAGCGGTAATACTGCCGCCTAATAAACTTAAATCTGCTTGAATTCCAAACTTAATGGGAGTTCTATAGGTAATGTCTAATACAGAGGATAGCTTATCGCCATATTTTGCTTGAAAGCCACCGGCGGTGAAATCTAAATTCTGTACCATATCAGTATTCACAAAACTGAGTCCTTCTTGCTGCCCTGAACGCACTAAAAACGGACGGTAAACTTCTATTTCATTGACATAGACGAGGTTTTCATCAAAATTACCACCTCTTACAGAATACTGGGTACTCAATTCATTTGAGATATTCACGCCCGGAAGTGTTTTTAATAAGTTTTCGACGCCCGGTTGTGCCCCTTTGATGGTGCGTATGATTTGAGGGGAAATTGTGGTAATCCCTTCCAACTCTTTTCGTTTGGAACCTGTAATTATAACCGTTTCAATCTGCTCGTAATTACTTTTTAAAACAGGATTAAATTCTAATTCTTCTCCATTTTTTAAATTGAAGGGTGCTTCTAAATATTTGTAATTCAGATGAGAAAAACGAATTTTCACCTCTGTGTTGGCAGGGATTTTTAAAATATAAAACCCATTTATATTTGTTGTTGTACCACTGTTGTCTGAAACCACATTCACCCCTTCTAAAGGTTCGTTGAGTTCATTAAGCACAATGCCGCGTAGGGTAGCAGATTGCCCCATTGCCATTGCTGGTAAAATTAAAATAAAGAATAAAATCTGGTATGCAGTGATTGATTTCAAATTGATATGGTGTTATTTTCTGTAAAACGTAGTTTCAAATGTAGAACTATTTCCAACATTATCGGTTACAATGATTTTTAAATTGTTTTTAGTGTCTGTAATCATCTCATCATTAAAATCATGAGTAAGCGTTTGTGTTTTAGTATCGTACTCCATTAAAATCCATTGATCGTTAATAGTCGCTCTGTAATTTTTGATTCCAGAAATTTCATCCGAAATCTTTATTTTTAGATAGCGATAATTACTTATCCAACTGCCATTTTTAAAATTTATTGCTTTAATCATTGGGTTTTCATCATCAATTCCAAGAGTGTAATCCCCTAAATATTTGGTGCGTGCGGTCAATGTATTCCCTCGTTTTTTGGTAGGAGTGTAGTAGAGTTTGTTCCCATAGAGCGGCACACTTCCAATAAATAATTTATCCTTATCAGTGCCTTTATATTGACTGATGTCAAAATTTATATTCATCGATTTCTGCAGAGGAATGATTGGTTTGTGGAGTTTTAGGGTGTCGTTTGTCACCTCAAAATTGATGGCAACATCTTCGTAAAACGAGTCTTTATAAATTTGAACACTGACATGGTCTTTTTCTAAAATCGTTTCTTCAGAAGCAATGATTTGCTGAAGGTTCAGAGGGATTGGTTTGGTTTCTGGCAGTTCTTTTTTTAGCCCCTTAATTGGGATGCTTAAATCCGTTTGGTTGCCTTTAAAGTCACTGACGGTTATTTTGTATATGGAATTCGTGTCATCAATTATAGATACTATTCCTTGAGTGGTGTGGCTTTTAAGAAGTTTTAAGGGATTATTACTTTCAATGAATAATTTTTGAATTCGTTTTTTAGTTTCAAAAAAGTACCTGTAGTCAATGTAGCGGTTCAGGTGTTTGGTTTCATTAAATGAAAAACGTTTAAAATCAACCTCTAAACTTTTGGAGCCATTAAAGGTCGTTTTGATATGGTTAAGCCCATTTTTATTGGATGCAAAATCTTGTCTGTCTGTACTGATAATTCCAAACCCGATCTTGCCAAAGGCTGTAATTTGTTCTGTTTTGTAATGCCCGTTTGGGAGTTTTATAATTCTAATTTTTACTCTGGATGTTTCGCCATTGATATGACTTCCTTCAGATAATGGATATCCATACAATTCATACACCAAAGGTTTGGTAGTATCCTTAATGTCAAAACCAAACAGCATGGGATTCATCGGTCGTTCTTGCTTATCTCTAATTTCAAAATGAAGGTGCGGCCCACCAGAACCGCCTGTATTTCCTGTGTAAGCGATGACTTCTTTAGCAGAAATTTTTAGATCTTTGGCTTTTGGAAACAGGTCCAATTCAAATAATTCTTTGAGGTATTGTTGTTTTTTCACATAGGCTTCAATGGTTGGAGAAAATTTTTGAAGGTGTGCATAAACGGTTGTATAGCCGTTGGGGTGAGTGATATATAGCGCTTTTCCATAGCCATAGTGCGAGATTTTAATTCTACTCACATAGCCTGCCGCCGCCGCATACGTTTTAAATCCTTCTTTTCCTTGCGTTTTTATATCCAACCCAGAATGAAAATGATTAGAGCGAAGTTCGGCAAAAGTTCCCGACAGTACCAATGTAATATCTAGTGGGCTTGTGAAATAATCTTGAGGATAGGGGGTTTGTGCGTTACAAAATGAAACTACTAAAAAAAGTAAAAATGTACAAGCTTTCATAAATTAGGATAGACTGCTAAATTATACAATTGAGAGTAAATAGAAAAATAAAAAATCGCAGAGCACTCGAGATCCTATAAATAAATTAAAATTTAAGTTAAAACAATTGTGTTATTAAATATGGAATGTTAAATTTGTGAAATAGGTATTGAAACTGTAAATGAGCAAAATCGAGCTAATTGTCAATTCTTTAGAGCAAAAAGTGCAACGAGTTTTGCATGAACTGACTGAATTAAAAAAAGAGAACATGTTTTTAAAAGACGAATTACTCAAAACAAATGCTTTAAATGCGAAGCATTTGGAAGCACTTCAACAAAAAGAAGACGATTTTAAAACGCTTAAATTTGCAAATTCAATCCTTGGCAGTGACGAAAGTAAAAGAGAAACAAAACTTAAAATTAATACTTTAATCAAAGAAATCGATGATTGTATATCAAAGCTATCCGATTAAAGTTTACAGTTTATGAGTGAACGGTTAAAAATAAAATTATCCATAGCCAATAGAGTATATCCATTGACTATCACTCCCGATCAAGAAGAAGGGCTTCGATTAGCCGCCCAAAAAATTGATGCGACTATAAAACAATTTGAGAAAAGTTACTCTGTTCAAGATAAGCAAGATGTATTGGCCATGTGTGCCCTTCAATTTGCAACTCAAAACGAACAAAAAACAATAGATAATACGAGTTTGAATGAAGATTTAGAAAGCCGTCTGATTGCTGTAGACGAATTATTAGACGCCCATTTAAACAACAACGTTCTTTAAATAACATTAGGTTACTGCCTATATTGATCATTTTTTTGATAAACTCAACGGAAATTCTTTAAAAAGGAGTGCGTTTAAGTTGTAAAAGCATGCTGTCTTGTTACAGATCCTTGATCAGCTTTTCAACTCTAAATCTTGTATTTATGGAGTTTATACAAAGACCAGATTGATGTAGGCTTTTTTTTAAATTAAACTATCAACTATGGAATCCAACATTATACTCATTGCTTTAGGTGCCGCCGTCGTAGGACTTGTCTTAGGATTGGTGATCTCTAAAGTTCGTGAAAAAAGCAACGCCTCTCAACTCACTAAAAATGCGAAACGAGAAGCAAACTCCATCATTTCAAAAGCAAAATCAGAGGGGGAATCAACAAAAAAGGATAAAATATTTCAAGCTAAAGAGCGTTTCTTAGAATTGAAATCTGAGCACGAACAAGTTATTTTGTCTAGAGAGAAGAAAATGGGAGATACTGAAAAACGTATCCGTGATAAAGAATCACAAATTTCGTCTGAACTTTCTAAATACAAAAAACTATCGACAGACTTTGAATCCAAAATCAAGGATTACGACCACCGTCTCGAAATTTTGAATAAACGTAAAGAGGAAGTTGATAAAGCCCATAAAGGTCAAATACTCCAACTGGAAGTTATTTCTGGTTTGTCTGCCGAAGATGCCAAGCATCAACTTGTAGAGTCTTTAAAATCGGAAGCAAAAAACGATGCCATGGTCTTTCTTCAAGATACAATGGAAGAAGCAAAGCTAACAGCAGAGCAAGACGCTAAGAAAATCATCATTAATACCATACAACGCATCGGAACAGAAGAAGCGGTTGACAATTGTGTGTCTGTATTTAATATAGAGTCAGACGATGTTAAAGGACGTATTATTGGTCGTGAAGGACGTAACATTAGAGCGATTGAAGCTGCTACGGGAGTTGAAATTATTGTGGATGATACACCGGAAGCAATTATCTTATCCTGTTTTGATTCCGTTCGAAGAGAAGTGGCGCGTTTGTCCTTACACAAATTAGTAACGGATGGCCGTATTCACCCTGCTCGTATTGAGGAAATTGTAAAGAAAACACAGAAGCAAATAGAACAAGAAATCATTGAAGTTGGAAAACGTACAGTGATCGATTTAGGAATTCACGGTTTACACCCAGAATTAATTAAAACGGTAGGACGTATGAAATACCGTTCGTCTTATGGTCAGAATCTATTACAACACTCCAGAGAAGTAGCCAAACTTTGTGGCGTGATGGCTGCCGAATTAGGCATTAATCCTAAGCTCGCCAAACGTGCGGGACTGCTTCACGATATTGGAAAGGTGCCAGATGCGGAAGCGGATATGGAAACGCCACACGCTATCTTAGGAATGCAGTGGGCTGAAAAATACGGAGAAAATGCAGAAGTATGTAATGCCATTGGGGCTCACCACGACGAGATTGAAATGAAATCGTTAATGTCTCCAATTGTACAAGTTTGTGATGCTATTTCTGGAGCTCGTCCAGGGGCGCGCCGTCAAGTTTTAGATTCATACATCCAACGACTTAAAGATCTAGAAGAGATTGCTTTTGGGTTTAGTGGGGTTCAGAAAGCCTATGCGATTCAAGCCGGTCGTGAACTTCGTGTCATTGTCGAAAGTGAAAAAGTAAGTGATGAAAAAGCAGGGAACTTATCGTTTGAAATTTCTCAGAAAATCCAGACAGATATGACCTATCCTGGACAAGTGAAAGTCACGGTGATTCGTGAAACACGTGCGGTGAATATTGCTAAATAAAAAAAAATTTTATAGAGATTAAAAGCAGGCTATTTAAAAAGTAGAATTTCTGTCATTCTGAACCTGCCTGACGGTAGGCAGGTTTATTTCAGAATCTCAATTAAATAAATTCAATTTGTTATAGAATCTGAGACAAGCTCAGATTGACAAATCAACGCTTTTTTAAACGATCTCTTTTTAGCTCCTAGGATGAAATTTCAGCATGGCGTCTTTTAGGTGGCTTTTATCAACGTGCATATAGATTTCGGTGGTTGTAATGCTTTCATGGCCCAACATCATCTGAATGGCTCTTAAATCAGCACCATTTTCAAGAAGGTGGGTCGCAAAGGAATGCCTAAAGGTATGTGGAGAAATATTCTTTTCAATCCCTGCTTTTGCGCCTAAGGTTTTAACAATGGTAAAAATCATTGCTCTGCTGAGTTGTTTTCCGCGTTGATTCAAAAATAAGGTGTCATTAAAAGCAGTTTCAATTTTTATTTGCTCGCGTACGTGGTTTTTATAAAGGTTGATATATTTTTGAGTGAGAGGGCCAATAGGTACAAAGCGTTGCTTGTTGCCTTTTCCGGTTACTTTGATGAAGCCTTCCTCAAAAAATAAATCTGAAATTTTGAGTTCTGTAAGTTCACTCACACGAAGTCCGCAACTGTACAAGGTTTCAATAATGGCGCGGTTGCGTTCGCCTTGAGGACTGCTTAAATCTACTGCTGCTACAATGAGATCAATATCTTTAACGGATAGAGTATCGGGTAGTTTTCGTCCTATTTTTGGAGCTTCAATGCGTTCTAAAGGATTGGACTCGCAATAGCTTTCAAAGATCAAGTAATCATAAAAACTTCGCAATCCAGATATAAGTCTCGATTGAGTTCGTGGATTTAGTTCTTTGGCCATTTCATAGATAAACCCTTGCACGTGTTCTGTTGTAATCTGAAGAGGGTTTAATTGCATCTCGTGCGTTTCTAGATACAGCACCAATTTCTGAACGTCAAACGTATAGTTGTTGACGGTATGGATGGACATGCCGCGCTCAATTTTCAGATATAAAGCAAAATCTTTTAAGGCATTTTTCCACTTCATTAGACTATCTTTTGAATACTTATTATTTGATTAAAAAATTACCGCAGCTTGATAACAAATATAACAAAGGGATTTTATAAATGTGGACTTGGGCTTAAAAAACGAATTCTGTTTTTAGTTTTTGACTAAAAACAGAATAGTGTTAGTTTTTTGTTTAAACATTAAAAAAATGCCTCAAACAAGACGTATTCTCTCTGTTTTTCGTTTGTTTTATTCTATTTTTTTAAATACATTTATTCCAGAATTCAGTCCCCAAGTCTAATTCTTCACAAATTAATTGAGTTTTAGTTTGCTGTTTTTTTTACAAGTTGAGGGCTATTTGAATAGTTTACAATAAACAGTTCACTATAGATAGTATTAAGAATTAAAGCGTCAAACTTCCTATGTACGAACAAATATTAAAATCTATTAAAACGTAGATATGAGGGATCAATCAGAACTAGTTGCTGTATTAATAGAAAATAGAATTTTTACTTGCCGTGGAGCACAAGTGATGCTCGACTATCATTTGGCAGAACTGTATCAAGTGAAAACGAAAAGACTTAATGAACAGGTAAAAAGAAATCTAAAACGTTTCCCTGAGTCTTTTATGTTTCAACTTTCTGAGTCAGAGTGGGAGAATTTGCAGTCGCAAATTGCGACCGCAAAAAGAAGAGCTTTACCCTACGTGTTTACAGAACAAGGAGTCGCCATGTTAGCTTCGGTTTTGCGAAGTGAAATAGCAGTAAACGTTAGCATTGCTATTATGACTGCCTTTGTAGAAATGCGAAAAAGCATAGGTAACCACCAACAATTATTGAAATTATCTGATGATTTTGTAAATAAACTTATTAAAAAAGCAAACCAATCTATTGTTGTTATTGATAACTATATAGACGACAGTGTAATCACGCAACTCACCAAAAAAGCGAAGTATGTAAAGGTATTTTTACTTAGTAGAACCTTTGATAAAAAACTACAACTAGATATTGACAAAGCCAATACTCAATATCCCACATTTAAGGCCATTATCTTTTCCAAATCTCATGACCGTTTTTTAATTTTAGATGGTACAGATGTATACCATATTGGTGCCTCATTAAAAGATTTAGGTAAAAAATGGTTTGCGTTTTCTAAGTTGAACAGTGACTCTGTTACAGTTATTAACCAAATTAAAGGGATGCTATGAAAAATGAAATCGTTTAGATAAACAAGAAGTGATCGGCCAGTCGTTAAAAAAAACTCAAAACCAATACAAAATAATATGAAAACAATTTTAATACTATTTCTAGGGTTTACAACTATTGTGGTAGGAGCGCAAGACTTGCCTTATATCGAAGAAATGAAACTATTTCAAGAGGAATTAAATAAAGAATTTAAAAACCCTGATAAATCCCCCTTAACCAGAAGAGAGCAAAAGAGATTTAAAGGACATGATTTTTTTCCAATTAACAAATCCTTTCGTGTGGAAGCCAAATTTATCAAATCACAAGATGAAGTTCCGTTTAAGATGAAAACTACAACAGATAGAGTTCCTATTTATGAGAAATATGGAGAAGCTATTTTTGAAATTGAAGATAAAAAATACAAATTAAATATTTATCAAAATCATCGGTTAAGGAAAATGGAAAAATATAGAAACCATTTATTTCTGCCTTTTACAGATTTAACAAATGGTGAAGAAACCTATGGAGGAGGAAGATATATAGATTTAAGTATCCCAGATTCAGACACAATTATCATTGATTTTAATAAGGCTTATAATCCGTATTGTGCATACAGTTCCACACGTTCCTGTCCAATTCCACCAAGAGAAAATAACCTTGATTTGAAAGTAGAAGCAGGCGTAAGAATTGTAAATCATTAATCTCTATCAATCTCTATAAACCTTAAAACTAAAACCTAACACAAATACCCATGTCTGAACAAACAAAATTAATCCCAGGAAATTCTTTAATCACTGCAACTCCAGAAGATGGCCGCGCTTTAGCTGTGAAAATGGCCCGCTTAATTATTAAAATTACTCAACCGGATGCTGAAATACGTGAACAGCTACGCCCAAAATACGCCAATGACGCTGCGATGCTGATTGCCATTGGTCAGACCGTAGCCACTGAATTTGCCACCATTGCCAAGGCAAATGAGTATTGGAAAAACACTAAAACCATAAAATCAGGTATTTACTAATTTGTATTCTGGAATAGCTATGAAAAATAAATATCTGATAACTTTAGTGATTTTATCGGTTCTTTGTAGTTCTTGCTACTCTTTTAAAATATACCCAAAAGAATATCGAAAACTTAAAAATGAGTATACAAGACCGAACGCGTATGTAATTAATGATACTCTTAAAGAAGAATTAAAAATATTGAAATTTTCGGAATTGTTCAATATTGTAAACGATAGTAGTTCGGCAGAACTAAAAATAAAACTTTACCCTTTAGAACAAACTCTTGTATGTGGGCAACCATTTATAATATCAATGTTGACTTTAGGGCAACTGCCAGTGTATTTACATGATATGTATTTATATAAATTTGATGAAATCGAGAAAGGGATGGCAACCCAAAGAGAATTGGACTTAAAAATTGCTCAAAGAGTTTGGTTTTGGGATCTATTTGTGTTTAATAAAAGATTTGAAGAAAATGCAGGAAATGCAGTTTTGGGTGAATACCAACAAAACAGTAAATAATCACTAACTTTCATCCTCAAATTATAAACATGAAATACCTCCTCACAGGGCAAGAAACCGAACGGCTTAAATTTAGAAAACTGCAACCAGACGATTTTGAGACTTGGCTGCCTATGTTTAAAGCTAATAATATTGCTAAATTTTTAGACTTAGATCCTAAAGCATCAGAATCTGAATTGTGTACATCATGGTTTGATAAAGCTTTTCATAGATACGAAAATGATTTGGGAGGCATGAACGTTTTGATTGACAAAAACACCAACCGTCTTGTCGGGCAATGTGGTATTTTAGTTCAAACGATTGAAGAAGTTGAGCGCCTAGAAATTGGGTATTCATTACTTCCAGAGTTTTGGGGGCGTGGGTATGCTTCCGAAGCGGCCTTGAAATGTAAAAATTATGCTTTTGAACATAATTTTTCGGACGTATTAATGTCCATGGTCCATGTTGAGAATATAAGTTCAGAAAAAGTCGCTCTAAGAAACGGAATGGACTTTGAGAAAAAAATAAAGGATTTTAATGTTTTTAGTATTGATAAAGAAAAATGGAAATCGAGATAACTTTTTAACCAAAACCCCATAAAAAAAAGGCTCCCTTTACAGGAAGCCTCTTTACATAAAAATAATTTGGATTATTAATTTCTAGAAAACGTATAAAGTGTATAATACGTTTCATAAAAAGCGTTGACAGGATCAGGCCTTTCAAAAGTAGAAAACGCACCTTCCGTATCGGTCAAATATTCGACAGTAATAACTGTAGTATCCTCTTCAGTTCCTACAGTAAATGCAGTTTGAGTTTCATCGGTCCAATTCCAAACATTGGATTCGATATAAGTTCCTTGGTTGCTTCCTCTCCAAACCAATGCATATGTGCCATAAGTTGAAATAGTAAGAGTGATGCTTGTAGCTGTTGTACAGCCATCAATTAACACATCATCGTCCTCATCGCTTGAATACTCATAACAAGGTTCATTTAGCCACTCTGAAGTTTTGTCTAGCCAGGTGTTTTCAACCATTGAAACAAGGGTCCAGTTTCCAACGATTTTCGCATGATTGGAGTCCGGATCTATTGTAATACTTTCATCCATTGGCACATCTTTTTCAGCAGCATATTCTCCTAGAAGATTATCACAAGTCGCAAATCCTTCAGGAATACTCCATTCGATTAAAAAGGTAGCAAAAATCTCAGTAGCACTTTCAGTCACCACAACTTCGGTTAAAGATGCAATCGTAATTACTGAGTTGTCGGATTCAAACTTTAAATCGATACTTGAAACGTTTCCGTCAGCACTTACATTAATTTCGTAGTCTCCAGAAAGTGTTTGAGATTCTCCATCCACAGTTACTTGCATGATATATACATCATCTGTAAACTCAATAGAATTAAAAGTACAATCCGAAGCGGCTAATCTTGAGCTGCTTGAAAAATTCCATTTACCATAAATGGTTTCTTTAGCTTCATCAGGCGTTTGTTCTGAAACCGTTCCAGTAACATTCAAATCAGTCCCATCCCCGTTGGAAGGAGTTACAGAAGAATCATCACTACTACAAGCTACAACCAGTATAATAGTACATAAATAAATTAATTTTTTCATAATATCTTAAGTTAAAATAAGTTGTAAAAGTAAAGTAATATTTTTAAAATAGATAAGTTTTTAACGGATTATATTAGAGTTATAATACAATAAAATTGGGTAGATTCTATTAAAAAAAGAAACCCCAACAATCAAATGATTATCGGATTTCTTTTGCGGAGCGTAAGGATTGCATATCCCCGATGGAAATCCAATACAAACATAAAATCCCAAACAAAGCTACGCATTGTTCAATTTTGTATTTTCACACGCTTATGAAAGCAAGCTTTCAACACTTATAAAAACACAAAATCCAAAACTTTCGTTTTGGATTTCTTTTGCGGAGAGTAAGGGATTCGAACCCCTGGAGGTGTGACCCTCAACAGTTTTCAAGACTGCCGCATTCGACCACTCTGCCAACTCTCCAATGGGCTGCAAATATAAAAGGGTTTTTAGTTCTAGCAAATACTTTTAGTAATTATTTTCAAAAAATTTAATTCGTCTATTTTTAAGCAATTATTAAGAATAATTTTTGTCAAAACGTTGTAAAATTATATACTTTTGAAAAAAAACTTAATTATGGACATTATAAAGGCTCTTGAATGGCGCTATGCAACTAAAAAATTTGATTCTGAAGCCATCATCTCCGAAGAAACAATTGCGTTACTTAAACAAGCATTTAACCTGACGGCAAGTTCTTATGGGCTTCAACCCGTAAAGCTGCTCATTGTGAGTAATAAATCAACTCTGAACGCCTTGGTACCTTTATCCATGAACCAAAAACAAGTAGGGCAGGCGTCTCATTTGTGTGTCTTTTGTGTAGAAACGAAGATAGATGAAGCTTATATTAGAGCGTTTTTTGATCGCATCATTTCTATTAACAATACTCCAGACGAAGCTTTAAACCCGTTTCGAACGAGTGTCATTAACAGTTTTAAAGAGAAATCTGATGATGATGTTTTTAAATGGGGTGCAAAACAAGCGTATTTAGCCATGGGAAACATGCTGACCGTTTGTGCCACTCAAGGCGTGGATGCCTGTCCTATGGAAGGCTTTGACCCTGTAGAATACGATCGTTTTTTTAAACTGAACGAACAAGGCCTACGCTCTGTACTTGTCATGCCAATTGGCTACCGTGCCAAAGACGATATGTTTGGAGCGATGAAAAAAGTTCGTAAACCCCTCAATGAATCAATTATAGAATTTAAATAAACCTACTATGCCCGGATTTGAACTATTTGGCGATGCCGAACGAAAAGAAGTAAATGATGTATTAGACAGTGGCGTTTTGATGCGCTATGGATTTGACGGTATGCGTCAAGGCCACTGGAAAGCAAAGGAATTAGAACACGCCATTCAATCTCGATTTGACGTAAAACATGCCCAACTCCTCTCAAGTGGAACGGCTGCGGTGAGTCTCGCATTGGCATCTGCAGGAGTGGGTGCTGGCGATGAAGTGATCATGCCATGCTTTACATTTGTAGCCAGTTTTGAAGCCATTCTTATGTTGGGAGCAACTCCAATTCTTGTGGATATAGATGATACTTTGACTTTGGATATCGAGGCTGTTAAATCGGCGGTTACACCAAAAACAAAAGCCATCATGTGTGTACACATGTGTGGAAGTATGGGGGATTTAGACGCTTTAAAACAGATATGCGATGCACATAATCTATTTCTTATAGAAGATGCCTGTCAAGCCATAGGAGGGACTTACAAAGGAAAAGCTTTGGGAGCTATTGGTGACTTGGGGTGTTTTTCATTTGATTATGTCAAAACAGTCACTTGTGGAGAGGGCGGAGTTGTCATTACCAATAACAAAGAATTTTATACCCATTCAGATCAATTTAGCGATCACGGACACGACCACCAAGGAAGTGATAGAGGAGCAGAAACCCATCCAATTTTAGGATATAATTTTCGTATCTCGGAATTAAATGCTGCTGTGGGGGTTGCACAATTCAGTCGTTTGGATGAATTTTTAGCGATTCAAAAAAAGCATTATACAATTATCAGAGACGAGTTGTCAAGTATAGAGGGCGTTACTTTTAGAACAGTTCCAGAAGGTGGAGAAGAAAGTTATGCGTTTTTAAACTTCTTTTTAGACGATTTAGAAACCGCTCGAAAGGTAAGTCAAGCGTTTAAGACCAATGGCATCGATGTGTGTTTTCATTATTTTGATAACAACTGGCATTACATCCGTAAATGGGACCATTTGACCACTCAAAAATCAGTGTTTCCACTAAGTCAAGAAGTCAAGGAAGGTTTGTCTTATTTAAAAGATAGAACTTTTGAAAAATCTGATCATTTTATAGGAAGAAATTTATCCTGTTTGATAAAATTATCTTGGACAGAAGCGGAGGTAAAGCAAAGAGCTTTAACCATGGCAAAACTGATTTGCGAAGTTACTGCTTAGTAATTGATATAGTCAACGATTTCTAAACCGTAACCTATAATCCCCACACGTTTGGTTTGTTCACTGTTGGATATAAGTCCTAACTTATGAATATTTAAATCGTGAAGAATTTGTGCGCCTATTCCAAAATCTTTGGAATCCATTCCAATACTTGGTGCTTTGGTGATGGTTCCTTTTTGTTGGGTATTTTTCACAATTTCCAAGCGCTTTAAAAGACTTGCAGGTTGACTGACCTGATTGATAAAAAGAATAGCCCCTTTTCCGTGCTTATTAATTAATTTAAACATACCATCCAGCTGTTGGTCAGCATCATTGGTCAGCGTTCCTAAAACATCGTTGTTAACTAGCGATGAATTGATACGTGTCGGAACCGTTTCGTCCGTACCCCAAGTTCCTTTGGTTAAGGCAATATGAACCGAATCATTTGTGGTTTGTTGATATGCTCTCAGTCTGAAATCTCCAAAACGTGTTTCTATTTGGAAGTCTTGTTTTTTCTTGATTAAAGAATCGTGCTCCATTCGGTAAGCCACTAAATCTTCAATAGAAATTATTTTTAAGTCAAATTTTTCAGCCACGATCCTTAAATCAGGTAAACGTGCCATGGAGCCATCATCTTTCAAAATTTCAACCAAGATTCCTGCAGGCTGTAACCCAGCTAAGCGTGCCAAATCTATGGCAGCTTCCGTATGACCTGTTCGACGCAATACGCCACCATTCTTAGCTTTTAAAGGAAAGATATGACCTGGACGCCCTAAATCGTGCGGCTTGGTATTTGAATCGACTAATGATTTAATCGTTTTAGAACGGTCTGACGTAGAAATACCTGTCGTACAGCCACTTCCAATCAAATCCACAGAAACTGTAAACTGAGTGTTGTGAAGCACTGTATTATTTTGAACCATCATGTTAAGACCTAACTCATCACATCTGGTTTCAGTAAGTGGTGCACAGATCAAACCACGTCCATGCAAAGCCATGAAATTGATCATTTCAGGCGTTACTTTTTCAGCAGCAGCAATAAAATCGCCTTCATTTTCTCTATTTTCATCATCAACTACAACAACTACTTTGCCTAATCGAATGTCATTAATAGCATCTTCGATACTGTTTAATTCAGTTTTTGATTGTGGTTTTTGTTCTGTAATCGACATTGTATTTTTATTTTTTGGTAAAGATATTATAAGTAATCCAATCGTTAGGATATTTTCAATAAATCTTCTTTCATCTTCTTAACAAAAAAGGGTCTGTAAAGAAAAAATAAAGGAATTCCTAAAATGATGAACACGAATGAATTCGTCAAAAATTTGATGGATAATAATTTATAAAAATCAGATTGATTGGAAGTTGTTTTTTGAAAGACGACCACAAAAAAGATAAGACTTAAAATGGCGATTCCATTCAGGATTTGACCCATAACTGGAATTCCGTTGTTGCTTAAAAAGGAGCCTCCAAAACCGAGGACGATTGTGAGGATATTTAATACAAGTGCTAGTTTAGAATTTTCTTTAAAATCAATATAAAGACGCAATGCATTTTCATAATTCTGGTTGGATAAATCACCACCCATTTTAAGTTCGAGTTCACTAATACCTCGTGTATTCAGAATTTTTAAGGCTGTTTGTTTGTAATTTAAAGAGAGTCCAAACTGTCGAAAATTTTTCACAATGTCAATCAATTTATGATTTTCAAAGTTGTCTAATTCAGACGTGTCTTCAGAAGTCAATTGTTGTACATCTACAATTTCACCATCTGATTTTGAGGTGACTAAATGTTTTAAAGGAATCAAAACGCTATCAAAATCAATCAATGCACGGTCTTTTGTAGCCCGATTTGTTAGATAGATACTAAAGGGGAGTAAAATTAGAGACGATAGCCAAGCTGCTACAACGGGATCGACACTACTATCTTCAGAACTATTTTTGGCAAAAAGTCCAATAAAATGATACGTTAAAAATATAAGAATCGCAATGATCAATGGAAGTCCAATTCCTCCTTTTCGAATCAAGGCTCCCAAAGGGGCACCTACAAAAAACAGGATGATACAAGAGAGGCCCAAGGCAAATTTATCATGAAATGCCACTACGTGTTTATTGACAGTCACTAGTGAATCTAACATGGTTTTTGACTTCGCTGTTAAATCCTTTTTGGCTGTTTTAGTAGTATTCAATGCCAAATCGATCAATTGAATACTTTTTCGTTCTTCGTATAAGTTTAATATATCCACTGTTTCAGTGATAGAATCCAGCTCGCTTAGTTTGTAATTAAGGTTTAAAGTATGCTGATTGGTACGCTTTAGCATCGTTTCTGAAAACGTTGTTAAAATACCCTCTCTCTTAATGTTTAAAGAGTCAATAGCGGTCTTTAAATCCACAACATTTAACATCGTATGCTTTGTGATGGTTTCCTTACTTTCAAAATCAATATCGTTGAATTGAGACACGTCAATATTGATGATGTACTTTTCAAATGTACTTTTTACTTGGGGTCTGTTTTTGGTACGCGTTGTATAATCTTTAGACTGAATTTCATCATAATAATTCCCATCAAAGAGCACGAGCTGTAATATGTCCGACGTTTCGTCACTAATAAACTCACCCGTATTTGCTTTAATGACAGTGAAATTTCCTGTAAAGGTTCCTTTTTTCTGATGAATAATAACATCTTTTAAAAACTCCCCATTTTCACCACTTTTTTCAGCAACCTTAATATTTATATCGTTTAGTTGATTGAACTGACCTTCGGCAATGGCCATCGCAGGTTTTACTTTGGCGATGTTGCGTCGAAGGCTGTAAAAATTAAATTCAGCAAACGGAATGACACTGTTTGCAAAGAAAAAACTAATCACCGCTAGAAATATTATAAAGACACTCAAACTCTTCATGGCACGTTGCAGTGAAATCCCTGTAGATTTCATGGCTGCGAACTCATAGTTCTCAGAAAAGCCTCCAAAAACCATTATGGATGCTAATAGAATTGTGAGGGGTAACACCAAGACTACAATTCGAGGAGATACATAGAGTAAGAATTTAAGAACGATCTCAATTTCTAAATCTTTCCCAGCGAGTTCTGAGATATATACCCAAACAGATTGTAATATAAAAATCATCATCAGAATCGTGAATACACTGAAAAATGTTTTTAAATAGGTGGTGAGTATGTAGCGGTCTAAAATTTTCAAAACGAAAGCTTAATCTAAATTATTGATAAAATAGTCACTGTATTTTGTAGCGTCAAACGTAAATAAAGTTTCAGACAAAGGTTGATTGGTTTTAAAAGCATTGATAGTTAATGTTGTTTTTGTAGCGTTACTTCCAATCTCGATCAAATTATACACATGTTTGGTATTTGTATCGATGCCTAACAATACATAGTTGATTTCCGTATTTGAATCGATGGGATCTAATTTGATGTATTGAATTTTACGACCTCTAATATTTTGAATAATATCCATTTTATAATTATAGCCTTCTTCATAAAATGAAAGCAATTGACTGGGAGTGATGGTATTTTCTTCTGCCGTATTTTGCTTAGAAATAGTCACTTCTTCATCTTCTGGACTGATGGTAATCAGTTTTTCACCGTCAAAAATTCTAGTGATTCCCAGAATATTCAATACATAGTTATCCCCCAACAAGGTGACATCGCCCCGTGTTTCTTGGTGAATGTTTTCTTCGTTATTGTCCAAGACATATTTAAATTCCAATACCATATTGTCGTAGCCATTCACCTTAGCACTCACTTCGTCTAAGAGCGTTTGGGCTTCAGGATCTCGGTTTTGTGCTTGACACATACCGATGCTCATGGTTAATATTAATACTAATAAATTTTTCATTTGTTTATACTTATTGCTTTTTAACGGTCAAATGTTTTCGCTATTCATTATTCTATTGAGCAATGATTCTTTGGACACGCTCGGTTCATATTTTTATGTAATTTCTTGATCTAATAATTGATTTAGGGCTAGAAAGTCGGGGACAAGTACTTGCCGTGCTTTACTGCCTTCAAACGGGCCAACAATTCCAGCGGCTTCTAGTTGGTCAATCAATCGCCCAGCTCTGTTGTATCCTAGTTTTAATTTACGTTGTAATAACGAAGCCGATCCTTGTTGAGCGGTTACAATCACTTCGGCAGCTTCTCTAAACAATTGATCTCTTTCGTTGATATTGTTATCAAGACTTGTGCCAGACTCTTCACTCACGTATTCTGGTAACAAATAAGCACTCGGATAGGCTTTTTGAGATCCAATATAATCGGTTAGTTTTTCTACTTCTGGTGTATCTACAAAAGCACATTGAATACGGACCATATCGTTTCCTTGGGTGTATAATAAATCTCCACGTCCTATCAACTGATCCGCTCCTGAACTGTCTAAAATGGTTCTAGAATCAATTTTTGAAGTCACTCTAAATGCAATACGCGCTGGGAAATTCGCTTTGATAATTCCTGTAATTACATTCACCGATGGGCGTTGAGTAGCTACAATCAAATGGATTCCAATCGCTCTGGCCAACTGTGCCAATCGGGCAATAGGCGTTTCAACTTCCTTACCAGCAGTCATAATTAAATCGGCAAATTCATCAACGACCAAAACGATATAAGGCAAAAACTTATGCCCATCGTTCGGGTTCAGTTTTCGTGCCTTAAATTTTTCGTTGTATTCTTTAATATTTCTACAAAACGCATTTTTAAGCATCTCATAACGATTGTCCATTTCAATACACAACGAGTTCAAAGTATTGATCACCTTGGTGTTATCAGTAATGATGGCATCCTCACTATCAGGAAGTTTTGCTAAATAATGACGTTCAATTTTATTAAAAAGTGTCAGTTCTACTTTCTTTGGATCGACCAAAACAAACTTAACCTCTGCGGGGTGTTTTTTGTACAATAAAGAGGTAAGAACTGCATTCAGTCCTACCGATTTTCCTTGACCAGTTGCACCCGCCATAAGTAGGTGAGGCATTTTAGCTAAATCCACGACAAAGGTTTCATTGCTAATTGTTTTTCCCAAAGCGATCGGAAGTTCCATTTCTGATTTTTGAAACTTCTGAGAGGCAATGACAGAATGCATAGATACAATCGTTGCATTTTTGTTTGGCACTTCAATACCAATTGTTCCTCGACCAGGAATTGGTGCAATAATTCGAATGCCCAATGCTGAAAGTGAAAGTGCAATATCGTCTTCTAAATTCTTTATTTTTGAGATACGCACTCCAGCTTCTGGAATGATTTCATATAATGTAACCGTTGGTCCAATCGTTGCTTTGATATTTGCAATCCCAATTTTATAATTGCTGAGCGTCTCAACAATTTTATTTTTATTTTCTTCTAGCTCTTCTTGATTGATGGTAATCCCTTCAGTATCGTACTTTTTAAGTAAATCTAAAGAAGGAAATTTAAACTTTGATAACTCCAACGTAGGATCAACCTCCCCAAAGTCTTCCACTAATTTTGCAGCAAGGTTATCGGTTTCAGACACCTCTTCAACACTGGCTTCAATTTTCATTTCTAAGGGCACTTCTTCTTGTTCTTCCTCTTCCTCGATACTGGGCTCTTCTGTAGGAGTATTCACTTCTAAAGTACTCGAAGAATCAATACTTGAATGGTTTGAAATTGTAGGTTCTAGGTTTTCTAAAGGAACTTCAAATGATGATTTTATAGGTTCATTTTCTTCAGTTCCGAGATCATCAACTAAAGAGTTAGAAGGTTGGTCTTCTTCAGATAATTCAGATTTAAGTTCGTTTTTAGTCCGTACAAAGAGGCGTGCAATTTGCTGTGGCCCGACCTTGAAACGCAAGGCGATGTACACAATAAAACAAAACAGCAATAATAGGGCAGTTCCTATTTTTCCTACATAGTCTTGTAGTAATATATTTAATTCAAATCCAATGACGCCTCCTAATTTTGGAGCCGTTTCAAATGCAAATCCAAATAACATAGATCCCCAAATAATCACAAGCGTTCCCCAGAACCAATTTCGCCATAAGCGTTTTTTGGAGGAGTTTGCCAATACTGAAATCCCGGATAGAAATAACAATCCAGAGAATATAAATGAAGAGATTCCAAATCCTTTGTATATAAGCAATTGACTGATCCAAGCACCTACTTTGCTAAGCCAGTTGTTGGTTTCTACAGTTCGGTTGGTGAAGTCGCCTAGAACACTTTGGTCACTTTCTCCCGTAAACAAATAGGAGAGGAGGGATATAAATAATAAGATTCCAAGAATTACTAAAAAACTCCCAAGCACCAATCGTTGAGAATTTGTGAGGGTGAAATTAAGTTTTGAGAACCGTTTTTGGGTAGTTTTAGTTGTTGATTTTCTAGCCATTGCTCTTTCGGAGGTTTTAACAAAAATACAAATTACTTGCGTTTATCCTATCAATGGACACTGTTTTGTTTTTAACAATATTTCACACCTAATTTATTTAAGGAATTGGTTTTTTATGGCTTGGGTTTTAAACGATTCGATTGAATGATAAGAACCGTAACTCCAAATATAACGATCCCACAGATTACGTATAAATGTGTTTTTTCGTCGATGGTTAAAAGCGATAGAATCCCTTCAACAATGAGAACGCTGAGCCCTGTTAAGACTAAATACTTTCGGGCGACCTGCGTTAGTTTGTCCATGTCTATTTTCTCTTTTTCTTCTTTTGATAGGGTGTTGTAACCAGCAATCAAATCAGAGTTATTCTTAACAAGAATTCCTGTTAAAATTAAAATCATTCCAGTAATTAGACTTCCATAGATTATAATACAATAATTAATTAGCACTCAAATTTAATAATTCAACTTCACAAAACTGTTTATATTTATGTAAATTTGAGCTTGAATATTATATTATGGAAAAAGACTTAGGGGACTACCGCAAATCCTACGATAAAGGAGCACTATTAGAAACAGCTATTTCAGACAATCCGATGGAATTGTTTCAGAAGTGGTTTCATGAAGTGGATGCGCATTTCCATCAAGACGAAACCAATGCCATGACCATTTCAACACTCGGGTTGGATGGCTACCCTAAAAACAGAGTTGTACTGTTGAAGAAATATACTTTTGAAGGCTTTATTTTTTATACAAATTACGAAAGCGAAAAAGGAAAAGCAATCACTGCCAATCCAAATGTCTGTCTCTCGTTTCATTGGGCAGCTGCCGAACGTCAGGTGATTATTAAAGGAACTGCCGAAAAAATAGCGGATAATCTTAGTGACGGCTATTTTGAATCGCGACCGAAAGGAAGTCAATTGGGAGCAATTGCCTCAAATCAAAGTTCTGTAATAGAGAATAGAGAAGTGTTGGAAACAAAATTAAAATCCTTAGAATCAGAATACGAAACCAAAGATATTCCCCGTCCTGAATTTTGGGGTGGATTTATGGTCAAGCCAATAGAAATTGAGTTTTGGCAGGGCAGAGCCAACCGACTTCATGACCGCATTCGTTACCAATTACAAGAAGACTATTCTTGGAAAATAGACCGTTTATCCCCTTAAATATGAAATCAATTGTTTTTATACGTCACGCAAAATCGTCCTGGAAATTCCGACTTGCAGACGAAAAGCGACCGCTCAATAAACGAGGGTTGTTTGATGCCGAATTTATGTCGTCTTTAGATATTGTAAAATCATTCCAACCCGATGCTGTGTTTTGTAGTACTGCGAAACGCACCCGAGAAACCTGTGATTTTTTCTTAAAATATGCTGTATCTACAGAAACACAAGTGCATTATTCAGATCAGTTGTACGATTTTAGTGGGCCAGGTTTAGAAGCATTTATCAACACGATCGATGCGAGTGTATCGAACGTCTTTATTTTTGGTCATAACAACGCATTAACAGCCATTGTAAATACTAAAGGTGATCAGTATATAGAAAATATTCCTACCTGTGGAATTGTTAAAATTAATTTCAAAACCAACCGATGGAGTGAGTGTTCAAATGGGGTTGTGGAATATAAGTTATTTCCTAAAAATCTAAATCCTTAAAAGTAGAACTACCCGTGAATGGATTCGGTGACGCTTAATGTTTTCATAATCTCTGCTTCGAATTCTAAGAGAGCCTCCCATTTTTGATCCACTTCTTTGCGCTCGCCATATTGTCTTGCAAATCCTAAAAATGAGCTGTAATGATTCGCTTCGCTAATCATTAATTTTCTGTAAAATTTAGCAAGTTTCTTATCTTCTAAATGTTCAGACAACAGTCGGAAGCGTTCACAGCTCCTGGCTTCAATCAACGCTGCCAAAAGTAAACGATGTACCAATTGTGTGGTGCGACTGCCTCCTTTTGGGAAAAACTGCAATAGTTTTGACACATAGGCATCTTTTCGATCGCGCCCTAAAGTGAAGCCACGCTCTAAGATGAGATCGTGCACCATTTTGAAATGACTCATTTCCTCTTCTACCAAAGCAATCATTTCTTGCACCAACTCCGTATATTCAGGGAAACTCACAATTAATGAAATGGCAGTACTGGCCGCTTTTTGTTCACAAAAGGCATGGTCCGATAAAATTTCTTCTAAATTCTTTTCAGCGATGTTTACCCATCTCGGGTCTGACGGTAACTTTAGTCCAAGCATAAATTATAAATCTAAATCAAAGGTTTTACGTAAAAGCTCAACGTGTATGTTTTTCTCTACTAATTTTTGATACTTATCTTCTGGAGTGTATGCATATTGTTTCTCCAGGGTTTCATTGACAATGATGTCTAACGAAATTGAGAAATTATTAACGGCTTTTCGTAAGTATTGTAACAACTCAAATTGCTGACGTTCCACTTCGATTTTATTGGTGGTATTTGGAAACTCCAATCGAATGGTATTTTCGTTGATGAGTTTTGGCGTATCAATCTGAAGAATTGCTGCTAAATTGTATTTTCCGTCCGCTTCTAATTTCGTTACAAAAATATTCCAAAATTTGATAAGCGTTTCTAAGGTAAACGCATCGTTTGGCAGATCTTCTTCATCAACCGTGACTTCCATCAGTTTAATTTGGTGCTCCTTTTTCTTTCGAATGCTACTGAGCGACAGTCCAGAAGTGGGGCGTTGTGTGCTACTAATGACGGGGATGGGTAATTCCTTTTTAGGATAGGGAGTTTTTGGCTCCTCTACTTTTTCAGCAACCGCTGGAATTTCTTTCGCTGGGTATTTCGAAGGTTCTTGAGTTGGTGTTTCTGGAGCCACAACCGGTCGAGTGACTTTAACTTCAGGAATGTTATTGGATCTGAAGTAAGATGCGGGAATTATGAATCCGCTAGGCTTTTTTTTTTCTCCATCAAAAGTGATAGAGGCAAGCTGCATGAGACAAAGTTCGACCAACAGTCGCTGGTTTTTACTCGTTTTATATTTCAGATCACAATCGTTTGCAAGTTCAATACCTTGAATCAAAAAGGCTTGTGAGGTGATCTCCGATTGTGTTTTATAGATGGCTTTTGTATCATCGCCCACTTCTAACAATTCAATAGTTTGAGGTGTTTTAGAAACCAATAAATCTCTAAAATGAGATGCCAAGCCTGTTATAAAATGTTGACCATCAAATCCTTTGGAAAGGATATGGTTAAAATGCAATAGTAAATCTGGAATTTTATTGGCTAAAATTAAATCAGTGGCTTCAAAAAAGGTGTCGTAATCTAAAACGTTTAGATTTTCTGTGACCGCTTGACGGGTTAGGTTTTTACCAGAAAAACTAACAACTCTGTCAAATATCGAAAGGGCATCTCTCATGGCGCCATCTGCTTTTTGAGCGATGATGTGTAAGGCATCATCTTCTGCAGTAATTCCTTGTTCTTCAGCAATGATCTTCAAATAATTTTTAGCGTCTGTGACCGTAATTCTTTTAAAATCAAAAATCTGACAACGCGATAAAATCGTTGGAATGATCTTGTGCTTTTCAGTAGTCGCTAAAATAAAAATACAATGTTTTGGGGGCTCTTCTAAGGTCTTTAGAAAGGCATTAAAAGCCGAAGGCGATAACATATGTACTTCATCAATGATATATACTTTGTAGTTTCCTACCTGTGGGGGAATCCGAACTTGATCTGTAAGACTTCTAATATCATCTACAGAATTGTTAGAGGCAGCATCTAATTCAAAAATATTAAAGGCGAAATCTTCATTTTTATGTTCAGCACCTTCACTGTTAATCATTTTGGCAAGAATCCGCGCGCAAGTGGTTTTACCAACGCCTCTCGGACCTGTAAACAGCAAAGCTTGTGCGAGGTGATTTTGATCAATGGCGTTTTTTAGCGTATTGGTAATTGCAGACTGACCCACTACATCTTTAAATGTTTGAGGTCTGTATTTTAATGCCGATACAATAAATGGTTCCATAAAAATCTTATTGAAACAAATTTAAATATTCATGGCCGATTGCCTAAATTAAACCCTGTAAAATTAAAAGGAGTTATTAACAATTTATGTATTTTTGCCGCAAAGCAGATCGCCTTATCGCTGTTCGTTTTAAACGAAGGGAGGAAAGTCCGGACACCATAGTGTATTATAGTGGCTAACGGCCACCAGTCGTAAGGCTAGGAAAAGTGCAACAGAAAGAATGTACAGGTTAAGCTGTAGTGAAACCAGGTAAACTCTATAAGGTGCAATGTCATGTATATCAGTGCTTGAGCGCGACACGTGCGATGCTGAAGGGTAGGCAGCTAAAGTTTACTGGCAACAGTAAACGTAGATAAATGATAAGGGTCACATTTTGTGTGATACAGGATCCGGCTTATAGATCTGCTTTTTTTTAATTTTCGAAAAAACTAAACCGATTTCCACCGTAACCTTTCACTTCTGAGAATTGAGGTGCAGAAGACAAATCTGTTTGTTTGGAATGTTCTACAATCAGTACACCATCTTCCTCTAAGAGTTCGTTTTGAAACACAAGCTCTACAATTTTTAAAAACTTTTCATGTTCTAGCTCATAAGGAGGATCGGCAAAAATAATCGTTTGGGGTTGTTTTGTTTTTTCTAAAAAGCCAAAGACTTCTGCTTTTACCACTTGGATAGGCATTTCAAATTCTTCGGAGGTTTGCGAAATAAATTTTGTACAATGAAAGTTTTGATCGACCGCCACAATGGATTCCGTCCCTCTTGAAGCAAATTCATAGCTAATATTTCCGGTGCCCGAAAATAAATCTAATACCGAGATATCATGAAAATGATAGCGATGGTTGAGGATGTTAAACAACGCTTCTTTGGCCATATCGGTGGTGGGACGCACGGGTAATTTTTTTGGTGCCATAATTCGTCTGGCCTTGAATATTCCTGATATGATTCGCATTATAAGCTGTTTAGGAGTGTAAAATGTTTAGAACTAGCATCGTTGCTGTAAAGCATTGCATCTTCATGTAAAAGACTGACGTGCCTTACATACTTGTATGCAATCTGATAGAGGTCGTCATTTTCATCAACAGAGCCCATTAAGATTGCTGGAAATTCTTCGGGATTCAGTTGTAATTGTTCCGCTGTAAATAAAAGGTAATAAATAAAATCTTCTTTAGTACTGTACTCAAAACGGTTGTAAAACTTTAAATGATTGTTTTCAACCACAATAATTTCAAAATGAGAGGTCTCAATATTGAGATACATTTTCAAGGATTTTGAATTTTTTTCAAGTGTCAACACGCGGTTTAATGTAATGGTGGCACTGTGCTTGTATTCAAAACTTCCAAAACGCTCAAATATAAAATTGTTGATATTTACGAGTGGTACATATACAACCACTATATCTGCAATTTTCAGAGGATCATACGTGATGAAATCTGTTTTTAATATTTTGGTATTAAATTTTAGATAATCGACTAGGTTCGTTTCATCAAACAAAGGCTTAGGAACAAGGGTCGCTAATTCATTGTCGTGAATGACGGTCACCTTGCCGAATTGTTTTTGAAGCTCTTCTAGACTGTTAAAACTATGGGTGAGTTGATCTAAAAGGGCTTGAGGGGTTTGTTTCTTATCAAAATTCACCGACTCTAAAAATTCAATTTTCGAGTCCATTAAGTTTAAAACAAAAAAAGAAAGTCCATTCAAGTTTACTTGAATGGACAATTCATATATGGAGTCTGATATGTTATTGTTCTTTAGAATAATTTTTTGGCCAGTTTCCATTTGTATTTATTTCTTCCATAGACCCTACCTTTAGGCTCGGTCCATTCACACCTTCTACAGATTTGACTTCAGATTCAAGATCTACTAAGTTCTTATCTTGGTCAAATAAAATTACTTTTTTAGAAACAGAGGCTTCAAACACAGGAATGTTCACTCCGTTTTGTTCCAAAAGACCTGCTTTTAATTCAAATTTTTGTCCATCTTCTAAGGTAGGAATGTTCATCATTGTTTTGTATCGAGGATCCGCTCCAAACAAGGAGTCTCTTACAGGAACAAAGCCTAGTGTGTCAATAATGACAATATCTTTAGGCGTATCAACTCCGTAAATACGTGTCAATTCTTTGTCAATGATCGTGGAATCTCTTCGTTGTGTGATTGTGAATTTTTCATTTTCAATGAATTTCACTAAGCTATCCCAATTTGCTTCAAATTGACCAGTCACAGTTCTGTGTGCTAATTCGGCATCTCTAATATCTTTTAGATTTTCGATAACCACCTTGTAGCGTTTTTCTTTTAGTTGATTGAATTGAATTTCACCATAGACAGACATAATGGTGATGTACCCTAAATAAATGATGAGTCCCCAGAGGCCAACAAGAATAAATGGTTTGTATTTTTTTGGGACGTTTTTATCAATTAGATAAACAATTCCAATGGTCAGTAAAATGACGGCAACGATTATTAAAAAAATTATCATAGTTTTATAAATTGTTATGAGACACTACAAATCTACAATTTTTTTTTATTCAATAAAGTGAATGTTACAAAAAATCATTTCTATATTTGAATAAAAATATATCTGCTATACAATCGAATGGATAAAAATGACTTTTATAAACTACTAAAAACCAGTTTTCCTTTTACGCCAACGGTTAAGCAAAACATTGGATTACAGCAACTTTCTAACTTTGTTTTTAGTACGGTTGCCAATGAACTCTTTGTTTTAAAAGGCTATGCTGGTACTGGAAAAACAACAATTATTGGAGTGCTTGTAAAAAACTTATGGGAAGTTCAAAAAAATGCTGTTTTATTGGCGCCAACAGGACGTGCAGCTAAGGTGATTAGCAACTATTCACAAAAAGAAGCGTTTACCATTCATAAGAAAATTTATGTGCCACGTTCCGAAAAAAACGGTAAAATTTCTTTTGTACTGGCGCCTAACAAGCACAAAAAGACCATTTTTATTGTGGATGAAGCCTCTATGATCTCAGATATTTCCAATCAAGCAAAGTTATTTGGAACGGGGTCGTTGTTGGACGATTTGATTCAATATGTGTATTCTGGCTTTCAGTGTAAGTTGTTGTTAATTGGTGATACCGCACAGTTGCCACCTGTGAAACTCGATTTGAGTCCTGCGTTAAATGAATCTAACTTAGAGCTCAACTACAATAAAGAAGTTCTCCGTCTAGAGTTGGACGAAGTGGTGAGGCAAGGGGAAGATTCTGGGATTTTATTCAATGCCACGCATTTGAGGGAAGCCATCTCAAATTCGTACTTTGATTCTTTTGAATTCAACCTTAAAGGGTTCAAAGATATTGTGCGTTTGAATGATGGTTATGAGATTATGGATGCTATTAACGATGCTTATAGCAACTTAGGGAATGAAGAAACGGCTTTAATAGTGCGCTCTAATAAACGAGCAAACCTCTATAATGAGCAAATTCGTTCTCGGATTTTGTTTAATGAAAATGAATTGACAGCGGGCGATTTTTTAATGATTGTTAAAAATAATTACTTTTGGTTAAAGCCTACAAGTGCAGCTGGGTTTATAGCCAATGGGGATATTATAGAAGTTTTGGAAGTTTTTAGTGTTAAAGAATTATATGGTTTTCGGTTTGCAGAAGTTAAAATCCGAATGGTAGATTATCCTAAAATGCGCCCATTTGAAACCGTTTTAATGTTAGATACCATCACCTTAGAAACCCCTTCTTTGCCCTATGAAGAGTCCAATAAATTATATCAAGAAATACTAAAAGATTTTGAAGATGAACCCTCTTCTTATAAAAAGTTTTTAGGCGTTAAAAAGAGTAAATACCTCAATTCACTCCAAGTGAAATTTTCGTATGCGATTACCTGTCACAAATCGCAAGGGGGGCAGTGGAATACCGTATTTGTAGAGCAGCCTTATTTACCAAATGGTATCGATCGTGACTACTTGCGTTGGCTTTATACAGCAATGACGCGTGCCAAAGAAAAACTATATCTAATTGGTTTTCAAGATGATTATTTTGAAGATTAAAGACGATTCCTTTAAATAAATTCTCAAAAAAATATTGTATTTTTGTTCATTAATTAATCTTAAGCTAAATGAAAATAATTGCCATGATTCCTGCGCGTTACGACTCATCTCGTTTTCCTGGAAAACTTATGCAAAATCTAGGAGGGAAGAGTGTCATTCTTCGTACCTATGAGGCTACAATGGAAACAAATTTATTTAGCGATGTCTATGTAGTGACCGACAGTGAGATTATTTCACAGGAAATTAAAAGTCACGGCGGAAAAGTTTTCATGAGCCAAAAAATACATGAATCAGGAAGTGATCGTATTGCCGAAGCTGCGGAAGCGATTGATTGTGATATTGTGGTCAATGTGCAAGGAGATGAACCTTTTACAGACAAAGAGAGTTTGATAAAAGTCTTAGATGAATTTGAAAATGATTCTGAAAATGAAATTGATTTAGCCTCTTTAATGATCCATATTACAGATGCTGAAGAAATTCTGAATAGAAACTCTGTTAAAGTAATCGTTGATCAACGTAATTTCGCTCTCTATTTTTCAAGAAGTCCCATTCCTTATTCCAGAGATAAAACAGTAGATACTAAGTATTTTAAACATAAAGGTGTGTATGCTTTTAGAAAACAAGCCTTACTTGATTTCACAAAACTTCCCATGAAAATGTTGGAGGCTTCTGAAAAAATAGAATGCATTCGTTATTTAGAGTTTGGGAAAAAAATAAAAATGGTGGAAACAGATATTCACGGCATTGAAATTGACACTCCCGAAGATTTGATAAACGCCAATAAACATTGGAAAACGAATTAATTAAGAAGAATAATATTGAAAAAATTAGATATAAGCGCTTGGAATCGCAAACACCATTTTAATCATTTTAATGCATTAGCAGATCCTTATTTTGGGGTGACGATTCCTTTTGATGTGTCTAAAGCCTACAAAAAATCAAAGGACACGGGTTCTAGTTTTTTTGCGATCTATCTTCACGACTGTATGAAAGCGATTAATGCAGTTGAAAATTTTAAATATAGAATTATAGACGACGAAGTATTTGAATGCGATGTCATACACGCTTCTTCAACCATTCTAAGAGCTGATAAAACCTTTGGTTTTAGCTATATCAATTTTTCAGAAAACTTTGAAGAATTTAACACCAATTTACTGAAAGAAAAACAACGCATTGATGAATCTTCGGAACTTTACCCCCCAGTTTATGGTTTAGATTGTATCCATTGTTCTGCCTTGCCTTGGTTTTCTTTTACATCCCAAAAAGAGCCTTTTTCAGGGGTCAAAGATTCCGTACCCAAATTAGCATTTAGTAAAACCTACAAAGAAAACGATTCATTATTGATGAATGTAGGGATTAGTGCAAATCATGCCTTAATAGACGGCTATCATGTCGGGCAATTTGCAGAATTATTTCAAAAAAACCTTAACCTCCCATAATATATTATTATGGATTAATACTACCTAGTTATGAATATGAGTTTTAAAAATTTCCCCATGGTTTCCAAAGTTGTCTTTGGTCGCGGTAGTTTCACCCAATTAGGTGAAATCTTAGCCCCAGAACGTCTAAATGAAAGTGCCCCTTTCATATTTCTTGTTGACGACGTATTTGAACACAATGCATCCTTAATAGCCAAAATCCCCTTACTGTATAAGGATCAAATTATCTTCATATCATCTGAAGAAGAACCCAAAACAACACAAGTAGATAAATTGGTCGAAGACATCGTTTTAAACTCGAGTGTGTTGCCCTCAGGAATTATTGGAATAGGAGGGGGAACCCTTTTAGATTTAGCCAAAGCAGTTGCTTTGATGCTAACGAATGACGGATCGAGCCACGAGTATCAAGGCTGGGATTTGATAAAAAATAAAGGCATTTATCATGTTGGTGTTCCTACAATTTCAGGCACAGGTGCCGAAGTGTCAAGAACAACCATTTTGACAGGGCCCACTATGAAATTAGGAATCAATAGTGATTTTACACCCTTTGATCAAGTAATTTTAGACCCAGAACTTACGGAAGGTGTTTCTAAAGAACAATGGTTTTATACAGGAATGGATTGTTATATTCATTGTATAGAATCGCTTACAGGAGAGTATATCAACTCCTTTAGTAAAACTTATGGAGAAACAGCTTTAAGTCTTTGTAAAGAAGTCTTTTTAGAGACGTTGATCCAAGAAGAAAGTCAAGATAAATTGATGATGGCGTCTTGGCATGGTGGAATGAGCATTGCGTATTCGCAAGTGGGCGTTGCCCACGCCATGAGTTATGGCTTGTCTTTTTTATTAGGGACCAAGCATGGGATTGGAAATTGTATCGTATTTGATCACTTAGAAGAATTTTATCCAGAAGGGGTTGAATTGTTCAAAAAGATGAAAGCAAAGCATAATATCTCATTACCGCAAGGAATTTGCGCCAACCTCACAGACAAACAATTTGACATCATGATTGATGTCTCTTTGAGTCTTGAACCCTTATGGGAAAATGCCATCGGAAAAGATTGGAAAACCAAAATAACAAGATCCCGCTTAAAGGACCTTTATTCTAAAATGTAACATGCACAGGATATCAAAATTTATATACCATCGTTTATTAGGTTGGAAATCAACCGGTTTTAAAAATTTTGATTCTGTAAAAAAAGCAGTGCTTATTGCAGCACCCCATACGAGTTGGCATGACTTTTATATAGGGGTGCTTTTAAGATCATCCCTAAAGCTGGAAGCACATTTCGTAGGGAAGAATGCATTATTTAATCCTTTAACAGCTTGGTTTTTTAGAGCCCTTGGCGGGGCACCTGTACGCCGAAATGCAAATGAAAAACAAGTGGATGCTATTGCTAGACTGTTTGAAGATAGAGAGGTGTTTCGTATGTTGTTAGCTCCCGAAGGCACTCGTAAAAAGGTTGAGTCCTGGCGAACGGGATTTTACTTTATAGCCAAAACGGCAAAAGTCCCTGTAGTTATGTTGTCTTTTGATTTTGAAAATAAAGAGAATAAGTTCTCAGAACCTTTTTACCCCACCGATGATATGGAAGCAGATTTTAAGTTTATGCGTGCGTTTTTTGAAGGGGTTAAAGGAAAAATCCCAGAATTCTCTTAATTACTCTTGCATGGTGTGGTACACAAATTGAACATCGTCGTCCTCTTCTAGTTTTTCCAAAAGTTTTTCGACATCCGCCACTTGTGCTTCGTTTAGGGGTTTCGTCACTTGTGGTATCCGTTCAAATCCAGAAGATAGAATTTCAATTTCACGTGATTCTAAAGCTGATTGAATCGCTCCAAAACTTTCAAACGGGGCATAGATCAAAATACCATCATCGTCTGCAAAGACTTCTTCGGCACCAAAATCGATAAATTCAAGTTCAATATCGTCAACATCCAATCCTTCTGCATTGATTCTAAAATTACAAGTATGGTCAAACATAAACACTACAGAACCAGAAGTTCCTAAACTTCCATTGCATTTATTGAAAAAACTTCTGACATTTGCAACGGTACGGGTATTGTTGTCTGTCGCCGTTTCAACAAGAATCGCAATCCCATGAGGCGCATAGCCTTCAAACAAGACTTCTTTATAATCCCCTTGACTTTTATCACTGGCTCGTTTAATGGCACGCTCAATGTTGTCCTTGGGCATGTTGACCGCTTTCCCATTCTGAATGACGGCTCTTAATCGAGAATTGCTATCTGGATCCGCACCACCTTCTTTGACTGCCATGACAATGTCTTTTCCAATACGTGTGAATGCCTTGCTCATTGCTGACCAACGTTTCATTTTTCTTGCTTTGCGAAATTCAAATGCTCTTCCCATAGGTTTTATTGTATTCTAAATAATGTTTAACAAAAATAAAAATGCTGAAGCGAAAAACAAGTATAAATCGACTTAAAACTTTAAAACATATTTTCAAAGAGTTCCAAGCTGTACATTTGAAGGTGTTTTGGAAGGGTGTTTTCTTTTGGTAAAACAGCCAAGTATCGGTCGTCATTGGTGGTATATACAAGTTTATAACGCGGGGTTTTAGTTCCTATTTTAGAAACTAACTCTTTGATAAAATCATCGTGGTGTACCAAGTCCTTACTTCCTAAATGAAAAATACCATGTTTGTTTCGATTGATGATGTAGTGTAATTGTTGGGTTACTTTTTTATCTGAAATGACATTCATAATCAGATTAGGAAATAATTCAATCGGGACGTCCAGTTCAAGATGTAATTTAAGCTCATTAACCCGTGGAGATGGCGCTCCAAAAACCATCGGCAACCGTAAGATGGTTACTTTTTTAGGGGGGAGTTTTAAGAATAACTGCTCAAGTCTAATTTTAAAATGACCGTAAACACTGTTGCTAAGCGTGGTGTCATTCTCATAACTCGGAAATTTACTGTAGGCATCAAATACATTGGCAGAAGATAAAAAGACCATCTTGCAATTTTTCTGAGAAGAGATGTACTCAAAAACATGTTTATGTGCTGTCAACTGTGCTGCAAAATCGCCTCTCAGCGCAGAGATGATGATTGTTGGTTTTACCACATTTAGAACCTCAAAAATATCATCTTCCTCTACATCGTAGTGAAAGAATTGCTTGTTCTTTTCAAATGCTAAAAGAGGCGTTCGATAGGTTCCAAATGTTTGGTAATAGGGGTGGAGCTCCTTATAAATAGCATTGCCTAAAAAGCCACTGACCCCTAATATCAGAATGCGGTGTTTTTTTAAGGTAGCCATATTTCTACGAAAGTTATTTTTTGTAAAAAGGAAGTTTCACAATCGTGGCAAGCACTTTTTGTTTGCGAATGGCAATGCAAATTTCAGTTCCAACGGCTGCTTGTTCTGACAAGACATAACCCATTCCAATCCCTTTTCCTAACGACGGTGCCATGGTCCCCGAAGTGACAATTCCGATGTCATTTCCAGAGGCATCTTCAATGGTGTAATCCTTACGAGGAATGCCACGTTCTAATAATTCAAAGCCAACCAAACGTCTTTTAGGACCTTCTTCTTTTTCAGTTTTAAGGGCTTCAGAATTTGTGAAGGATTTTGTAAACTTGGTAATCCATCCCAATCCAGCTTCGATAGGAGAGCTGTGGTCATCAATGTCATTTCCATAAAGACAATAGCCCATTTCCAATCGTAAGGTATCTCGCGCGGCTAAACCAATAGGTTTGATTCCAAAAGAAGCACCTGCTTCTAGGACTTTTTCCCATACCTGTTTCACTTCTGAGTTTTTACAATAAATCTCAAAGCCACCACTTCCAGTATATCCGGTTGCAGAAATGATGACATGCTCTATGCCTGCAAAATCAGCCACTACAAAATTATAAAACCCAATAGAAGCCAAATCAACGCTGGACAACGATTGCATCGCTTCCACTGCTTTTGGCCCTTGAATGGCTAATAAGGAATAGACCTCACTGATATTTTTCATCTCCGCACCCATTGAATTTTTGGACGCAATCCAGTTCCAATCTTTTTCAATATTACTGGCATTGACCACTAACAGATAGGTTTCTTCTTTGACTTTATAAATAATTAAATCATCGACAATACCGCCTTGATCATTTGGCAAACAACTGTATTGTGCTTTTCCGACGGTTAGTTTTGAAGCATCGTTTGAAGAGACCGATTGTATAAGATCTAAAGCATGCGGACCTTTAATAAGAAACTCGCCCATGTGAGAGACGTCAAATACACCAACGCCATTCCTAACGGTTTCATGTTCGGCATTAACCCCTTCGTATTGAACGGGCATATTGTATCCCGCAAAGGGAACCATTTTAGCGCCTAGAGCTTCGTGTGTAGATTGGAGTGCAGTAACTTTCATAGTAAATTAGATTTTAAGTAGTACAAATCTAATCAAAAATAGGAATCGAAACGGCTTAAAGCTGTGTTAAAAATGCTTTAAATTCAGAATAGTCCTTAATATCAGTCGCTACTTTTTGTTTATCGATGACGGATTTTATTTGTGGAGGTAGTGGAATTTCGGCATCAATAACTTCTTTAACCACATCTAAAAACTTTGTCGGGTGGGCGGTTTCTAAAAACACACAATGCGCTTCTGGATTGGTCTTTAAATACGATTTAGAGCCTAAATAACCCACGGCTCCGTGTGGATCGGCGATGTAATTAGTGGTCTTATAAATCTCATCCAACGCTTGTTTTGTTTCTTCATCCGTGAAGCTGTAAGAAGAGAGGTTTGATTTTAAGGTATCAAACTCATTATTATAAATCGCTTGAATTCGGATAAAATTACTTGGATTCCCTACATCCATCGCGTTACTCACCGTTTGAACGGACGGTTTAGGATCGTAAGAATTGGACTCTAAATAACGAGTCACCACATTATTATCATTGTTAGAAGCGATAAAATGTTTAATGGGCAAACCTAATTTTTGGGCAATCATTCCGGCACATACATTTCCGAAATTCCCACTAGGCACTGAAAACACGATGTCTTTATATTGATGCTTCAGTTGTTTGTACGCAAACATAAAATAAAACAACTGCGGAAGCCAACGCGCGACATTGATAGAGTTTGCGGATGTCAATTGCATTAATGAAGTAAGATCATCATCTAGAAATGCTTTTTTTACCATGTCCTGACAATCGTCAAAAGTACCCTCAACTTCAAGGGCGGTGATGTTTTGACCTAAAGTCGTGAGTTGTTTTTCTTGAATGTTACTGACTTTTCCGCTTGGATATAAAATGACCACTCGAACGCCTTTAACCCCTAAGAATCCATTGGCCACCGCACCTCCCGTGTCACCAGAAGTGGCCACCAAAACGGTCACTTCATTGGAATTATTCTTATTAAAATAGCCTAAACAACGTGCCATAAAGCGTGCGCCAACATCTTTAAACGCCATTGTGGGGCCATGAAATAATTCGAGTGTGGATATGGATTCTGTCAGTTTTACAACAGGAAAATCAAAACTAAGCGTTTCTGAGACGATTGTTTTTAAAACAGCTTCAGGAATTTCGGGACTTATGAATTGTTTGATGGCTTCAAACGCAATGTCTTCATTTGAAAGATTCTCTATGTTCTCAAAAAAAGAAGCATCTAAAGGGGTAATATTCTCTGGGAAATACAAGCCTCTATCTGGAGCAAGTCCTTTGATGACTGCATTTTCAAAAGTGGTTGTTGGAGCGATGTTATTTAAACTATAATAGTTCATCCTTAGTTTTCGTTTAAGAGTTTGATGCCGTCTAAATTTATTTTTGAAACATAAATTTCAAACGGAATATGTTGATTTTGATAGGTTTCTCGGATGGCTTTTTCAACCTTTTCAGCAGTGGAATCACTTTTACACAAACTAAACACAGAAGGCCCTGAGCCCGAAATGCCAGTGCCTAAAGCACCGTTTTCTAATGCTGCTTTTTTAATGTCTTCAAATCCAGGGATGAGTTGACTTCTAAACGGCTCCACCACCACATCTTTTAAAGAGCGACTGATCAGATCGTAATCGTTGGTATGTAAGCCGTGAATAAGACTTCCCACATTTGACCACTGCGTGATCGCATTTTTTAATGAAATATGCTCTGGAAGTATCTTTCGTGCATCCGATGTTTTTATCTCAATTTGAGGGTGAATGACTACGGCAAATAAATCGGAGGGGGTTGGGATTTGAAGAACTTCTAAAGGCTCTAAACTTTTCACTAAGGTAAATCCTCCAAAGAGGGCAGGAGCAATGTTATCGGCGTGCTCACTTTGACTGGCAACGGCTTCGCCTTTCATGGCAAAGGCTGTAAGTTCGGTTTTCGAATACGGATTACCAAGCAATACATTCATTCCATAGACACTGCCAACAGCACTTGCAGAGCTGCTGCCAACACCACTACCAGGTTTGATGTGTTTATATATTTCGATTTCAAAACCACAATCCGGTTTTGCAGCCTCATACATGGCCAATGCCGAAACACCTGCTACATTTTTTTCAACTTCAAAGGGAAGGTCATAGCCTTCAATTTTTGTAATTCGAATTCCTTTTTCTACGGTTTTACGAATCACCATTTCATCACCAATTGAATCCAAGCAAAATCCGAGGACATCAAATCCGCAGGAGACATTCGCAACCGTTGCTGGAGAAAACAGTTTAATTTCGTTCATTAATGTGTATTTGAAATTCTAATAATATCTGCAAATAAACCTGAAGCCGTAACTTCAGATCCTGCGCCAGCTCCTTTGATAATCATGGGTTGATCGCTGTAACGGTTGGTGTAAAACATCACAATATTATCTTTTCCTTCCAGGTTGTAAAAAGGGTGTCCAACAGGAATTTCTTTGAGACCTACTTTTGACGCTCCATCTTTAAATTCTGCCACATATTTCAGTTGACAGTCGTTTGCTTCCGCAGACTGAAATAGTTTTTGAAACAAATCTTCATTGGTTTTTAGGGTTTCATAAAAAGCATCTACAGAGTTGGCCTCCATACATTCTTTTGGCAAAAACGCTTCATTTTGAATGTCTTCCATTTCTAACATCTCTCCGCTTTCTCTGGCTAAAATCAATAATTTTCTTGCAACATCCACACCACTCAAATCAATTCTTGGATCTGGCTCCGTATAGCCTTCTAATTGTGCTTGTTTTACAACGTCGTGAAAGGTCGTGTTTTTATTGAAATTATTAAAGATAAAATTCAAACTTCCTGAAAGTACTGCATTGATGGAAGTGACATGATCCCCAGACATGATTAAATTTTTTAATGTATCAATGACGGGCAAACCAGCACCAACATTTGTTTCGAACAAGAAGGGCACATTGTATTTATGGGAAAGTTGCTTTAATTCTTTGTAGTTTTCTATGGCACCTGAACACGCAATTTTGTTACAAGCCACCACGGCGATGCTTTGTTTTAAATAGTGAGCATAGGTATTGGCGACCGCTTCGTTGGCTGTAATATCTATAAAAATAGAATTTCTTAAGTTTAAATCTTTTGAGGCTTCAAAGAACGCCATCGGTTCTGTTGGTTGTCCTTCTTTCAACAGAGTATCCCAATCTGAAAGATTTAATCCACTTTCATCAAACACCATCTTTTTAGAGTTGGAAAGGGCGACGACTTTAAGGTTGATTTTAAGTGTTGATTTTATGTATTTCTTTTGTTGTTTGATCTGATCCATGAGGGATTTACCTACATTTCCAACCCCAGCAATGAATAAGTTCATTTGCTTGGTTTGTTCCTCAAAAAATTGCTCATGTAAAGAATTCAATGCTTTTTTTACATCCGATTCAGAAATCACGGCTGTAATATTCCGTTCTGAAGCCCCTTGTGCAATCGCTCTAATATTGACATTGTTTTTCCCTAAAGTACTAAACATTTTCCCGCTAATCCCTTGATGGCTTTTCATTTTATCACCTACAACCGCCACAATGGACAAGTTGGGTTCAATGATTAAAGGATCAATTTTATGGAGCGAAATCTCATTTTCAAATTCTTTATCAATCACCGTTTTTGCGGAGAGCGCATCGGCATCTGAAACTCCAATACATATAGAATGTTCCGAAGATGCTTGGGTGATAATGATCACATTTATTTTAGAATGCGCCAAGGTTTCAAACAAACGTTTGGAAAACCCAGGAATCCCTACCATGCCATTTCCTTGTAGCGTGAGTAAAGAGACATTATTGATATTGCTAATTCCTTTGATCGGAGATTGAGAGCCGTTTTCTGAAATTTTAGTAATCAAGGTTCCAGGATCTTGAGGTGCTAAGGTGTTTTTTATAAGTAGTGGAATGTCTTTTCGGAGGACGGGTTGCACGGTTGGTGGATACAATACTTTAGCTCCAAAGTGCGACAATTCAATGGCTTCTAAATACGATAACTTGCTAATTGGTTTCGCATGTTTGACCATCTTAGGGTTGGTCGTAAACATCCCGCTTACATCTGTCCATATTTGCAAAACACTGGCGTTGAGTGCTGCCGCAAGAATCGCTGCAGTGTAATCGGACCCACCACGCCCTAAAGTGGTGATCTCGTCATTTTCAGACTTGGATATAAAGCCTGGTAAGATGGTTACCATTTTTTGATTGCTTTCAAAATAGGTGGTGATATTGGCATTTGTTTCTTCAAAATTAACAGCTGCATTGGTAAAGTTTGAATCGGTTACAATTAAATTTTGTGAATTTTTTAATTGAACGTTGACCCCTTTAGATTTGATCGCTTCGTAAATAATTAATGAAGAAATCAATTCTCCAAAACTGAGAAGTTTATCGTTTGTTTTTGGTGACAGTTCGTTTATTAAATACACGCCATCTAATAACTTTTCAAGCCGTGATAAATGTTCCAACACAATGTCAGTAGTGGCTTCATGCACTTCGCCACTCAGTAAACCATCAATCACTTCGATATGCTTTAAGCGTAAGGACTCAAAGTCTTCTTTGTAACTGTGGTCTTTACGAATGGCTTTATCGGCCGCAATGAGTAATTTATCGGTAATTCCACCAACGGCAGATACCACAACCACAATGTTTTCAGAAGCAGATTCTTCTTTAATGATTTTTATGACTTTGGATATGTTTTTTGAAGAACCTACAGATGTTCCTCCAAATTTTAAAACTTTCATGTGTTTATTTTATTGATTTTTAATGGAAACTATTGTTTTGGTATAAACAATAAAATTAGGGGCGGAATTAAATAATAGCAAAACCCAAAAGGGTGATCATAATTGCAGTCATCGTTACAAAAAGAGGATTCATTTGGAAAGGTTCCATGAAGGATAAATTTGTAGAACTTGTTAAGTGTTGCATTAGATATTTATTTAACTTTCAAAAGTATCAATTTCAAAGTGAAAAAAAAATAATAATCTCAATTTTACAAATTATGGAATTTAGAGGGTATATATTTTTAATAATTAACCAAAAACGAAGTATTCCTGCGCTTTTGTCAATCCCTTTAAAAATTACAAATTTTCAACATAAAAAAGCACTTATTAAATGTTGATGACTGTTTAATAAATAGTCGTTGAAATTGTTGTTTTTAATATGTTTACAGCAATCTTATTATTAATTTTGCAGCCATAACCTTTTGAATAAAACTATACATGCAACGCGACGAACAAATTTTTGAATTAATTGAAGCTGAAAAAGAACGTCAAATCAATGGAATTGAATTGATTGCTTCTGAAAATTTCACAAGTGAACAAGTGATGGAAGCTACCGGATCTGTATTGACCAACAAATACGCAGAGGGATATCCTGGAAAGCGTTATTATGGAGGTTGTGAAGTTGTGGACGAAGTAGAGCTGATTGCTATTGATCGTGCCAAAACACTCTTTGGAGCTGCTTGGGCAAACGTACAACCCCACTCTGGAAGTCAGGCCAATACAGCCGTCTTTCATGCGTGTTTAAAAGTAGGGGATAAAATCTTAGGATTTGATCTCTCTCATGGTGGACACTTGACACACGGATCGCCTGTGAATTTCTCTGGACGTTTGTACGATCCCGTTTTTTACGGAGTTGAAAAAGAAACCGGTGTTTTGAATTACGATAAAATTCAGGAGATTGCGACCAAAGAACAACCAAAACTAATCATTGCAGGAGCCTCTGCTTACTCAAGAGATATCGATTTTAAGCGTTTTAGAATTATTGCCGACAGTGTGGGTGCTATTTTATTAGGCGATATTTCTCACCCTTCTGGATTGATCGCTAAAGGTATTTTGAACGATCCTTTACCGTATTGTCACATTGTCACCACCACCACGCACAAGACCTTAAGAGGCCCAAGAGGCGGTCTGATTATGATGGGAAAAGATTTTGAAAATCCGTTTGGAATTACGTTGAAATCTGGAAAAGTACGCATGATGTCTTCTTTATTGGATTCTGCTATTTTCCCTGGAAATCAAGGTGGACCTTTAGAACATGTGATTGCTGGAAAAGCGATTGCTTTTGGTGAAGCATTGACCGATGAATTTTTACATTATATTTTACAGGTTAAAAAGAATGCGGATGCCATGGCAAAAGCTTTTGTAAAACGCGATTACCATTTGATTTCTGGTGGGACTGACAACCATATGATGCTGATTGATTTAAGAAACAAAAACATCACTGGAAAGGTTGCCGAACAAGCCCTTGTAAAAGCGGATATTACGGTGAATAAAAACATGGTGCCGTTTGATACACAGAGTCCCTTTGTAACTTCTGGAATCCGTGTTGGAACGCCTGCAATTACCACTCGTGGTTTGGTAGAATCTGATATGGAAACGGTTGTTGAGTTTATTGACCAAGCACTTAACAACCATGAAGATGAAGCGAAATTAGAAGCGATTTCAGAACAAGTAAATGCGATGATGAGTCACCGTCCTTTGTTTGCTTAGACGTACATCATACTTTATAATTGAGCCTCCTAATTTTATTGGGAGGTTTTTTTTGTGTTATATTTTAACTTATGTTAATTAATTATTAAAATATAAGGCAACCATTTTTTTAAATTAGGTTTTTGTTATAGCTTTAGAGTTCCTAAATCTATTACTATGAAAAAAACAGCCCTCCTTGCCATTGTATTCTTCCTATACATCCAGCCTGCAGTTTCGCAAGAATTGCCAACAATAATTCCGCCATCGCCGACAGCTTTTCAAATGACACGTTACGGAGATGTTGCTGTTAATGAGTCAACAGGAAAAATCAGTCCTAGTATCCCTCTTTACACGTACAGAGCAGGGCGTTTAAATTTGCCAATTGGCTTATCCTACCAGGGTAATGGAGTAAAAGTAGATCAGTCGGCAAGTTGGACCGGTATTAACTGGAACTTAAATGCAGGAGGTGTTATTGCTAGAACCGTAAGAGATCAAGATGATTTTAATTCTCAAGGAGGAAGGCGATTTTATTCTGAACAAAATTTAAATGAAATGGATATTTATAACAACCCAGATAATATCGCATTATTATACAATTTTATTACAGCGAATACAGCAGATTCGGAAGTAGATATTTTTAGTTTTTCTTTTCCAGGATACTCTGGGAGTTTCTATTTTGATGAAGATTTTGAAGCTCATTTAACAAAAAATGATTCTCCACTTAAAATTGAAGTTGACGAGGGACCTCCAATTGACAGTGACGGAATAACTCAACATTTAAAACGAGAAATTACAATAACAACTCCAGAAGGTATTAAATATTATTTTGGAGGCCTGCATGCTTCAGAAGCTTCAAAGACAGTATATCCTACCGCTGGTGGAGGTGCAACAAATTTTGTTCAAACAGCTTTTTATTTACATAAGATGCAGCACCCTTTGGGAGACGAAATATATTTTGTTTATGAAACTTTCCCTTTTGAATACAGTAATTTAATTGCAGTTTCTGAAAGAATTTCTATGCTAGTAGAAACCTATACTTCTTGCCTTAAACCAGATGAGACCTTACCAGATCTTGGTGCGATTGATAAGTTAAGAAACTCTATTAAAGACGGCCAATTTCTGAAAAGAATTTATAGTAATAAAAACTCTTATGAGGTTGTATTTAGCAACTCTACAGTTCCTATATCTAATACAGACGTTAGACCACATTATTTAAAAGTATTAAATAGCATGATCGCAAGAAATTCAATGAATCTTTCAGAAGAATTAGAAAAAATTGATTTTGAATATCTATATCCAAAAGGGGTTGAAAATTCCCAAAGATTTTTTCTTAAATCTGTAAATTTCAATAATGGTACTTCTTATAAAATGGACTACAATTCTCCAGAAAGCTTACCTAAACGGTTTGATTATGACCAAGATCATTTAGGTTATTTTAATAACAAAGGAAATTCTAGGTTTGCTCCCAAAACAGATAACAGTGCATTTACTTCTATTTATAATTCGTTGGCCGATAAAAGTCCAAAATTCAATTATTCTTCAAAAGGAGCATTAATCAAACTAACATACCCTACAGGAGGATATTCCGAATTTGAGTATGAAAGTGGCTTTCTCAGTAATGAAACTGCTTCTGAAACAAAGTATGCGCACTTTATAACCTATAGAAATGACCCCACAAGAAACCCTAGTAATAAAAATCCTAATTTTGTTTATCTTGGGGTACTAGAGAATGATAGAGGAATAGGAGGCTCTGAAAATGGAACAGTAGACACAATAAAGGATCAGTTAATTGACGTAAGATTACATAATGTAAAAAGTATACAACACCTAGATATGCATGTAATATTCCGACTTACAGTGAAAGACTTTACGGATAATACGGAACAGATTCTTAACAAACAGCATCAGTATGGTTCAGAAATTCTAGATTGGGATCCGGTTTTAGGAAACGTTTTTACTTATGAAACTTTTATTTTTAAAGGAATCAGGTTTAAAAGAGGGCATAACTATAAAATTTCATTAGAAATAGTTGCTAATTCTGTTGAATCTAATGGAACAATAAATGCTAATATTGATTTTAATTATGAAGTAGAAACAGAAGAACTTATAGAAGATTTAGGAATTCGTATAAAAAGTGTTACAGATTACCCCGCTAATAAAGCGGCTACCCGTAAGCACTACGAATATTTATCTGAAAGCACTGCAATTATCCCTAGATACGTATACAGTACTTTAACTAAAATTTGTTGTGATGAACCTTTAGGGGCCGTTATAGAGAAATCACTTGTGAACCTCACCTCTTCAAGTATTAGCTCTATATACACAAACAGTAACAACGAAAAAGTATATAGCAAAGTACTTACTTATATGTCAGATGTCAACTCTGAAAATCCTAAAAAAAATTATATTAATGGTTACATTGAAAAGGAATTTATTGTTAGATCAGATGCTTCGCCTTTCAATTTCTTAGGAGGAGTTACTGGTTCAAGTGCTATATTAGCTGTAGATACGGATTATTATAGATTGCCCAATAAAAGAGAAAATAAATCGGTAGTTAATGGGCTTTTAAAAAAGGAAAAAATATTCTCTAAAACTGGTGGTATACAGAATGAATATAGATTAATTAAAGAAACAGAATACGATTATACAATTGATAGTAACTCTACTTTTATTACTAATAATGCTACCACTGAACTATTTACACGTTGTGAAATAGTAGGAAATGTAAGTGATTTAGGCACTACATATTTGGGGTTATATAACACATATTCTAATAAAGTACAGCTGAATTCAACAACTACCAAAGTTTTTGATTTTGGTAGTTCAACAATTTCAGGGTCAAATACATCTTCAGTTGATGCAGCGAAGGTTTTAGAGACTACAATTGAATATGAGTACGATCAATATGTTGGACTTCCAACAAAAGTAACAACCTTTTCTAGTGATACGGATATTGCTACAGAAACACGCTACACATACCCAAGTATCTCTAACGATGTTGTGAGTCATATATCAAAACCATTATTCATTCGATCGTATATTACTAATAATTTTGGTACTTCTTCAGAATTATTATCTACAGTACAAAATACATATAATAATAACTTCAATCACTATGGCCAGGATTTAAAACTGCCTTCTAAAGTAAAAGTTTTAAAAGGAGAGTTAACAGATGAGAGCTTTTTAGAGGACCGCATCCTCTACCACGACTACGACGCCTACGGCAACCCCTTAGAAGTCAGTAAAGCCGATGGCACCCACATTGTTTACATCTGGGGTTACAACCAAACCCAGCCCATTGCCAAAATAGAAAACGCCACCTATGCACAGGTATCAAGTCGGGTTGCGAACTTACAAACCCTCTCCAATGCAGATGACGATAGAACCGTTGACATCTTAAATTCAAATGGCACCATCACAAAAGTTGGTAAAGAAGGCGATTTAAGAGAAGCATTACGAAATTTAAGAATCAACTTCAAAAATTCCTTAGTCACCACCTACACCTACGACCCCTTAATAGGCGTCACCAGTGTCACCGACCCACGGGGAAACACCGTTTATTATGAATACGACCCCTTCAACCGCCTGAAACACGTCAAAGACAAAGACGGCAATATTTTAAGTGAAAACGAATACAACTACAAAAACCAATAACAGGATGCGACACACCACCCCTCTCTACCTTATTCTATTGTGCTTTATCACAGGTACATTATATACAGCAGCTCAAGACAGAGCTATAAACATTGAAGACATTGGTAGTTCTGTGAGTATCTCAGGCCCCTCTAACGTTATGCTAAACGAAACTGTTAGTTACACAGCCACTACAGAATCTGGACAAATTTCTTCAGCAACTTGGAGTGTTGTAGGAGGAGACGTTTTAAGCAGTTCAGCAACAAGTGCTTCTATCAAATGGACCCATGTTGGACCTAAAATCATTAACTATACAGGAAGAACAACCACAAGAACAACATTAAGAGGCAACTACATTGTTAGAGTTAGTGCTCCTATTGCACCAGCTACGCCCTCACCACCAATTATAGCAAGTCAAAACTGTTCGTCAGCACTCCTCCAAAAATCTGGCACAGTCCCAAGTGGTGTGCAATGGTATTGGCAAGGAACCAATAGTCAGGGCAGTAGCACCTCTTTTGCTCAAAACACTTATACTGCAAATGCAACAGGCACTTACTACCTCCGTGCTCGAAATACTCAAGGTGTTTGGAGTACAAGAAGTAGTTCAGTATCTGTAACTCTAGGAATGATTGGAGGTTCGCAATGGTATGCCGATACAGATGGTGATGGGTTTGGAGATCCAAACACAAGTCAATTAAGTTGTAACCAACCTTCTGGCTATGTCAGTAATAATACTGATCAATGTCCAGAATTAAGCGGAACCAATTCTGGATGTCCATCGACAAGTGTAAATGAAAATTATATATTAACAACCAATTATCTATCAGAAACGTTGGATGGTGAGGTTTCTAATGGTGAAAAACAAGAAACCATCACCTACATTGACGGTTTGGGCCGTCCCAAACAACAAATAGGCATCCGACAAAGCCCCACCGGCAAAGACATCATCACCCATATTGGCTATGACCCATTTGGCAGGCAAAACAAAAACTATTTGCCCTATGTACCAGAAGTTGCAGGAAGCGAAGGCACCTTCCGAATTGGCAACCAACAACAAGCCACCACCAATTTTTACAACACCCCCAAATACGAAAACACCCAAAACCCCTACAGTGAAACCCATTTTGAAGCCTCGCCGCTCAACCGTGTTTTAGAACAAGGCGCCCCCGGCACCGACTGGGCAGTTGATAAAGACAGTGACACCGACCATACCATCAAATTTGACTACCAAACCAATGCCCAAACAGACTTTGTACGCCTTTATAAAGTAAACTTTATAAACAACGACACCAAAGCCCCCCAGCTCCAAGACGCCGGCTTTTATGCCCCCAACGAGCTCTACAAAACCATTACTAAAGACGAAAATTGGAAACCAGGCACCAGCTACAACAATGACGGCAGCAACAACACCACCCAAGAATACAAAAACAAACAAGGGCAAGTTATTTTAAAACGCAGTTTCAACAACAAAAAATGGCACGACACCTACTACGTCTATGACGACTATGGAAACCTCACTTTTGTGCTTCCCCCAAAACTAAACACCTACGCCTCCTTATGGCAGCAAGACAACCTAGGCTACAAATATTTTTCCAATGTATATTCGTTGTACCAACCCGGCTACCAAAGCTACTATAACTACTTGGGCTACTATTTTTCCACCCACAACAAACGCTTCCAACTTTACTTTGGAGATTATAACGGTCCCAGAGTTGCTTTAAAAGAAGGCATGGTCTTTGACTTAGGCTTGGAATTTGACATTCCCGACGGTCCCTTGCAAGGAGATATCCGTATTACCACCAGTCCCAACACCTACAACTGGGAAACAGGACACTACACCGCTAAGATCATCAACGGACAACTGCACCTCCATGGTGATGGAACCGTCGCTTACAGAGTCTCTGCAAACCTATATATGCCGATGGAACGCGTGACCGTCTCCCACACCATCACCACCAGCGAACTCAACGACTTGGCCTACCAATACAAATACGACAAACGCAACCGCTTAATTGAAAAGAAAATCCCTGGTAAAGACTGGGAATACATCGTCTATGACAAACTCGACCGTCCCGTGATGACCCAAGACGCCAACTTGAGAGCCGCCAACAAATGGCTTTTTACTAAATACGACGTCTTTGGACGCGTCGCCTACACAGGCAGTAGAGACTTAAACTCCATGTACTACACCCGCAGTGTGATGCAATACTTTGCAGATGGAAACGGGTACACCCAATACGAATCCAAAAGAAGACTACACACCCTTGGAGGCACTTCCATATACTACACCAGTACCGCCATGCCAACCGGAGTCACCAAAGTCTATACCATCAACTACTACGACACTTACGAAGATGTCCCAAGCGACTTGACCGTACCTACTGATGTCTTTGGACAAACCGTCACCGCCCAAACCAAAAGCCTGCCAACCGTTAGCAAAGTCCGCGTATTGGACACCAACCACTGGATTACCAATGTCACCTACTACGATGCCAAAGCACGCCCCATCTATCTGTACAGTAAAAACCCCTATCTAGGAACCACCGACATTACCAAACTCCAACTTGACTTTACAGGCAAAACCCTGCAAACCCATACCACCCACAAAAAAACAGGACAAGCCGATATTGTCACTGTAGAGCACTACGATTACGACCCTGCAGGTCGACTCTTGACCCAAAAACAAACCCTCAACGGACAAGCCCAAGAACTCATTTCTGAAAACCACTACGACGCACTAGGCCAACTGGAAAGCAAAGGCGTCGGAGGGAAAGCCACCGCCAGCAATCCCTTACAAACCATTGACTACGCCTACAACATACGTGGTTGGCTCAAACGCATCAACACTCCTGGCGCTTTGGGAGACGACCTCTTTGGATTTGAACTCAACTACAACACCCCACAAGGCCCCACAACCTCCACATGGTACAACCACCCCTTGTACAACGGAAACATTAGCCATGTGACCTGGCAAACCAACAACGTCTCCAGCGACCAACGGCATTACAACTACCGCTACGACGCTTTGAACCGATTTACCCATGCCTACTATGCTGAAAACAGCCAGTACACACATAAATATAATGCGTATATTTACAACTACGACCGCAATGGGAACATTGGGAATTTGTACCGAAGTGGTCAAAATCCCAATAACCAGAACACAAGTTATTCAATGGACTATTTAAAATACACTTATGACGAAGGCAACCAACTGACAGGCGTAAAGGACCACTATAACAATACCACTTCCAACAGCATGGGCGGATTTAAGGATGGAAACACCACCCCAGTAGACTATGCCTACGACACCAATGGGAACATGACCGTGGATAAAAACAAAAACATTACAAGCATCCAATACAACCATTTGAATTTGCCAACTAAAATAGTTTTCAATAATGACGACCCTGCGTTTTCTCGCACCCCAAAAGCCATCGAATACACCTATGATGCGACGGGAGTGAAGCTCTCTAAAAAGGTGAATGAAAACTTTAATATCACCAACACTCAATACGCTGGTAATTATATTTATGAAAACAGCACCCTTAAATTCTTTTCCCACCCCGAAGGCTATATAGAACCTTCAACCACTGGTTTTGACTATGTGTACCAATACAAAGACCATTTAGGAAATGTACGTTTGTCGTATTCCGATATGAACAAAGATGGTGTAGTAGCCCCAGCAAATTGGACCACCGTTTTTAGTGACGATTTAGAAAACAGCACTGGTTGGGACAGTGAAGGCTCCACAAGTGGTTGGTCAGCACCAATAGACACCACTAAAGGCCATTTAGATAATTCGTCTGTAAAATTACACCGCACCGTTTCTGGAGGGTATTATGCCCATTCCAACGAATGGATTCCAATAAATGAATCAGAACCCAACACCTATAAGTTTTCAGGATGGGTCTATGTAGAAAGTAGTGGGTACTCTTGGGTAATGTTGTCCTTTTTTATGAATGAAGATACAGAAACGAATTATTATACAGAAGTTTCAGAGATCTCTCGTATTTTCACGAAAAATCAATGGGTTTATTTGGAGCAGGAAGTTACAGTTCCTGTTAATATTGATAAAATTAATTTAAGAGTTGGGTTGTATAATGGGAGCCCGAGTGTGACCGCTTGGTTTGATGAGTTGCGTATCGAGCGAATCGGTGAAAGTGAGATTGTAGAGGAATCGAATTACTATCCATTCGGGCTTAAACATAAAGGGTATAATAACGTGACATCTGCGAATGTAAATTCTGTAGCAAGCAAGTTTAAATTCAATGGTGTGGAGTTGGAAGAATCCTTAGGACTCGATTTATATGAAACTAATTTACGTCTATATGACCCTGCAATTGGTAGATGGAATGCAATTGACATTGTAGATCATTTTGAATATTCTCCTTACCAAGCGTTTGACAATAATCCTGTATTTTTTGCAGATCCAAGTGGTGCTGATTCAATATATAATTTTGAAACAGGTCAATATGTAATAGATGGGCAGGAGGTTTCCTTTGATGAAGCTGTTGCATATGCTGAAAATGGAGGGAATAGTGATGGAAATAATAATAACAATTGTTGTAATGACCCCATACAATTTTTTAATTGGCTGGGTTCCCTTTTGGGATTAAACAACTATAATATAGGGGATGATATTGGATCAAAAATTAATGGAACGAAAAATCCGGCTAATAATACATTGGCACCAGTAGATTTTGGAGTCAAAAAATGGATTGCAAATAATAAAGATGATCTATTATCTCTTGCTCAAATAATGCAAGATGTTGGAGATGGAGGAGCAGTTGTTGGCTATGCTCTTACAATATCAGTTATTGGAGCGGAAGTAGGTATACCTCTTGCAGCTTCAGGTAATATAGTTTCCACTATGGGATCAGGGTTAGAAATAACTGTACATCTAACCCAGAGAGATTTAGAAAATGCGACAAATGAGGCTGGTTGGGTTGTAGCAGGAAAACTAATTGATGCAGGATTAAAGAAAATACCAGGGGGCTCTCAATTAGCGAACGAAATAATACAACAAAATGGAGCAGTTAAAATGATATTAACCGAAAGAATTGTTGAATCTAAGAAGTGAAAATATGATTGAAAACAATAAAATATTATTTGGTGTAGGGTGTATTATTTTCGGTGTTGTTTTCTTGTATTATAATTTTAATAATAATGACTATAAGAATGATAGGGCATGGGATATAGCTATGATTTTTAAAGGTTTGGTTGGAGGTTTAGCAGTTATATTAATAGGCATTATCGCTATACTGATGCATTTTAATTTTTTGTAAAAATAATTGTCAGAAAATATTATAGAATGAAAAATAAAAATTTAATTGGAATAATAATATTAGTTTTATTATTTAATTGGAATTACGGTTCATCTCAAAACTACTTTGAAGGAGAAATGTATTTTCATATAGATTATGAGTTAATCGATAAGAAAATATCCAAAAACAACCTAATTAAGCAAATGGGAGATTCTGTAGTTGCTTACCTAAAAGAAGATAAGTTTGTACTACTACATAATTCAAAAGGAAAATTAGGTAAAAGAAAGACTATATTTTTACTTAATGAAGGTTTTAACTATGTAGATTATGAAAAGTCAGACACTATAATGAGATTTAATTTAAATAAAATTTCAGGAAAACTTTTAAATTTTAATAGAAATTTACACGAAAATAAACCTATACTTAATGAATTATGTGAATCAATAACTATAGAGTTTGAATCAACTAACAAAGAAGATTTTTTTCAGAAACACAAAGGTAAATACTATTTTAGTGCAAATAATTATAAATTAAATCCAAAGTATTACAGGAATTATGAAAGCAATTTTTGGAATTTATTTGTTAAAGAGTCTACTTCAATTTCCCTGAGAAACGAAGTCGAATACTATCCATTATTTAAATCAATACAACAGGTTTATGGAACAATCAAAAGGAAAATACCAGATTCAGTATTTCAATTAAATAAAAATAAATATATTAAAATTATGAAATAGGTTGTCAACAGGGAGATTGTTATGATCCAGTAGATTTTAAAAATGACTCAGATGATGAGATTTATAAAAAACTTTTAAACAATATTACCACTTTTGTTAAAGCTAAAAATAAAGCCATAAGAACAAGAGAGACAATGGCAGCCGTTTATATTGAAGAACTTATTAGGCTAGATAATATATATGGGGATATTCATAAATCCCCTCCTCGCTGCCGCACGAATCCTTTCGTGTGGTCATAAAGAAAAGTAACGAGTTTGATAAAAACAAAGAATTGTATTTTAAATTTAAGAAGGAGGTTAGATGAGTAGAAATTATAAATTTCATAATCCAGAAGAATATGTTTATAGTAGTGCCGTTGATTATGCAGATCAAAAAGGATTTATAGATGATGTGCTGGTTTTTACAATGTTAAATTACCACACGAAAGGATTCGTGCGGTAGCGGGGCTGCTTTTGATAATAACCCAGTTTTTTGGGCGGACCCTGATGCCGCTAGTTTGCGACCACTAAACAAAGTTTAGCATAGCAAAACACTGCGTATCACACCTTTTTAAAGGATAAAATAATTTCTTCCTCCTCCTCGGTATCTAATACATGTAATTCATCTGCAGAAATTTCTAAGATTTTAAAATGAATTTCACCACTTTTGGTTGATAAAAAAATATTCAATGTTTCACCAGACAACTCCCAAGTTCCCTCATCTGTGGTCTCGTCAAGAGTGGTCTTAAACGTTTTATCCTCTAAATATTCGTGATAGAAATCATCGGTTTCGACAGCTTCGTAAGTGGTCAATACGGTGCCGTCAATTGTAAGTGTGAGCAATTGCCACTTTCCGATTAAATCTTCTTTGGTTGTTTGTGAGAATGAAATTGTAATAGTAAATAGGCAAATAAAAAGGGCTAATTTTTTCATGGGTTTTAATGTTTTTTAAGTAGGTTTATTCTCAAATATACAATTATAAATAATTTCACACAGTTAATTTATATAAATATAATGCCTTAACTATTTACAAATAAGTCCTTAAACAAAAAAGCCACTCTAAGAGCGGCTTCTTTATGTTTACTATTATTAGATTTTAATTAGACTATTTAATCAAAAGCTTGCGTTTCTCCAACATGCACTTCTTGTACATTATAAATATCGTAGTGTGGTGAATCTGTATGGGTTTCATCAAAGTAATCCACAAAAGTTTTAGTATAAGTGTTTCTTACAAATGCAATCACTTTTAAATTAGCGACATCATCTACATTAGATGGCAAGTCGAGTCCTGTAAGGGTGCGTGTCAAAACACCTCCAGCCATGGTATTAGAAGCGTCAATAGCATCTCCTAATTGATCGGTGTAAACTTCTCTTAAAACATCTCTGTGCACATAGTTAGCGCCCTGAGAAGAGCCTGCTTGCGCTGTAGAGGTTGTAACATTATCTTCTAATAAATAAATCATTAATCGTACAGCTTCATTTGCTGCTGTGTTAAATCCAACTTTAACTTCTAAATCGAGTTTACCACCGACAAGAGCTGCGTCAACAGCTAAACCAACGGTCGCAGTTTCTGCTAGTTCGGTGTTCACTTGTGACATGCTGTTATAATTCCATCGCGTATCTGGACCGTTCACATAAACCGTTGGAAAACCAGTCACGTTATAGTAACCAGACCAGAAAGCAGTTTCTGGAATGGTCATTGGCTCACTACCGCCACCACCGGCATGATAACCGACTCCAAATATGTTTGAATTTCCACTCATCGCATTTGCAATAGCGGAGCCCGCAGGTGGACATTGTGGACACCATGTCCCTGTGAAATCTTCTAAAAGTGCTTTCTTAGTAAAAGTTGTAGGAGCTCCAGAAGCTGTAAATGACGAGGTGTCACTAGGGCTAGAAGCAGATACCACATTGATAGTTATTGTATTGGAAGTTAAACCTTCGTAAGTAGCTTCAAAATTATAAGTGCCATCAGCAGTAAATGGATAGGGATTGGCTGTAGTAACCGTTCCGTTCACAGTCACTTCAGCTTCCGTTGTGACCGTATTATTGAAGTTATCTGTAACAACAAATATGGCAGAGTCTCCATTGTTATAATTATCTTGATCAAAACTTAATTCAATACTCGTTGGAGGAATATCAGTCACAGTTATTGTAAGCGTGTTCGATGTTAAATCTTCGTACGTAGCAACCACTTGGTAAGTTCCTTCTAAGTTAAACGAAAAAGGGTTTGAAACAGAAAGGTTATCTACTTTTAAAGAAGATAAACTTGTTAAGTCAGTAGAGTTGTTGCCTGTTACGATGAACGCTACTTGAGCACTTGTGTTGACTGTATTAGAAGCTGTTGACAATGTTATTGATGTTACTGCTTCGTTGTCAGACCCAGAACCAGATCCTGTAGGTTCATTACTGTCAGAGCAACTTGTGATTAAAAATCCAAGAAGGATAAATTTAAAAAGATTCAATGTTTTCATAAGTTTTGTTTAATTAATTATCAAAACAAATAAACAAAATAATAATCATAACTCGTAATTTTTTAGCTATATAATGACATCTGTTTAAATTGAAAAAATATAATTATGCACTCTAATTCAATTTTAATACTTGAAATAAACACTAATTATCAGCTCAGTTTGACGATCTGATTTATTAATAGCATTCACAAATTATTTTTAAAGGAATTTTATTTGAAAGCATTTTACTATCTTTGATATGAATAATATTTACAGATATTATATATAAATTTTTTAGAAGGAACTATATGAAACTATTAGAAGGAAAAACAGCCATCATCACAGGCGCAAGTCGTGGTATTGGAAAAGGAATTGCAACCGTTTTTGCTCAGCATGGCGCAAATGTTGCGTTTACATACAGTGCATCTGTTGAAGCTGCCAATGCTTTAGAGACAGAATTGCAAGTTTTTGGAACGACCGTTAAAGGATACCAAAGCAACGCCGCAAATTTTAACGATGCTCAACAATTAGCAGAAGACGTGCTCGCTGATTTTGGAGGGATTGATATTCTCATAAACAACGCCGGGATTACAAAAGACAATTTACTCATGCGAATGGGTGAAGACGATTTTGATAAAGTGATTGAAGTCAACCTAAAGTCTGTTTTTAACATGACTAAAGCGGTACAACGCACGATGTTAAAGCAACGTAAAGGATCTATTATAAACATGAGTTCAGTTGTAGGCGTGAAAGGAAATGCGGGGCAAACCAACTATGCGGCATCTAAAGCAGGTATTATAGGCTTTTCAAAATCTGTTGCTTTAGAGCTTGGATCAAGAAACATTAGAAGCAATGTGATTGCACCAGGGTTTATTGAAACGGAAATGACGGCTAAATTAGACGAAGCAACCGTAGCAGGATGGCGTGCTGGAATTCCTTTAAAACGAGGCGGTTCTCCTGAGGATATTGCCAATGCATGCGTATTTCTCGCCAGTGATTTATCAAGTTACATCACTGGACAAACGATCAATGTCGATGGTGGCATGCTCACTTAAATCTTATATAAGTAGTTGTTCACAGCTCATTTAATTATGCCCACACAAACAATTTTATACATTATTGGATCTGGAATTTTAGCGCTGTTCATAGCGCTTTTTCAGTATGTGTATAAAACCAAGCGTCATCGGCTTCATTGGGGTTTAGCAGGAGTGAGGTTCATTTCGGTTTTTTCATTATTACTTCTTGTCATTAACCCAAAGTTTGAAACAAAAGAAAGTAAAATAATTAAACCTGTACTTGCAGTTATGGTTGATAATTCTCAATCTGTCAATTACTTAAATAAAGACAGTATTTCTTCTGAGGCGGTTCAAACCCTCTTGAGAAATACTGAAATTACTTCTAAATACGATGTTAAAGTATATCCGTTTGGAACACAGATTAATCAAAATTCAACACTCACTTTTGAGGATACACAAACAAACATTACAAAGAGCCTCCAAGACATTGAGTCTCTGTATGATTCTCAATTTGCGCCCGTTGTTTTAATTTCCGATGGGAATCAAACTATTGGTGACGCTTATGAATTTGCTTCTAAACAGTTTGAACAAGTTGTGTTTCCTCTTATATTGGGGGACAGTATTTACCATACGGATTTGAAAATTCAACAAATTAACGTCAATAAATACACCTATCTGAATAATAAATTCCCTGTTGAAATTATCGCTTCTTACACTGGAAACACTGCTGTGCAGTCAGAACTAAGAATTGAATCTCGCGGGCGGATTATTCATAAAGAACGTGTACAGTTCTCAGCCACAAATAATTCAATTATCCTCACACCTAAGATTGTATCTACTAAGGTAGGGTTACAGCGGTATCAGGTCAGTTTGTCTCCTGTTGAAAACGAAAAAAATACGGTCAACAATAAAAAATCCTTTGCAATAGAAACGATTGACGAATACACGAATATTGCGTTAGTAACCTCTTTATCCCATCCCGATTTAGGCGCTTTAAAAGCTGCAATTGAAACCAACAAACAGCGACTTGTTAAAATCTGTTCTCCAATAGAGTATTTAGAAACGAATGACAACTATGGTCTAGCAATTTTATACCAACCCAATCAAAGTTTTAAAGCCGTTTTTGACCTCATTGAAAAAAGAAAGTTAAATACCTTTATCATAGGAGGGAGCCAAACACAATGGGCATTTTTAAATGCAATACAATCAGACTTCAAACAAGAGGTTACAGGTCAATATGAAAATTATCAAGGAGTTGTCAATCCAAATTTTAATAATTTTTCCGTAGATGATTTTATGTTTAATACCTATCCGCCCTTAACCGCTGAATTTGGAAGCATCGCACTAAATGTTTCTCACGAAACTTTGTTGTTCAAATCGATTAATGGTTCACCTACACAAGAACCTTTGTGGTTTACTTTCGAAAACAATTCTCAAAGAACAGCTGTACTCTTAGCTGAAAACCTGTGGAAATGGCGCATGCATTCCTTCCGTGAAGATCAAAATTTTAAATCATTTGATTCGTTTATGGCGAAACTGATTCAGTATTTAAACATCAAAAACCAAAATACACGACTGCTTGTCAACTATGAATCTATTTATGATGGGAGTCAACCCTTAGAAATATCAGCACAATTTTTTAATAAAAATTATGAGCCAAACCGCAATGCACAGTTAGTCATCAAGCTTAAAAACAAAGCTACAGGGCAACAATTAGAGTATCCAATGATTGCGGTTCAAAACAGTTACAACATAAATCTAAACGCTTTAGAGCCTGGGAATTATTCTTTTGAGGTGCGTGCCAACGGCGGTACACATCGTTCGTTTGGAGAAATTGAAATTTTAGATTTTAACATCGAACAACAATTTATAAATGCCAATGTTCAGAAACTCGAACAACTTGCCATTCACACAGATGGGGCAGCCTTTTTTGATACTCAAATCGACGGATTAATGTCTGAATTAATTTCTGACAATCGTTTTTTAAGTATTCAGAAATTCACTAAAAAAACAGTACCTTTGATCGGTATAAAATTCTGGTTGTTATTACTTTTATCAAGTCTAGCAATCGAATGGTTCATAAGAAAATACAACGGACTTATTTAATAATTTAAAACAAAAAAATGCAAAAATTTCCTAAAATCGGACTCCCAGTTATCTTTATAATTGGTGCTATTATTCTTTTAATATCAAAATCTGCCGTGACGATCGGCCCTGGTGAAGGAGGCGTGTTATTTGAGCGTTTCGGAGATGGAATCCAAACGGACAAAACGTATGGTGAAGGCTTTCAAATTGTAGCGCCTTGGAACAGTATGTTAATCCATAAAGTAAGACAACAATCCATCTCTGATGAAATGAACGTTTTATCTGTAAACGGATTGGAAGTTAAAGTAAACGGAACGATATGGTATGAGCCAGAATTCGAAAACCTTGGAAGCCTTATCAAAACAAAAGGTGAGGATTATGAGAATGAACTTTTAGGCCCTGCGGTCAATGCAGCAGCAAGAAGTGTTGTAGGTCGTTATACGCCAGAACAATTGTATTCTAGTAAGCGTGATGTCATCGAACAAGAAATTCTTGATGAAGTCGTAAACTTATTAGACGGTCAATTTTTAAATGTGAAGCGTGTTTTAGTAGAAGATGTAAAACTTCCAAACACCATCAAAAATGCGATTGAGAGTAAATTAAAGCAAGAGCAAGAATCTTTAGAATATGAATTTAGATTAGTGACTGCAGATAAAGAGGCTCAAAAAGTACGTATTGAAGCGCAAGGTAAAGCGGATGCAAACAAAATTTTAAGTGCATCTCTAAACGATCGCATCTTACAAGATAAAGGAATTGAAGCGACTGTAAAGTTGTCTGAATCTCCAAACAGTAAAGTGATTGTCATTGGCTCTGGAAAAAATGGATTGCCAATTATTTTAGGGAATCAGTAAATTTTAATTAATAGCTAGTTTTGTACTCGCTATTTTTATCAAATCAATAATTCTTAAAAATAAGTTAGGTTTATACTTTTTATTTTTTGAATATTTGTTTTCAAAATAATTACAATGAATTCATATTTAGTTATCCATCATCATCATATTTTAACTGGCCATCAAGCGAGGTAAAGTTGTGTAGGATACTATTTAAACTATATACGGACCCGTTTGAGCAATCAAGCGGGTCTTTTTTTTTTACTAAATTAATAAAGAATGAATACTTTAAAAATTGCAGTGCAAAAGTCAGGACGTCTCAAAGACGATTCTATGAAACTTTTGAAAGATATTGGAATCTCTATCGATAATGGAAAAGACCAACTCAAAGCCACGGCGACAAATTTCCCAGTCGAAGTTTTTTACCTGCGGAATGGCGATATTCCTCAATACTTAAAAGATGGGGTTGTAGATGCCGCTATTATTGGAAACAATGTTCTTGTCGAAAAAGGAAACTCCATAGAATATATTTCGAAGTTAGGATTTTCAAAATGCAGAGTTTCAATTGCCGTTCCCAAAAACATGGAATACAAATCACTCGAAGATTTGAACGGCAAACAAATTGCCACCTCTTATCCCAATACCGTCAATGCCTTTTTAGAAAAAAACAATATTAGAGCGAGCATCCATGTCATTAATGGCTCTGTTGAAATTGCACCCAATATCGGACTGGCAGAAGCCATCGTTGATATCGTCTCTACAGGAGGCACCTTGTTTAAAAACAATTTGGTTGAGAAAGAAGTGATTCTGAAATCAGAAGCCGTTTTGGCAGTCTCTCCAACAATTTCAGCGCCTCAAAAAGCGATTTTAGATAAAATAAAATTTCGTATCGAAGCAGTGCTTAAGGGACAGTCCTCAAAGTATGTATTGCTCAATGCACCAAATGATAGTTTGGAAGCCATTATCAATCTCTTACCGGGAATGAAAAGTCCAACCGTACTTCCATTAGCAGAATCGGGGTGGAGCTCCGTGCACAGTGTGATTGATAAGAACCAATTTTGGGACATTATAGACGATTTAAAAGCCTTAGGTGCGCAAGGCATCCTTATATGTCCAATCGAAAAAATGGTACTTTAATGGAGACTCTTATTAAATATCCTGCTCGATCCACTTGGGAAACCGTCCTGCAACGTCCCACACAATCTGTGGAAGCCATTGAAGCCATTGTAAATGAGGTCTTTTTAGCAGTCAAACAAGAAGGTGATACGGCGATTGCCCAGTACACAAAACGATTTGATAAGGTGGATTTAAAATCTCTATTTGTTACACAAGAAGAAGTTGAAACCGCATCAAATTTAGTTTCAGAAGATTTAAAAGCTGCCATTCAACAAGCCAAGTCTAATATTGAAGTCTTTCACAACGCCCAAAAAACAGCGAAGGTGGATGTAGAAACACAACCAGGCGTTCGTTGTTGGCAAGAAAAACGCCCGATAGAAACCGTAGGTTTGTACATTCCTGGTGGGACAGCGCCCTTGTTTTCAACAGTATTGATGCTTGCCGTTCCAGCAACCATTGCGGGCTGTAAAAATAGTATTCTATGTACCCCTCCAAATTCAGAAGGAGCGATTGCCAATGAAATCCTTTATACAGCAGCTTTGTGTGGAATTACAACAATTATCAAAGTAGGAGGGATTCAAGCCATTGCAGGATTGACCTTTGGAACTTTGAGTATTCCTAAAGTATCTAAAATATTCGGTCCTGGAAATCAATATGTCACTGTTGCAAAGCAATTGGCTACCAAGTTTGGTGTGGCAATCGATATGCCTGCTGGCCCTAGTGAACTTCTGGTTGTGGCAGATAAAAATGCCAACCCTGCTTTTATCGCTTCGGATTTATTAAGTCAAGCAGAACACGGCGTTGACAGTCAAGTTGTTTTAGTGTCAACTGATGAAAAACTACTTTTAGAAACTGCGAAACAAATTAGCATTCAAACGCAACTTTTAGATCGCAAATCGATTCTAGAAAAAGCCCTTGAAAACAAAAAGTTGATTTTAGTGGACTCCGATCAAGAAGCGGTTGATTTAATTAATTTTTACGGACCTGAACATTATATCATTTGTACAGAAAACAATTCTTTTTTTGTAGAGAATATCATCAATGCAGGTTCTGTGTTTATCGGGAAATACACCCCCGAAAGTGCTGGTGATTATGCCTCTGGAACCAACCACACGCTGCCAACTAATGGCTATGCAAAAGCATACTCAGGCGTGAATTTAGACAGCTTTTTGAAAAACATTAGCTTTCAAGAAATCACCAAAGAAGGCCTAGTAAACATCGGAAACACCATCGAACTTATGGCGGAAGCTGAAGGATTGATGGCACACAAAAATGCGGTCACAATTCGATTAAAATCTATAGAAGATGGATCTAAATAAATTAGTTCGAAAGAATATACAACAGATGAAACCCTATTCGTCTGCGCGCGATGAATATAAAGACTTGCAAACGGATATGGTATTTTTGGATGCCAATGAAAACCCTTTTGACAGTTCTTTAAATCGGTATCCAGATCCACAGCAAACGGCTTTAAAAGCTATCATTTCAAAACAAAAAGAAGTGGCGTCAGATCAAATACTTTTGGGGAATGGCAGCGACGAAGTCTTGGATTTAATTTTCAGAGCGTTTTGTGAACCCAATCAAGACAGTATTCTCACATTGCCTCCGACTTATGGGATGTACGAAGTCTTGGCAAATTTGAATGCCATTGAGAATATACAAGTGCCTTTAAACTCTGATTTTCAAATAGAGGTCGATTCGATTCTAGAACATATAAAACCAACTACTAAACTATTGTTCATCTGTTCGCCGAACAATCCTTCTGGAAACACGGTCGATCGTACCGCAGTTGAACGTCTTTTGAAAGACTTTAAAGGGCTGGTTGTCATAGATGAAGCCTATATCGATTTTACAGAAGAAAGCAGTTGGATCCAATGGCTGAATGTGTATCCAAATTTAATCGTCACACAAACCCTTTCTAAAGCCTATGGGTTGGCGGGGATTCGGTTGGGGATTTGTTATGCCTCCAAAGAAATTATTGCGGTATTAAATAAAATAAAACCCCCGTATAACATCAATACGCTTACGCAGGAAGCAGCATTGAAAGCACTCCATAATAAGGAAGTGGTTTCTGATCAAATTGCTTCCATTATAAACGAACGCAACAGATTAAACAAAGCCTTAGAAACTTATCCCTTTATTAAAAAGCTATACCCTTCAGAAGCAAATTTTATTTTAATCAAAGTAGATGATGCCAACAAACGTTACGATGAATTGATTAAAAATGGGATCGTTGTCAGAAATAGAAGCTCTCAATCGCATTGTGAAAATTGCTTAAGAATCACGGTGGGGACACCTTCTGAAAACACACAATTATTAACCTTATTAAAGACTCTAAAATGAAGCCTGTATTATTTATAGATCGCGATGGAACGATCATCCGCGAACCTGCGGACGAACAAATTGATTCATTTGAGAAATTAGAATTCTACCCTGATGTATTTTCTAATTTAAAAAAAATCTGTCAAGAATTGGATTTTGAAATTGTCATGATTACCAATCAAGATGGTTTGGGAACGGAAATATACCCAGAAAATACATTTTGGCCGGTTCATAATTTCATCCTCGATACCTTTAAAAACGAAGGCATCGTTTTTGAAAAACAATTCATCGATCGTACGTTTGCTAAAGACAATGCACCAACCCGAAAACCGCAAACAGGTTTATTAACGGAGTATTTTACCGAAGCTTACGATTTAGAGAATTCTTATGTAATTGGCGACCGTTTAACAGATGTAGAACTGGCGAAAAACTTAGGGTGTAAAGGCATTTTTATCAACGATGAAACACATTTAGGTGAAAATGAAATCTCCGTCAAACAAGAGGAGCTAACTCCTTTTATCGCCTTAGAAACAAACCGTTGGGACGCCATTTATGAATTCCTTAAAGCGAAGCAACGCGTAGAGTCTATTGTGAGAAACACCAATGAAACGAAGATTGCGATCACTTTAAATTTAGACGGCACAGGACAAAGTCAGATTGATACTGGAATTGCCTTTTTTGACCACATGTTAGACCAAATCGCACGTCATGGACAAATGGATTTAGACATCAAAGTGAAAGGCGATTTAGAAGTTGATGAACATCATACCATCGAAGATACGGCGATTGCACTCGGGAATTTATTTCACACCGCCTTGGGCTCAAAATTAGGTATTGAACGCTATGGCTTTTGCTTGCCAATGGACGATTGTTTGGCACAAGTTGCCATTGATTTTGGAGGTAGAAACTGGTTGGTTTGGGAAGCTGATTTTAAACGTGAATACGTCGGTAAAATGCCTACGGAAATGTTTATGCACTTCTTTAAATCCTTTACGGATGGGGCTAAGTGCAATTTAAACATCAAAGCTGATGGGAGTAATGAACATCACAAAATAGAGGCGATTTTTAAGGCGTTTGCAAAAGCGATCAAAATGTCCGTCAAACGCGATGTGAATAAAATGATTTTACCATCAACCAAAGGAACTTTAGAATAAATGAACGTTATAATAATCGATTACGGAGCAGGAAATATTCAGAGCATTCAATTTGCGTTTCAGCGTTTGGGAGTTCATGCCAAGCTCTCGAATTCAGTAGAGGAAATTCAAAGAGCGGATAAGGTCATTTTTCCAGGGGTTGGCGAAGCCAGTCAGGCAATGGAAATGTTGAAGAAATCAAAGTTAGACCTCTTAATTCCAACTCTCAAACAAGAGGTGTTGGGGATTTGTTTGGGAATGCAATTGTTATGCAATTATTCCGAAGAAGGCGATACCAAAGGGCTCGGGGTTTTTGATGTGAATGTCAAACACTTTTCAAATGCGGTTAAAGTCCCGCATATGGGATGGAACACGATTCAAAACCTCCAATCGGATTTATTGAAAACCATCCCTGAAAACAGCTATATGTACTCTGTACATAGTTATTATGCTGATCTAGGACCGCAAACCATTGCGCGTTCTGTGTATGAACATGAATTTTCAGCGGCTTTGCAATCTGATAATTTTTATGGGGTTCAATTTCATCCTGAAAAAAGCAGTAAAGACGGGACTCAATTATTACAAAACTTTTTAAACTTATAGTATGCGAATTATACCTGCAATAGACCTGATAAACGGGCAATGTGTACGCCTGACCAAAGGCGATTATAGTACTAAAAAAGTCTATAATGAAAACCCTTTAGAGGTTGCTAAAATGTTTGAAGACGTCGGCATCGAACATCTACATGTGGTGGATTTGGATGGTGCCAAAGCACAGCACATCATCAATCATAAAATTTTAGAATCCATCGCGACCAAAACAAATTTAAAGGTTGATTTTGGTGGGGGTTTAAAATCTGACAAAGATTTAAAAATCGCTTTTAATTCTGGCGCACACCAGATCACAGGAGGAAGTATTGCTGTCAAAAATCCATCACAATTTTTAAACTGGTTAGAAACCTATGGTGCTGATAACATTATTTTAGGTGCGGATTGCTTGGATCAAAAAATTGCGATTCAAGGTTGGCAGGTGGAAAGTGACAAAGAAGTCCTCAGTTTTATAAAAGAGTTTGTTTCAAAAGGAATTTCTTATGTGATCTGTACAGATATTTCCAAAGATGGGATGTTACAAGGACCTTCATTTGATTTATACGAAACGATTTTATCCACAGTGAATCCTGTAAAACTCATTGCTTCGGGAGGGATTTCAACTTTTGATGAGTTGCCAAAATTAGCTGATTTAGGCTGTGAAGGTGTCATTATTGGAAAAGCCATTTACGAAGGGAATATCAGTTTAAAACAATTAGAAACCTATCAACTCAATCGATCTTAAGTATGTTAGCCAAACGAATTATTCCATGTTTAGATATCAAAAATGGACGCACGGTCAAAGGAGTTAATTTTTTAAATCTTCGAGACGCTGGCGATCCAGTGGCTTTGGCAAAACAATATGCTGAAAACGGAGCGGATGAATTGGTGTTTTTAGATATTTCAGCAACGCTAGAATCACGCTCTACTACCATAGACATGGTTCGCAATGTGGCGGAACAAATAGACATTCCTTTTACTGTGGGTGGCGGGGTGAGTACCAAAGAAGGTGTTGAATTACTCTTAAAATCTGGGGCCGACAAGGTGGGGGTGAATTCAGCCGCCATCAAACGTCCAGAGCTGATTAACGAACTTTCAAAAGCCTTCGGAAACCAGTGTATTGTGGTGGCTATTGATGCAAAAAAAGTAGATGGTAAATGGTTGGTACATTTGGCAGGTGGAACGATCCCAACAGATTTGGATTTATTTGAATGGGCCAAAGAAGTAGAAACCCGTGGTGCTGGTGAAATCTTATTTACCTCAATGAATAATGACGGCGTTAAAACAGGCTTTGCAAATGAAGCCTTGGCACAACTGTCAGAAACGGTCAATATTCCGATCATTGCTTCTGGAGGTGCAGGAACGATGCAGCATTTTGTGGAGGTTTTTAAAGAAGGAAAAGCAGATGCTGCCTTGGCAGCCAGTGTATTTCATTTCGGTGAAATTGCCATAAACGATTTAAAACAAGAATTACAAACAAATCAAATTAACATACGACTCTAATGGACATCAAGTATAACAGTGACGGATTAATTCCTGCAATCATTCAAGACGCAACAACGAAAACCGTTTTAATGCTCGGCTATATGAATGCGGAAGCGGTTGCAAAGACTTTGGAAACTAATAAGGTGACTTTTTTTAGTCGCAGTAAACAACGCCTGTGGACAAAAGGGGAGGAGAGTGGGAATTTTCTAAGCTTCAAAAGTTTACAGAATGATTGTGATAACGACACATTATTGATCCAAGCAACGCCCCAAGGTTCTACCTGTCACAAAGGAACTGATACTTGTTGGGGCGAATCCAATACAGAATCTTATGGGTTTTTATCGGAACTCGAAACGATCATCACGGAACGGAAAGAGAATGCTTCCTCAGAAACTTCCTATGTCTCTGAGTTGTTTGAAAAAGGTCTTAATAAAATAGCTCAAAAAGTAGGCGAGGAGGCGGTTGAAGTTGTGATTGAAGCCAAAGATGACAACGATGATTTGTTTTTAAATGAGAGTGCTGATTTGTTATTTCATTACTTAATTTTATTGCAAGCAAAAGGGTTCAAACTCGATGCGGTCATTGACGTTCTAAAATCCAGACATTAATTTTGTAACTCTTTATAAAATTACGACCTTGTAAACATGTTGCAAAAGCGTTATTTTTATGTAGTCAAGGTGCAATTTTTAGGGTACCGTTTTCATGGGTGGCAAAAACAGCCGAACACCAAAACAGTGCATCTGATGATCGATCGCACATTGAAGTTCATTCTGGAAGAACAAAAATTCAAAACACTAGGAGCGGGGCGCACCGATGCGATGGTGTCTGCAAGTGAAGCTGCATTTGAATTGTTTTTAGATGGACAACCTTTAGAGGATTTAACAGCGTTTTTAGAACTGTTCAATCAAAATCTTCCACAAGACATTCGCGCTTTAAGTATCAAAGAAGTGGATGCGAAATTTAACATCATTCAGGATTCAAAATTAAAAGAATACCATTATGTGTTTGCGCAGGGTGCAAAATTTCATCCGTTTGCGGCTCCGATTATGACTACCATTTTAGATTCTTTGGATATCGAATTGATGAAAAAAGGGGCACAGCTTTTTGAAGGACAAAACAACTATAAAACCTATTGTTATAAACCCACGAATGAAGGGGTGTATGATCGAGAACTCATCTGTTGTGAGCTTATAGAAAACACCTTATATACGGCCAGTTTTTTTCCAGAGAAAAGTTATGTTTTAAAAGTGATTGGAAAGGGATTTGGGCGTCATCAAATACGATTGATGATGGGGGCTTTGATTAAATTAGGACGTGGCGAGATTGATTTGGAGTATATAAAAAACAGTTTAAAACCCAAGAGTCAAGAGGTGATGGATTATATCGCGCCCGCTTCGGGTTTGATTTTACATAAGATTGAATTTTAAAAATATAAGACATGATCTCTAAAGATGTATTTAGTTTCTTAAAAATATTACAAAAAAACAATAATCGCGATTGGTTTCAAGAACATAAAGCGGCATTTAAAGAAGTTGAAATGGGAGTGAAGCAGTTTTATGCTCAATTATTTGAACAGCTAAATACGGTGGATTCTATTGATACGTTTAAAGTTTTTCGCATCTATAGAGATGTCCGATTTTCAAAAAACAAATTGCCCTACAAAATCCATTTTAGCGGCAGTTTTCATCGAACTAAACCAGAATTAAGAGGTGGGTATTATTTACATCTGGCGCCACAAAACGAGAGTTTTATTGCCACGGGGTTTTGGGATCCGAATAAAGAAGATCTTCTTAGAATCCGGAAAGAGTTTGAAACGGATTCAGAAGAAATTCGTGCGTTGATGGAAGCTCCGAAATTTAAAAGCGTTTGGGGAAGAATGCAAGGAGATGAACTAAAATCAGCTCCGAGAGGGTTTGACAAGTTGGATCCAAACATTGATTTGATCCGAAGGAAGCAATTTATTTTTACTAAAAAATTCACGGATAAAGAAGTGCTTTCAAAGGGTTTTGAACAACAGGTTATTGATGACTTTGAAGTCATTCGACCTTATTTTGACTATATGAGTTCTGTGTTGACTACTAATTTAAATGGGGAATCTACGCTGTAGGTCCCATTTCTGAGAGCAACTGAACATGACTGATAAGGCGTTCTTTAATAATACCCGTCATGCGCTTGTTTAAGGCGGATGCATTGGGGATGTACTGATTGTATTCATCCACGGTAAACAATCCCACAATCATATCTTTTAGACTGTTTCTGAAGGTGCTATCTTTTGCAATGGCGTTTTCTATGTAGTTTACTTTTTTCTCTGTTGACAAGTCAAAAAATACGTTTTTATATTTGTTTGAGAAATTCAAAAAAGCGGCAAGCAATAGATCGTTTTGAAACTTGATAATAGGTCTTAAAACACTGTTTTGAAAGTATTCTTCAGAAGACATTTCTGATTTGATGGTGTTGGATATACGATCCAGACGGATGGCATTTAAACTTGAATCTCTAGACTGCATTGGTTATTTTTTTAAAGAGGTAAACACAGGCGTTTCAGAAATTTCCAAATCAAAATCGTTGACGGATGCAATCATGTGATCAAAAATATCTGCAATGATAAACTCGTAATTTGCCCAGCGTTTATCACTGCTAAATGCATAGATTTCAATCGGTAAACCTTGAGCAGAGGGTTGGAGTTGACGAACCATAATCATCATCTCTTTATTGATCGCAGAATGCTGTTCGATAAAGGTTTCCATATATTTTCTAAAAACCCCAATATTGGTCAGGTTTCTACCGTTGATCAAAAGCGATTTATCAACCGCATGGGTTTCGTTATAAGTATTGATGTCTTTTGAACGATTTAAAATATACTCCGAAATGAGTTGAATTTTAGATATTTTAAGAATATCGGCTTGCGTCAAATTTTTGATACTCTCCATACGAATGTTTAAAGAGCGCTTGATGCGTCTTCCTTTAGATTCGTCCATACCGCGCCAGTTTTTAAACGAATCGGAAATGAGTGCATAAGTGGGGATGGTGGTGATGGTATTATCAAAGTTTTGAACTTTTACGGTGGCTAGGTTGATTTCAATCACATCGCCATCGGCACCAAATTTCTCAAAAGAAATCCAGTCGCCAATTCGAACCATGTCGTTAATGGACACTTGAATACTGGCTACAAACCCTAGTATGGTATCTCTAAATATTAAAATAATAATGGCTGAAATGGTTCCTAATCCCGCAATAAATTCTAAAAATGAAATTCCAGACACTATGGCAACGGTAGCAAACACACCAGTAAGCCATACAAAAATCATAAAAACCTGTATGTAACTGTCAACAGGTTTATCTTTAAGGAAATTAAGGGTTTTTAAATAGATTTTTATGGAGTTGAGAATATTTCTTAAGCCCCAAATGGTGAGTGCAATCCCAACGACTAAAATTGTTTTTTCAATAAATCCTTGTAATTTTTCGAAATCATAAAATAAATTAGGAATGAGTTTGTAGGTAAGTATGAAAGGAACTATTTGCGCAATACTACTCGGAACTCTATTCGCCAACATGATATCATCAAAATCAGTTTTAGATTTGTTAGCGATTTTTGTAAAGGTCGCACGAATAATTTTCTTCAGGATCAGATCAATGATATAGATGAGAATCGTTAATCCTATAAATAAAATCGTAATACTTAGATTTGTAGCAACATTAGCGGGCAAGCCCCAAGAGGTTAATAACTGTACTATTAATTCGATAATATGTTTCATGCTAATTTTCTAAGTTTGTGTTCAACGATAAACGTTCCAAAAGGAACGATGGATGCTAGTGCAATTAAAATAAAATGTTTTTTGAACCATGGATTATCAAATCGGAGGACAATTACAAACGCGATATACGCCATGAATAGAAACCCGTGAGGCATTCCAAGCATTTTAACAAGTGTAACGTCATTGCCAAAATATTTTAACGGCACGCCCACAAATAGTAACAGTATATAGGATAAGCCTTCTAAAAAGGCAATGATTCGAAATATGGTAAGTGTTTTCATTTGTATGGTATATTAATGGTGCAAAATTAATGAAGTTTAAATGAATAGAGGGTATTGGATGTTGAAATTATCTATTTTACATAATATAAATTATAGAACATTTTACAGCAATTAGCGAAATAGCGCTTTTGGGCGATATTTGACATAATTGCAGATATAACGTCTTTAGACTTATATCGATAGTAATTATGTCAAGCTAATTGTGGCTTCGTAGTTGTATTTATTATTGTGTAGCTATAATTAGCCGTTATGTAAAATAGCCGCTACCAAGCGCTCGATTGTTTTATAAAATCAAATTGCTCTGGCAATTTATTTTACACACAATTATCCAACGCTTGCCAACGCCAAAATAAAAGCTAACCTTTTTGCTCCTATTAAAATTCGCGTATTCGAAAAATGTACGTAATAAAAAATTTTAAGCGATTCTCGTAAGCTTGCCACAAGAGCATAAATTTTATGAAATCGAGTTTTTACGAGATTCACAAACTCAATTGAAGTTTTTGCAAATAATTAAATAAGTGAGTAAAAATAAAATTCTATGCACTTGTTATATTTAGTACTTCAATTAATCCTTTTTTTAATGATTCATTATCTTTTGTCTTGAAACAAAAGAAACAAAAATTCAAGGCTGCATAAACTTTTGGAAACAATTTACGGCTCATTCGCTATATTTTAGGAAACATTGTAACTCGTAAAGATTGCTTTAAAATCCCTTGTATAATTGTAACTCTTAAGAAACGGTAGTACTAAACCCCTAAAATATGGACGCTCACTTCACCTTATTGTTTAACCAAAATTTTATGAGGCCAAGTTTAACATGGAGATTCTATTTTACATAATAAAAATCTTTAAGTCTTTGAGATTAAATTTTAAAAACCTCTTGTGGTTGTTTAAAACTTTTAAATTCCAACATATATCCATTTGGGTCTTTAACAAAAAATGACAAATGTTCTCCAGATTTATTTTTTAAAAAAGTTGCTTGTGTTACTAATTCTAAATTCAGTTCATTAAGTTTAGAATACATTCTACCCCATTCTTCTACATTTAGAATAATCCCAAAATGAAAAGTAGGAAGAATTTTTCCCTCGAACACATAATTAGGATTATTGAAATTAAATTTAGCTGCTTGGGTAAATGTTATTTGATGTCCAAATAAGTTAATATCTACCCAGTTATTAGAATGCCTTCCTAAAATTGCACCAACGGTTTCTATATAAAACCTTTTGGTTTCTTCAGCATTTGTGCATGGTAATGATAAGTGAAATAAAGTTTCCATATTAATTTGCTTTAATTGGTTATAAGTAATCTTTATTCAAATAAAAAAATCTTGTATTAATTTACTTGTTTTCTAAACTGGTCAAAATATAATGTTATTGCACTTCGGTCGTCTTTATCCAGGTATTCAAGTGCATCATACCAAGGAACCCACTGCACTTTTTTAAACTTATGAGGTTCTAATACTTCAATATTTTTTATTGAAGTATTTGTTATAAAATAATGCTTATAGATTTCTTTTTTTTTAGTGTTATTATTCTTCCTTGATAGAAAATAAGTCAATTCTTTCTTTTTTAACCGCAACCCTATTTCCTCAAAAGTTTCTCTTATTAAGGATTTAATATCTGTTTCTTTTTTCTTTTTCACACCACCAGCAAGTGAAAACTTTTTCTTCTCACCTATTTTTTCAAGAACAAGAATTTTGTCATTCTTTATGGCAATAAGCCTAGATTTATCAACTTTATCTATCATGATTAATTCTTCAATTTAATCTAAATCCTCTTCATTTAAAGTATCAATATCTACGTTATCATTAGTAGAATCAACATTCAAGTTATCATCTTCTTCATGTTCTTCCATAGCTTGAACTAATCGTTTTCCAACTTTTACTAAATAGACTGTATCTTCGGTTCTTACTTCAACAGCTTCTATGTATTCATTTTGTGCATTTCTAAATGCGATTATATCCTTGTCAGCATATCCATCAGGGTATTTATCCACTAATAGGTTTAAAATGTCTTCATTCAACTTTTGATAATCTACAATTTTACGTATCATTTTTTTAGTGTTACATGCCTAACAAATAGGCAAAGATTAACGGAGCAACAATCGTAGCATCACTCTCTATTATAAATTTTGGTGTGTTAATATCTAATTTCCCCCAAGTTATTTTTTCATTCGGAACTGCTCCAGAATACGAACCATAACTTGTAGTAGAATCACTTATTTGGCAGAAATAACTCCAAAAAGGTGTATCAGTACGCTCCATATCTTGATATAGCATTGGTACTACACAAATTGGAAAATCTCCTGCTATTCCACCTCCTATTTGAAAGAAACCTATACCATTTTTAGAATTATCAGAATACCAATCTGCAAGAAAGGTCATATACTCAATTCCAGATTTCATAGTGCTTGCTTTAAGCTCTCCTTTTAGGACATAACTTGCAAAAATATTTCCCATAGTACTATCTTCCCATCCTGGACAAATTATAGGTAGATTTTTTTCTGCTGCTGCATACATCCATGAGTCTTTTAAATCTATTTCGTAGTATTCTTCTAAGACACCAGACAATAACATTTTGTACATGTACTCATGTGGTAGATAGCGTTCTCCTTTATCTTCTGCTTCTTTCCATATTTTATAAATATGCTGTTGTAATCTTCTAAATGCTTCTTCTTCTGGAATGCAAGTATCTGTAACACGGTTAAGACCTTGTTCTAATAAATCCCATTCTTGCTTGGGTGTTAAATCTCGATAATTAGGAATTCGTTTATAATGAGAATGTGCTACTAAATTCATGATATCCTCTTCTAAATTTGCTCCTGTACACGAGATAATTTGCACCTTATCTTGTCGTATCATTTCAGCAAAAATCTTTCCTATTTCTGCTGTACTCATTGCTCCTGCCAAAGACACTAACATCTTTGAACCTTTATCTAATTGCTCTTCATAAGATTTTGCTGCATCGACAACAGTTGCAGCATTGAAATGCAAATAATATGTTTCTATAAAGTCTGAAATTGCTCCTTTAGTAGTCATCTTCTTCTTTGAATTTTGATAAATTATTAGTTAGTGGTTTATCGTTATAAGCATTGTCATAATCATCTTCTGTTTCATCATTTTGAAACTTATAACTTAACATTTTATAATACAGTTTTGCTGCAAGAAAATCTGAAGATTTATCTATTTCATTAGGGCATAATTCAACAATATCAAAACCAACAACATTTTTTTCTGCAAATACTTGCTTTAGAAAATCCATAGTTTCATACCAAAGCAAACCTCCTGGTTCTGGTGTACCTGTACTTGGTAGTATTGAAGGGTCGAAAGCGTCTAAATCAAATGTTATAAATACATTATCTGTCATTTGGTCGATAGCAGAATCCATCCAAGAATCATCTATTGCCATGTCGTGCGCAAAATAGGTTTTATCCAAATTCATAACAGACTTCTCTTTTATGTCCATAGAACGAATACCAACTTGAATTAAATTGGTGTTCTGACTGGCTTCATAAACTGCACAAGCATGATTACAAGAACTACCATCATAACTTTTTCGTAAATCTGCATGTGCATCTATATGCACCACTGTTAAGCTTGGAAACATCTCATTAAATGCTCTAATTGTTCCAATAGATATAGAATGTTCACCGCCAAAAACAGTTACAAATTTGTTCTTTTTTATATAGCTTTTAGTTTCCTGATGTACAGCATCTACCATAGCTTCTGGTGTAGCATTTACTTTTATAGGTTCAGTCAAGTAAACACCTTGTTTATAAACTTCTGAATTGGTCTCAATATCGTAAAGCTCCATATTTTCAGAAGCTTCTAAAAAGGCTTTTGGTCCTTTGTCTGCACCTTTTTGCCATGTACTTGTTCCATCATATGGGACAGGAATTAATACAATCTTCGAATGCTCTAATTTTGCATATTCTTCTGATATTCCAGCGTAAGTTTTAGTTTCCATTTTTTATTTATCTGCTAATTGTAATTCAGCACTTGTATTTAAATTTTGAATTGTCTGTGTTTCAGGTTTTTTATCATAGCCTAAAATTTCAAGTAATTCTTCGCTTTTTTGTTGTTCTCTAAATAACTGTGTTGTGATATTTCCATGGGCATCTTTATCAATTATGATGTGTTTGGGAGCTGGGATTAAACAGTGTTGTAAACCTCCATAACCTCCAATAGTTTCTTGATAAGCTCCAGTATTAAAAAATCCGATATATAATGGTTTATCTTTATTATATTTTGGTAAATAGATAGCGTTCATGTGTTGCTCACTATTATAATAATCGTCGCTATCACAAGTTAATCCTCCAAGTAAAACACGTTCATAAGAATCATTCCAACGATTTATTGGTAACATAATAAAACGTTTATTTATAGCCCAAGTATCTGGAAGTGTAGTTATAAATGAAGAGTTTATCATATTCCATTTTTCCCTATCGTTTTGTTGCTTTTGATAAAGCACTTCATAAATTGCTCCACCACTTTCTCCAACTGTAAAACTTCCAAACTCTGTAAAAATATTAGGCACATCTACATCTTCTTCTTCGCAAGTAAGTTTAATCTGATTAATGATTTCATCTATGATGTATTCATAATCAAAATCAAAAGCTAATGAGTTTTTAATAGGAAAACCACCTCCAATATTCAAACTGTTTAGCGATGGACAAATCTTTTTTAAACTTGTATATACTTTAAGGCATTTTAAAAGCTCATTCCAATAGTAAGCATTATCTCTAATGCCAGTATTAATAAAGAAATGAAGCATTTTAAGTACTACTTTTGGATTGTCTTTAATTTGTTTGTTATAAAAAGGCATAATGTTTTTATAACCTATTCCTAATCGAGAGGTGTAAAATTCAAATTTGGGTTCTTCTTCTGAAGCAATACGAATTCCGATATTGAAATTGTCCTGAATTTCGTTTGAAAGCAAATCGATTTCTTCATAATTGTCAATAATCGGAATGCAATTTTGATGACCGTTATTGATTAATCGCGCAATATTTGTAACGTATTCTGCGCGTTTAAAACCATTGCTAATAACATAAGTTTTGTTATTTATTTTTCCTTCTTGTTTTAGGGTTTCTACAATATCTATGTCAAAAGCTGAGGACGTTTCAATATGTATATCATTTTTTAAGGCTTCGTTTAAAACATGCCTAAAATGTGAGCTTTTGGTGCAATAGCAATATTGATAATGACCGTTATAATCGTATTTATTTATCGCTTTTTGAAACCAGTGCTTTGCGCGATTTATATTCTCGGAAATTTTAGGTAAGTATGTAAATTTTAAGGGTGTTCCATAGGTTTCAACCAATTTATTTAGGTCTATATCATGGAAACGTAAGTGATCTTTCTCAAGGATGAATTCTTCTTGAGGAAAATCAAAAGTCTGACTGATTAAATCAATATATTTTGTATTCATTATAAATGTGATAAGAAGTTATTAAAACGTGAAAGCAGGAATGCTTTCTTAAAAAGAATTAATAACTTAAAATCAAATCATAATTTGATATTGCATTTTGGGGACAAAACACAATTTATATCGTGTAGATATATTTTTTACTACGGAAGTTAGCTTTAAATTTCGGTTACTTACCCAGTAAGCTTCTTTTGAATATGACTTCCTAATTTTCAAAAGACCGAACTTATAAACATTTTTCAATTTGCTCAGCTAAAAACTCCTATGATTAAAGCTTTAGTATAACAAATTAAACACAAAAATTTAATATTTCATTGTTTTTTATTTTTTTTTATCATTTCCATTCCACACACATTCCACTACTCTCCTACGTCGTTACGTAAAAAGAGTGTTCCATTAACATTGTAGAAGAAACTTTTTAGAATAAATTTTTTTAAGAAACTGAAGTAATAACTTTCGCTTTTAACCAAAGCTCAAGTTACATAACGCAGAACATTATAGAACATTTTACAGCAATTAGCGAAATAGCGCTTTTGGGCGATATTTGACATAATTGCAGATATAACGTCTTTAGACTTATATCGATAGTAATTATGTCAAGCTAATTGTGGCTTCGTAGTTGTATTTATTATTGTGTAGCTATAATTTGCCGTTATGTAAAATAGCCGCTACCAAACGCTCGATTGCTTTATAAAATCAAATTGCTCTGGCAATTTATTTTACACACAATTATCCAACGCTTGTCACCGCCAAAAAAAAGCATTCGTCTGTAATAAAATTCTCGTTGTAAAAAGTTTTCAGAAACTTCTCGTTAGCTTTTCGCAACAGTGCAAAATTTTCCCTTGCTCAATTTCTTTCTTAAAAATTTCTATACACTTGCTTTATTTTCACTTCCATTAGAATATTCTTTTAATTTTAACTATTTATATTATGTAAAACAGAAATTAAATCTGAAGAACTTTATAAGGTTTGATTCTTATCTTTTTTTCTTGATAAAAAAGAAATCGACTTTAGGAGATTCATGAACACAAAAATAAATATTAACGAGTGAATTAAATTACGGCTTAAAAACTTTTAGGTTTATTTGATAGCTATAATTCTCTATTTGTCCAGTCAAGTATAAGGACATTGTTATAATTTTTTGTAAAACTCGACTATAATTGAAAAAATATTTTTAATAGTAGTTCTTAAGTAGTTTTTTTAGATTTTATAGTAGGTTTCTATAACCCCAAAAAAACTTTTCTTTATTGTATTAGTAATATATTGCATCTGATTAAAATCATTTAAACTTATGAAAACAAAAATCATTAAACATGTATTTTTTATTGCCTCATTATTACTTATACTGAATATTCATGCGCAAGATTCTTCAAAAAAAGGAAATATTTCAGGAGTAATTGTAGATGATACAAGCTTGCCTTTACCAGGTGCAGAAATATTCTTACAAATTAATAATAGAATTATAGGTGCTACTAGTGACTTTGATGGTAAATTTATTATTACCAATGTTCCATCTGGAGAGCAGACAATTACAATAAGCTATCTGGGTTTCAAAGAGATTAAGCTAAATGTAACGGTGGTATCTGGTAAAACTATTGAGATACCATCTGTTTTGTTAAAACCAGAAGCAGAATCATTAGGAACTGTAGTTGTCCAAACGAGATCACAAGGACAAGTAAGAGCTTTAAATGTTCAAAAGAACTCTGAAAATATTGTAAATGTGATTTCTTTAGAACAGGCGAGTAAATTCCCTGACTCAAATATTGGCGATGCTTTAAAAAGAGTGTCTGGATTAACAATAAAGACCGATCAAGGAGAAGCTAGAGAAGTTTCTGTTAGAGGTTTAGGATCTGCTGCTACTACAATGCTTATTAATGGAGATAGAATTTCTTCAACTAGCTTTAACTCAAGAAGTGTAGAGGCAGATTTAATCCCTGCTGATGTTATTCAAAATATAGAAGTGACAAAGAGTGCTTCTGCCGATTTAGATGGTGAGGCTACTGGAGGTGTGGTAAACTTAATAACTAGAAATGCTTACAGTAAAGAATTAAAATTAAGTGTTTCTACAGATTATAATTATACACCTACTTGGAATGACATTAATTATAATACTGCAGTTGGAGTTTCTAAAAAGATGCTTGATGGAAAATTAGGAATAGCATTAAATGGATCTTCTAGTAGCAGGTCATTTAAGTCAGATAACATTGAAGCAGACTGGGATTGGTTAGATACAGGAGTTATAGGTGACCCTACAGATGACACAAGATTTTTTAATGAACTTCAAATACGACAATATTGGGTAATAAGAGATAGAAAAAATTTAAATCTAGGGGTTGATTATGAATTTTCAAAAAATTCTTTAATTGGAATAAAAACATCACTTTCTTATAGAAATGATTTTGAAAATAGATACAGAACAAGATATAGTAGTATTGATGTTCCGAAGTCATTTACACCAGAAGGGATAGTAGTTTCAGAAGGAAGTATTACAACATACACTAGAGCTGGCTCTAGTGAAGGAAAGCCCAATAATTATAGATTAGATAAAAAAAATGTTATAAATACTAAATTATATGGAGAGCATTTACTTGGAAAAATAGAAACCGATTGGAGTTTTACATATTCAAAATCAAAAAAGAGAAGAAAAAGAAGAGAAATTGCTTATCGTGTTGCAGAAGGAGAAGCAGATTTATTTGTAGATACAAGAAACCCAAATAGACCTAAAATAACAACCAATCTAGCAAATTTTAATGAAGAGGCTGTACTATCTAGTTTTACGAGAAACACACAAAATATTGATGATAGCAATATTAAGGGAGCAATAAAATTTAAAATACCATTTAAAAATGGTTACTTAAAATCTGGTTTTCAATACAGAAAGAATGAACGTATAGAAGATAACAGAACTTTTGATATTAGTCCCATAGTTAATATAGATGACTTTATTCAGATCCCATCAGAAAACTATCGAAGATCTGATTTTGCTTTTAGCAATTATCAAATGTTAGATGCTCCAGACAGAGCATTTGTTGGCGGGTTAAATATTTTTGATGATACACTCTTTACTATTGTAGAAAATCTTGAAAACCATGCAGAGACTAGCTATACAAGCGTTGAGAAAGTTAGTGCAGGGTATTTACAAGCAAAATACAATTTAACAAATGACATTTCTATAAGAGGAGGAGTGCGTTGGGAAAGAACAAATAGCGGTTATAAAGCCTTTATTTTTGACCAACTTAATCAATCTGATATTGATAATAGGCTAAACGTAGTGTATGATAATTACTTACCAAGTGCCGATCTTAAATATAATATTACAAGAAGATTAATAACAAGACTTGCATATTCAAAAACTATTAACAGACCAAGCTACTCAAGAATAGCACCTAGAATACGTTTTGGAAGTAGTGATATTGATGATGATAGTGATATAGGAAGACTCACAGTTGGAAACCCTAATTTAAGACCAAGAACTTCAGATAATTACGATTTTAGTATAGAATATTATATACCAAAAGGATTAATATCTGTAGGCTTATTTTATAAAGATTTAAATAATTTTTATAGTAGAGTTAACAGAAACTACACATTGGCAAATGGCGATATCTTACAAATACGAAAAACAGAAAATGTAGGAGATGCTACTATAAAAGGAATGGAATTCGCTTTTCAAAAAAATTTAGATTTTCTACCTTCTTTTTTACGTAATTTAAACTTTTATGGAAATGCAACAATAATAGATGCAGGACTAATTATTACAAATTCTAACTTTTCAGGATTTAATTCTCCAAATTTTAGAAATAAAAGAAATTTAACAGATACAGCCGATTTTACTTATAACGCATCATTAAGTTACGAATATAAAAATTTCACACTTACAGGATCTATAAATGGCACATCAGCCTATATACTTGGTTATGGACCAACACCTATTCAAGATGAGTATTACGACAAGCAAACTTTTTTAGACTTTAATGCATCTTATGATATATTAAAAGATTTAAAAATTTATTTTGAAGCAAAAAACCTAACCAATCAACCACTTCGTTATTATATTGGAGAATCACAGTATATGATACAAGAAGAATACTATGATTCTCAATTTGTATTAGGACTTAAATATAAAATTTAATGAAGAAAACTGTTTTTTTAGGAATATTTTATTTTATTATAATTAATAAAACTGTAGCGCAAACTACAGATGGCCCTTACATTTTTTACCAAAACAAGGATAATAATTCTGCAAAAATACTTCAGGTTAGACCTGAAGTAGTAAATGATACAACTCAATATAAAATAGCACTTTCAGAAATTGAAAATATTGACAAAAACGATGTTTTATCTTTTGACGTAGAAGTGTATAATAAAAAAAAAGAAACATTTAATGTTCTTTTACAAAAAGAATATGTAAAAGAGCAATCTGAATATTCTGAGCCACCCAAATTACTAGCACTATCTGATTTAGAAGGAAACTTCTATGCTTATAAAAAAATGCTAATAAGTGCAGGTGTAATGAGCAAAGACTATCAATGGGTCTATGGAGATGGACATTTAGTTATTGTAGGTGATATGTTTGATAGAGGTGATAATGTAACCCAGTGTTTATGGCTTACTTATGAGTTGGAAAGACAAGCCAAACAATTTGGCGGAAAAGTACATTTAATTATCGGAAATCATGAGAATATGAATTTAAGAGGTAATACTAAATATGTAAAAAGTAAATACAAAAATTTAGCAGAACAATTAAAAATACCTTATAAAGAACTTTTTGGAACACATACAGAGCTAGGCAAATGGTTGCGCACAAAAAATGCTGTAGTAAAAATAGGAAACACCATATATGTTCATGCAGGTTTAAGTATTGATCTGGTAAATAATCAGTATTCTTTAAACGATATTAATAGAATTGCTAAAAAATATTACGGAAACCCAAACAGAAAAAAAATAGAAGAATCTGCTTTAGTTTTTAGCACAAAAAGAGGTCCTTTATGGTATAGAGGATATTTTAAAAATATGGATGTATCTAATATAGATATTACAGATATATTAACATATTACGATGCAAATTATATAGTAGTTGGTCATACAATTCAAAAAAAAATAAATGCATCCTACAAAAAAAGAATAATAGCTATAGATTTAAAACATCCTAAAAATGAAAGTGATGGTAAATTAAGTATGCTTTTAAAAGAAAATAATGTTTTTTACACATTAGATGAAGATCGTAATAAAATTAAACTAAAATAACAACAGTTGTTATTTTAGTTGCTAACCGTTAATACTTCTTATGAGCATATTTACTAACTAACTGTAAATAAGTTACAATATACAATTACTTAATTTAAATATTTTTTGTTATTTTTATTGCTTTAATTTTACCATATTTATAAACTAATATTCTTTAGTGAATTAAACAATAAACAATGAAAAGTTTATTCTCTTTATTATTTTTATTCATTTCCTTTACTGTCTTACAAGCACAAAATAATACATTACAAGATTCTGTATTAATTAAAAAAGGAAGCAGTTGGTCTTATTATGATTTAGATTATTTAGAAAATAATTATTGGAAAGAAAAACAACTGTTATCGCCAAAATGGAAAAAAGGCAATGCGCCTTTAGGCTATAACATGAAAAATATTAATACAGTTATAAGCTATGGAAAAGACTCTTTAAATAAAAATCTAACGGCATATTTTCATAAAATACTTTATATTAAAGATGTCTCTAAATTTTATGCTTATAAATTAAATATTAGACGAGATGATGGAGCAATTATATATATAAACGGGAACGAAGTATGGCGTACAAATATGCCGTATATAGATAATATTACCGCATATACTAAATCTTTAAAAATAGTAAAAGCAAAAGAAGAAAAAGAATTTTTTACAAAGGTATTTACACCAAGTTTTTTTATAAATGGTGTAAACATTATTGCTGTAGAATTACACCAAAGAGGTAAAGTCACTACAGATGCTGTATTTGATTTAGAATTAATAGGTTCTAATGATTTTACTTATTTAAGTGACATTTTTAAACACCAAAACAATCAAAATGTAAAATTAAAAGATGAGGTAAAAGATCTCCATCATAGAATTCAGATGGAGATAAAAAATGCAGAACTCACACAAATAAAAATAAAATTGTCTGTTACCAAATATTCATTTTATGTGCTTATTTTATTATTTATTATAATAGCAATTTTACTTTATAGATTGTGGAATTTAAGAAAAAAAGAAAAAAAGGAATATAAAAACATTATTGAAGACTTAAATAAAGATAAATCTATAAAAGAAGAAGAATTGCTTAGTCAATCTCTAAGGGGAATCCAAAATAAACAACATATAGAGCAATTAAAATATGATATCAATCTAATTGCTAATAAAAGTACTATTGCAAAATCAGATATTAAAAGAATCGTACAAAAAATTGATTTTAATTTAAGTCAAGAGAATGAAGAATGGCACGATTTGCAAAAGCACTTTAATTCAGTTCATTCCGATTTTTTAAATAGAATGAATAAAGAATTTTCACCCTTAACACAAACCGAAATAAAGCACTGTTGCTTGATAAAACTACATCTTTCAACAAAAGAAATTGCTAGATATTTACATATAAGTCCACGCTCTGTTCAAGCTTCAAGATATAGAATAAAGAAAAAACTATTGCTAGACGAATCTATTGATTTAAAAGAATTTATAATAAACTATTAATGTAATTATAAAGCCTTTAATCTTAATAAAAATAAACTTTTAATAAAGAATAGTAGGTTTATAGTAGAAGCAAAACAAATCATATAAGGTATATATAACTCAATTTTATAGCTAAATGTTTGTATAATTATACATTTGTATCTTATATAAACTAAACAAAATAAACATGCTTACATCAAAACTTTTTTTCAGACGTTTACTTATGTTATTGGGGATAATATTCATTTTTTCAATTACTTCTTGTAATGATAATGATAATAGTTTCACTCCAACACCAGTTATATTAAATTTTTCTCCAGATTCAACCAAACCAAATAAAGTTATTAGTGTTTTAGGAGGTAATTTTGATGCAGAGACTTCCCTAAATATAGTTAAGTTCACTAGTGCAGAAGATAGCAATGGTAATTTCACTATAGATTTAGAAGCAGAAGTTATACAAGCACAAGAAAATGCACTTTCGGTTAGAGTGCCTTTAGGAGCAATTACAGGACCAATTACTGTAACAGTTAATGGCGAATTAGGTACGAGTCCTATTGTTGAAATAATACAACTTGCGTTAACTATAACAGAAATAAGCCCAGCATCTGCAAATAGAGGTGATACAGTAACAATTACTGGTCAAGATTTTTCTGAAATAATTTCAGAAAATGTTGTAACCTTTGGAGCTATTCAAGCTACTGTTACCTCTGCAAGCTCTACTAGTTTAGAAGTTATTGTACCACAAAATGCAGAACTAGGTAACACTACTGTAAAAGTCTCAGTAACAAGCATTCAAGAAGAAACTACTTCTGCTTTTGAAGTAACAGACACAACTGCTCTTTCAGTATTGTCATATAGTCCTTCAGGAGGAAGTATTGGAGCAGAGGTCACCATTTTTGGGGCTAATTTTAGTGATGTTATTTCTGAAAATACGGTATCATTTAATGGTATAAATGCTACTGTTAGTGCAGCTACCACAACAAGTTTAACCGTTGTTGTTCCAAATGGAGTAACAAGTGGTCCAATAAGTGTTACTGTAAACGGAGTGACAGCTACTGGTCCAGATTTTACGGTTACCTTTTCTACTAATGATTCTTCAACCTCGTTAGATTTATTAAAAGTATTTTGGTTAAATGATACTATAGCCTATATTGTTGGAGACGACGGAACGTTACTTAAAACTACAGATTCTGGGGCTACTTGGACAGCTGATACAGTAATTCCAGGACTGGCAGGAACTGATGATCTTTACAATGTATTTTTTATTGATGAAAACACAGGTTGGGCAACTACTAGAAGTGGTGTTATTTACAAAACATCAGATGCTGGTGGTAGTTGGACAGAATGGGAAGATGACGACAAAACCAAAAGCGAAGAAATTAGATCTATAATTTTTGTTGACGCAAATACAGGTTGGGCTTCTGGAGACAATGGTATTATATTACACACTACAGATGGTGGTTCTAATTGGGATGTGCAAGCTGCAACTTTCAATTCAGGAACAAGCACGTACACGTATGATTATGACACACTAGATTTTGATAATATTTTCTTCTCAGATGCAAATAATGGTTGGGCTGTTGCAGAAAAAGGAACGATTATAAGCACAACAGATGGAGGATCTACATGGATAGACCATACAAATACCACTCTACAAGCTGCAGATATCGATTTAAAGAGAGTAATTTTTACAGATGCTAACAATGGGTGGGTCGTTGGAGAACAATCAACAATACTAAACACAACAGATGGAGGAAGTACTTGGAATACTATTACTATTACAGGCAATTTACCTAGTGATATAGATATTAATTATTTTGAAATTGTAAATAACAACCTAATTATAGCTGTAACAGATGATGCTGGGCTTATTCAGAGTTTTGATGGTGGAACAACTTTTTCTTCTTCTATGGTAGATTCAGGTATAATTTCAGATTCCACTTTAGATTTAGAAGGAATAGCTGCTTCGCCTAGTGGAAAAATAATTATTGTTGGAGACGACGGTGTATTATTAAAATAAAAACAATTGTTTTTGTCTATTTGAATTATTTAGGTAGTTAAATAAAAAGTGAGTCTTGAAAAAGATTCACTTTTTTAGTATTTAGCTTGCTGATTTTTAATTCATCGAATTATACTACTCTCCTATCGTCGTTTCGTAAAAAGAGTATTCCATTAAAATAATAATTCCGTGTTTTGGCACAATAATTGTAACTATATCGATTTAAAATAAAATATGTAACTTTGATAAACGAATGAGCCCCATGAAAAATAACATTCTTACAATAGCCCTTATTACTCTTTTAAGTTTTACAGGAATCGCACAGAACTCAACAGATCTAGTTGTAAGCTTCCCCTAAAACCGCACTGTTTAAATTTCTACTATTATCAAATTTATTGTTTTTAATTTTAATGGAGCTAGCTCCATTAAAATTAATTTCTGCGTACTTTTTTGGTGCTAATTTTCCTAGTGCATCATGGGGTCTTTTGTGGTTGTAATCATCCATCCAAATTTGTGTTTGCTCTCTAACCTGATCTAAATTTTCAAAAATATATTTATTCAAAACACCTCTTCGATAACTTCCATTGAAGCGTTCTATAAAAGCATTTTGAGTCGGTTTGCCTGGTTGAATATATTTAAACTCTATAGAATGCATCAGACTCCAGTTGGCTGTTAAATGCGCTATAAATTCTGGTCCATTGTCCATACGAATACGTTTTGGTTTTCCATTTTTGTTAATTAAATGATTCAGCACCCAAATGATGCGATTGCTTGTCAGAGAATAGTCGATCTCAATATGTAAGGCTTCTCTGTTATAGTCGTCAATAATGTTAAAAGCTCTAAAGCGTCTTTTATTCTCTAAAACATCGGTTACAAAATCCATGCTCCATGTATGATTAAGTACGCTAGGAACTTCTAAAGGCTCTTTAACCCGTGAGGGTAATCGTTTCTTCACCTTTCTTCTAAGTGACAAGCCCATGGCTTTATAGACCCTATAAACCCGTTTATGATTCCACGTTTTTCCTTCTGAACGTAATCGGTCAAAGGCTTTCCAAAAACCTTCCTCTGAGTGGATTACTGCTTTTTCACTTAGTGCTGTCACTATCTCTGAATCATCCTTTGGTAATGGCTTGTAATAATATACACTTTTACTCATTTTTAGTACACGGCACGCCCTACTGATACCGTAGTGAGCAAGCTCATTACTTAGGCTTCTTTTAACGCAAGGCTTTAGAGCTTTTTTTCTATGATCTCTTTTGCCATTTGATGATCCAGAGCTAAAGTGGCATACATCTGCTTGAGCTTGCGATTCTCATCCTCTAGCTGCTTGAGGCGTTTTAACTCCTTAGCGTTCATTCCTGCATACTTGGAACGCCATTTGTAAAAACTGGCAGAACTAACCCCATACTCTCGAGTGATTTCTACAACGGTTTTACCTGTGTCAAACTCTTTTAAAATCGTAGCGATTTGCGTTGGACTAAATTTACTTCTTCTCATTTTTTCTGTTTAAAGTTAATATTTTTTTTATACTTTTAAACAGTGCGGTTTTAGGGGGAGCTTACATATGTAACGTTGAATAACAATATATTTAAGTCTGTAACAAATAGTATATTTGTTTAGTAGATTGTTTTTGGAAGGACTTATTTTGATTGTTTTAGGTATTGTAATTCAAATGCTGAAAATCATTTTATTTGTGTAAAAAAATTAAACGCATCCAAACTATTTACAACAACATTTTAAAAATCGGATTTTTAATAATTAAATCATGAAAAATTTATTAATATTCACATTTTCAATAACTCTTTACAGCTGTGACTTTCAAACAAAACCTGAAGCCATTGAAGGGGAAGTAAACACTTTAGAAATTAAAACTCCCAATCTTGAAGATGACAAAACGGCAATCCTAAAAGTAATGAAAGACCAAGAGATTGCTTGGAGTCAAAATGATTTGGAAGGATTTATGAAAGGGTATATTAAGAGTGATTCTTTAAAATTCTTCGGAAATAGTGGACTGACGAAAGGCTGGCAGCAAACACTTGATAACTATAAAAAAGGCTATCCCACCAAAGATCATAGCGGCACACTAAACTTTGAAATCATAGATATATCCCCTATTGAAAACCAAAGTTACTGGGTCATGGGCAAGTACTTTCTAAGTCGTAAAGTCGGGGATGCAAATGGAGTTTTCTTGATTGTATTTAAAAAAATAAATAACGAATGGAAAATTGTTGCAGATATGAGTTGTGGGTAAACTGACGCGTACAAAATTTTAATTACCAGATAAAATAAGGAAAACGCTGCACTATTTGTACAGAACTATTAAATAGCTGAAATAGATTCAATCACGCCCAATGCTGCCCTTTCGCCAGAAATCATGGCGGCATTTAAGGACGCATTTAATTGCGTATCTCCAGCTAAAAAAAGTCCGTTTGTTAAACGCGTCTCAGAGGGCATCATTTCATATTTCAAATCTTTTAACTTTGGCAGTGCCATCGGGATACTGTACAATTTAATGAAATTCATTGTTGTAATCCCACACAACTCTTTTAGCTCTGTTTGAACCGCTTCGATAAGGGCTTTGCTAGAAAGGTCTTGATCATCTATGACGGTCACTGACAACAGTTCATTCTTGGGTCTTATAGCACATTCTAAACTACTGTTGTAAAAGATGTTATTTATAAAGGTTCCCGATTTAGGAATGAGCCCAATTAACTTTTTATCAATACCTCGTGTTTCCGTTTCAAAATACAAGGTCGTGCAGGATTTCCACTCTGTAGATTGATTTTTTAAATTAGGAATTAAACCACTCGCCTCAGTGGCAACAATTGTATAATCACTTTCTAATTTTGTATCATCATCAAGCGTAATCTTTCCATCTTTCAACGCTGTTACTTTCGTGTTATATTTAAAAGTTGTACTCTTTAAATTGTTTAATAATTGTTTTGGAATCGCCTCAATACCCGCTTTTGGAACCGTTGCATCGCCTTCACCAAACATCTTATATACAAATTCAAACATTCTACTCGATGTTTCAAGTTGTGTTTCAAGAAAAATACCGCTAAAAAAAGGTGTAAAAAAATCAGTGATGATATCCTTTGAAAAACCAAAATTTATCAAATAGTCTAAGGTCGATTGTTCTTTTTCAGAAAATATGTCAGACATCTTTTTGTTCTTTAACTTTTGGTTCAGTTTTAGAATTTTAAGTTTATCAGAAAAATTCCCGATTCCAGATAGAAGTGTTGGAAATAGTAACGAAAGATTTCTTAAAGGATCGCCTATTATTTTTTGGGCATTTGCCTTAAAAATAGAAGCGCCTGGTAAAAATTTCTGCAATTCTAAAGCCTCATAATCTAAATGTTTTTGAACTGCTGGATAGGCTGTGAGCAACACTTGAAACCCATGGTCCAATTGATACCCATTTACAACATCTGTTTTAACACGACCTCCTACCCGATCTGTTGATTCTATAATCACAGGATGGTAGCCATGATTTTCTAAAACTCTGGCAGCGATGAGTCCGCTTATGCCAGCTCCAATAATATGTATTTTATAATCTTTTTTGTGCATCATTTTTTTATCATCTGGCATTTACATGTGTTTGTAAAAGGCGTTTCATTTCCCCCTGCACAGCGGGATGCTTTTTATGTCCCCATATTTTATCTCTTGCCAGCCGTGCACTCTCTTGCAAATCCACAATTGGAAGTGGATAATCCTCTCCAATGCTAACCCCACAAAACGTCTGCTCCATAGCGGACATATTCCAAGGTTCGTGAATGTATGCTACAGGAACATTACTCAATTCTGGAATCCATTTTTTGATAAAGGCACCTTCGGGGTCGTGCTCCTGAGAATTTTTCACAGGATTGTATAAACGTACCGTATTAATTCCCGTAGTGCCAGCTTGCATCTGAAACTGTGGATAGTGAATGCCCGGTTCATAATCTAAAAACTGTCGGGCCAAATGGTAAGTGCCATCTCGCCAATCTTGATCTAGATTCAACGTTAAAAAAGACACCACCATGGCACGCATCCTAAAATTAATCCAACCCGTATTTTCAACAGCACGCATACACGCATCGATTAATGGATACCCTGTGCTGCCCGTTTTCCAAGCTTTGATAAACGCTTCATTCTTCTGGTGTTCTAAAAGCTCATACCCTTTGTTAATACACTCCGTTTCATAACGGCACTCCACTTCAAATTTCTGAATAAAATGACAATGCCAATGAAGTCTGGTAAGCATCGCCGAAAAAGCCTTGCTGTTTCTGGTGCCGTTAGGATGCGTGCCAATAAAGTGAAACGCTTGTTTGATACTCATATTCCCCCAAGCGAAGTAAGGGGATAAGCGACTGCAAGACATCCTGCTTTCGGTTGGTTTTGAGATGTGTTTCTGATAATTAAACCCGCGTTGGTTGGTAAAGGACTTTATATACCGCCATGCATTTTGTTCCCCTGCTGGTTGGTACTGTTTCGGATAGTCTTTTAATTGAGTCTCTAATTTTTCAGGCAGTAAAAAGGAATGTTCTAAAGGCTCTTCTTTAGATACAGAATAGCTGTTTTGAAGTACCAGTTTGTGCATTGTAATGTGCCACTGCTTGTTCCAATCTTCTCTATTTTTAATACCTCTTAGAATACCATCCCGTTGCGACTCTTGCCAATCAATTTGATGTTGCTTACAGAAAATGGTGATTTGTTTGTCACGTTGCCAAGTCCCTTGAGTGCCACTTTCGCGATAGCTAAAAATGTTGTTTATATCAAAGCTTTCTTCAAGTTGTTCAAATACGTCGATGGCTTCTCCATAAAACACCTCTACACTCCTATTGAAAGGCGCCAGCGTTTTATTTAAGGCTGCAATAGAATGGTACACAAACTGCAAATGCCGTGGGCTTGTATCTGGATATTCAATTCTAGAAGGCTCAAATACATAGATGATTCGATATGGAATACCAGCACGCTCAGCCTTTAATAAAGGTTCGTGATCTTGCGATCGAAGGTCCCGTTTTAACCAAACAATATTTACAGTCTGTTTTTTCAATATGTAAGCTGTTTTTTACATTTTTTCCAAAATGAAAAGAAGGACGGGAAATAGCCCTGAACCTCAAACATCCAATCTCTCGATTCTTCAATGCCATGGTAATGCTGGCTTAACGGATGTTCTTTAAAATAGATATTTGTAAGCTTATAATCTGTAACTAGATCCTTAAATTCTCCTACATAAACTTGAATCGTATCTATATTTTCTTTTGAGATGTTTAGAATAAAATCAATTGTTTTTTGAGAGACGGGATAGGCCTCAAAATGAGAGGGCTCTAATAGTAATATCCTATTGACTGAAATATCTTTTTTCCAAAGGGGATCTAAGTTATAGAAATTATAGATGCAGGTTGGAAGTGTACCATCAATCAATAAAGTAGTTTGTTTTGGCAACGGAGTTTTCAACTCAATATCAGGAGTATCTTTTAAAATCTCAGGGATTTTCATCGAAGCAAATGCTTCATAAGGTACATCTAAAAAGGTGTTTTTTTGGGCTGTAAAACAGTACTTATTAATATTCTCTTGATTGGCTACATACTTTTTGTTGGCATTCGCCCCAGAAACCCACTGCCAACTTAAGGCATTACTCGCCCAGTCGGCATCCAATAAATGGTAATACATCCACTGTGCTGGAACTTTCCAATGACTTTGGCCCATATTACACGCCACAGCAGCAGTGTACATTCTCAAATGATTGTGCATATAGCCTGTTTTGTAAAGTGCTTCAATAGCATCGTCTAGCGCCTCAACACCCGTTAGGGAGTCTACAATAGATTTTGAAATTGAATTGTTAGAAACGGGGGTTTGAGGGTGTTTTAAATCTTGATTGATGGCATCGCTTTTTGCAATCCAAACCTGTTGCCAATAATCTCTCCATGCCAATTCTTGAATAAATTTTTCAATTTGTGCCGGTTTATACCCTTTTTTTAAAACTTCAGATAGTATAAATTTAGTTGAAATAATCCCCCTTGAGATGTAGGGAGATAAGTGCGTGATCGCCCCATTTATATAGTTTCGAGTTGAACTGTATTTAACAGGATCAATAGCGCGAACACGCTGAAGGATTTCATCGTAAGCTAAGGGAAACATCGTATTTTCTTGGTTAAATAATTCCATGTATTGTGTGCTTATTTATTATTTTGAAACTATTTGATAAAGATATAATATGTTTAACTATTATGCAGTATTGTCAAACGAGAATAATTCATATTATTAGGCAATTAATTAAGCCTTCTCCTAAACTATTGGATTTGTTACTTTCGGACGCGCGCCCTCCTATTAAAAATTGAAATTCAACTTTTCAGTTTATTAAGTTTACACAGCGTATATTTGTCCAAATATTTACGAATACATCTTTAACCAGTGATCTCTTAAATTTCTATGCCTTTTAAAAAATTACATTCTGATATTCGAGAGAAATTAGAATCTCTAAACATACAAACGCCAACGCCATTTCAGAGCAGCAGCATTCCCATTATTAAAAGTGGTGTGAATGTATATTGCACCGCTCCTAAAGACAGTGGTAAAACAACCACCCTTGTATTGACTACCTTACAAAAGTTAAAATGTGAGGCTGACGGAAATGCGCCTAGAGCCGTTGTTCTTGTAGAAAACAAGGAACGGGCGATGGAATTATACGAAACGTTTTTAGCCTATACAAAATACAATTCTTTACGCGTTTATGTAGGGCATGAACAGCTGCATATAGACATTCAGAAATCGGAAATATTTGAGGGTACAGACATTCTTATTTCTACTCCCAAAACAATGAATAAGTTGTTCTTATTAAATGGTGTCAGCACTGCACAATTAAAAATAATCAGTATTGATGATGCGGAATTTCTTTCGCAACACTCCTCCTATTCGGCGATTATGTCGATTTCTCAGAGTATCCAAAAATGTCAATATGTCATTTACTCAGAAAAAATGACTAAAATGCTTGAGCGTTTTGAATCTTATTTTATGGAACGTTCAAAAATCGTTTCTTTTTAGAAATTACCATTTAACATTCACGACGTCACTATGATACCTAAATTACATTATATTTCACAGGGGAATTCGCCCAAAGCACATCTGGATCACATTCAAAATGCCTGTGCAGCAGGTGCGGAATTAGTCGTGTTAAACCTTCAAAACAGTTCTGAAAAGAAGTATTTAAAAATAGTGAAACAGGCAAGAGAGATCACGTCTCATTTTCAAACACGTTTAATTATTAGCGCACATTATAAAATAGCTAAAGAACTAAAAGTAGATGGCATCCATTTAGATTTTACATCGCCCTGCCCTACTATTATTCGAAAAGAGTTACTCCCTTGGCAACTGATTGGAGCGACCGCAAACAACTTGCAAGATTGTGAGACTTACATCGAAAAGGAAGTCGATTATATATACTTAGCACCATTTAGAGCAAAGGAAGACATTCAAGGAACTCCATTAGGCTTGAACGGTTTTACCGCAATTACAGAAGCCTTAAAAACCGAAACGCCTATTATTGGCGTTGGAGGGATCACTACAACTGATGTTACAGCCATCTTAGAAACCGGAATTTCTGGAGTTGGGGTTTCTGATGAAATCACACAAGATTTTAATACCATAAAAACATTTAACCAACTATTGACGGCTTCTTCAACAGAAGAACAACGCCATTCGTTTCAATAAATGACTGTAGGAGTTGTTAGGTTAAATTAAGTTATTACGCTAACAAATCATATTTGTTACTTGGAGGAAATAATAAATTTAAACTATTGTCTTTTAATTTAAATAAAGGTCCTTTTTCTGCGCCTCCACCAGTTGGAGTTCTTTTGATTAAATGATCTACTGTAATTATTCCTTGTTCTAAAAGTAAATCAAATTGTGAGATAATTGGTTTTCTTGTGTGTTCAACTAGTTTATATTGAAAATGTTCTTTGCCTCTTATTTTAATACTATCAGCAGCGATCCAAAATGTTTCTTTATGTTTCTCTAATAGTCGTTGATGTAATTTTTCCAGAGTCCATACAACAAAATCACCAACTTCTTTTTTGTCCGAAGTTTCTATTAAATGGTTTATATCTGAATTAATTTTTAATGAGAGACCTTGTGAGTTGACTACAATAGTAGATAAAGTACAATACAATTTAAAAGCACTTCCTCTGCTATAACCGAACTCATTTAATATCTCTGTTGAATTTTTAAATTTGCTTAATGTCCAATCTGGTACTTGAGCAAATAAATTCTTCCGATTCCCTTTTGAAGATCGATAAGATTTCAGTTCAATTCCTTTGTAATCTGGTAATTTAGAAGAATTAATATCTATTCCCAAGGCTGTTTCTAAAGTACGTCCAACAGATGTATCAGCATTAACCATTGAAGGAATTGGACCTTTCTTAGCAATTGTTGTTAATAAGCCTAGTAATTCATTCGCAATTACATTTTCATTATAATTAATTTCTTGTACTAATTCTTTTAAGGGGTTAGAATTAACACCATTTATTAATTGGCTAACTGGCAGTTGAGTTACATTGATAATGTGAATTACACCATCAAAACAAATTAATCCTAGAACATCATTTGGTTGTGTGTGTTTAGATATTTCTGAAAACCATATTCTTGGATCTCCTGTTTTTGTCTTAGGCCTGTATAACGAAGTTTTGGATTTTAAAACAGAATTTACATCATAAATTAAAGCATCAATAATTATTTTATGATCAGGACCTTGAAGTTGTAAGCTATAATCGTGAAAGTTATTAGTTCTTAAATAATTCCTTACAGTTCCGGTTGCATCCATTATAGACTTCTTAAGTCCATTTTCAGTAGGTTCAATTAAAGTTAAGGAGATTGAGTTTTTAGTTAAAACCTTAAGCTTATCTTCTTCTTGGGGAGTTAATAATCTCATTTAATGTGTTTCAAAATTTCAATTGCAACTGCTCTAGCCATTAATGGAGGCACTGCGTTTCCGACTAATGTATATTGGGGCAGTTCGGTTTTTCTATTATTTCCGCCCGTTGAACGTTTTCCTTGAAAAACGAATGAATCATCAAATGATTGTAACCTTGCCATTTCCCTAACAGTTAATGCTCTTGGTGAGTTATAGTGAATGTAATCATCTGGAATAGTCATAACCGTAGGACTTTGATTCTCTGGTTTTAATACATTGTAATTTCTTTTATTAGACGATAAACCACATTCATTTAATTTATTTTGTGCTTTTTTATAATTTCCTTCTTTTAAAATTATATCAAGTCGTTTAATTACATCCTCTCCTTGGTTACTTGTTTTATGATTATGAAGTAGGTCATAAACTTTTTCTCCATTATTAAGAGCTAATTCACTTTTTACATAAAAAGGTTTGGTTGCTTTTTCAAATCGACCGTTTAGCCGACCTCTCTTACTCCATTCTGCAAAAGTTTTCCCTTTAGTTTTTATGAGTTTACCATCAATTGAACGAGCCTTAATTAGACCTTTCATTTTTTTAGCAGTTACATTATACTGTTTAGAAATATCTACTGACTGATATTGGTGAGCTTCTTGATTATTGCCAATAAAATCTAAATCATAAAGCGCTTCGAAAACAGAAACCTTCTCTTCTTCCTTAACAGTAGCAGGAATCTCAGATATGAATTTTTGATCTTTTCTACACCCTATAAATAAAACACGCTCTCTATTTTGTGGTACTCCATAATTTGATGAATTTGCTACAAATGGCGCTTCTATTTTATAAAGTCTTATATCACTGATAATTGTATCTAATTCATTGCTTTGTTCTTTGTCACAATAGGCACGAATCATTGTGAGACAATCATCAATATTTAGGACATATATTTTCAATGCTTGTATTATATCGTCACAAGATTTCTTAAAGTCTTTTACTACATTTAATCCATCAAATGCTTCTTCGACTTTATTGATTATTTCATTTGAATCAATATCCGTGAGGAATTGAGTGAAAGAATCTACAAAGAAATCGTTATCAATATTACAAAAATCCTTTTCACGAATAATATCTCGTTTAAGTTTTTCCCATTCTTTACTTCTAGCTAAAATATTAAAACCGTGTCTGATCGTGCTAATTCTTTCATCCGTTTTACTCGTTTTGTAGTCAACAATATCTGGAGTTAACTTTCTGAACTTAGCATCAATTGTTCGTATATAAACTTCTTTCACTTCTTCAATTTTAGAATCCGTAAACTGTTCAATTTCAATTCTTTTAATCAAACAATCTAACAAGAAACCGTTATCTGTATTAGTCGTTTTTAAAGATTTAATAAAAGAGGCTAAACGAGGGATTTCTTTAATATCAACAATGGAATTAATTTCTTTTAGAATTAGTTCTTTTATTTTCCCTTTTTCCTTTGTTAAAATTCCTTTTACATTCTCCATAATAAAGTACTTGGGCTGAAGTACTTTGATTACTCCCAAATAATGAGCAAATAAATCATCCTTTTTATCAAACTTCTTTCTTTTGCCTGCTAAACTAAAACTCTGACAAGGAGGGCCTCCACAAACTACGTCAACTTTTTTGCCTTTGGTTTTCGAAATTAAATTATCCAAAAAATCAGGTTCTGTAATATCTTGACATAAAAAATCCGCATCCAATCCTAATTGATGATTGTATCTTACTATATGAGTTAATTCAGAGTTATCATTTATATCATTTGCTACAAGAAAATCAAAGAATTTATTGTTATGCTCTGCTTGTAAAAAACCTTCACTAAAACCGCCCGCACCTGCAAATAAATCAACAAACGTAAACGGTTTACCGTATAGAGGGATTTGTTCCCTTACAATGTTAACATTGTGATTCTCTTTGTAAGCTTTTACAAAACCATGTAACTTTGTTTTGATTTCATTATTAGTATAACTTTTTTTATAGGAATTGTTTAGTAGTTCATCTGCCCTCTCCTTTAAATAATTCAAATAATGGTTAATTTCAGTAGATCTTTCTGAGTTTTGTTTTACAGTTTGAGTTTCCTTATCAAAATCTTGCCGTTTTATTTTTTCTCCAGTTGATAATTTAATTTGTTCAGAATTACAATTAATCCTTAAGTGAATTGGAGAGAATCCTTTTTTATTTGATTTATCGAGATAGAAGTTTATTGTAGCCATACTTTATATTGCGGACGTTTTTACGGACACGGACAAATTTACGGACAGCAAGTAATATAACCTACTAAAATTTATAATATTTCCATTTACCCTGTTCAATTCACATCATCACTTTTGCTCAACATCCATAATAAAAATTCAAAAAACTCCAAGTTAGAACAGAAATCGTTTATCTTTGTGAGGATACCTGCAAAAAAACTTTCTGGAAAAAAGATCATTAATTTAGTAATTCCTCTGTGATTTACGAATTAAGCTATGCTTTTGGACAATTATAAAATTAAAAACGAGGAACTATGAAGAAGGACAGAAGACAATTTTTAAAAAACACCACACTTGCGGTTATCGCGATGGGTGCATCTCCCTTACTAACAAAGGCTGATACTGGTAAATCTAGGGATCTATCAAATGTAAAACCACAAGAAGCCTGCAACCCGTTAACACAAGATTACTATGGTACGGGGCCATTTTATACACCCAATGCGCCGATTAGCTCTGATGGTGTGATGATGCCAAGTGATGAAGTGGGAGTCCGTTTAAAATTATCGGGAATTATTAAAAATTTAGACTGCACAGAAGTCATTCCTGATACCGTATTGGACTTATGGCATGCCAACGACGCCGGTGCTTATGACAATACAGGTTTCAGCTTGAGACGAAAAATCATATCTAACAGTGCGGGTTTTTATAATTTAGAAACTATTTTACCTGGAAAATACTTGAACGGCAGTAGCTACAGACCCAGTCATATTCATGTGAAGGTGACCACTCCTGGGTTTTCAACTTTTACAACTCAACTGTATTTTGAAGGCGATACGAGTATTGCTGGAGACGCCGCTGCGTCCATTACTTCTGGTACTTTTGATGCCACAGATCGTATTATTCCTCTTGTGGATAATGCGGGTGTTTTAGAAGGCACATGGGATGTTATTGTCGATGGAGATGGCATTCTTTCTGCAGATGATTTACACCTCACAAATGGGATGATTTACAACGTGAGCCCCAATCCATTTACAGATCAAGTGACTATTAATTATGGTGTTTTCAAGTCCTCAAAAGCACGTATAGAAATTTATAATTTGCAAGGGCAACTCGTCGCCAATGTAGAAAATAAACAACTGAATGCAAATAAATATTCAGCCGTTTGGAGACCAGAACCGTTTATGGCTTCTGGACTTTATTTTTGTGTGTTAAAAATTAATGACCTTCAAGTACACTACTTGAAAATTTTGAAGAAATAATAGATTTCGATGCGCCTGCTTATTCGAAATCTTCTTCTATAATATTTGAGACATATATCGATCGTTTTTACAGGAAATCGCATACCTTCGCCCGATGCATTTAGAAAACCCTTACAGCGATCGTTATGATCTGAAACGATTGGCAATTCACCATCCACAGTTACAAGAACACATTGTTTTAAACCCCTCAGGCGAAGAAACGATTGACTTTAGTAATTCAGCCGCGGTCTATGAATTGAATAAAGCCATGCTTTTGGCCGACTTTAAAGTTGAGAAATATGAATTGCCAATGGGCTATCTCATTCCTCCTGTCCCAGGACGTTTAGAATATTTATTACATATACGTGAGTTTCTTTCAGAACAATTTAATATCGATAAAAACACCAAACTACGAGGGTTAGACATCGGATCTGGTGCGAATGGCATCTATTGTATTTTGGGATTACAACATTTTAATTGGACCATGGTAGGTGCTGAATGTGATGCCAATTCTGTAGAAATTGCAAAGGCTAACATGCAACATACAAAGTCATTAAAAAATAAGATTGAAATTCGACATCAAGAAAATAAAAGTTTCCTTTTTAAGAATATAATTAAAACGGATGAGCAATTTGATTTCACCGTTTGCAATCCCCCATTTCACACCTCTAAAGAAGAGGCGTTTAGAGGGTCTCAGAGAAAAATTAACAATTTAGGTCGTGAATTTGATAAAAAAGAAGTCGCTCTTAATTTTGAAGGTCAAGCCAACGAACTTTGGTGCAATGGTGGCGAAGCCCTTTTTATCAAACGATTGATAAAAGAAAGTACCGCGTTTAAAAATCAAGTGAAAGTCTTTTCTACACTGGTTTCAAAAACAGATAGCCTCTCTAGTATTGATAAACAGCTTAAAAAAGCTAAAGCGAATTCTTATGTGTTGCCAATGGATTTGGGCAATAAGAAAAGTCGTATTGTTCTCTGGTGGTTTGATTAGGTTTCTAAGACCGTTACCCGTACTTTTTTCTTTTTGAGGCGTGTATTATTTAATTTCTCTACCAAGTCCTCTGCGATCGACTTAGGCACTGCCACAAACGCACAATCTTGTTTTAACTCAATATTTCCGAGTTGATCCTTTGTAATATTCCCTTGTTTAAAAAAGAGTCCTGCAATATCCCCTTTTGAAATTTTGTCTTTTCGACCTCCAGAAATAAACAAAGTTTCCCAAAACTGTGGTTTACGAACCGACTGTTTAGAGATGTTAACGACTTTAGAATTATGAATGTACGCTGGTAAATCTTCAGAGTCTCCTTTCATTATATAAGCCGTTCCTTTAGAATCGACTCTAGCAGCACGCCCATTTCTGTGAATAAATTCTTCTTTGGCGCGAGGTACTTCGTAATGGATAATAAATTTCAACTCAGGAATATCAATACCTCGAGAGGCTAGATCTGTCGCAATGAGAATCTGATTGGTGCCATTTCTAAACTTTATCAAAGAACGTTCTCTTTCTTTTTGTTCCATACCTCCTACAAAACAACTGTGGTTGATCTTATTTTTATCTAAAAAACGACTCACGGAATCAACACTGTCTCTTAAATTACAGAATACAATCCCTGTTTGGTTGCCAAGGTGTCCTACTAAATCCAAAAGCGTTTGAGGTTTATTTTTAGACGGATAGACTACGGTTTTAATCTCCAGTTTAGAAACTACTTTTTCTTTCAAATAATTGACAGTGGTGGGTTGATCCAAACGTACAAACCCAGGGATGTTGATACTTTGAGTGGCAGAGGTTAAAATCCGTTTGTTGATATGTGGCAACTGATGGATAATTTCTTTCATTTCAGCTTCAAACCCATCTTCAAGCGACTTGTCAAACTCATCTAATATGAGCGTTTTTATGCTCGTTTTAGAAAAACGGTCGTTGCTAAAATGATCTGCAATTCTACCGGGCGTACCTATTAAAATAGCGGGTACGTGTTTGATTTCAATTTTATCTTTAGACATTGGACGTCCGCCATACACAGCATTCACTTTAAATCCAGAACCCATACTGCGGACTACTTGTTCAATCTGTATGGCCAGTTCTCTTGAAGGCACAATAATCAAGGCTTGCACCTCTTTACTTTCGGGATCAAGTAATTTGATAAGTGGCAATAAAAAAGCCAATGTTTTACCTGTTCCTGTAGGTGATAATAAGATGGTATTGGTTGTTCTATCAATCACCGAAATCGCTTCCTCTTGCATTGGATTCAATACATGAATATTTAATTTCGTTAAAATATCTTGTTGTTCTTTAATTGTATTTGCCATAATAATTACTTCTTTTTTGAAACCTCAATTTTTGATTGCGCTGTACTTGTTTGCGCCAGATAATTTGCCAATACTTTTTCGATCAATTCCTCTTTGGTCAAATGGTGAAAAATGGTACTTATATCTGCTCTGAATGTATCTGAAATCGTACGATTGGGTTTGGTCTTAAATATTTTTTTAGCCCACAACAATCCGTTGTTTTCTTCGATACTTTGGGCGTCTGCTTTTTTGAATTCATTAAATTTAATTCCCAATTCTTTTTCAAATTCAGGAAGGTCTTGAACTTCTTCTGCTTGTAATATGGTTAAGGACAATCCCTTTGCGCCTGCTCTCGCTGTACGTCCACTTCTGTGTACATAGGCTTCAAAGGTGTCTGGCAAATGATAATTGACAACATAGGCGATTTCTTTCACATCAATACCACGAGCAGCTAAATCCGTTGCCACCAAAATATCAATAAAGCCTTCTCTAAATTGTCCCATGATCCGATCGCGAATGCCTTGAGACAAACTCCCATGAAGCGCACCAGATGAGAATTTATTAATGGCTAAATTTTTAGCTAATTTATTAACCGCTGCTTTTGTTTTACAAAATATAATGCTACGTTGTCCTTCTTTGCTACTTAAAAAATGCATCAAAACATTCAGTTTTTCAATAGGTTCCACCACCACATATTGATGATCGATGCCTTGATGACCAACCGTTTTCATGTCGGCTTCTATTTGCATCACATGTTTCGACATGTAATTTTGAACCAATTGTTTAATCGCACCTGAAAGTGTAGCGGTAAACAACAGCGTTCTGCGTGTTTTTGGAATTTCTTTAATAATAAGATCCAAATCTTGTTTTAAAGCACTCACCATTTCATCGGCTTCGTCCAATACTAAATACGATAACTGTTTAAGATTAATCGCGCCACGCTTCACTAAATCCACCAAACGTCCTGGGGTTGCCACCACAATATGGGTTGGCGATTTTAAACGTTCTATTTGAGGTCTTATAGGAATTCCACCACAGACAGCTGCCACAGATATTTCTGGACTATGCACCGCATACGCAGTTAAGTTCGTATGAATTTGTTGTCCTAACTCACGGGTGGGTGCTAATATGACCACTTGTACATGAGCGTTTTCTAGGTTGATTAACTGCAACAAAGGAATTCCAAAGGCCGCAGTTTTTCCTGTACCCGTTTTGGCAACAGCGACGATGTCTTCCGTTTGATTTAGAACCACCGGAATGGTTTTTACTTGAATGTCTGTAGGAACAGAAATTTGTAAATCGGCTAAGCCTTGTTGCAAGAGTATATTAATTCCTAAATCAGAAAACGGTTTTGACATAACATAGTTTTATGCAAAGATAACTATACAAAATCCGAGAATCGTGTAAAATGGATTGCGAATTCAATTTAAAAAAGATAAAAAGAATAGATTAAGAAAGCCCCACCAAAATAGACGCTTAAGCTTCTTGAACGGTGCGCTTAGATTTTCTGTAGATGTAATTCGGGTAAATGCTTCGTTTTGCAAAACGATTCAATTTGTTAGAATTAATCATCTTTATGTAGATTGGTTTTGTTACCCCAAAGTATTCGTAAGTAGTCCCATCTAAAAAGGTGATTTCTAAGAGCATTCCTTTGTGAATATAATCTGCAATTCCAGAGTTGTTAATCGTCTCCGTATAAACATCTAAATTCGCTGCGATTGTTTCGGGAGCGATGCTCACTAAAAAATGATAGCCATCAATGATTTCACGACTTTTTAATTCAGCCTCTTCCGCTTTAGAATCGTTTTCTTGAAACTTATCTGGATGCCATTCTTTTACTAGATTACGGTAACTCTTTTTGAGTGTCTTAAGGTCAATTTCCTTTTCAACACTAAATAGTTTCTTATATTGACTGATACGCTTCATAAACTCATTTTTTAGCAGCTGCGAAACTACATCTTTATTATGAACAAGGGACTGTAATTAGGCTGTTTTTATTTCTAAATAAGTTAAACAAAAATTTCAATCCTATCTTATTACGATTGGGCACAAAAAAAGCCCAACATTTAATGTTGAGCTTTTTATTAAACTTGAAGTATATTTATTAGATAACTTTTACGTTTACTGCATTTAATCCTTTGTTTCCTTCTTGAAGATCAAATTCAACTGAATCGCCTTCGCGAATCTCGTCAACTAATCCTGAAATGTGTACAAAATGATCTTTTTCAACTCCTTCTTCAGTGATAAATCCAAATCCTTTAGATTCATTGAAAAACTTTACTGTTCCTTTACTCATAATAGTGTAATTAAAATTTATAATATTTTTGCAAACGTACAACCTTTTAATTAAAATACCACTATTTAAATTACTTATTTTCAGTTTATTAAAAATATGATTATTTTAATGTAATGCTTTCAATTGCTAAATAAAAGTGTTCATTGGTTTTGTTCCCTATTAAAAACGCAATTTGTTCAATTTTGTCCGCATCAAAATTGGGAAGATCCAATTGCCTACCTCTAAATCTTGGAGAAAAATCTTTGAGTGGAATGCAGATTTCTTGTTCTAATCCTGTGGTTGTAAACGTATATATATACGAATGGCGTTGGTTATCTGAATCTTTTAATCTGAATTGGTAGGATTTACCATCGCCTTTTAATTTTAAAACAACCGTTTCAAAACCACTCGTTTTAATTCCATCAAAATCATAGCGAAGTGAAGAGAATCCCCCGTTGTTTTCAGTCGATACATAACCTTCAAACACTCCGAAACCCTCTGAATTGATCGTGAAATCTCCTTGAGACCTCCCTCCCATCACACGGTCATCTACAATTTGCCATCCTTTGGTAGAACTACCCGATTCAAATTCAAAAATAACATTTGGTGATTGGAACATATTCATAACGGTAAATATAATCAATGTATAAAACATAGTTTTAAAATCTAAACTTTTGGAAGTGCTTCTAGAATTTCATCAAAATTCTCTCTTAAATAGGCTCTTAATTTCTTTTTGTAATCTTCTTTAAGCCACGTCAAAAAGTTATGTGTACTCTTACTTATACATTTTGAATAGCGATGGATTCTGAAATCAATATCATCTGTGAGAAGTTTAACAAGGGCCAATGCATCGTAAACATCTTCACTGTTTTCTATACATATAAGCGCATGTTGCTCAATAGAACGTTTCAAAACTACCTTTGAGGACTCGCCACTTCTAATGGATTGAATATAGGTTTTATTGACGTCGAAATACACATCTTCAGAATTAGAGAATGAGGCTCTAATGTCTTCAGGCATTTCATAAATAAAATTACTTTCGAGCTCTTCATCACTTAAGACACCATCTAAATAATAATTTGGATACTTAAAAATGCGTTGCCAATCTAGGTTTGTACTTCCCCAAGGGCCAAAACGGTGAAAGTTATTCCCTAAATCAATCACGTCAAAAGAGTTTTTATTCTTTAAAATACGAGACCCTCTACCAATCATTTGGTAGTATAGTGTCAACGATTTAGTCGCACGATTTAAGATAATAGACTCTACAGTTGGCTCATCAAAACCAGTGGTCAATATACTCACTGAGGTTAGAATGGCATTGGGCGTCTCCTTAAACCATTTAAGGATTTGAGTACGTTCTTTTTTAGAGGCCGTATTATCTAAATGTGCTACAGGATAACCGGCGTTTCTAAACAAGTCATAAACAAATAAGGAGGTATTGATACCGTTATTAAATATCAATGTTTTCTTTCCTTCGCAACGTTCGTTATAGGCTTCCATTAACTTGGAAAGCATCTCATTATTGGTATATAAATCTTCCGAAGATTTCACTGTATAATCTCCGTTGGCACCAACCACTAAAGAGGTCAATCCAACATTATAGGAATACATTTTAGCCTGAGCTAAAAATTCATTTTCAATCAGGGATTCAATACTCTCCCCAACAATTAATTCATTATAATTATCGGCCATTGGAAGTTCAATATTTGAACTTAAGGGCGTCGCAGTCACTCCTAAAACGAATGATTTTTCAAAGAATTTGAAAAGTTTCGTGAATGAATTGTAATGAGCTTCATCAATAATAATCAGCCCGATATCTGAAATGTCTAATTTATCGTCTTTTAATCGATTGTTGAGGGTTTCAACCATCGCAACAAAACAATCAAATTTAGATTGGTCTTCTAAATTAGCTTTGCTATCAATCACTTTATTTTGAACTCCAAATTCTGTCAATACAGAAGATGTTTGTTTGCAGAGCTCAATTCTGTGGGTCATTACCAACACTTTTTTCTTGTGTGTTTTTAGGTATTGACTTACAATTTCAGAAAAGATAACGGTTTTACCACCACCTGTTGGCAACTGGTACAAAAGGTGATAATCATCTGCTGCTGTTTCAAAACATTGAAAGATTTTTTGTATGGCTCCCTTCTGGTAGCTATAGAGTTCTTTGCCCGTTTTACGTTCTTCTTGTTCTGAAATGGAAAGCATAGTTCGTTTTGGTTGATTTTTGCAAAAGTACATTCTTTATTGAGTATATAAAGAATTATTCTAACATATTTTTTTGTAATTGATTAAAATAAATATTAGTCTTATTTTTTATTTCTGAAAATTAAATCTATATGATTATTTTTTAATTGATTTAAAAATTATTACTTTTAAAAAATTTTAACCTCAAATATTATGAACGAAACATCAAATCGGCCTTCAATTAATTTTTGGATTTTCAGTAGTCTAGCCCTTGTTTGGAACTCCATGGGAGTTTTGGCCTACATAAGCCAAACTTTTATGAGCCAAAAAGTTCTTTTAACCTTATCTAAAGCTGAACAGCATTACTTCATTAACATGCCAGCATGGGCAACAGCAACATTTGCTACCGCTGTTTTTGCAGGTGTATTTGGATCCATTGCTTTGCTATTTAAAAAAAGAATCGCAAATCTTTTGTTCTCAATTTCAATGATTTCGCTGCTTATACATCAGTTCTACAATTTCTTTATTCAAAACTATATGGCTATTAGTGGTATGGAATTAATACTGCCAATATCCACCACTGTTATTGGGTTTTTCTTGCTTTGGTACTCCTCTAAAATGAGTAAACAGGGTGTGTTAAATTAGTCGTTTTTCGCCTCGAGTTTGTGTGTTTTCTTGGTGCCCGCATACATTTCATATTTCGAAAATCTAGCTTCTAACTTCGCATTAAATAACTTGATTTTTCTAGAAGGTCTCAATCCTACGTGTTTAAGAGCTTCTAAGTTTGACGAAATCATCCATGCATTGGTGCCTGGGTATTTATGTTTAAGGGTAGAACCAATGGAACTGTAAAAGGTTTCCATTTCAATATCCAATCGTTCTCCGTAGGGTGGGTTAAACACCATGTGTAAATGCTCCTCGCCTCCTTTTTGAGTTTTGAAAAAATCTTCGTGTTTTATGTAGATAAAGTCTTCCAACTTTGCATTCTCAACATTCTGTGTGGCTTTTTCTACCGCACTAGGCGATTTATCAAAGCCCATAATCTTATGATGAAAATCACGTGTTTTAGAAAGTAAGGATTCTTCAATCTTTTCAAATAAATCGACGTCCCAATCTCCCCAACGTTCAAAACCAAATTCGTTACGCATTAAATTTGGAGGAATGTTACAAGCAATCATAGCAGCCTCTATCAAAACAGTCCCAGAACCACACATTGGATCCATAAAATCACTTTGACCATCCCATCCAGATAACATTATTAAACCAGCAGCCAACACTTCGTTGATAGGTGCTATGTTCGTTGCAATTTTATATCCGCGTTTGTGTAAAGATTCTCCCGAACTATCCAAAGAAACAGTACAAAAATGACGGTCGATATGAATGTCAATTTTTAAATCTGGAAATCTTAAATCTACGTTTGGACGCTCTCCAGTTTGATCTCTAAAACGATCCACAATCGCATCTTTTGTTTTAAGTGACACATATTGTGAATGCGTAAACGTATCGCCATTAAGGGTAGCGCCTACCGCCAAACTTCCATCCGACTTTAAATAATTCTCCCAAGGAATGGCATTAACTTTATTATATAGGTCATTTTCATTTATAACTTTAAATTTTGCAATAGGTTTTAGGATTTTAATGGCCGTACGTAAACCAAGGTTTGCTTTATACATAAAGCCCTTATCTCCAACAAAACTCACGTGTCGGACGCCTATAGTGACCGCTTGCGCACCCAGTTGTTTCAATTCCTTAGCTAAAAGTTCCTCAAAACCAAACAAGGTTTTAGCAACCATCTTAAAATTATTCTCCATCAAAATTATTTAGTACGCGCAAAAATACAGTATTTTTGTTCGAGTTAGAAGTAAATAAATGACAAAAGAACATTCAAAGTGGTTTCAGTCTTGGTTTGATACCACCTATTATCATATCCTTTATAAACACAGAGATTATAAAGAGGCTGAAGTTTTTATTAAAAATATAGCAACGTATTTGAATCTCGATAAGGACGATTCTATACTGGACTTGGCATGCGGTAAAGGCAGGCATTCCATTTTCCTAAATGCCTTAGGTTATAAGGTTACGGGGTTGGATTTATCTAAAAATAGTATCGAACATGCAAAAACACATGAATCAAGTTCTTTGCATTTTGACGTCCATGATATGAGAAATTCATATCCGAACCAATTTGAAGTGGTTTTAAATCTATTCACAAGTTTCGGGTATTTTGAGGAGGAAGCGGATAATTTTAAAGTGATTCAAACCATCAAATCGAGTCTAAAACAAAACGGAATTGGCGTTATCGACTTTATGAACAGCCCTGTTGTCATTGAAAATTTGATTGCTCAAAACACTTACGAAGCTGAAGGAGTGAAATTCAAACTCAAACGTAGTTATACAGATGGATTTATCACAAAAGACATCGAAGTGAAAGATGCTGATAAAACACATCATTTTGAAGAGAAAGTACGTGCGTTTGCCTTTCAAGATTTTGAAACAATGCTCTCAAATGCGGGACTGCATTTGTTAGACTGTTTTGGAAGTTATAAATTAGCCCCCTTTAACAGTAAAACATCCGAACGTTTAATCTTAATTTTCATGGCGAATGATTAGTTTTTTAGCACCCATATTATCAGTTGTATTTGGGGTAGCCATTGTACTCTTATATAGCAAATCAAAACCCTTAAATCTAAAACTATTTTTAGCATTTAGTGGTGCTTTTTTATTGTCAACCACAATTTTTGAACTCCTTCCAGAGGTGTACCAAAATGTAGACACCAAACAAATAGGCGTATTTATTATGGGAGGTATTCTGTTACAGATTCTTTTAGAATTTTATTCTAAAGGCGCTGAACATGGGCACTTACATCACCACGATTCCAATAAGAGGTTTCCATGGTTTTTATTTATAAGTCTAGGAATTCATGCCTTTTTTGAGGGGTTTCCTTTAAAAGACCACCATAACATTATCATTGGCGTTGTTATTCATAAAATCCCCATTGCGATTTTAATAACCACCTATCTGCTAAAATCAAAACTTCCCAAGTCGCAAGTGGTACTCTTCTTAATTATATTTACCCTCATGACGCCTTTAGGCTCTATTGCAGCCGAATTATTTAGCATTTCACCAACCCTGATTTACAGTATAAATGCCATCGTCATTGGGATGTTTCTTCATATCTCTACCATCATTTTGTTTGAAAGTAGCGAAGGACATCATTTTAATTTGAATAAAATTTTAATGATTATTAGTGCCGTTGTTTTAGCTTATTTTATATAAAAATCATGTTTAGTAAAAATGAAGCCAAACTTCTAAGACAAGAATTCTGGACCAGTTTTGGAAAGTCCTTTCCTACAGAGTGGATTCTGTATAATACCAATGTTAAAGGTCTTAGTTTTAAATTTCATTTTGATACCAAAACTGCCTTTGTCGCATTTTGTATCGATATGGAACCTAGTAAACAACAAGCTTATTGGAACCAAATGCTTTCTCATAAATCAATCCTAGAAACCGATTTTTTACCACAAGTTAAATTTGAAGAGTATTTTGAAGTATCTGATGAAAAAATTCTTTCAGCAGTCTTTGTTTCTATAGAATCTAAGGTTTCAATTTACAATAAATCAACTTGGAGATCTGCAATGGAATTCCTGAATGAAACGATGCTGAAGTTTGAAGCGTTTTATGCCGTATATGAAAATACGATTAAGATTTGAGTCTTAACCGTATTTAAGTAGGTTTTAAAAATAAAGGGCAAAAAAGATTAATTAAATCTCATATAATAAAATCTTGAAATTTATTTCTGGTTCAAAATAACTGCATTTTATTCAAATCACAAAGCGTCAAGTAACAAGCGGTCATTCTACGTAACAAACGGTAGATATTCTGTAATAAGCGGTTTTGAACAACTTGTGAAAATGAACCTATTTAAACAATATCAGTGTTTCCAATGTTCCAAAAGCTCATAAATATCAAATTCATGAAAGGATTTTTGATATTCTAGCCGTCCACTTTGGAATTGACGCTGTAAGATGTCCTCTATCAAATAATCTTCTTCTGAAGTTTTGGGATCAAAAGGCAATTTTAAAGACATATTAAACAAGCTAGCGGTATTATTATACCAAAAGGCACGCCAACCACTTCTTAAATATTTAATGAGTTCAAAAGCGGTCTCCCCTGTTTGACGGTGAATTAATTTAATTAAAATTTGACCTTCCGTAATCGTGAACTTTTTGAGCTTTTCAGCAAACTCCCCTTCAATATACTTTTGAACCATGCGGGTGTACTTCTTTCGTTTCCGCTTACTTTTTAGGTTCAAGATCCGCTCATTCAAGCTTTCCAATCGTTCCGCAGCTAATTTTGCATACGGATATACTTTAATGGTTTTACGCTGTAAAATTAAATACCGTCGTCTGGATTCATTTGAAGTGAATTTAAGTTTTGGAAGTATATAAACCTCATTTAAATTAATTGAGTTATTGGTAATGGTATCTCCAACAATGATTAAATAATTCTCTGGAAGCAAATCTTTTTGTACAGGAAATGTCTGCCCCAAAAGGAGAACAGGGAACCAAAAAAGAATACAACGAATCAACTTCATAACTAAGTTTACTTGTGGGTTTTCAAACTTACAAAATATGCCTTAATCTTTATGTGAATATCATTCATAATTGTTATTTTTAACCAAAATTAAATTCAAAATGGCAAAGAAAACAATCCTAGATAAAAACGCACTTACATTTTTAGAAGATTATCTCAACAATGCAGCCCCAACAGGCTACGAATGGGACGGTCAAAAACTATGGATGGATTATTTAAAACCCTATGTGGATACCTTTATTACAGATACCTACGGGACCGCTGTGGGTGTCATCAATCCAGAGGCGCCTTTTAAGGTCGTGATTGAAGGCCATGCCGATGAAATTTCGTGGTATGTCAACTATATTTCAGATGATGGACTTATTTATGTCATTCGTAATGGAGGAAGCGACCACCAAATTGCACCCAGTAAGATCGTTAATATTCACACAAAAAACGGGATTGTAAAAGGCGTTTTTGGATGGCCTGCAATCCATACACGTAGCGCAGCAAAAGAACAAGCGCCTAAGCCGGATAATATTTTTATCGATATTGGATGTAAAACCAAAGAAGCCGTTGATAAACTAGGCGTACATGTCGGTTGTGTGATTACCTATCCTGACACCTTCCACATACTAAATAAAGATCATTTTGTATGTCGTGCTTTAGACAACCGAATGGGTGGTTTTATGATTGCACAAGTAGCCCGCTTATTACACGAAAACAAAAAGACCCTTCCATTTGGATTGTACATCACTAACTCCGTTCAGGAAGAAATTGGACTTCGAGGTGCTGAAATGATTACGCATACCATACAACCCAATGTTGCTATTGTAACCGATGTGACGCACGATACCACCACGCCAATGATTGACAAAAAAACGCAAGGACACTGCGAAATGGGCAAAGGCCCCGTGATAGCGTATGCCCCTGCGGTTCAACAAAAATTACGTGATTTGATTACAGAGACTGCCGAAGCAAATAAAATTCCATTCCAACGTGCAGCACTTTCTAGAGCAACTGGCACAGATACCGATGCTTTTGCTTACAGCAATGGCGGCGTGGCTTCAGCATTGATTTCACTGCCCTTACGATACATGCATACCACGGTTGAAATGGTGCACCGTGACGATGTTGAAAATGTGATTAAAATGATTTATGAAACTCTATTAAAAATTAAAGACGGTGAAACATTCTCTTACTTTGACTAATTTGTAGTGGAAGAATATTTAGATATTTGGAATTCTGAAGGGCAACCAACAGGCAAAATAGGCACAAAAGATGAAGCCCATCAAAAGGGTTGGTTCCATCCTACTGTGCATGTTTGGTTTTACACCCCTGCTCCTGCCCTTTTACTCCAAAAACGAGGTCTATCAAAACAAACGTTCCCAGGGTTTTGGGACGTTTCTGTTGCGGGGCATGTCAGTGCTGGAGAATCCATCTTAGAAGGCGCACTTCGCGAAGTCAATGAAGAGATCGGCTTGGACATTCAAGCCTCTGATTTAGTACCCCTAGACATTCGGAAAAACACCAATCGTTTTGACAATGGTGTTATAGACTGTGAATTTCAACATGTGTTTTTAGTGAAATTGGAAACTCCCATTTCTCAACTGCACATTCAAAAAACGGAGGTGGATGCCGTACGGCTGTTTTCTTTTGAAGAACTCCAAAACTGCATGCTTCAAAAGCATCCCAATTATAAGATTGTCCCTGCCGATATGAGCTATTACCAATTTGTGATGGATGCGGTGTTGAAAATCTTCTAATTAACACTAATTTTGCCGAATGCAAAATCAACCTGCCCTCAAAATAGAGTTTGTAGCCATCATGGCACTGTTAATGTCTTTAGTGGCACTGTCTATTGATGGCATCCTCCCTGCCCTCGCCGTGATTGGAAACGACCTGGGGGTGACTGATACGAAAGATCACCAATTACTGATTACCATGATTTTTCTTGGATTGGGGTTTGGACAATTAATTTTTGGCCCTTTATCAGATAGTTACGGTCGAAAACCAATTATCTATGTGGGATTTTTAGTGTTTGCAGTGGCAAGTATTATTTGTGTGAATACAAACTCTTATGAAGTGTTAATTGCAGGTCGCATTTTGCAAGGGATTGGATTGGCATCGCCACGTACTTTAAGTATTGCTATGATTCGCGATTCGTATGAAGGCGATTATATGGCCAAAGTCATGTCGTTTATTGTCATGATATTTATTCTCATTCCGATCGTAGCCCCCACGCTTGGACAGTTTTTAATGCTCACCTACAATTGGCAAGCCATTTTTAATGTACAATTAGGACTCGGAATGTTGGTTATTTTTTGGTTTTGGAAACGGCAGCCTGAAACGTTGGCACTTTCAAATCGGATTCCTTTTAGAACTTCAACCTTAGTTTCTGGATTCAAAGAATTTTTTAAACACAAACAAGCCGTTGCTTTTACCTTAATATCTGGATTTATCACAGGTTCGTTTATGGTGTATTTGAGTACCAGTCAATACATCTTTGAAGTTCAGTATGACTTAGGAGAAGATTTCCCTTTGATCTTTGCGAGTTTGGCAGTAGGTGTGGGTTTTGCAACCTATATGAACGGAGTCTTTGTGGTCAGAATTGGCATGAAACGCATTGCATTAATTTCTTTAGCGGGCTATACCTTGAGTTCTTTAATCTATGTGTTAATGTTCTTCAATCAAATAAATCCTACGCTTTGGGTGTTACTCATCTTTTTTGCTTTACAGTTTACTGCTGTTGGATTTTTGTTTGGAAACCTTAGAGCTTTGGCCATGCAACCGATTGGGCATATTGCTGGAGTTGGGGCTGCTGTCAATGGGTTTATTTCAACCGTGATGGGCGTATTAATTGCCAGTATTATAGGTGCTTATGTTAGCGCCACCGTCTGGCCGTTGTTTTTAGGATTTACGGGATGTGGTTTTGCTTCTATGGTGATTTTTCTTCTTAACAAACCCTTGGAACGTACGATTTAAAACGCTCCAGTATCCACATCTTTGATAAATTTGATCAAGCCTTCAAAATAGATTTTTTGATCGTCAAATTGCGAAAGGTGACTCCCGTTAGGACATAATAAAAAACGACCGTTTTGAACTTCTTCAGAGATAAACTTCATTTGTTCGGGATCCATCGTATCATATGTGGCACCAATACTCAAAGTCGGGACTGTAATTTTATGCAAGTCTGCCTTCACATCCCAATACTTTAAGTTGGCATCGCCTTTGATTCCAAATTCACTTGGACCTTGCATGGTTACATATACATCGTGGTTGATATGTTTAAAGCTTCTATTTAAGGGTTCAGGCCATTCGGCTACTGGCAATCGAATGATGTGTTCGGTATAGTAGTTATTGACCACCAATTCCATATAACGTGCGTTGGTATAATCTTCCTTAGCCTCGTACACCATGATTTCCTTCAATACTTCAGGATCTAGTTTAGGTGCTAACACTTCATCTGAATACTTTTGATAATCAGGGATGGAAGGTACCATATTAGAAATGATCAATCCTTTTAAGTGCTGCTGATATTTCAATGCATATTGCATGCCTAAAATACCGCCCCACGATTGTCCATACAAATAAAAATTATCGTTAGTCAAGCCCAAAGCAATGCGTACTTGTTCTACTTCTTCCACAAAACGATCTAAATCCCAAAGAGATAAGTCTTTTGGTTGATCGCTGTAATAAGACCCCAATTGATCGTAATAATAATATTCGATGCCTTCGTTTGGAATGTAGCCATCAAAAGATTCATAAATTTCATGCGTCATTCCAGGCCCTCCATGTAATAAAAGTACTTTCATGGTTGGATTGTTTCCAACACGCTTGGTCCACACATTGAACTCCCCTTTTGGGGTTGAAATGGGAATCATTTTAATACCCCCTAAATATTGATCCTCTTTTTGAGAACTGTCTAAATAGTCGGAGTCTGAAGTATTAATAGATGTTTTAATTTCTGTTTTACAAGCTGTTAACAGAAAAGAAAAAAGAAGAATGTACACTAAATTGGTTTGCATTGTGATTAGATTTTAAGTAAATATAAGTGTTTAAAGTGAATTTTTCATGATTGTTTCCACCACTTCCGGGTTTAGCAAGGTGCTGATGTCTCCTAAATTAGAAGTATCCTTACTGGCAATTTTACGAAGAATCCGACGCATAATTTTACCAGAACGTGTTTTTGGAAGTCCTGAAGTAAACTGAATTTTATCAAGTTTTGCGATAGGCCCAATTTGTTTACTAATCAATTGATTGATTTCGGCTTTTAAACTATCATTAGAGATATCCGAATTTTTTAAGGTTACAAATCCGTACAAAGCACTGCCTTTTATATCGTGAGGATACCCCACAATCGCCGATTCCGCTACGTTTGGATGCTCATTAATCGCATCTTCGATAGGAGCCGTTCCAAGGTTGTGTCCCGATACAATAATGACATCATCCACCCGACCTGTAATCCGATAATGCCCATTTTCATCTCTTAGTGCGCCATCGCCTGTAAAATACTTTTGATCGTAAGCAGAGAAATACGTCTCTTTATAGCGTTGATGATTTCCCCAAATAGTACGTGCCATAGATGGCCAGGGGAATTTAATACACAAACGTCCTTCGACAGAATTGCCCTCTAACTCTACCCCATTTTCATCCATCAATGCGGGTTGAATTCCCATAAATGGCAGGGTTGCAAACGCTGGTTTTCCTTCGAAACTGTTGGGGATGGGGGAAATCATAATCCCTCCCGTTTCGGTTTGCCACCAAGTATCCACAATAGGACATTTATTTTTTCCGATATGGTCATTGTACCAATGCCAAGCTTCTTCATTAATGGGTTCTCCGACCGTTCCTAGAATTTTTAAAGACGATAAATCATAAGGAGTCACCACCTCTAAACCTTCTTTAGCCAACGCTCTTATGGCAGTGGGTGCGGTATAAAATTGGGTCACCTTATGTTTTTCGACAATGGACCAAAAACGACCGTAATCAGGGTAACTCGGCACACCTTCAAACATCAAGGTCGTAGCGCCGTTTAACAGTGGTCCATACACAATATAACTGTGGCCCGTAATCCAACCAATATCGGCCGTACACCAATAAACATCATTAGGTTCGTATTGAAATATATTTTTAAAGGTATAGGCGGTATATACCATATAACCCGCAGTGGTGTGAACCATTCCTTTAGGTTGCCCTGTGGAACCCGATGTATATAATATAAAGAGCGGATCTTCAGCATCCATAACGGTCGCTTCGCATTTTTCAGAAGCAGTATCTAAAAGTGGTTGCAACCAAAAATCTCTCCCTGAAACCATCGGAATATCGCTGTGAATACGTTTGGCAACGAGTACCGATTCAATACCATCACAGTCCAAAAGTGCCGTATCCACAATCGATTTTAAATCAATTGTTTTGGCACCACGGTAACCACCATCACTGGTAATAACCATTTTACAGTCGCAATCGTTGATGCGGGTGGATAAGGCCGTTGCTGAGAACCCTGCAAAAACCACCGAGTGAATAGCGCCTATTCGGGCACATGCCAATACTGAAATTGCGAGTTCTGGAATCATGGGCAAGTAAATACAAACCCGATCCCCTTTTTGGATGCCTTTGGAATTTAATACATTGGCAAACTGATTGACACGTTTGTGTAATTCGTTATAAGTAATCGCTTCGGAAGGTTCGTTTGGATTGTTAGGCTCAAATAAAATGGCTGTTTTATCCCCCTTAGTTTCCAAATGGCGGTCGATACAATTTTCGGTAATATTGAGTTGTGCACCTTCAAACCAACTGACTTTTGGGATGGAAAAATCCCAATCTAAAACCTTGCTCCAAGGACGTTTCCAAGTGAAGTTTTTCTTTGCAATGGTCGCCCAAAATTCCTCAGGGTTCTGAATAGCAGCACTATAGTTTTTATTGTAGTCTTCTGAATTTTTAATTTCGAATTTAATCATGTTTATAAAATTAAGTCCCTAAAGTAATACAATTCGCTCAATCTTTTTATACATTTGAAAAGATTAACCAATTAGAGCAACATTAAAATGAATTTTAAAAATATTCTGCAGGTTTCCTTATTATATTTTATTTTACAAAGTTGTTCATCGAATGATACCTCCACGACCCCCACAGACCCAACAGATAATCTTGAAACCCCAGTTGATTTATCTTCTTATTTTTCCGTGGAATTTGATGCCTTGCCTAACTATGCCAATCAAGACATTCCAAATTATATCACAAAAGACAATACACCTGCAGCAAATCCAATTACAGATGAGGGTGCTATTTTAGGACGTGTTTTGTTTTATGACACCAACCTTTCTTCCGATAATACAGTGGCTTGTGCTAGTTGCCATGTTCAAAGTGAGGCTTTTGGCGATGCCGATATAGCGAGTGTTGGGATTAATGGCACTACAGGAAGACATTCAATGCGTTTGGTGAACAATCGTTTTGCGAATGGAAATGAATTTTTCTGGGACAAACGTGCGGCAACTTTGGAAGCTCAAACAACCCAACCAATTCAGGACCATATTGAAATGGGCTTTAGTGGTGAAAATGGCGATTTAAGTTTTGACGATTTACTCACAAAACTAGAAAGTATTCCCTACTACCCTGTATTATTCTCCAATGCTTTTGGAACGGAAACTATTTCAGAAGACCGAATCCAGCAAGTACTTGCACAATTTGTGAGAAGTATTCAATCCTTTGACAGTAAATATGACCAAGGTCGTTCCCTCGCTGCAAACAATAACCAGCCTTTTCCAAATTTTTCAGCTTTAGAAAACACAGGAAAACAACTATTTAACCAACCTCCTGTTTTTAATAATACCGGAATGCGAATCAATGGAGGAGTTGGCTGTGCTGGATGCCATCAGGCACCTGAGTTTGATGTAGATCCCAATTCGCTTAACAATGGTGTTATTGGAACAATCAGTGGAATCGGAACCGATTTGATCAGTACAAGAGCTCCTAGCCTTAGAGATGTTGTAAAACAAAATGGAGACACCAATGGAAGCTTTATGCACAATGGTGCTTTTGTGGAGCTAATAGACGTTATCAATCACTACAATGTTATTGATGGGACAGGGAATAACAATTTAGACCCAAGGCTTCGCCCAGCAGGAAATCCACAACGATTGAATATGACTCCTAATGAAAAAAATGCATTGGTAGCATTTATGGAAACATTAAGCGGCGCGGATCTTTACACAAATTCCAAATGGAGTAACCCTTTTATTGATTAATCCTTTTTAATTAAAACTCATTTTCGATTTTAATACTCTAACTTTGCGGTTAAACCAATTTAACTTTGCAATTAAAACGTCTCTACTTCATTGACGCTATAAGAGCCTTTGCGATCTTAATGATGCTTCAAGGTCATTTTATAGACACATTATTAGCGGTCGAATATCGAGATGCTAACAACTTAGCTTTTAATACTTGGAAGTATTTTAGAGGCATCACTGCGCCAGTGTTTTTTACAATTTCAGGATTAATTTTTACGTATTTACTTCTAAAAGCTAAAGAAAAAGGTACACTCAACTTTCGAATGCGAAAGGGAGTCGTTCGAGGACTAATGTTGATTGGGATTGGCTATGCACTTCGAATTCCACTTTTCAGATGGCTCACAGGGTCTTTTGGAACTTATTTTATGGTGATTGATGTATTGCAGATTATTGGACTCTCACTAATTTTGATTGTGGGTGTGTATATCCTCACTCAAAAGAAGACCTTATTATTTTCTATTACCATGCTTTGTTTGGGAACTTTAGTGTTTCTAACCGAACCCTTTTATAGAACCTTTACAGCGGAAGGCATCCCCTTACTGTTTGCCAATTATCTTACAAAAGTAAATGGGTCTGTATTTACAATTGTCCCTTGGTTTGGTTACATGGCCTATGGTGCTTTTATTGCGACCTTATTTTATGGTTATTTATTACATCCACGGTTTAAAACTGCCATTGTAACTGGATTTTTTACGGTAGGTTTTGGTTTGATTCTTGGGTCTTCCGCCTTCTTACATTGGCTTGCAACAACATCCGATTTTATACTCTTCTCCGAAGTTGCTAACTATAATTATTTATTTGTTCGACTTGGAAATGTTCTAATACTATTTGGATTGTTTTATGCCTTAGAATCCTATTTAAAACATGCTGTAATTTTAAAAATTGGACAAAAAACTCTTTCCATTTATGTGTTACACTTTATTCTTCTTTACGGAAGTTTTACAGGCTTGGGCCTTAACAAAATCTTTGGGAAAAACTTAAGCCCATTTCAAGCAATTACAGGTGCCCTTTGTTTTTTGGTAATCGTAAGTCTTCTTTCAATATATATATCTAAAGCCAATAAGCAATTAAGTGATTATATTAGAAAAAAAGCACAACTCCCAAAACCGACTATAAAGTCTTTAAATACGTAAGAATGTTGGTTTCTATACGCGATTGAATATCAGAAACATCGGCTTTTACAAAAGTTTCTCCTGTGATATTTTCATACAATTCGATGTAACGTTCACTTACTGTTACTATATAATCGTCATTCATTTCAGGAACGGTTTGTCCTTCTAGCCCTTGGAAATTTTTGCTAATCAACCACTGACGCACAAACTCTTTAGAGAGTTGTTTTTGAGACTCATTATTGGCTTGACGTGCTTCATACCCCTCTGCGTAAAAATAACGCGAGGAATCGGGTGTATGGATTTCATCGATTAACACAATAACTCCTTCTTTAGTTTTACCAAATTCATATTTTGTATCCACTAAAATTAGCCCTCTTGAGGCCGCAATTTCAGATCCTCTTTTAAATAATTTACGGGTATAATCTTCTAAAACCACATAATCGGCTTCAGAAACAATGCCACGTTTCAGAATGTCTTCTCTAGAAATATCTTCATCATGATCGCCCATTTCAGCCTTGGTTGCAGGCGTAATAATGGGGGTTGGAAAGGCGTCATTTTCTTTTAGACCATCTGGCATGGATACACCACAAAGCGAACGTTTTCCTGCGGAATATTCGCGAGCCGCATGGCCAGACATATAGCCTCTGATGACCATTTCTACTTTGAAGGGTTCACACAGATGTCCCACAGCTACGTTGGGATCTGGAGTGGCAATCAACCAATTTGGAACAATATCAGCCGTGGCTGCCATCATTTTTGTAGCAATTTGATTTAGAATTTGACCTTTAAAAGGAATGCCTTTTGGCATCACTACATCAAAAGCTGACAAGCGATCGGTCGCTACCATCACTAAAAGATCATCGTTTATGTTATAGACTTCTCTTACTTTTCCTTTGTAAAGATTCGATTGTCCTGGGAATTCAAAATTTGTATCGGTAATGGTATGACTCATGCTATTCTTTTAATCTCTGTTTTCAATATGTTTATAGGCTTCAATTACTTTTTTGACCAATTTATGACGGATGACATCTTTATCGTCTAAAAATATCATGCCCACGCCTTCAATATCCTTTAATATTAAAAGGGCTTCTTTAAGTCCTGAAATGGTACGTCTTGGCAAATCTATTTGCCCGGGATCGCCTGTTAAAAGAAATTTAGCATCTTTTCCCATTCGCGTCAAAAACATTTTCATTTGAGCGTGGGTCGTGTTTTGACCTTCATCTAAAATCACAAAGGCATGATCTAATGTGCGACCTCTCATAAATGCTAAAGGTGCAATTTGAATGGTGCCATTTTCGATATAGGTTTCTAATTTTTCAGGGGGGATCATATCTCTTAGCGCATCGTACAAAGGCTGCATATAAGGATCTAATTTTTCTTTTAAATCCCCTGGTAAAAAGCCTAAATTCTCCCCTGCTTCCACCGCAGGACGCGTCAAAATAATCCGTTTGACTTCTTTATTTTTGAGGGCTCTAACTGCCAGTGCGACCCCTGTATAGGTTTTACCGGTTCCAGCAGGGCCTATCGCAAATACCATGTCATTTTTATAAACACTGTCCACCAATTTCCGTTGATTGGCTGTTTGTGCTTTGATCAAGCGTCCATTGACCCCATGTACAATAACTTCCCCACTTTTTGAGGACGTATCATAGTCGGCTTTAGAATCACTTGTAAGCACACGTTCGATCATGTTTTCATCTAATTTATTGAATTTCTGAAAGTGACTTAACAGCATTTTCATGCGTTTGTCAAATTCTGCTAATAAATCTTCATCGCCAAAGGCGGTGATTTTTGTACCCCGAGCTACAATTTTTAGCTTTGGGAAGTACATTTTTAAAAGTTCAATGTTTTTGTTTTGAGGACCAAAAAACTCTTTTGGTGTAATATCTATTAACTCAATTATTAGTTCATTCAAAGGGCTGTTTGGTTTAGTGGGTTTATGATTCTATTCAATACTATAAATGTAGTCACAATTTAGTAGAATTTTTAAGACTGTTAATAAAAATTTAAAACAAAAATTGTGTAGGTTTGTATATCTTAAAAGATCAGATTTTTAAGGGTTTATTTAATCTTAACAATACGAAGCGCCAATGGCCATCATCACTTTAACGACCGATTTCGGAACAAAAGATCATTTTGCAGGAGCTGTAAAAGGTGCCTTGCTGTCTGAAATTGTAGAAGCTAAAGTTGTGGACATCTCACATAATATTGCACCATTTAGTATTTTAGAAGCGGCCTATGTGATTCAAAATGCCTTTGAAAGTTTTCCTGTGGGGAGTATTCATATTATTGGTGTTGACTCCGAAATAAGTGAAGAAAATAAACATATTGTAGTACAGCTTAACGACCATTATTTTATTTGTGCTAATAATGGGATTATGAGTATGATTTGTTCTGAAATCAATCCACAGAAAATTGTAGAAGTAAATATTCATGATAAAATTTCAACCAGTTTCCCAGTGTTGGATGTGTTTGTGAAAGTTGCTGCCCACATTGCCCGTGGTGGTACTTTAGAGGTGGTTGGGAAAATCATTACAGAAATCAAACCCATTAAAAACATTGCGCCTATTGTGAAGGATGATGGGAATCAGTTGATCGGAAATGTGATTTATGTGGACCATTATGGCAACGTGATTACGAACATAAAAAAGCGCTTTTTTGAATCGGTACAAAAAGGACGTCGGTTTGAGATTTCGGCACGGAATCATAAATTCAAACGGATTTATAACCATTATAGCGATATAGTTGATTTTAACATTTCGGCAGAATTTCGCAATGATGAAGGGCAAGGACTGGTTGTGTTTAATTCTTCCGAGTATCTCGAAATTGCGGTGTATCGGAGCAATCTAGCCACAGTGGGCAGTGCTTCTACCCTGTTGGGATTGGATATGATGGATAGTATTTCGATTAATTTTTTCAAAGATTAAGTTGAAACAAGTACTGTTTGATGCTTCAAAAAGCTATCAACCTTATGTTAATAAGTTTCTTTTAATAATAAGCATCAAAAAGATATATTTGTAGTAACCCAATTATTAAATTTATAATACACATCACAG